>CAWFSB010000043.1:0-23748 GCA_963818355.1 uncultured Acidobacteriota bacterium | reverse complement strand
GCCAAGAAGTACACGAACCGCGGCCTGCAGTTCCTGGACCTCGTCCAGGAGGGCAACATCGGCCTCATGAAGGCCGTCGACAAGTTCGAGTACAAGCGCGGCTACAAGTTCTCGACCTACGCCACGTGGTGGATCCGCCAGGCCATCACGCGCGCCATCGCCGACCAGGCGCGGACCATCCGCATCCCCGTGCACATGATCGAGACGATCAACAAGCTCATCCGCACGTCGCGGGCCCTCGTCCAGGAGCTCGGCCGCGAGCCCACCTCGGAGGAGATCGCGAAGCGGATGGACATCCCGGTCTCCAAGGTCCGCAAGGTCCTGAAGATCGCTCAGGAGCCCATCTCCCTCGAGACGCCGATCGGGGAGGAGGAAGACTCGCATCTGGGGGACTTCATCGAGGACCGCTCCGCGGTGTCCCCGGCCGAGAACGTCATCAACCTCAACCTCAAGGAGCAGACGGACGCGCTCCTGAAGACGCTCACCCCCCGCGAGGAGCGCGTCATCAAGATGCGCTTCGGCATCGGCGACGGCTCGGAGCACACGCTGGAAGAAGTGGGCCAGAGCTTCCAGGTCACCCGCGAGCGCATCCGCCAGATCGAGGCGAAGGCGCTACGGAAGCTCCGTCACCCCAGCCGCAGCCGGAAGCTGAAGGCCTTCCTGGAGGGCAGCCGGATCTGACGCTCGCCGCCTGACCGCCGCGCGGCCATCGGCGTCCAGTTCCTCGGGCGGTTTGACGCCCCCGTCGAGCGGTCAGGCCGACGAAGCGAACGGATGGCTGAGCATCCTTCGGAAGGCGGCCGCCGTTGGCCGCCAATCGCCCCTCATGGCCGCCTTCGCGGCGCGTCCGTAGCCGGCATTGGGCCGGGGACGCAGCCGGACGACGGGAGCGATGCCGTACCGCATCAGAAGGGCGTTGGCGAGGACTCGCGCCGTGCGGCCGTTCCCATTGGCGAAGGGGTGGATGCGAACCCACTCGGCGTGCGCCCAGGCGCAGAGGTCGATGACGGCGGCGAGTCCGTCGGCGTCCACGTCCTCGCCGGGAGGGAAAAGCGCGTCCAGGGCGGCAGCTGCCCGCTGCAGTGTCCGTTCGAACGCGCGCAGCTCCTCGGCGACCTCGCCCGGCGCCACGCCCTCCAGCGAGCCAACCTTCACGCGTGCGGACGCCAAGCCGGTCTCTCCGCGAAACCGCCCCAGGAGGCCGGGGGCCGGGACCGCGAGGCCCGCCATCGCATCGCCGTGCCACCGGCGCAGGTCCTCGAGCGCCGGGACGTCGCGGCGCAGGGCACGATCCCGGGCGTCACGCAGCACCCCGATGAGGTTCCGGCGGAGCCGCGGGCTGTCCGCGTCCCAGTCAGCCACGAATGAGGTTGCGCAACGTTCTCTGAGCAGGTCCGGGCGGGGAGGCCGTCTCTCCTTCGGCCGGGTCTTCGCCAGCCAGGGTGACCTCCGCCTCGGCGAACTCCGCCATGGCCGACTCAAACTTCGGATCGGCTCTCCGGTACTCCCGGACACGTCGTAGCGTCGCCTCGAGAGCGGCCTCCACCTCGACGGTCTGCGACGCGAGGTACGCGCCGACCGCTTCGTTCACCATTCGATTCGCGGGCTTCTTCGTGATTGCCCCGAGAAGAACCAGGCCCCGCTGGAAACGGGGCTCGAGCCTGTAGGTCGTGGCCTTGCGCGCGACCTTCGTCCGTCTGGCCACGGCTCGCTCCTGGTGTCGGGGATTGAGGCGGGCTTGATTCTGCTTCATGAGGATCATGATGTCAGAGTGAGATTATGACGTCAATTGCGCCTGGACCCACCTGGTGGATCCGCCAGGCCATCACCCGCGCGATCGCCGACCAGGCGCGCACCATCCGCATCCCCGTGCACATGATCGAGACGATCAACAAGCTCATCCGCACGTCGCGGGCCCTCGTCCAGGAGCTCGGCCGCGAGCCCACCTCGGAGGAGATCGCGAAGCGGATGGACATCCCGGTCTCCAAGGTCCGCAAGGTCCTGAAGATCGCGCAGGAGCCCATCTCCCTCGAGACGCCGATCGGCGAGGAGGAAGTCGGCCAGAGCTTCCAGGTCACCCGCGAACGCATCCGCCAGATCGAGGCGAAGGCGCTGCGCAAGCTCCGTCACCCCAGCCGCAGCCGCAAGCTGAAGGCGTTCCTGGAGGGCAGCCGGATCTGACCGCGGTCGTCACCAGACGACGCCGGGCCTTCCCGCGGAAGGCCCGGCCGGAGCGTCAGCGCTTGTTCATGCCGAACACGAACGGCTTCGCCTTCTCGAGCTGGCCGGTCACGTCGCCGTTGAGCGAGAAGATCCTCTTCTCGACCGGCAGCTCCATCTCGGACGTTCCCTCGCTGAAGTCGAGCTTCGAGTAGTCGATCCAGACCACGTTCGGCGCGTAGGTGCTCTCGAAGTAGTAGCGCCCGCCGGTGTGGTCGATCACGGTCCGGAAGATGGTGCTGGCGATGTTGGGCCGGTTCGGGTCGCCCGCGCCGAACGGCACCGAGACGTTGCGGATGACGCTGAACATGAAGGCAGCCCCTTCCGCGGGGTTGGCCGGCTTCTGCAGCTGGCTGGCCCAGTACGCCGCCCGCACGAACCGGTCGGTCGGCGACCGCTCGCCGGGAAGAGGCTTGTCGCCGCCGAAGGTGCGGTACTGCTTCAGGTTCTCGATCTGCTTGTCGTAGGTCGGCTCGTTGGTCATCACGGTGAACCGCCGGTCGTGATAGATCCTCGCTTTGCCGCCGATGAACTCGATCACCGCGGAGTCGCCGGTCTTGTCCGAGAGCGAGACGTGCACCAGGGTCGGGAAGCCGTTCGGCAGGATCAGCGGCTCGATCTGGAACGCCCACGACTTCTGCGCTTCCACGGCTTCGGCCACGGTGGCGTAGTTGTCGAGGTAGTACTGCACCCATTGCATGATGCCGATGCCCTGCTGCTTGGGATCGCGCTCGGGGAAGCTGTTCTCCTCGGCGAGATACAGAGCGTGGGCGCTCAGACCCTTCTCGTTGACCCCCTCATGGGTGCCCATGTCATACGCCGTGAGGACCAGGCTTCCGTACCTGGAGGTCCACCTGTGCGGGTTCTCGGCCACGGCGCCCACGCGCTGGACCCCCCGCGGGTGGAGGCGGAAGGCGTGGCCGGCCTTCTCGGTCCAGTCCTGGGTCCGCCCCACGAACACCTGGCCGTCGGGGGATACCCAGAGGACGCGCGTACACGGGAGCGCGGTGGAGGCTGAAAACAGCCCGAGAACGACGGCGAGTGTTCCGATGCTGCGACGCATGCCTACTCCTCGTGGCCCGGGACTGTCCGCCCCGGGCGGGTATAGACGCTCTTGCCTTCCTTGATGGTCTCGAGGACCGTGATGTCGGCCAGCTTGGCGCGATCGATGGTCAGCGGGTTGTCCGACACGACGACGAAGTCGGCGAGCTTGCCGGGCTCGATCGACCCCTTGGTCTTCTCCTCGAAATGCTGATGGGCGGCCCAGAGCGTCGTCGCCTTGAGCGCCACGATCGGCTCGACACGCTGGTCGGGGCCGAGCACCTGCCCGGTGCGCGTCGTGCGGTTGACGGTGGACGCGATGACGCGCATCGCGTCGGGGAACACGACCGGCGCGTCGTGGTGCGAGGTGAAGATCATCCCGCGCTGGAGCGCCCAGCCGGTCGGCGAGATGTTCGCGGCGCGCTCGGGGCCGAGCACCGAGTCGCGGTGCCAGTCGCCCCAGTAGAAGGTGTGCATCGGGAAGAACGACGGGATCACGCCGAGGGCCTTCATGCGATCGACCTGGTCGAGCCGCGCCGTCTGTGCGTGGATCGCGACCGGGCGCCGGTCGGTGCCGGGGATCTTCTTCGACGCTCCCTCCACCGCGTCGAGGAACTGGTCGAGCGCCGCGTCGCCGTTCGTGTGGACCAGCACCTGCCAGCCCTTCGCGAACGCCTGCTCGATCGCCGTGTCCACCTGAGCGTCCTTCAAAGCCGGGTAGCCCGCGTAGCCCTCCTTCTGGCCGGCGGGCGGCACGAGATACGGTTTCGTGAGCCAGGCGGTCTTCCCCTGCGGCGAGCCGTCGAGCGTGAGCTTGATGCCGCCGATCCGGAAGTGCCCCTTGTAGGCGCGCCCGTAGTACGGCCCGCTCATGAACGCCCCGTCGCCCAACATCAAGTACCCGGGGTAGGACACCACGTCGATGTTCAGACGGCCCGCCTCGGCGGCGGCCATGTAGCCCTGCACGTTGGCCGGGTCCGTCAGCCCGTCCTGCGCGGTCGTGAAGCCGTACTTGGCGTAGAGCTGCAGGCCCGCCAGCAGCAGGGCCTGCGACTCGCGCGCCTTCACCTGCGACGCGATCAGCTTGCCGATGACCGGGTACTGCGCGTTCTCCTCCAGCACCCCGTCGGGCTCGTTCGAGCCCGCCCGCCGGCGGATGTGCCCGCCGGGCGGATCGGGTGTGGCGGCCGTGATGCCGGCAAGGGCCAGCGCCTTGCTGTTCGCGACACCCATGTGCGAAGACTGGTGGATCGCGTAGACGGGCAGGTCCGTCGAGACCTGGTCCATGTCGTCCCGCGTGGGGTGGCGCCTCTCCTTCAGCTGCGAATCGTCGTACCCGAGGCCGATGATGACCCCGTAATCCTTCGGCACGCGCGAGGTCGTTGCCCACTTCCGCAGCGAGTCCTGGACGCCGGCGATCGAATCGTTGACCCCGTCGGGCGGGGGCAGCAGGTTCGCGACGACCGCCTGCAGGCCGACCAGCGACAGGTGGCCGTGCGCGTCGATGAAGCCGGGCAGCATCGTCGTGCCGCCGAGATCCTGGACGACCGTCGCCGGTCCCTTGTGCGCCTCGATCTGCGCGCGCGTGCCGACCGCGAGGATCGTGCCGTCCTTGACGGCCACGGCCTCGGCCTCCGGCTGCGCGTCGTTCACGGTGACGATGGTGCCGTTGACGTAGATGCGGTCGGCGATGTCGGCCGGGGCGAGGGCCGTGCGGCCGGAGGAGCACCCCGACGTCGTGACGAGCAGCGCGGTGACGACGAGCGTCGAGCCGGTGAGTGTTCGCATGGGTCTCTCCCCGGGCCTCAGCGGCCCGTTCCCCGGTTCTCGAGCGCGTTCTTGTAGATCACGCCGTCCTTCATGATGACCACGAAGTTCTTCGCCGGGTCCGCGATCGAGCGCGATGTTGGCGAGCGGATCGCCGTCCACCAGCAGCAGGTCGGCGAGCGCACCGTCCTCGACAACGCCCACCTTGCCCTGTACGGGCTCGCGCGTGCCCGACAGCGCAAGCAGCTCGGCATTGTCGCCGGTCGCCATCTATCAGCGCCTCGAACGGCGTGTACCAGCGCACCAGCTTCGCCAGCTGTGCGCCCTGCCGCTCGGCGAGCTTCGGGTCGAACAGCGTGTCAGTGCCAAACGCCAGTGTTGACCCGGTATTTCTTCGCCAGCTCGTAGGCGGTGTCGGTTCCTTGCGATCATCTCCAGCTGCTTGGCCCGGCTCGCCGGACCCTTCTGGGAAGAAGGCGCCATGCCTCGTCCTCCAGGAAGGGCTGAAGTGACAGCCACGCCCCTTTCTCCGCCATCATCTTCGCGGTGGCCTCGTCGATCAGTTGACCATGATCGATGCACCTTGACGCCGGCCTTCAGCGCCGTCTGTACCGCCACAGGCGTATAGGCGTGGACGGTGATGTAGGTACCCCAGTTTTCGGCCGACTCGACCGCCGCCCGGAACTCCGACTCGCCATATTGCGCAACATCGAGCGGGTCGAAGTTCGAAGCGACACCGCCGCCGGCGGCCAGCTTGACCTGGCTGGCGCCCATCATCAACTGTTCGCGCACGGCGCGCCTGACTTCGTCTGGCCCATCGGCGATCCGCCCGTACCCGGCGATTTCGGTGCTAGTGCAGCGCCGTCGACGGTGAGCGCGGCAGTTCGTTGACCGACCGATAGTCGGCATGCCCGCTGGTTTGCGAAATCATCGCCCCCGACGGCCAGATGCGCGGACCGACAGTAATCCCCTCGTCGATCGCACGCTTCAGGCCCCAGACGGGGCCGGCAAGATCGCGCACACTGGTGAAGCCGCGCATCAGCGTGTCTTCGGCGGCTTTTGCGGCGACGATGTTGACATAGCCCTGGTGCGCCGCAAGTCCGTCCTTCAGCGCGATGGCGACCATCATGGCGTGCCAATGCGAATCGATCAGGCCGGGCATGAGCGTGCGCCCGCCACCTGCGACGCGTGTGACACGCGCGCCTGGTGGTGGCGTTACCGGGCCGGCCGACACGCTCCGGATGACGTTGCCGACGACGAGCACGGTCGACGGTGCGGACAGCCGGTTGGTCTTGCCGTCGAAGACGCGCACGTTCTCGAACACCACGGCCGTGACCGGCGCCGGTGGTGTTTGCGCCGAGGCGACGCCGACGCCCGCGACGACCACGGCGATCGAAAGCAGCAGTGGGCTCATCCAATCTCGCATCGACATCCTCCAGTCACGACACGCCATGCCGACTCCTCCTGGCCCGGGATCTTCCGCCCGGGGCAAACACTGGGTGTCATCATCGACGCCGAAGCGCTCAACGGTCCTCGTCGGCGAGCCCTCGGTGCGCCGCTCCGGCCAGGGCCGCGCCGACGAGCGGCGCGACCCAGAACAGCCACAGCTGGGCGAGCGCCCACCCGCCGACGAAGAGGGCCGGCGCCGTGCTCCGGCCGGGTTCACCGAGGTGTTGGTGACCGGGATCCCGACCAGGTGGACGAGGGTCAGCGCGAGGCCGATCGCGACCGGGGCGAAGCCGGCCGGGGCCCGGCGGTCGGTCGCCCCGAGGATGACCAGCAGGAAGAAGAAGGTCAGGACGACCTCGGCGACGAGGCCGGCGAGGAGCGAGTAGCCGCCCGGCGAGTGCTCGCCGTACCCGTTCGCGGCGAAGCCGCTCCCGACGAGGTCGAAACCGGCCTTGCCCGTCGCGACCAGCGACAGGAGGAAGGCCCCCGCCAACGCCCCGAGGACCTGGGCCGCCCAGTAGGGCAGGATGTCGCCCGCCTTGAAGCGGCCGCCCGCCCACAGCCCGACCGTGACCGCCGGATTGAAGTGGCCCCCCGAGATGTGGCCGACCGCGTACGCCATCGTGAGCACGGTCAGGCCGAACGCGAGCGCCACCCCGGCGAAGCCGATCCCCAGCCCCGGGAAGGCCGCCGCCAGCACCGCGCTCCCGCAGCCGCCGAAGACGAGCCACGCCGTCCCCAGGAACTCCGCACCCAGCTTCGGCAGCGACGAGGTGTTCATGCCCCGATCCTCCATGTCCTTCGGTCGGGCGAGCGATCCCGGCCGTCCCTCGCTCGCCGACACGCCCCTTGGTGGTTGAGTCGACAGGCGAGGGTACTCGGGCACCGAGCCCCGTGGGAATCTGTCAGAACTGACAGATGGAACCCCGGCCGCGCAGCCCGTCCCGGGGCCCGGCTCCCGCGGCTCAGACGAGGCGGTTCTGGACGGCGAACCGCACGAGCTCGGCGCTGCTCTTGATGCCGAGGGCCGCCATGATGCGGTACTTGTGGAACGCCACGGTCCGCGTCGTGATGCCGAGGACGTCGGCCGCCTGCTTCATCGGCCTTCCCTCGGCGAGCAGGATCAGGACCTCCCGTTCGCGGGGTGTCAGGTCGTCGACGCCGCTCGGCGGCAACCTGGGCGCGGGCAGCCGGTCGATGTGACCGCCGAGGATCCCGCTCGCGAGATGGCGCTTTCCGATCAGCGCCGCCCGGATGGCGCGCCTCAGCTCGTCGCCCGACGACGACTTGAGGACCCAGGCGCTCGCCCCCATCCGGAAGGCCTCCGCCGCCACCCGCGGGTCGTCGCTCATGGTCAGGAACACCACGCGAACCGACGGCGCCTCGTCCCGGAGCCGGCGCACGGCCTCGAAGCCGCCCATCCGGGGCATCGAGACGTCGGTCACCACCACGTCCGGCTGGAGCCGCACCGCCTCCTCGACCAGCCGCGCGCCGTCGGTCACGGTCCCCACGACGTCGAACTCGGGCTCCAGGAGGCGCCCCAGGGCCTCCAGCAGGAGCACGTGGTCGTCGGCCAGCAGGAGCCGGGCCCTCACGGCGACATCGCCCCGCGGTCGATCACCCCGGTCACCGTCGTGCCCTTCCCCGGGAGCGAGTCCACGACGAGCCGGCCCCCGACCTGCCGCAGCCGTTCGGTCATGCTCGCGAAGCCCAGCCGGGCCCCCCGCGCGGATGATGTCTCGAATCCGCGCCCGGTGTCGCTCACCCGGATCGAGAGCTTCGCACCGGCGGCCTCGAGCGCCACCCGGGCCTCCCCGGCGCCGCTGTGCTTGGCGACGTTCTGCAGGGCCTCCTGGGCCACGCGGTACAACGCCAGCTCGACGTCCCGCGGCACGTCGCCGGGCCAGTCGCGGGCGGCGACGTCGATGCGAAGCCCCTGGGAGCGGGCGAGGTCCTCGGCGAAGTGGCGCAGCGCCGGGACGAGGCCGAGCTGGTCGAGGACGGCGGGGTGCAGCTGCTGCGCGATCCGGTGCACGTCGGACGAGATCGTCCTCGTCTGCTGCGCGAGCCTCCCTGCCGCATCGCGCGCCTCTCCGGCGCGCTCGCCCGCCCGTGGGCAGCATCTCCGCCTCCAGGGCGAGCAGCGCCAGCCGCTGGCACACGTCGTCGTGCAGCTCGCGTGCGATCCGGCTGCGCTCGTCCTCCTGCGCGGTGATGAGCCGCCCGCTCGACTCGCGCAGCTCGGCCTGGACGCGGCGCCTTTGCCTCATCTCCAGGAGCAGGGCAGCGATGAAGGCGGCCTGGATCAGCAGGGCGGCCGCGGCGCCGACGACCGCGACGCGGTGCTCCCGCCACAGCGTGGGCGTCCGGAAGAGAACCTGGCTTCCCGGCGGGAGCCGGTCCTCGCTCAAGCCCCAGCGGTCGAGCTGCCGGGCGTCGAACACGGGCCGGGTCGTCCGAAGCTCGTACAGGGGAAGCGACGAGGGCGGCTCGCCCGACAGCAGGCGGACCGCGAGCCGCGCCGCCTCGCGGCCGGACCGCTCGTTGTCGACCATGGCCCCGCCGACGATGCCGTGATCGAGGTACGTCTCGACGTAGCTGAAGATGGGCCGGCTCGCGGCGGGCGCGATCTGGTCGAGCGCCGACTGCGGCGTGAACGGCTGGCCGGCCCCGTCGACCCAGATGCCGCTGTAGACGACGAAGCAGTCGGGCGGCAGCGTGGCGAGCCGGCGCCGCGTCTCCGCGAGGCTCAGGTCGCGCAGCCGGACGGCCTCGAGCGCGCCCGCGCGCTCGGCGACCGCGGCGTCCATCCGGTCGTCGGAGGGGTCCCGGCCGGACACGAGGGCGACGCGCTTCGCGCCCGGAAGGAGAGCGAGCGCCGCGTCGAGGGTGGCCCCTGGATCGAGCACCAGCTCGAAACCGGTCACGCCCGGGCGCGAGCGGGCGCGGGCCGCGACCCGCGGCTCGATGACGCCGACGACGATGGGGGCCTTCGGCCATGGGTTCGAGTCCCACGCGAGCACGAACTCCGCCGCCGGGTCGCCCGAGGCGACGATGACGTCGATCGTCCGGTCCCGGTATCGGCGAACGAGGTAGTCCGCGAAGAGCCGGACCTGCTCCTCTCCCCGGAACCGGATCAGGTCCGGGGCCTCGTGGTAGACGGTCACGGCGGGCGCCAACTCGGCGAGCGTCGTGCGGAAGCCGCGGTTGATCAGGAGGGCGGCCGGCCGGGTCGCCTCGCCGCCGTCGATCACGAGGACGCTGCCCGACGGCCCGGGTGCGGCGCCAGCCTCTCCGGCCCGGCAGGGGACAGTTGGCGCGGCGGCGCCGAGCAGGGCGAGGGCGATGCAGGACACGGCCCCGAGCGACTCGCGTCTGGCACGATCCATTGCCTCGGTCGCCTCTCAGGCTCTCCCATCGACACCGAGCCCGCCGGAAGATCGTAGCGCACACGAGCGCCACCCGAGCCGCAGCCGCAAGCTCAAGGCCTTCCTGGAGGGCAGCCGGATCTGACCCCGGCTACTGCGCGATCGGGGCGCTGGCCGTCACCGCGCCCCAGAGAGCCTCGAGCCGGTCGAGGGCGAGACCGGCTCCGACTCCTGCGATGGTCGCGACGAGGACGGTGGCGAGGCAGGTGAGCGTGGCGCTCTCCGGACCGCCCAGGCCGACGACCAGCGCGAGAGCCGTGACCGGGAGCCGGTAGCCGCCGGCGATGCCGCCGGCCGCTCCCGCGGCGCCCGCGAGGTCGCTCGGGACGTCGATCGCCGGCGCGAAGGCCCGGCCGGCGACGTCGCCGATCGCGAGGAACGGCACGAAGATGCCCCCGCACCCCCCGGCCGCGACGGCCGCCGTCGTCGCGACGGCCCGCAGCAGCGCCACCCCGAGCAGGGTGAGCGCCCCTATCCCGGGTGACTCGGCCCAGGCGGCGGCGTTCGCTCCCGGGCCGAAGGACGCCGCCGGCGTCGCGATCACGGCGATGAGGAGCGCGGCCCCCACGACGACGAGACCGCCGGCCGCGAGCTTGAACAAGGGCGGGCTCTGCCACCCGCGCGCACGATAGATCGCGGAGCCGACCAGCGACGTGATCGTGCCCGTGACCGCTCCGACCAGCAGGGCCGCCCCGATCGCCTCCAGGAAGCCGTCCGGCGCGATGTCCGGCACGTTGAGCCTGATCAGCCTCAGGTCGAACGCGCGGTTGATTCCCCAGCCGACCAGCGCTCCCACGACCGCTGCCGCGAGCCGCGGCGCGCTGAGCGGCACCTGCCGCCGGCGGCCGAGCTCGAGGACGAAGGTCGCGCCGACGAGCGGGTTCCCGATCAGCGCGGCCACGGACGCCGCGCCGCCGCCCAGGGCCGCCGGCCGGGCCAGCCGCTGCAGGAGGCGCCCGCGGGTGCCGAGCCAGGCCCCCGCCGCGACACCGATGTGCGCAGCCGGGGATTCCGTTCCCATGGGCGCGCCCAGGCCCACCGTGGCGACGATCGCCGCGATCCGGGGCGGGGCGAGATGCCACGGGAAGCGCTCCTCGGCGCCGGCGGTCGCCACGACGTCGGCGGTGAGGTCCGCGCGGATGACGTCACGCGACGAGGGACGCCAGCGCAGGAGGCCCGGCCGTCCTCGGGGCACCGCGAGCTCGACCTTCGGCGCGAGGGTCTGCAGCGCCTGGCCGCCGTGGTAGCCCTGCAGGATCGCCACCGAGAGCACCAGGCCCACGACGGGCATCACGATCAGCACCCACGTGTCCTGCGTGGCGAGCGCCCCGAGAGTCTCCTTGATGAGCAGGGTGACGATCACCGCCGCGGCCGCGCCCGCCAGGCCGCCGACCGCCCCGCCCGCGGCGAAGATGCCGAGCGACGGTGCGCTCGAGGTGCCGTCGGAAGGCTGTGGTTCGGTCATCTCTCTGTCTCTCCTCGATCGGCCGGGAGGCGCGCCAGGCAGCGCCCTGCCGCAGGGTAGCACTGGACCGGGGCCGGCGGCCCGGCGCGGGGCCGCGAGACCGAAGGCCGTAGAATGCCGTGCGGACCGGGTGATCGGCGCCCGGGCCGCAGGGCTTCGGGCAAGGGGTGAGGCATGCGACGCCAGTGGTGGGTTCTCTCGGCCGTGCTGTGCCTGGTCGCGGCGGCAGCCGTGTGCACGCGCGCGAAGAAGCCGCGGGAGCGGGGCGAGCTGACGGAGGCCGAGAGGTCGGTCGTGGCTGCCTTCACGAGCGGCACGATCTCCCGCGAGAGCCCGATCCGCGTGGCCTTCCACGAGGGCGTGGCCCGTCCCGAGCAGGTCGGCGCCCCCCTCGACGCCTCGCCCTTCCGCTTCGAGCCGCGGATCAAGGGCACGGCGGTCTGGGCCGCCCCCGACCGCGTCGAGTTCCGCCCGGCGGAGCGGCTGCCCGACGGTCAGACCTACTCCGCGAGCCTCGACCTCGCTCCCCTGCTGCCCGCCGGGAAGACGCCGCTCGCGCGCTTCGACTTCGTCTTCTCCACCATGCGCCAGTCCTTCGACGTCGCGGTGGACGGGCTGCAGGCCGCCGACGCGACCGACGTCAAGCGCCAGGCGCTCACCGGCCGCCTGGTGACCGCCGACGTCGAAGAGGCCCCCGGGGTCGAGAAGGTGCTGCGGGCGTCCTTCGCCGGCCGCGAGCTGCCCGTCGCCTGGACCCACGAGACGAACCGTCGGGTCCACGCCTTCACCGTGGGCGGGATCGAGCGCGCGGAGGCGGCCTCCGCCCTCCGACTCAGCTGGGACGGCGGCCCCATCGGGGTGGACCGCAAGGAAGCGCGGGAGATCGCCGTGCCGGGGCTCGACACCTTCACCGTGGACCAGGCGCGCGTGGTCGTCGCCCCGGAGCCGCACGTCGAGCTGCGCTTCACGGATCCCCTGAAGCCGGGCCAGAACCTGAAGGGCCTCGTCCGTATCGGCGACCGCGACGACCTTCGCTTCGTGGCCGACGGGAGCCGTCTCGAGGTGTACGGCACGAAGGGCTGGCGCGGCCAGCAGACGGTGCGGGTCGAGGCGGGCGTGCGCAACGTGCTCGGCTACCGGATGAAGGAGGCCCGCGAGCTCACCGTGCAGTTCGAGCTCTTGAAGCCGGCCGTGCGCTTCGCGGGCAAGGGCGTCATCGTGCCGACCTCCGCCGGCTTCACCATCCCGATCGAGGCGGTGAACCTGCGCGCGGTCACGGTGGAGGCCTTGCAGGTCCCCTCCTCCAACATGCCGCAGTTTCTCCAGACGAACACTCTCGAGGGCGAGCAGGAGCTCCAGCGCGTGGGCCGGGTCGTCTGGAGAAAGACGCTGTCGCTCGAGCTGACCGCGGACAAGGAGAACCGCTGGCTTCCGGTGGGGCTCGACGTGTCGCCGCTCCTGGCGAAGAGCCCGGGCGGCATGTACCGGCTCACCCTCTCCTTTCGGCGCCCGCACGTCGCGTGGCCCTGCCAGGGCGCGGCGGGACCCGAGGCGGAGCCGCCGGCCCGCGCCGAGAACGACGAGCTGGAGCAGAGCAACTGGGACTCGTGGGAGGAGAACGAGGGGGGCGACTGGGACCAGCGCTTCGAGAACCGCGACAACCCCTGCCACCCGGCCTACTACCAGCGCTTCTACGACCACGACATCCGCGCCGCGCGCAACGTGCTCGTCTCCGACCTCGGCCTGATGGCCAAGGCCGGCGAGGACGACACCGTCATCGTCTTCGCCAACGACCTGCGCACCACCGAGCCCGTCGCGGGGGCGGAGGTGACGCTGCTCGACTACCAGCAGCAGACGCTCGGCTCCTCGCGGACCGACCGCGACGGCGTCGCCCGGATCGCGGTCGTGCGGCCGGCGTTCCTCGCCACCGTGCGACACGCGGGACAGACCGGCTACCTGCGCCTCGACGGCGGCTCCGCCCTGCCGATGGCCCACTTCGACGTGGCCGGCACGCGGTCACCCCGGGGCCTCAAGGGCTTCCTCTACGGCGAGCGCGGGATCTGGCGACCCGGCGACACGATGCACCTCGTGTTCGTCCTGAACGACCCCACGAAGCGCCTCGCCGCCGACCACCCCGTGCGCTTCGACCTCGTGGACCCGCGAGGCCAGCTCGTCCGGACCGTGACGCGCACCCAGTCGACCGACGGCTTCTACGCGTTCGAGGTCGCCACCTCGCCCGACGCCCCCACCGGCAACTACACGGGGCGCGTGAGCGTCGGCGGGGCGACGTTCGACAAGACGCTCAAGGTCGAGACGGTGATGCCCAACCGGCTCAAGATCGCGATGGACTTCGGGACGGACCAGCTCCGCGCGAAGAGCCGCATCTCCGGCGTCCTGAGTGCGGCGTGGCTCCACGGCGCTCCCGCGCGCAGCCTCAAGGCCGACGTCGAGCTCGCCCTCTCGCCCGGGCGCACCTCGTTCAAGCGCTTCGAGGAGTACGTCTTCGACGACCCGACGCGCAAGTACGAGACCGAGCGCCAGAAGATCTTCGAGGGCAGCCTCGACCCGACGGGCCAGGCCCGCATCGACGCCACGGTGGCGGCGGAGGCGGTCGCCCCGGGCAAGCTGCGGGCCGACCTCACGACCCGCGTCTTCGAGCCGGGCGGGGCCTTCAGCATCGACCGCTTCAGCATCCCGTACTCCCCCTACGAGCGCTACGTGGGCCTGCGCACCCCGAAGGGCGACAAGACCCGCGGGATGATCCTCACCGACACGAAGCACCGGATCGACGTGGCCCTGGTGGACCCCGACGGGGCGCCGGGCGGCGACGGCGAGGTGGAGGTGAAGCTGTACAAGGTGGACTGGCGCTGGTGGTGGGAGCGGGGCGAGGAAGACCTCGCCGCCTGGGCCGACGCGAACGTCCACACGCCGCTGCAGTCCGCGGTGGTGAAGGTCGCAAGCGGCGCCGGCGCCTGGGAGCTCGAGATCAAGTACCCGGAGTGGGGTCGCTACCTGCTCACCGCCACCGACCGGACGGGCGGCCACCGCGCCGGGAAGATCGTCTACATCGACTGGCCGGGCTGGGCCGGCCGCGGGCAGAAGGAGGGGGGCGGCGGGGCGAGCATCCTCGCCTTCGCCGCCGACAAGCCGGAGTACGCGCCCGGGGAGACCGTGACGCTGGCGATTCCCACCCCGCGCAAGGGGCGCGGCCTCGTGAGCCTCGAGTCGGGCTCGCGGGTCCTGCGCACCGAGTGGATCGAGGCGAAGGGGAACGAGACGCGGTACACCTTCACCGCCACGGCGGAGATGGCGCCCAACGTCTACGCGCACGTGACGCTTCTCCAGCCCCACGCGCAGACCGCCAACGACCTGCCGATCCGGCTCTACGGCGTCGCCCCGGTCAAGGTGGTGAACCCGCAGACGCGGCTGCAGCCGCTCCTCGAGGTCCCGGAGGTCCTGGCGCCGGAGACGACGTCCACGCTGAGCGTGCGCGAAGCGACCGGCCGGCCCATGGCCTACACGCTGGCGGTGGTGGACGAGGGGCTCCTCGGCCTGACCCGCTACGCGACCCCCAACCCGTGGGACCACTTCTATGCCCGCGAGGCGCTCGCGGTGCGCACCTGGGACCTCTACGACGAGGTGGTCGGCGCCTACGGCGCGGCGATGGAGCGGATGCTCGCGGTCGGCGGCGACGAAGCGGCCGTCTCCGCCAAGGGCCGGCGCGCCAACCGCTTCCCGCCCATGGTCCGCTTCCTGGGGCCCTTCCGCCTCGCGGCCAGAGCCACGGGCACGCACAAGATCGACATCCCGCAGTACGTGGGCGCGGTGCGCGTGATGGTGGTGGCCGGGCGCGACGGGGCCTTCGGCGCCGCCGAGAAGTCGGCCTTCGTGCGGCGGCCGCTGATGCTCCTCGCCACCCTGCCACGCGTCCTGGGCCCCGACGAGAGCGTGGCGCTCCCCGTCTCCGTCTTCGCGCTGGAGCCGAAGGTGAAGGACGTGGCGCTCTCCGTCTCCACCTCCGGTCCGCTCGAGGTGGTGAACGAGGCGAAGAAGAAGCTGTCTTTCGCGGCGGTGGGCGACGAGGTGATCGACTTCCGCCTGAAGACGAAGCCCGGCCTCGGGGTCGCCAGCGCCACCGTCACCGCCACGTCCGGGAACCGAGCGCGCCAGCCAGAAGATCGAGCTCGACGTGCGCAGCTCGACCGCGCGCGTCACCGACGTGCTCGGCGGGACGATGAGGCCCGGCGAGAGCTGGGCGCCCGAGGGGGCCTTCCCCGGCCTCGCCGGCACCAACCAGGCGACGCTCGAGGTCTCGCGCGTGCCGCCCATCGACCTCGGGCGGCGGCTCGAGTACCTGCTGGCCTACCCGCACGGCTGCGTCGAGCAGACCGTCTCCGCCGCCTTCCCGCAGCTCTTCCTCGGGAAGCTCCTCGAGCTCACGCCGGAGAAGCAGGCCCGCGTGGAGACGAACGTGAAGGCGGCGCTCGAGCGGCTGCGCCGCTTCCAGGCCTCGGACGGCGGCTTCGGTTACTGGCCCGGCGACGACGACTCGGCGGACTGGGCGACGAACTACGCCGGCCACTTCGCGGTCGAGGCGCAGAAGGCGGGGTACCTCCCGCCCCCGGGCCTCCTCGACCAGTGGACGTCCTTCCAGCGCCGGCGCGCCCGGGGGTGGGTGCCGGGCGAGGGACAGGCCGAGCTCACCCAGGCCTATCGGCTCTTCACGCTCGCGCTCGTGGGCGCGGCCGAGCTGCCCGCCATGAACCAGCTGCGCGAGCGGGCGAGCCTGCCCGTGGCCGCGAAGTGGCGGCTGGCCGCCGCCTACCAGCTCGCCGCGCAGCCCGAGGCGGCGCGGGCCCTCGCGGCGGGAGGGCCGGTGACGATCGCGCCCTACCGCGAGCTCGGCGGAACCTACGGGTCGGACCTGCGCGATCGGGCGATGGTGCTCGAGGCGGTGGTGCTTCTCGGCATGGCCGAGCACGTCGGCCCTCTCGCGAAGAGCCTCTCCGAGTCGCTCTCGAGAAACGCGTGGCTGAGCACCCAGGAGACGGCCTACGCTCTCCTCGCCCTCTCGAAGGCGGTCACCGACCCGAAGGGTGAGGCGAAGAGCGCCTTCTCCTTCGAGTGGAACGGCGGGGCGGCGACTGCGGTGACGTCCGCCTCGCCGATCGTCGAGCGCCGGCTCGAGGTCGGGAAGGCGGCGGCCCCGAGGCTCGTGGTCCGCAACACGGGCACGACCGTCCTCTACCCGCGGCTCATCCTCTCCGGACTTCCCCCGGTGGGCCGCGAGACGGCGGCGGCGAACGGCTTCTCGCTCGAGGTGCAGTACCTGACTCCCGACGGCAAGCCGCTCGACCCGTCCCGCCTCGACCAGGGCACCGACTTCAAGACGGTGGTGAAGGTCACCAACAACGGCGTGCGGGGGGACTACCGCGAGGTGGCGCTCTCGCAGGTCGTCGCGTCGGGCTGGGAGATCCGCAACGACCGGCTCGACCCGAGCCGACAGCGCGCCTCGTCCGCCTTCGAGCAC
Source organism: uncultured Acidobacteriota bacterium (assembly GCA_963818355.1). Taxonomy (GTDB): domain Bacteria; phylum Acidobacteriota; class Vicinamibacteria; order Fen-336; family Fen-336; genus DATBSL01. The sequence goes on along the minus strand of CAWFSB010000043.1, from coordinate 6,848 downwards.
CAGGACGTGCGCGACGATCGCGTCTACACCTACTTCGACCTCAAGGCGGGGGAGACGAAGACGGTGGAGGTGGCGATGAACGCCAGCTACCTGGGCCGCTTCTACCTGCCGATGGTGACGGTCGAGGCGATGTACGACGCGACCCTCAACGCCCGCGCGAAGGGCCAGTGGGTCGAGGTGGTGGCGCCCGGCCAGTAGCATGAGGCTCCCTTCGTCCTGGCGATGGTTGCGGCCCGTGTCCGGGCATTGGCTCTGGGTGGGCCGCGCGGGACCTCGACGCTCAGGGCTTCGCGGGGGTCGCACGTTCCCCAGCCCCGCGACGACCCACGACGACGCGGGGCTGGGGGCCCCCCGTGCGACGCCCCGCTCACTGGCAGTACTTGTCACCGCGGCCCACATGGCCCAGGCGATTACCGTGCCTCGCCGACCGGCCTTTCGCGCCGTCGCGACCGGAGGCCTCCTGCTGCTGGCCTTCTGGGCGCTGGTTCCGGTCGTCGCGTTCGACGACCCGCTCTCGACCGTGGTCCTCGACCGCGACGGCGAGCTGCTCGGGGCGTCGATCGCGGCCGACGGCCAGTGGCGCTTCGGCGTCGCCGACTCGGTGCCGGACAAGTTCGCGGCGGCGATCACCTGCTTCGAGGACCGGCGGTTCTACCTCCACCCCGGGGTGGACCCGCTGGCCCTCGCCCGCGCGGCGGTGCTCAACCTGCGCCGCGGGCGCGTGGCGAGCGGGGGCAGCACGCTCACCATGCAGGTCGTGCGCCTCTCGCGCCAGGGCCGGCCGCGCACGCTCGTCGAGAAGGCGATCGAGGCCACGCTCGCGCTGCGGCTCACGCTGTCGCTCTCGAAGCGGCAGGTGCTCGGCCTCTACGCCGCCTACGCCCCCTTCGGGGGCAACACGGTGGGCCTCGACGCGGCGGCCTGGCGCTACTTCGGCCGCGACGCCCGGCAGCTCTCGTGGGCGGAGACGGCGACGCTCGCGGTGCTGCCGAACGCCCCCGCCCTCGTGCACCCCGGCCGCAACCGCGACCGGCTCCTGGCGAAGCGCAACCGCCTCCTCGAGGCCCTGCGGGACCGGGGCGTGATCGACGCGATGACGGCGGAGCTCGGCCGGCGTGAGCCGCTGCCGCCCGCCCCGGAGCGGCTGCCCATGCTCGCCCCCCACCTGGTGGCGCGCGTGCGGGGGCAGCGGCAGGAGCGGCGCTTCCGCGCGGGGGACGCGAGCCCCTGGGTGCGCACGACGCTGAGCAAGCCGGTCCAGGAGCGCGTGAACGAGATCGTCGGCAGGCACGAGCGCGCGCTGGCCGAGAACGGCGTCCACAACGCGGCCGCGCTTGTCCTCGACGTCGCGACCGGCGAGGTGCTGGCCTACGTCGGGAAACCACTGGCCGCCCGGTCCGGAGGAGCACGGCGAGCACGTGGACGTCGTCCCGGCGCCCCGCAGCACCGGAAGCATCCTCAAGCCCCTGCTCTACGCCTCGATGCTCGAGGCGGGCGAGGTGCTCCCCGCCCAGCTCGTGCCCGACGTGCCGACCCACATCGGCTCGTTCCACCCGGAGAACTTCGACCGCGCCTACGCCGGGGCCGTCCCCGCCGCGCAGGCCCTGGCCCGCTCGCTCAACGTGCCGGCCGTCCGCATGCTGCGCGCGCACGGCGTCGACCGCTTCTGCGCCGTCCTGCGGCGCCTCGGGGTCACGACCCTCACGCGGCCGGGCGAGCACTACGGCCTGGCGCTCATCCTGGGCGGGGCCGAGGGGACGCTGTGGGACGTCACCGGCGTCTACGCCGGCCTCGCGCGCTCGGCCCTCGCCCCGACCGCCGAAGAGGCGCGAGCGGCCTTCTTCCCGCCGACGTACCGCCGCGACCCGCTCGTCATCCCGACGGGGGGTTCCTCGGCCGACACGCCGAGGGATCCGCAGTGCTCAGCGCCAGCGGCGACGTCGCCCCTCTCCCCCGCGGCGAGCTACCTGACGCTGCAGGCCATGGTCGAGGTCGAGCGGCCGGGCGACGAGCTGGCCTGGCGCGCCTTCGGCTCGGGGCGGAAGATCGCCTGGAAGACGGGCACGAGCTACGGCTTCCGCGACGCGTGGGCGGTGGGCGTGACCCCGCGCCACGCGGTCGGCGTGTGGGTGGGCAACGCCGACGGCGAGGGCCGGCCCGGCCTCACCGGCCACTCCGCGGCCGCGCCGATCCTCTTCGACCTGTTCGACGCCCTGCCGGGCGGGGGCTGGTTCGCTCCGCCGCCCGAGGGCCTCGCGGACGTGGACGTCTGCGCCCGCAGCGGCATGCGCGCGGGTCCCCACTGCGAGACGCGTCGGGCCGAGCTCGTGCCGCGGGCCGGGCTCGACTCCCCGGCGTGCTCGTTCTGCCGGCTGGTCCACACCGACGCGGACGCCCGGTGGCAGGTGCACGGGGACTGCGAGCCGGTGTCCGCGATCCGCTCCACCGCCTGGTTCGTCCTGCCCCCGGCGATGGAGACCCACTACCGGCGATTCCACGCGGACTATCGCCCGCCGCCCCCCTACCGGCCCGACTGCCGCGCGGCGGTGGGCGCGGCGGGGAGCGCCTCGCTCTCCTTCGTCTACCCCCGAGAGGGCGCCGCCGTGTACGTCCCGGTGGAGATGGACGGGACGGTGGGGCGCGTCGTCTTCGAGGCGGCGCACCGCGACCCGGCGGCGCGCGTCTTCTGGCACCTCGACGACGAGTACCAGGGCGAGACGCGCGACATCCACCAGATGGCGCTCGCCCCGCGGCCGGGGCCGCACGTGCTGGTCCTGGTGGACGAGCGAGGCGAGACCGTGCGCCGCCGCTTCAGCGCCCTCGGGAGAAGCGGGCGCGGTTCTGCTACGCTTCCAGGCGGGCCTGTAGTTCAGCTGGTTAGAACGGCCGGCTCATAACCGGCTAGTCGAAGGTTCGAGTCCTTCCAGGCCCACTCCCCCCCGACCCGTCCTGTCGCCCCGGCGGTGCTAGAATGCGGGTCCACCGTGTCCTCGTCGACCTCATCCCGCCCATGAACCCCGACCTCGAGAAGCTGGTCCGCCTCCACCACGTCGACTCCGACCTGCGGCGCGTCGAGTCCGAGCTCGCCGTCATCCCCCGCCTCCGCCAGGAGATCGACGACCGCCTCGCGCGGGACCGCTCGCACCTCGAGGCCGCGAAGGCAGCCCTCGAGGGCTCGCAGAAGGCCCGCAAGCAGAACGAGGCCTCCGTGCAGGACCTCGAGACGAAGCGCTCGAAGTACAAGGGCCAGCTCATGGAGGTGAAGACCAACAAGGAGTACACCGCGGTGCTCCACGAGATCGAGGGCGTCGAGCGGGACATCAAGGCCCGCGAGGACGTGATCCTCGAGGAGATGGAGAAGGCGGAGTCGCTCGGCCTGGACGTCAAGCGCGAGGAGGCGGACTTCAAGCTCGTCGAAGCCGACGCGAAGAAGGAGAAGGCGGACCTCGACGCTCGCGCGGCGACGCTCGGGGCCGAGGCGCAGCGACTGGGGAAGGAGCGCGACGAGGTGGCCGCCTCCGTGCCCGAGGAGTCCCTCGCCCTCTACACGCGCGTCGCGAAGCAGCGGGGCACGGGGGTCGCCGAGGCGCGGGACGGCATGTGCCAGTCCTGCCACGTCCGGATGCGGGTGCAGATCTGGGTGGAAGTGCGCAAGAACGAGCAGATCTTCCAGTGCGAGTCCTGCAGCCGCGTCGTCTTCTACGACCCGCCCCCGCCGACCGTCGTCGTCGAGCCTTGAGCGCCGCCTTTCGCCTCCACGTGGACGGCGCGAGCCGGGGCAACCCCGGCGAGGCGGGCTTCGGCGTCCACGTCACCGCCGAGAACGGGACCGAGGTGGCCTCTCTCTACGGATACCTCGGGAAGGCCACGAACAACGTCGCCGAGTACCAGGCGCTGCTCCACGGCCTGCGCTTCGCGCTCGCCCGAGGGGCCTCGCGCGTCGAGGTCTTCTCGGACTCGGAGCTGCTCGTCCGGCAGATCGAGGGGCGCTACCGCGTCAAGAACGCCGGGCTCCAGCCTCTGCACCGCGAGGCGCAGGGCCTCCTCGCCCGCTTCGAGCGTTCCCGGGTGGCCCACGTCCCGCGCGAGAGAAACCGCGAGGCCGACGCGCTGGCCAACCGCGCGGTGGACGAGCGCGCCTCGAACCTCGGCTGAGACCTACGGGCGGAAGCCGACGAAGCTGATCATCCGGCCGGCGGCCTTCCCGTCCCGCCGGTAGGAGTGGTAGAGATCGGCTCGGCAGCGGGTGCAGTCGGCGACGTGGTGGATCGCGCCGGGGCGCAGGCCGGCGTCGAGGAGCTGGCGCACGTTGGCGGCCCGCACGTCGAGGTGGAGCCGATCGTTCGGCCCGGGCCGGAAGAAGTCCGCACCCGAGGCGCCGAAGGCCTCGCGCAGCTCGTCCCCCACCTCGTAGCAGCAGGGTCCGATGCCGGGGCCGAGCGCGGCCAGGAGGTCCTCCGGCCGCGACCCACGCCTCTCGAGGGCCTCGACCGCGCGCGCCACGATGCCGGCCGCGGTCCCGCGCCACCCCGCGTGCGCGGCCGCGACGAGCCGCCTTTGCGGGTCCACGAGGAGGACGGGAAGGCAGTCCGCGGTCTTGATGCCGAGGAGCCACCCGGCGCCCGATGCGACCGACGCGTCCGCCTCCGGGGTCCCCTCCCAGGGCGCCTCGACGACACTCGCCCCGTGGACCTGCTTCAAGAGGAGGAGCCGGCCGGCCCCTTCGAGGGCCTCGGCCACGCGGTAGAGGCTCTCCTCGTGCGTCTCGGGTCCCTCGCGCGGGGCCCGCTGCTCGAAGCCGTGGACGAGGCCGGGGACCGCGCCGAGCGCGGGAGCCGCCGCCGTGCGGAGCGCCATCGCGACATGCTAGCAGCCGTGCCGGGGCTACACTACTTCCGGTGCGCGAGAGGCCGGCGGAGGACGACGTCCTGGCGAGTGGCGTCGAGATCGTCGAGATCGAAGAGGCCGAGCGCCTGCTGGCCGCCGGGGGCGGAGGCCTCTTCACCGACGGCGAGCTGCGCTACGCGCGGGAACGGGTGGACCCCGCGCGGCGCCTCGCCGCCAGGCTCGCGGCCAAGCGGGCGGCGGTCCGGCTCCTCGACGGCGGCGCGGTCGAGCGCGAGGTCGAGGTGGTGCGGGGCTCCTACGGCCCGCCGGGGCTCCGACTGTCGGGGGCGGCGGCGGAGAAGCTGCGGTCGCTCGGCGCTTCGCGAGCCCTGGTGAGCCTGACCCACGAGCGGAGCCACGCCGCGGCCCTGGTCCTTCTCCTCCGGGGCGGCCGGTGAGACGCGTCGCTCTCGTCGCGCGGCTTGCCCTGCTGGGACTGCTCGTCGGTGCCGCCGGGCTCGTCTACTTCGCCTACGCGCCCGTGGGCGACTCCGCGCCCCACCCCTTCAACCACGACCGCAACGCGGTGTGGCTGGAGCACCGGTGGCTGGAGCGGCGGCAGCCGGAGGCGGAGATGGAGACGCTCTTCTCCCGGCTCCGCTCGCGCGGCATCGCCTATGCCTACCCTCACGTCATTCCTTTCGACGCGGAGGGCCGCCTCCCCCGGCACGACCGCGAGCAGATGCGCGCCTTCCTGGCGACGGCCCGCCGGGTCGCCCCCGACCTGCGCGTCCTGCCGTGGATCGGCGGGCTGCGCAAGGGCTACAAGCGGCAGCGGCCGGGGACGGTGGAGCTCGGGGACCTCGCGCAGCGACAGCGCATGGTGGCCGAGGCGCGCGGGCTGGTGGACGAGGGCTTCGACGGGGTTCACCTGAACGTCGAGCCGGTGGACGACGGCAACGACGAGTACCTGGCCCTGCTTCGGGCGCTGCGCACCGCGGTCGGCCCCGGCCACCTGCTCTCGGTGAGTGCCATCCGTCCCGCCCCGGTGGGCTTGCCCCGGGCCCCCAACTTCGCCTGGAGCCCCGACTACTACGCCCGGGTGGCCGCGACCGTGGATCAGATCGTGATCATGGCCTACGACACGGCGTTGCCCACCCCGTCGCTCTACCGGCGCTACGTGCGCTGGGCCGCCCGGTCGGTGGCCGGGGCGCTCGACGGGTCCGGCTCCGAGGCTCGGGTGCTGATGGGCGTGCCGACCTACGAGCCCTACGGCTTCATGCACCGGCGCGGGGTGGAGACGCCCGAGAACGCCCTCGTCGGCGTGGTGGCCGGCCTGCGCGGGCTCGGCGCCGGCGGCACCTTCGAGGGAGTGGCGCTCTACGCCGAGTGGACGACCGACGAGGCGGACTGGGCCGCCTACGAGCGCTACTGGCGCAATCGCCCCGAGTGAGCCGCGCGGGCCCGGCCGCGTTTCAGCGCGCGAGCGTCCGGTCGTAGAAGGGCAGGGTCTCCCGGCCCTTCCACTTCTCGGGCAGCGCGTAGAACGGGTTCGGGGTCTCGAGGCAGACACCGCAGCGGATGCAGCCCTGGATCTCCGGGCAGTGCGGGGAGAGCCGCTCCGCCTCGCTGCGCTCGAGCTCCTTCCAGAAGTACGACTTCGCGACCCCGTTGTCGAGGACGTCCCACGGCAGCACCTCGTCCTTCGCCCGGCGCCGGAAGAGGTAGAAGGAAGGGTCGAGCCCGGCCTCGCGCGTCGCGCGCTTGAAGTCCATCCGCTCCCGCGCCGCGATCTCGAGGGCGGAGGCCACGCGCCGGTCGCCCAGGGCGAGGATCGACTGGGCGGTTCCCGAGCGCGCGCTCTTGATGACCGCGTCCACGTTGGGCATCCGCGAGAAGGCCTTGCGCAGGAACTGCAGCTTGCGGTCGGACTCCTTCGGGTCCTCCATCGGCAGCCACTGGTAAGGCGTCCCCGGCTTCGGCACGAAGGGGTTCACCGAGGGGTGGATGCGCCCGATGCG
>CAWFSB010000042.1:0-69623 GCA_963818355.1 uncultured Acidobacteriota bacterium | reverse complement strand
CCCTGCCGCCGACGCTTCCTGAAGACGGGCCTCGCGGGAGCGGGCCTCCTCGTGACGTCCCCCCGCTTCACCCTGGCGCGGGAGGCCGCCCGCCCGGCGGTCAGGGGCGGGGCCGACACGGTGACCCTCGGCCGCACCGGCGTCACCACGTCCTTCCTCGCCTTCGGGACCGGCATGAACGGCGGCAACCGCTCGTCCGACCTCACCCGCCTCGGGCAGAAGGAGTTCACCCGGATCCTGCGTCACGGCCTCGACGAGGGCGTCCGCTTCCTCGACCTGGCCGATCTCTACGGCACCCACCCCTTCGTGCGGGAGGCCGTGAAGGGCGTGCCCCGCGACCGCTACACGCTCCTCACCAAGATCTGGCCCAACAAGGAGGAGTGGGTGACTCCGTCGGGCGGCGCTCGCGAAGAGGTGGACCGCTTCCGCCGCGAGCTCGGCACGGACACCCTCGACGTGTGCCTCATCCACTGCATGCTGAACGAGCGGTGGCCGGAGGAGCTCGCCCGCGTGCGCGACGAGCTGTCGAAGCTCAAGGAAGAGGGCGCGGTGCGCGCGGTGGGCGTGTCCTGCCACGACCACGGCGCCCTCAAGCGCGCGGCCGACCTGCCCTGGGTGGACGTCATCCTCGCCCGCATCAACCACCGGGGAGGCGAGGCGTTCTCGTGCGACGACACGGCGGACGAGGTGGCGAAGACGCTCCGCCGCGCTCGCGTGAACGGCAAGGCCGTGGTGGGGATGAAGATCTTCGGCGCCGGCATGCTCACCCGGCCCGAGGACCGGGCGGCCTCGCTGCGCTACGTCCTCGGCAACGACCTCGTGGACGCGATCACCATCGGTACGACCGCCCCCGGCCAGGTGGACGAGAACCTGCAGTCGATCAGGCGGGCGCTCTCCGCCTGATCGGGCGCGCCCAGACGAGGGCGAGCAGGACGAGGGCGAGGTAGCTGGGCCAGTCGCGGCCGTGGCGGTGCTCGAACAGGCGGTCCACGCGCAGGACGTCGGGCGCGAGAAACGTCCCGTAGAGCGACACCGTCGCGTCGTGGTCGGGGAGGGGGCCCGTGGCCCGCACCCGCTCGCCGGTCCAGAGCCCGATGAATCCGCCCTCCGGCGCGGCGAGGAACGCCGTGCGGTCGAGGCCCACCGTGCGCCCGGCCCGCGCGTCCACCTCGCGCAGCGTCTTCACCGAGTAGCTGTCCGAGGATTCGACCGCGCCGAGGAACGGGAGCGGGAAGAGGAAGTACGCGGCGAGGAGCGCGCCGGCGGCGGCGAGGCGTGAGGGGCGCAGGTCGAGGCCGGTGGGCGTGGCCCTCGGGCGGGCGATCTCGAAGGCCACGAGCAGCGCCCCCGCGATCGTGAGGGCCAGGTAGACGGGGCTCTCGCCCGGCAGCAGGTCGAAGCCCGTCATGCGCCAGGAGAACGGGGCGAAGAGGTGGACGCCGTTGCCCCACTTCAGCTCGGTCGCGTCGAGGAGCAGGTGGAGAAGCGTGTTCAGGCCGAGGACGGCGAACACCAGCCGCGGCGTCACGGTGAGCGCCGCGAGGGCGGCGCAGAGCAGCAGCGTGCCGGCGAGCGAGGCCTGCGCCATCGTGTAGAGGCGCAGGTCGAACGTGTCCACCGGGAGGCCGAAGCCGACCACGGCCCGCCGCAGGATCCACGGCAGGTCGGGCAGCAGGCAGCCCAGGTAGACCCAGCGCGGGTCGAGGCGGCGCCACAGGCCGTGGCTCGCGGCCCCCTGCGCGGCGAAGTGGACGAGGGTGTTCGGCACTCCCCCGATCCTACTTCACGGAGCGCTCCGCCACTCTGCGCGAGGGCCGCCTTGGGTTATGCTCCGCCGCATGGTGACCACAAAGCTCTCCGGGCGACGGAGTCGCCGCGATTTCCTGACGACGGCGGCCGCCATCGGCGCGCCGCTCCTGGTGTCGCCCCGGGCCGCCCGCGGCTCCGAGGCCAGCTCGCGGCTCACGCTGGGTTTCATCGGCTGCGGGGGCCGGGGGACGTGGATCGCCGAGCTCTTCCAGAAGCACGGGGGCTACGAGATCCGGGCGGCCGCGGACTACTTCCAGGACAAGGTCGACGCGTTCGGCGACAAGCTCCAGGTCGCCCCCGAGAAGCGGTACACGGGCCTCTCGGGCTACCGGCGGATCCTGGAGAGCGACGTCGACGCGGTCGTGATCGAGAGCCCGCCCCATTTCCACCCCCGGCAGGCGAAAGACGCGGTGGAGGCGGGGAAGCACGTGTACCTCGCGAAGCCCGTCGCCGTGGACGTTCCCGGCTGCCGCACGGTGGAGGAGAGCGGCCGCAAGGCCGCCGAGAAGCAGAAGTGCTTCCTCGTGGACTTCCAGACCCGCACCGACCCCTTCTACCAGGAGGCCGTCAAACGGGCGCAGTACGGCGACATCGGTCGCATCGTCTGCGGCGAGGCCACCTACGTCTGCGGCCCGACCTGGGGTGACCAGGCGAAGTGGCTCACGGAGAAACCGGGCGACCCGGAGATGCGGCTGCGCGCCTGGGGGCTGGACCGCGCCCTGTCGGGAGACGTCATCACCGAGCAGAACATCCACGCCCTGGACGTGGCAACCTGGGTCCTGGACGCCGCCCCGCTGCACGCTGTCGGGAGCGGGGGGCGAAAGGCCCGCACCGCCGGCACCTGCTGGGACCACTTCTCCGTGACCTTCACGTTTCCCCAGGACGTGCTCGTCACGTTCTCCTCGAAGCAGCTCGGCGACGGGTGGGACGACATCTGCTGCCGCATGTACGGCACCGACGGCACGCTCGACAGCCACTACTTCGGCGAGGTGTCGATCCGCGGCCGGCTGCCCTACCGGGGCGGGAAGATCCCCGGCCTGTACGAGGCCGGCGCGGTCGCCAACATTGCCACCTTCCACGACAGCATCACAAAGGGCGACTTTTCGAATCCCACCGTGGCCGCGAGCGTGCGGAGCAACCTGACGACCATCCTGGGCCGCACCGCCGCGTGGCGCGGCGCCCAGGTCTCGTGGGACGAGATGATGAGCGCCAACGAGGAGCTCCAGCCGGATCTCGCCGGGCTGCGGAGCTGAAGGCCGTGACGTGCAGGCCGTCGCTGGCGGCGCTCGTCATCGGGGCGGCGCTGGCGCTTCCCTCGTACGGTCCGGCCCTGGACGCTTCACCGGGCGGCGACGTCGTCGTCAACTCCCTGGGGATGCGCATGGTGAGGGTGCCGGCGGGGAGCTTCTCGATGGGAAGCCTCCCGGGCACGCCCCTGCGACAGGAGGAGGAGTCTCCCCACCGGGTCACGCTCACGCGCGGCTTCCGCATCGCCTCGACGGAGGTCACGCAGCGGCAGTGGCTCGCGCTGATGCCGTCGAATCCCAGCCCGCAGCCGGGAGACGATCTCCCCGTCGCGTCCGTTTCGTGGAAGGAAGCGCAGGCGTTCTGCCTCGAGCTGTCCCGCAGGGAAGGGGCCACCTACCGCCTGCCGACCGAGGCGGAGTGGGAGTACGCCTGCCGGGCGGGCGCCGGTCCACCGGTGGGTGCGGCCGAGCTCGGGCTCGTGGCCTGGTACGCCGACAACAGCGAGGGGACGACTCACCCCGTGGGCTCGAAGAAGCCGAACGCCTGGGGTCTCCACGACCTGCTCGGCAACGTGGCCGAGTGGACGCTCGACGTGTACGGGCCGTACCCGCGCGTCGAGCAGGACAAGGACCCGAAGGGGCCCGCCGCGGGATCCACGAGAGTGGTCCGTGGCGGCTCCTGGCGCGGCTTTCCGCCGGCCCTTCGCTGCGCGGCCCGGGCTGGCACGCCCGAGTCCTACCAGCTCCCCCACGTCGGCCTGCGCGTGGTGCAGGAGATCGAGTAGGCCGGGGTAGCATCTCGGGTATGGCCTCGTGGTCCCGCCGGCGGCGGTGGGTTCTCGTGTGGATGGCGATCGCGGCCACGCCGGCGTGTCGGCGCCCCGGCGTCACCCAGAGCTTCCCGCAGGCGCCCGTCGTGTTGATCTCGATCGACACGCTCCGGTCCGACCGGCTGCCCGCCTACGGCTACGCGGGGGTCGAGACGCCGCATCTCGATCGCTTTCGGCGGGACGCGCTCCTCTTCGAGAGCGCGTGGAGCCCCTGCCCGATGACGCTGCCGTCGCACGTCACGATGCTCACCGGCCTCCTGCCCCCGGAGCACGGCGTGCGCAACAACGTCGGCTTCGCCTTCGACGGTGCCCGGCACCCGCACCTCCCGGGCCTGCTGAAGGCGCGGGGCTACGCGACGGGGGCCGCGGTTTCGTCGTACGTGCTCCGGGGCGAGACGGGGCTCGCCGGCCTGTTCGACGAGTACGAGGACTCGCTCGACCCGCGCCACGGCACGGGCTTCGCCGACCAGCAGCGCCCGGGGGGCGTCACCCTCGGCTTCGCGAAGCGCTGGCTGGACGCGCATGCCGCGGGGCCGTTTCTCTACTTCTTCCACGTCTACGAGCCGCACGTGCCGTGGGACCCGCCCGAGCCGTTCCGGGGGCGCTACCCCCACCCGTACGACGGAGAGGTGGCCGCCGCGGACGCCGTCGTCGGCGGGCTGCTCGAGCATCTCCGGCAGATCGGCGTCTACGACCGGGCGATCGTGATCGTCACCTCGGACCACGGTGAAGGGCTCGGGGACCACGGCGAGGAGCAGCACTCGATCCTGCTCTACCGCGAGGCCATCCAGGTGCCGCTCCTCCTGAAGCTGCCCGGCGGCCTCCGGGCGGGGGAGCGCGTGAAGGACGACGGCGCAGCTCGCCGACATCCTGCCGACGGTGGCGGAGCTCGTCGGCGTCGTGGCCCCGAAGACCTCCTCCGGACGCTCCCTGCTGACGCTGGGGGAAGACGGCGTGGGGCCGCGCGCGCTCTACGCGGAGACGCTCTACCCGCGGCTGCACCTCGGGTGGAGCGAGCTGCGGTCCGTGGTGGACGGGCGCTGGCACTACGTCTCCGGCCCGCGGCCGGAGCTGTACGACCTCGCGAAGGACCCGCGCGAGACGACCGACCTCCTGGCCCGCGAGCCCGGGCCGCGGGAGCGCCTGCGGGCCGAGCTGGGGCGCATGCCCACCGAAGAGGCGGCGCCGTCGCCCGTCGACCCCGCCGTGGCCGAGCGTCTGGCCGCCCTGGGCTACGTGGGCACCGTGCGCGACCGCGGGGCGAGCGGTCCGCGGCCGAACCCGCGCGACATGCTGCCGCAGCTGCGGCGGATGACCGAGGGCTTCCGCCTGGCCTCCGAGCGGCAGCTGGACGAGGCGGCCCGGGTCCTGGGCGAGGTGGTGCGCGATCAGCCCGAGAACGTCGAGGCGTGGATCCGCCTCGGCGACGTCCGGCTCGAAGCCGGGCAGGGCCCCGAGGCGGCGAGCGCGTACGAGGAGGCGCTCGCGCGCGGCGGGATGGAGATGGGCGACGTCGCCGTCCAGCTCGGCCACGCGCGGCTGCGCGGCCGCCAGCTCGCCCAGGCCGAGGCGGCCGCGGAACGGGCGCTGCCGACCGTGCCGGCGAAGGCGCTGGAGCTGCTCGCGCGCGTCGACCTGGCGCGCGGGCGGCTCGACGACGCCCGGCGCCACGCCGACGCCGCCGCGGCCACCCGGAACCCGCAGGCGGTGGCCTGGCTCATCGGTGCGGAGGTGCGGACGCGCCAGGGCGACACCGCCGGGGCCCTGGCGCGGCTCGACGAGGCCGAGTCCCGTGCCCGAACCACGGGCATCGACACCGTGTACAACCTGGAGGCCCTGCGGGCCGACGCGCTCGCGCGATCCGGGCGGCCGCGCGAGGCGGAGGCCGCCTACCGTCGCGAGATCGCGGCGTTTCCGACCCACCTCGTCGCCCACGCCCATCTCGCCGCTCTGCTCTTCGCGCAGGGTCGACCTGACGAGGGCCGGGCGACGCTCGAGGCGATGGTCGCCTCCAACCCCAACCCACAGGCGCGCCGGGTCGCGGTCGTGACGCTCGAGGCGGTGGGGGACCGGAAGGGCGCATCCCGCGTCGCGCCCCGGTAGGCCGAGGGGAGAACGCACGGCCCCGGGGCCGGAAGCCCCGGGGCCGTGAGCCCGGACGCCGACGCGACCGGAGCTAGAACCTCAGGCCCACCGAGAACTGGTAGGTCCGGGGCGTCTGGTAGGCGAAGCGGCTCGTGGCCTGCCCGAACGTCGCGCCCTTCCTCCAGTTCACTCCCTCGACCGGCGTGTCCGTGAAGGGGTTGAACCGGGCGAGCGAGGACGAGTTCGCGTTCGTCTGCACGGTCATGTTGATGCAGCCGCCCGTGCCGCAGCCCGTCTGGCCCGAACCGGGGAGGGCGCCGCCGGCGAAGTTCGTCAGCTCGTCCCGGTTGAACAGGTTGATGATCGTGCCCCGGAAGAAGACCTCCGACTTCCGGATGCCCAGGCGCTTCGCGTAGTTCAAGGAGACGTCGCTCTGGTGGAGCGAGGCCATCCGGTACGCATCGCGGTCGGTGAAATAGTAGTCGACGGTGGACGGCGGGTTCACGTAACCAGGGTTGGTCACGTACGGGCGCGTATCGACGTAGCCCACGGCGCCGTATGGCGATCCGGTGTTGAAGACCTGCAGCCAGCTGACGCTGACCCGACCCGCCACGTCGGGAACCGGCACGTCCCAGATGACCCAGCCGCGGGCGCGGTGGCGCACGTCGAGGAGCAGGTCGCCGATCGGCCCGCCGCCGGAGGCGGCGGGGAGCCCGGTCGTCACGAAACCGCCGCTCCAGGCCCCGTCGAAGTACTCGCGATTGGTCAAGATCGACGAGGTCACGGGTCCGTTCGGGCCCGTCTCCCCGTTGAAGTTGCCGTAGGCGTTGGACAACGTGTAGTTCCCGCCCAGGTTGAGGCGCTCGTGAGCGCGGTAGCTCACCTGGAAGTTGAGCCCCTTGTACTTCCGCTCCACGTCGTTGGTGTTCACCGTGTAGCCGAGGTCGTAGACCTTGCCGAACGGGTCGGAGACGGTGCCGTTCCCCGTGTTGACGTCGAAAGCATAGAAGTCGCGGTACTGCCGGTAGATCCCGTCCAGGCGGACGAGGCCCCGGGAGCCGAGGCGTCTCGTGACGCCGAGCGTGAGCTCCTGGACGTTGGGGGACGCGAGGCCCTCGCCGATGCGGGCGGTGAGGCCCGGGATGTTCGGGGCTCCCCGGGTGGGCCGGTTCGTCCCGCCGTTCGCGTTGAACCAGTTGAAGAGGGTGGTGAGGGCGTCGGCGGCGCCTACCGGGTTCGCCGGGTTGCCCACGTTGACGGCGGGGCCGAGGTACTCGTACTGGATCGTGGCGGGGTTGCCGCCGGCGGAGGTGTCGCCCACCCCGCTGGCGATCGAGGCCACGTACTTGGCGTAGGAGGCGCTGGCCGTCCACTGGCCGTCGCCCCGGGGGTCGAAGGTCGCGGAGAGGCGGGGGCTCCAGGCGCTGTCCTTGACGACGACGGTGCCGACCGAGTCCTTGCCGTCGTTCTTGTCGTAGCGGAGGCCGAGGTTGAAGCGCCAGCGCTTGCCCAGGGTCCACGAGTCGTTGGCGAAGAACGAGAGCGTCCGGAACCGGTTGCCCTGGCTGCCCTCGAGGATGGGGTTCCACTGGATGTAGGTCCGGCTGTCGAAGACCGGGAAGACGCTCTCGCCTTGCAGGATGGCCGAGGTGCCGTAGATCCGGTAGTCGCTCCCCGACTGGTGGTTGTTGGCGAAGCGCTTGTCGTCGAACACGTCGGCCCCGAAGACGAAGCTGTGCGAGCCCGCGCTGCTCGTCGACAGGAAGTACGACACCTTCGCCACGAAGTTGTTGTTGTCGCGCGTCTCGTCGTCGCAGACCCCGCAGAAGGTGGGCGACCAGTAGCGCGCGTTGCCCCGCGACTGGTCGAGCAGCATCGTCCCCTGGATGGGGTCCGTGAACAGCGAGCCCGAGCCCTGGAACGTGTACTGGCGCAGCGCGTACTGGGCCTCCACGAACACGTTCGGGTTGAGGATCCCGGTGTAGTTCACCGAGAGCAGGTCCTGGGGGGTGGCGCGGTTCACCAGGCTCCCCAGGTCCATGATCGTGCCGAAGGAGTTGCCGTCCTCCGTGCTCGCGATGTGGGAGTAGGCGGCCTTGACGGTGTGCTTCGTGGTGGGGGAGAAGGTCAGCTTGCCCTCGTAGCGCTTCTCGTTGAGCTCGCGCGGGAAGCTGATGGACGTGAAGCTCGTGGCGCGAGTCTCGCTGAAGTTCCGCGCCCGCATCGCCCCGAAGAACCAGAGCTTGTCCTTGACGAAGGGCCCGCCCAGGGTCGCCTCGTACGTGGGGATGATCTTGTCCGTGCGGCGATCGTTGGGGTAGGGGGTGAGTGCGGTCCAGTCGTCGTTGTCGAACGTCGTGCGGAAGGACCCGCTGAGCTCGTTGCCGCCGGACTTCGTGACCGCGTTCACGACCCCGCCCGAGAAGCGCCCGTACTCGGCGGAGACGGCCGCGGTCGTGGTCGTCGTCTCCTGGAGCGCGTCCTCGATGAACAGGTTGAGCGGGGTGTTGCGCAGGTTGTCCTGCACCACGACGCCGTTGACCATGAACACGTTCTCGAACGAGGCCGCGCCCGAGATCGACATGGCGCCGGAGGGGCCGGTGTTCGAGACCCCCGGGGTCAGGAGGGCGGCCTGCTGCATGGTCCGGGCCACCGGGAGCTTCTCGATGAAGTCCGACTTGTAGCTCGTGGCGACCTGGGCGGTCTGGTTGAACTCGCCCTGGGCCTGTGCCACGACGGTGACGCTCTCCGTGACCGTGGACAGCGCCATCGTGACGTTGACCGGGATGGACGCGCTCCCGGCGATGCGCGCGCTCTCCTTGACCGTGGCGAAGCCGGCGAGCGCGAAGGTGACGGTGTAGTCGCCCGGCGGCAGGAACGTGATGATGTAGTCGCCGTTTGCCGACGTGGTCGCCGTGCGCGCTCCCTGCAGGGTCGGGGCCTCGGCCGTGACCGTCACCCCGGGGACGGCGAGTCCCTGGGGGTCGACGACCTTGCCCGAGATGGTGCCGGTCGGGTTGGTCTGAGAAAGGGCCGGAAGCGCGCTCAGCATCAGCGCGCCGGCCAGCGCGAACAGCCTCTTGGGCATTGTGCTTCCTCCACTTTCTTGAACGAACGCTCGTTCGCTCTCTACTAGAGGCAATACGCGTGCCCTCGGCCTCTCGTTCGCCGCTCGCGCGAGACGCGCTACGCGCACAAGGGCGATTGGCGATGGCGTTCAGCCGCGTGGACGAATCGCGCGGGACCCGATACGGGACGCCGTACTCGAGTCGATCGTCTGGGATTGCGCGTCCACGGACGTGGACGCGCGTGCGCGTGATGCGGAGCAGCCGCGCCGCGACGCCGATGAACCGTTCGGTCCATTGACTCCGCCCCCCCGGCGGAGAGTCCATGGAGGGAAAGGAGCACTCGGATGAACGTCACGTCCCGCGCCGTCAGCGGGCTTCTGGTGCGGGGCCCGCTGGGCCCCGACCACGAGGCCATCCTCACCCCCGACGCCCTGGACTTCGTGGCCTCTCTCGTGCGCGACTTCGCCGGGCGGCGCGACGAGCTCCTGGAGCGCCGCCGCGATCGCCAGCTCCGTTTCGATGCGGGCGAGCGCCCGCACTTCCTGCCCGAGACGCGCGCCGTGCGCGAGTCGAGCTGGACGGTGGCGCCCCTGCCCGCCGACCTCCAGGACCGGCGCGTCGAGATCACCGGCCCCGTCGAGCGGAAGATGGTCATCAACGCGCTCAACTCCGGCGCCCGCGTCTTCATGGCCGACTTCGAGGACTCGAACTCTCCCACCTGGGACAACGTGGTCCTGGGCCACCAGCACCTCAGGGACGCGGTCCGGCGCACGATCGCGTACAAGGCTCCGGACACCGGCAAGGAGTACCGCCTCGGCGAGAAGCCCGCCGTCCTCCTCGTCCGGCCGCGCGGGCTGCACCTGCCGGAGAGGCACGTCGAGCACGACGGCAAACCGATTCCCGCCTCCCTCTTCGACTTCGCCCTCTACTTCTTCCACAACGCGCAGGCGCTGCGGGAGCGGGGCACCGGGCCCTACTTCTACCTGCCCAAGCTGCAGTCCCACCTCGAGGCGCGGCTGTGGAACGACGTCTTCGTGGCCGCGCAGGAGAGGCTCTCCGTCCCGCGCGGGACGATCAAGGCCACCGTGCTCATCGAGACGCTCCCCGCCGCCTTCGAGATGGACGAGATCCTCTGGGAGCTGCGCGAGCACTCCTCCGGCCTCAACTGCGGGCGCTGGGACTACATCTTCAGCCTCATCAAGACGCTGCGCGCCGACCCGCTCTGGGTGATCCCCGACCGGGCGCAGGTCACGATGACCCAGCCCAGCATGCGGGCCTACACCCAGCTCCTCATCAGGACCTGCCACCGGCGCGAGGTCCACGCAATGGGCGGCATGGCCGCGCAGATCCCGATCAAGGACGACCCGCGGGCGAGCGAGGAGGCCCTCGCCAAGGTGCGCGCGGACAAGCTGCGCGAGGTGCAGGACGGGCACGACGGGACGTGGGTGGCCCACCCCGGCCTCGTGCCGGTGGCCCTCGAGATCTTCGACGCGCACATGAAGACGGCGAACCAGATCCACGTGAAGCGTGAGGACGTGAGCGTCGGTGAGGCCGATCTCCTCCGCGTGCCCGAAGGCACGCGCACGGAGGCCGGGCTGCGCCACAACGTCCGCGTGGGCGTCCAGTACCTCGAAGCCTGGCTGAAGGGCAACGGCTGCGTGCCCCTCTACAACCTGATGGAGGACGCGGCCACCGCGGAGATCTCGCGCACGCAGGTGTGGCAGTGGCTGCACCACCGCGCGCAGCTCGAGGACGGCCAGCCCCTCACCGCCCTTCGCTTCGGGCACATCGTGGACGACGAGCTCCAGAAGCTGCGCGCGACGCTCGGGCCCGGGCGCTACGACGCCGGCCGCTTCGCCGAGGCGCGGAGCCTGTTCGAGCGCATGTCCACGTCCGAGACCTTCAACGAGTTCCTGACCCTGCCCGCCTACGACGAGCTCGTCGCGCTCTTCGGCAGCGTGGGCCCGCGACACTGAGCAGGAGGTACACATGGCCACGGCCTTCGTCTCCAACCCCCCGCCCGCCGACCTGAAGCACGACGTGCCCGACGGCCGCTGGGACGGCCTCTACCGCCCCTACTCTCCCGAGGACGTCGAGAGGCTGCGCGGCTCGGTCCGCATCCGTCACACCCTGGCGGAGCGCGGGGCGCGCCGGCTCTGGGACAGCCTCCGCACCGAGCCCTACCTGAACGCGCTCGGGGCGCTGACCGGGAACCAGGCCGTCCAGATGGCGCGGGCGGGCCTCAAGGCGATCTACCTGTCCGGCTGGCAGGTGGCGGCCGACGCCAACGAGGCCGGCCAGACCTACCCCGACCAGAGCCTCTACCCCGCCGACAGCGTCCCGACCGTGGTGCGCCGCATCAACCGCGCGCTTCAACGGGCCGACCAGATCGATCACTCCGAGGGCCAGGCCACCCGCGACTGGTTCGTACCCGATCGTGGCCGACGCCGAGGCGGGCTTCGGCGGGCCGCTGAACGCCTTCGAGCTCATGAAAGCGATGATCGAGGCGGGCGCGGCCGGGGTCCACTTCGAGGACCAGGTGGCCTCCGAGAAGAAGTGCGGGCACATGGGCGGCAAGGTCCTCGTGGCGACCGGCTCGTTCGTCCGAACGCTCGTGGCCGCGCGGCTCGCCGCCGACGTGATGGGTGTTCCCACCGTCCTCGTGGCCCGCACCGACGCCGACAGCGCGAAGCTCATCATGTCGGACGTGGACCCGCGGGACCGCGAGTTCATCCTGAAGGGCGAGCGCACCGCCGAGGGCTTCTTCCGCCTCGACGGCGGGCTCGACTGCGCGATCGCGCGAGCCCTCGCCTACGCCCCGTATGCCGACCTCCTCTGGTGCGAGACCTCCACCCCCGACCTCGCCGATGCGAAACGCTTCGCCGAGGGGGTCCACGCGCGCTTCCCGGGCAAGATGCTCGCCTACAACTGCTCTCCGTCTTTCAACTGGAAGAAGAACCTGGACGACGCGACGATCGCTCGCTTCCAGCGGGAGCTCGGGGCCATGGGCTACAAGTTCCAGTTCGTGACCCTGGCCGGCTTCCACGCCCTGAACCACGCCATGTACGATCTGGCTCTCGGGTACCGCGACCGTGGGATGGCCGCGTACACGGAGCTGCAGCAGAGGGAGTTCGCCGACGAGGCTCGCGGGTACACCGCCACGAGGCACCAGCACGAGGTGGGGACCGGCTACTTCGACCTCGTGGCCCAGGTGGTCTCCGGCGGGACCGCGTCCACCCTCGCCCTCACCGAGTCCACCGAGGCGGCCCAGTTCTGAGCGCGCCTGGCAGGAGGCTGACATGACCGTGACCACGACCGTCGCCCACGCCCAGGAGGAGCTGCGCGAGGACCACCAGCGCCTCCACGCGCTCGTCGACCGCCTGCGGGACGCCGCGGCCCCGGGCGCCCTCGCCCCCGTCCTCGAGGAGCTGCACGCGGCCCTCACCGCCCACTTCAACGCGGAGGAGAAGCCGGGCGGCCTTTACGACGCCCTCGGGGTCTGCGTCCCCGAGTTCCGCGTCCCGCTCTCGGGCCTCGTGGACGACCACTTCCGCATCGCGGCGGCTCTGCGGGACATGCGCGACCGCGCCCGGCAGGCACCGGGCCGCGCGCCCGACGCCCTCCTGAGCGAGGCGGCGCGACTCGCCGAGATCCTCGGCGAGCACGAGAAGCGCGAGCACGCGATGGTGGACGCCGCGATGGCCCGCGGCGCCTGATGCGGATCGACTGGCACGAGCTGAGCCGCCGGGCCGGGCCTGCGTTCCTGGCTTTCGTCGTGCTGACCTGGGCCTGGGCCTGGAAGGCGGGCGCCGACCGCCCCGCGCCCGATCTCGACCCGTTCCTGAAGCGGGCATGGCCGGGGGCGCAGTACGCGCCTCTTCCCGGCGGCGCCTTCGAGGTGAAGCGGGACGGCAGGACGGTCGGCTACGCCGCGCCCGGGACGGCCTCCGGCTACAGCGGTCCCCTGACCCTGGCCGTGGGCACGTCGCCCGAGGGGCGCATCCGCAGCCTCGCGATCCTCGAGTACCGCGACACGCCCGACCTGATGCGCAGCGCCACGAAGCTCCTCTCATCGCTCCTCGACAAGGGGCCCGGTGACGCGTTCGAGATCGGCCGCGACGTGGACGCGGTGACCGGGGCGACCTTCTCCTCGCGCGGACTCGCCCTCGCCGCCCAGGAAGCGGCGGGGACGGTGGCCGAGCGCGGGATGGCCCGCTCGTCGGCGGCGCGGGGGCGCGTGCAGCTCGGGGCGCCCGAGATCGTCCTGGTCCTGCTCCTCGCCGCCGGCGCCGTCGGGCGAAACCGGCCGGGCCTGAGCCCCCGGACGCGCAAGCTCCTCCGCGCGGGCGCGCTCCTCGTGAGCCTCGCCACCCTCGGCTTTCTCTGGAACCGCCCCTGGGTGATCGCGTTCCCGACGCGGCTCCTGGCCGGGGACTGGCCCTCCTGGACGACCCACCTCTACTGGTACGTCCTCCTCGGGAGCCTCCTGCTGGCCTTCAACCGTACGGGGAAGAACGCCTACTGCCCGTGGATCTGCCCCTTCGGCGCCGCGCAGGACGTGATCGGCCTCGCGGGCGGCGCCCGCAAGCGCCGCATCCCATCGGCTCTCCTCTTCACGTGGGTGAAGCGGGTGCTGCTGTGGCTGGCGGTGCTCCTCGGTCTCCTCTACCGCGCGCCGGGCGCCGTGAGCTACGAGGTCTTCGCCGCGTTCTTCCGGCTGTCGGGCACGGGCTTCCAGTTCGCCATCCTGGCCATCGTCCTCGTCACCGCGGTGTTCGTGAGCCGGCCCTTCTGCAGCTGGGTGTGCCCGGTGGACACGACCGAGCAGCTCGCCCGCCACTTCCGCGTGCGCGCCCTCCGCTGGCTCGGTCGCCAGACCGCCGCGCCGCGCGTCCGTCGGCCGATTCGCCTGCGCGTGGCGTCCGGCTCCGCCCCGGCGGCGCCCGTCTTCCGCCGGCTGCGCAACGGTGTTCTCACCGCGGCGGGCCTTCTCTGCGCGCTCCTCGTGCTGGGCCACCTCCACGAGCGGCTCTCGACCCAGGGACACGGCGCCCCGGAGGGGCTCCTCGGCCGAACGTTCGTCTCGACCGACGGAAATCGTTGACAGCCCTCCGCTCGCGGGCGTAGCGTGAGCCCGGAAGGAGGGCCGTCATGAAACGCGCCGCCCTGCTCCTCGCGATCGCGGGCTCCGCCTGCGCCGCGCTCCTCTCCTGCCACACCGGCGTCGGGGGCCATCTCTCCGAGCCGGACAAGGACAAGATCCGCAAGGTCGTCGAGCAGGCTTCCCGTGCCATTGCCCCGCCCGCCTCGGACGTGGACGCCTACGTCAAGCTGTACTACGCCGAGGACGCGAGGGTTCTCCCCCCGAACCACGCGACGGTGACGGGTCGGGAGGCGATCTCGGCTCTCTTGCGCTCGGAGGGGGCCATCCAGGAGCTCCGGCTGACGATCCTCGCCCTCGACGGCCGCAACGACCTGGCCTACGTCCACGGCGCGTACCAGATGAGCCTGACCGTGCCGGGCGGCGCGGAGCCCGTCGGAGACAAGGGCAAGTACGTCGAGATCTGGAGAAAGCAGCGGGACGGGAGCTGGAAGGTGATCCTCGACGTCTACAACTCGGATCTTCCCGCCGCCGCGACGCCAGCGCCGGTCATGCCGACCCTCACCGCGCCGGCCCACGACTGAAGAGCGGGAAGGCGCAGGACGTCAGCGGTCGACTTCCACCTCGCCGCAGATGTCGTCATCGCCCTGGCCGTCGCCCCGGCACGCCTGGTACCACCCGCCCGTCTGGATGAAGAGCGAGAGCGGATTGTCGGGGTTGTGCTCGCAGCCGCTCTCCGCGAAGGTCGTGCAGTGCGTCTCCCACTCCCGCATCCAGGTGGGGCCGGGCTTTCCCGTGTCCACGGCGTTGCCCATGACCCAGGCCTCGCAGGGCCTGCGCTCCGGGTCCTGCTCGAGCCGCACCGGGCAGAACTGCCGGCCGTCGGTGTAGCCGATCTCCCGGCAGAACTCCGGGTTCGGCCCCACGAGCGGCGTCGAGTCGAGCGTGAAGTACTCGGGAGCCTTGATGTGCAGCTTGACGTTGATCATGGCGAGCTGCGGGAGGGTACGGCTCTCCGCAACCGCTGCCCTGGGGTGGAATGCCGGGATCGGGCGTCGGCGTGGGCGGCGGCGTCGGCGCGGTGGTCGGCGGGACCGGAGCGCCCGGCGTCGCCGGGGAGCTGCCGCAGGCGACGTGCGCGGCGAGAGCGCTCGCGGCAACGAAGAGAAGGACGGAGGAATCGACTCTCACGATACGGGCTCCCATGTCACGCGGCTGGCGTTATCTGGAGAGCTTAGCCCATTCGGATCGCTTGCGCTCGCTGGACAGTGGCCCCGCGTTGATGGGCGGGGCGGCTATCGGGGCAGGACCTTGATGCGGATCCGGCGGTACTCCATCTGGCCCCGGTCGCCTTCCACGCCGATCGGGCCGGACGCGGGAAGGGCGAGCGCTTCCTCGAGCACCTCGCCGTTGCACTCGGCGCGGGCCACCCCGCCGCGGACCGTCACCACCAGCTCGTTCCAGTCCTGCGGCCGGTAGCGCTCGAGGCTCTTGTAGGGTCCCGCGAGCCGGTAGTCCCGGCACTGCAGCTGCGGCCCGCGGAGGTAGACGCCGCTGTCGGCGTTCGGTGTGGCGCGGAACTCGAGCTTGAGCACGAAGTCCTCGGGGAACTCGCGCGTCGTCCACAGCTGCTGGATCTTCCGGTACTCGGGGGGCGTCGTCACCACCAGCCGGCCGTCGATGGCGGCGAAGCGCCCGTCGGGCGTCACGGTCTGGCCGTCGAAGCGGACGGGCTCGGTGACGAACGGCCAGGCGGCGGCGTTCGGGTCCGTGGCCTGCCAGCGCGTGGCATTCGCCTTGTCCTCCTCGGAGGTGGGGCGATAGCCCCAGCCGGTGAGATCGCGGCCGTTGAACAGGCTCACGAAGCCCTCCTCCGGGGTGAAGGGGTCGGGGGCGGTCTCGGAGAGGCGCAGGGTCGCGAAGACGGGGCGCAGCGCCGCCGCCCACTTCGCGTAGCCGATCTCGTTGGGGTGCAGCAGGTCGGGGAACTCGGCGACCGTCGCGTCCCCGCTCGGGTCGGCGAAGAGCGGCCAGGTCTCGAGGTAGGTGACCTGCGCGTCGTTCTTCACCGCCGCCAGGTACAGCGCGTTGAGGGCCCGGATCTGCTCGGCCGGCCGCTTCTCGGTGGCGGAGCTCGGGAACACCTGGCACAGCACGATCGGCATCCGCGCGTCGTGCCGCTTCAGCGCGGCGAGGATCAGCTTCAGGTTGCCCGCGACGACCTCGGGCGTCGCCCCTTCCTCGAGGTCGTTCGTGCCGATGAGCAGCACGACCGCCGTCGGGTGGAGCGCGAGCACGTCCTCCTCGAGCCGCAGGAGGACGCCGCGGGTGGTGTCGCCGCTGATGCCGCGGTTCGCCACCTTCATGCCGGGGAACGCCGCGCCGAGCCCTCCCCCCAGCCCTGCGTGATCGAGTCCCCGAGAAAGACGACCGCGCGTTGATCCTGGGCGACGGTCTTGGCCCACTCGGAGCGGCGCTCGCGCCAGAGCTGCTGGAACCAGTCGTAGCGCCGGATCGGGCCGGCGCCGGGCAGGCCGTCGTCGGAGGCGGGGATCGCGAACCGGTCCTGGACGGGGGCCGTGCTCGATGGCCCGGCGGGCGCGCTGGACCCGCCGAGAGACAGCAGGATCGCAACGCCGACGGCGAGCCGAGGTCTCGGCCAGGTGGGGTGGTGCATGGTGGCCGATGTTACACGGCTCGCCGCGTCGCGTCTCCCGCATATGATGGAGCCGTGACGACATCGAAGACGACCTACCACAGGCTGTGTGCCCTGCTGGCCCTGCTCTTTCTCACGGCGCAGAAGGGCTGGGCCGGCCAGCTCGAGATCTCGGCCTGGGTCGGGCCCTCGCTGCCGTTTTACAGCCAGAGCTTTCAGTACTCGCCGCCGCCCGTGCCGCCCTTGCCCGGCGTCGGCCTCGAGCAGGTGGGGGAGTTCCGGTTCGACGCCTCGGGAGGCGTGTCGTTCGGTGCCGGCCTCGCCTGGCACTTCGCGGGCCCGCTCGGCGTCGAGCTGCGCGTCGACTCCGGTGCGATCGAAGTGACGCAGGAGGGCGCCCAGTTCCGGGTCACCGTGCGCCCACCGGCGCCCCTGCCGCCCCTGGCCTTGGATGTCGAGACGCAGGGCACGATCACGCTCGATCGCCTGCTGCCGATCTCGCTCAACTTCCGCTACCGCGGGGGCGGCCGGGTCGGCCTCGTGGCCTCGGGCGGTCTCAGCTACCTGCCGAGCCTCGACTTCGCGGTCACCCAGGAGCTGGGCCTCGGGGCAATCGGCGGGATCGGCGGGATCGATCTCCCGACCCTTCCCCTGGAGGCCGGCGGCCAGATCGACGGCTTCTGGGGCGTCAACGCCGGGCTCGGCGTCCGGTTCCGGCTCAGCGACGCCGTCTCCGCGAACGTCGAGGGCCGGGGCTTCTTCTTCGGCGAGCGCGAGCTCGACTGGAAGATCGAGGACTTCCCGATCAGCCCGGAGCTGGGGGACCGCCTTCGCGAGCAGCTCGGCCCGATCCGCTTCACGCCGGGCTTCTTCCAGGCGACGGCGGGCCTCTCGGTGCGGTTCTAGCCCCCGATCGTGCGCGTGCTACGCTTTCGGTTGGTGGAAACGGAGGCTCGAGCGTGAGGCGAATGGCGGCGGCGCTGGTGGCGGCTCTTCTGGCGACGGGCTGCGGCGGGGGAGCGTCGAGCCCCGCGGCCGCCACTCCTCCGTCGTCGGGGGGCGGCGACCCCGCCAAGCTCGTCGTCCTCGACTCGGGCAACTTCGAAGCGCTCGCGCTGTCCGTGTCCCGGCCGAGTCTCGTGAAGTTCCAGTCGCCCACCTGACCGTACTGCCAGGCGATGGTTCCCATCGTCACGCGTCTCGCCACCGACTACGACGGCCGCGCCCTCGTCGGCACCGTCGACGTCAACACCCAGGGCTCGCTCACGCGCGCCTACGGCGTCAGCTCCGTCCCGACCTTCGTCTTCTTCAAGGGCGGTCGCGAGGTGTCGCGGCAGTCGGGGGCGACCACCTACGAGGACCTCGCCGGCAAGCTGCAAGCGCTCGTCGCGGCGCCCTGAGGGTGATCAGGGCGCTCGTCCACCTCGCGCGATCGCCCGAAGGACCGGAAGTCGAAGCGCCTATCGCGCCTCGTCGGTCGGTCGGTCCCAGCCGAGGATCACGTGGACGGGAACGCCGGGGTCGGTCCCGAACGGGATCCGGAACAGGAAGCGGTCCTTCGGTCCCACCGCGAACTGGTCGAAGGAGCTCGAGACCTGGAGGCCGGTGTCGTAGAGCGGCCGGGGGGCGCCGGCACGCCGCGGGTCGCCGCCCGGGAGCGCGACGCTCACCAGCCGGCCTGTCCGGTCGAGGTAGAAGAGCTCCTCGCCGCCCGGCGCCCACCGGGGCTGCACGCCCCCGTCTCCCGAGATCTGCCAGCGCTCGCCGGTGGGCGGGAACGGGACGACGCTCACCTGCTCGACACCTCCGGCCCCGGTGGCGTGGTACGCGACCCAGCGGCCGTCCGGCGAGAAGCGCGGCTCGTCGGCGAGCGGGCCTCCCGTGGCCAGCAGCACGGGCGGGCGGGCGGGGTCGTCGACGGCCACCGCGAAGAGGTCGTAGTGCCCGAGGCGCGGCGCGCCGTAGGCGAGCCACTTGCCGTCGCGGCTCCACGAGTCGGGGTAGGCGGCCTCGCGCACCAGCACCTTCTCCTCGCCGCCCTGCGCGGCGCGCACGACCAGCGTGCCCCGCATCTTGTAGGCGATGCGCGTGGCGTCGGGCGACCAGGTCGGGTCGCTCGCGGCGTCCTGGGAATCGAGAGCGAGCGAGGTGATGCCGCGCGTCGAGTCGAGCAGGAACAGGCTGGAGGACGACCCGCGCCACCGCGTCGCGGCGATGACGCGGGTGCCGTCCAGGGAGAGATCGAAGTTGTGCCAGGGCCCCGGCTCGCCGAGCCGCCCGAGACGTCGTCCCCGACCGGTCCATCCAGACGAACTCGTTCTGGGGGTCGCGTCCCAGCCGGTAGGCGAGGGCGCCGCCTTCCGCGACCGCCGCCGCGACGAACCCCCACCGGGTGTCGCTGCTCACCTGCGGCGCCAGGACACGCGGGTCACCGGTGGGTTCGAGGCGAGCGGGATCGACCGCAATCGCCTCGAGCCGGCCCTCCGGCGTCCCGTAGACGAGGTGGCCGTCGGCGAGCCCCACCAGCATGGCGCGCTTCAGCACGACGCGGGCGGAGTCCGGGCGGTCGAGGTCCGCGACCTGGACGACCGGCACGTTCTCGCCTCCCTCCCGCATCTCGGAGGTGAAGAGGAAGCGCTTCCCGTCCGGGAGGAAGGACGGCCAGCCGTGCCAGGAGAAGCGGTCCTTCTCCGGCGCGAGCACGGGGGCGAGCGTCCCGCCGGCGGCCTTCACCCGGTGGATCGCGCCGGCGATCGAGACGAGGATGACGCCCTCGCGGCTCCAGGTCCCGCTCCGCCCCGGCGCCTCGGGCAGCGTCGCGATCGTCCGCGAGACGCCCGTGCCCACGTCCACCGCCGACAGGCGGCCGGCGAACAGCGCGGCGATCTCCTTTCCGTCCGGGGAGAAGAAGGCGCCGCCCGTCCGGTCCGTGCCCGGGAGGAGTCGCGCCTCGAGGCTCGCGAGCGGGCGGACGAGGATGCCGTTCTGCGACGAGTACGCCTGGTTGAAAGCCACGAGGCGGCCGTCGGGCGAGAGTGCCACCCCCGGCCGCTGCGCGTCCCGGGCATCGAAGGAGAAGCGGACCATCCGCGAACCGGTCTGCTCGGGGACCTTCTCTCCGCGGGGGAATAGCGCCGCCGCGCCGAGGCCGAGTGCCAGCAGCCAGGGCGCCACCTGCAGGACCCGCCGCCCGCGCGCTGGGAGCCGTCGTCGTCGAGGACGGTGCCTCCGCCAACCGCTCGGGGAGGAGGCGGACCCGCGCCTCCCCAATGTCGCGCAGGCGCAGCTTCGGGTCGCGCTCGAGGCAGCGCTCGAGCAGGCGGCGCACCGCCCGGGGTGTCTCGGCGGGCAGCGTCGCCCACTGCGGCTCGCGAGTCAGGACCGCGGCGAGCACGTCGCTCACCGTCTCGCCCTCGAAGAGCTTGCGGCCGGTCAGCATCTCGAAGAGCACGACCCCGAAGGCCCAGATGTCGGCCCGCCGGTCGACCGTCTTCCCGCGGGCCTGCTCCGGGGCCATGTAGGCAGCGGTGCCGAGGATGAGGCCGGCCGCGGTGCCGGTGTGGGCGAGCGTCGGGGACTGCGACAGGTCGGACGACGCGGCGCCCGGGCCCTCCCACGCCTTGGCGAGGCCGAAGTCGAGAACCTTGGCCTTGCCGTCGGGGGTGAGCTTGACGTTCGCCGGCTTGAGGTCGCGGTGGACGACCCCCTTCTCGTGGGCCTCTTCGAGCGCCTCGGCGATCTGCCGGGCGATCGCCACGGCCTCGTCGACGGGGATCGGCCCACGCTTCAGGCGCTCCGAGAGGTCTTCTCCCTCGACGAGCTCCATGGCGAGGACGCGCTGGCCGGCGATCTCCTCCAGGCCGAAGAGGGTGGCGATGTTCGGATGCGAGAGCGAGGCGAGGACCTTCGCCTCGCGCTCGAAGCGGGCGAGGCGATCGGGGTCGGAGGCGAACGCCTGAGGCAGGAGCTTCAGCGCGACATCCCGCCCGAGCCGGGTGTCGGTCGCGCGCCACACCTCGCCCATGCCCCCCGCGCCGAGGGGCGAGACGACCGCGTAGGCTCCGAGGTGGGTCCCGGGTTCGAGAGGCAAGGGGTGTTCTACTCCTCGACGAGGCGTCGCCACGAGCGGACGAGGCGGACGGGCTCGGTGACGGCCTCGGAGTCGTACCGCGCGACGAGGAAGCGCTTGCCGTCCGGCGAACGAACGGCCGTGCCGAAGCGCCCGCCGCCCGTCGACGACTCGAAGCCGAACGCCTCCCGGGAGAACGGCAGGCGCTCCGGCGTGCCCAGCTCGAGAGCGTCGCCGCGCGCGGCGACGCTGACTGCAACTGCCCCCTCGGCGTCCACGAAGTACAGCTCGCGCCCGTCACCCCGCCACGTCGGGAGCTGGCCTCCCGAGCGGGACGCCTGCCACTTGTGGACGGCTTCCGGGAAGTCCGAGACGAAGACCTCCGCGCGCCCGGTTTCGTCGGACTGGTAGGCGACGAAGCGCCCATCCGGCGAGAGCGCCGGCTCCCGCTCGTTGAAGCGGCTGTTCGTGATGTGGACCACCTTGGACGGGTTCGCCACGGCCACGTAGGCCACGTCGAAGCCGGAGCCGGCCTCCTGGGTGTCCCCGACGAGGAACGCCTGGTCCGGCGACCAGCCCGTCGACGGAGAAGGAGACCTTCTCGAGGAGCGACTGCCGCGAGCCGCTCCCCGAGACCGGCTGGATCCAGAGGGTCGCGCCGGCCCAGCCGCCGACGCTCGAGGCGGACACGGCGAGCCGTGCGCCGTCCGGCGAGAGCGCGACGGTGAGGTCGCTCGGTGCGGACGCGAACGTGGCACGGGTCACCTGCGCGCGCTGCAGGTCGAGTACCCAGACGTCGGCGTTGGCGCCCGCGGCGTCCGAGCGCACGGCGGCGAGCGTGCGGCCGTCGGCGCCGAGGTGCAGGGCGCCGTAGTAGGACGGCTCTCCCACCGTGGCCACCTCCTTCCCGGAGCGATCCAGCCAGACGAGCTGCGTCTGGCCGGAGACGGTTCCGGCGGTAGACGAGGAGGCCGGCCCCGGACACGGAGTACTGCACCGATGTCGCGGGGGTTGTAGAACTCCACCCCGTCGGCGAGCGGCAGACGCCTGTCCCAGCAGGACCTGCTTCGCGGCGTCGAAGCGCTGCGCGACGAGGTTGCCGTCGATCACGGTGAAGAGGTGCCCGTCGGCGTACTGTGGGTTGGACCCCCGCTCGAGCAGGGTCGTCGCCGCGCCACCCTCCAGGGAGCCGACCGCGATCGAGCCGAACGCGCGCTCGCGCTCCCTCGCACCGTGAAGAGGAAGTGGCGTCCGTCGGGCAGGAACCAGGGGTTGCGGTGCGTCGACGTCCGCCGCCGCCGTGCTCGTCGTGGGCGTCGGAGTGCCACCTCCCGCGGGGACCTTCACGAGCGGGCCGGTGATGTCGGGGGCGAAGACGATCGCGCCGTCCCGGCCCCAGCTTCCCCCGCGGCCGGCGTTGGCCTCGCAGACGGCCTGGACCGGACCCCCCGCGGCCTCGATCTTCCGGAGGCGTCCCTCGGAAAAGAACGCGATCCATCGGCTGTCGGGGGACCAGAACGGGAACGTCGCGCCGTCCGTGCCGGCCAGGCGCTTCGTTTCCCCGGTGGCGAGGTCCCGGACCGCGAGGCTCGACCGCGTGTCGCCACCCGCGACGAAGGCCATCCGCCGGCCGTCGGGCGACAGCGCCAGCGCTCCCTGCACGACCGGCGCCACGGCGATCTCCGGGGGCGGGACCAGCTCGACACGGAAGGGCCGGTCTGCCTCGTGCAGCGCACCCCGGAGGTGGAGGGCCCAGCCGAGGCCTCCCGCGCCGGCCGCGGCAAAGGCGAGCGCGAGCCCCCAGGCGAGTCGCTCGCGGCTGCGGCGGCGCACCGACAGCGTCGTCGGCACCCCCGCCTGCGAGCCGGCTTCGCCGATCCAGCGCAGCTCGCTCGCCACGTCGTGGGCGCTCTGCCAGCGGTCTTCGGGATCCTTCTCCAGGCACTTCTTCACGACGTGGTCGAGCGCCGGCGGCATCACCGGCTGGACCGACGAGATCGGCGGCGGCTGCGACGCGAGGATCGCCGCGATCAGGCTCGTCTTCGACTTGCCTTCGAATGCGCGCCGCGCCGTCGCCATCTCGTAGAGGAGCGCGCCGAGCGCGAAGATGTCGGTCCGCGCGTCGGCCTCGGTCCCCTCGAGCTGCTCGGGGGCCATGTACTGGAACGTGCCGAGCACCGTCCCCGCGGTGGTGAGCGGCTTCATCTCGGTCGGCAGCTCGGTCGAGCCCGAGGGGCCGCCGAGCCCCGCCCCGGTGCGGGCGAGCCCGAAGTCGAGGAGCTTCGCCCCGGACTTCGTGAGCACCACGTTGCCGGGCTTGAGGTCGCGGTGCACGATGCCCTGCTTGTGCGCGGCGGAGAGGGCTTCGGCGACCTGCGCCCCGAGCTTCACCACCTGGTCGAGCGGCAGCGGGCCCTTCTGCAGGCGATCCGCGAGGACCTCGCCTTCGAGCAGCTCCATCACCAGGAAGTGCGCGTCGCCCTCGTGCCCGACGTCGAAGAGCGTGCAGATGTGGGGGTGGTTGAGCGAGGAGATCGCCTTGGCCTCGCGCTCGAAGCGCTGGCGGCGCTCCTCGTCCTCGGCGAAGCCCGTGGGCAGGATCTTGATGGCGACGCTGCGGTCGAGGCGGGTGTCCTTCCCCCGCCAGACCTCGCCCATTCCGCCGGCGCCGATCGGCGCCGTCAGCTCGTAGGGCCCGAGCCGCGATCCGGCCTGGATTGGCATGAGTGGGCCGGATTCTACCGCCAGTTCAGGACGACCGTGAGCGCAAGGCAAGGACCATCAATCCTGGAATGCTAGAATTTGACCGACATGAAGGCGCCAACGACAGCGGACGCACGTGTGCGCCTGGCCACGGGATATGCCCTCGATCGATTGTGGGGTGAGAGCATGGGCTTGCCGGCCGGTGATTCAAAGGAAGGATCGTTGCGCCTCGTCGCACGGTTGCTCGAGCGGGAACACGTGCCCTATGCCCTCATTGGCGGCGTGGCGGTGCAGCTGCACACGGAGGAGCCCCGGAGCACCCTCGACATCGATCTCGCGGTGCCCACGTATGCCCACGTGCCCCGCGCGGCCCTCCTCGAGGCCGGCTTCGACCACACCGGTCGTCATGACCACAGCGACAACTGGCGCGCCCCCGGCCCGGGTCCCCTGAAACAACGGACGGCCGTGCAGTTTTCCGCCGAGGACGAGGGGATAGCCGACGCGGTCGAGCACGCCAGCACCGTCGACCTCGGTGGCGGCGTGCGGTTGCGGGTGGCGACCGTCGCTGATCTCGTCGTGCTGAAACTGGCCGCCGCCGCCGAGCCGAAGCGTCGTCCCAGCAAGCGTGAACACGACGTGGCGGACGTCCTCGCGCTCCTCGAAGAGCATCCCGACCTCAGGTCAGTCGAGTTGGTCGCACGTGTGCAGGACGTTCGCAGGCGGCTCCTGTCGGCTGGTCTGGACAGCAGCGTTTCCGGCGCCGGCGGCAAGAAGTAGAAATGCCGCGATCTCGCCGTCCGAATGCCGGACTCGGCGATCGGTAAAGAAGGCCCCTACCGCCAGTTGAGGACGACCGTGAGCGGCGTCGGGCCGGCCTGCTCGGCCGGGGCGATGATCGGCCGTCGGGCGAGACCTGAGCCTGGTTGTCGGTGAACGGCCGCACCAGGAACGGAATCGGCTTGCGGTCGCCGTCGAGCGGCGCCACCCAGAGGTCGCTCGCCGCCTCGGCCCCGGCGCCCCCGCCCGTGTCGTAGACGACGAGACGGCCGTCCGGCGACCAGTCGTCGACGTTCTTGGCCCCCTCGCTTTCGAGAACGGGCTCGTCCTCGCCGACGCCGGTCGACGCCTTCCGGTAGATGTCTCGCGGGCCCTTGCGGGTCGACGTGAACAGGATCCGCGTTCCGTCCCGGGAGAACGCCGGATTGAAATCGTCGGCCGGGTCGAAGGTGAGGCGCGAGGCGGTCCCGCGCTCGAGCTCGAAGAGCCAGACGTCTCGCGTCAGGGTCTTCGAATCGCGCCGGCCGACGGCGATACGCTTGCCGTCGGGCGAGAGCACGGGGTTCGTGTAATCCGCGGTCTCACCGAGCGTGTCGAGCCGGCGACCCGTGCGGTCGAACCAGGCGAGCTGGACCTGCGCGAGGCTGGCCCCCGTCCGGTAGGCGAGCACCCGGTTGGAGGAGACGGAAAAGGCGCGGAGGCTGGTCGTCCCGAACGACGCGATCTGCTCGGCCACGGGCGCAGCGTCGCCGGTGAGGCGCCGCGTGTCCGCGTCGAACGGCTGCGCCATCAGCGTGCCCTCGCGAACGTAGACCAGGTAACCCGGCGGCGCATAGACGGCGGGCGAGTCGGCGAAGAGGAGCTGCTCGACCCCGGAGCCATCCAGCGACGCGACGAAGACCGCGTTCGTGGCCGGCTGCGCGCCGCCGCCCACGATACAGGAAATGCCGGCCATCCGGGAGGAAGCTGGGCCAGCCGTGCTGCATCTCCTGGCGCGACTTGTCGAGCGTCGTGGCGGGCTTCGGCTCCCCGCCGCCCGCCGCTACCCTGAAGATCGGGCCTCGCATCGCCGGCGAACAGGATCTCGCCGTGCTGGTTCCAGCTGCCGCCGCCGAGGCCCTGCGCCGCAGCACAGCGTCTGTGCCGCTCCGCCGGCCACCTCGATCTTCCTGAGTGCCCCGTTGCCGAAGAAGGCGACGGCTCGCCCGTCGGGCGACCAGAAGGGCAAGTAGGCCGCCTTCGGTGCCCGGCAGCGGCTGCGCCGACAGCGAATCGAGCGGGCGCATCCACAACGCCCGCGTGCCGCCGGCCGGCGCGGCCACGAAGACGATGCGCTTCCCGTCAGGTGACACCGCGGGGACGTCGAAGCCGAGGAACGCCGTCTTGTCGGGGGGAGCGATCGTGAAGCGCACGGGCGGGCTCTCGGGCGCTCGCTCCCGCCAGTGGAGCGTCGCCGGGACGAGCGTGAGGAGCCAGAGCAGGCCGAGGCCTCCCGCCAGCAGCCAGGCCAGCCGCTCCCGGCTGCGGCGGCGCAGCGACAGCGTGGCCGGCACGCCGGCCTGCGAGCCGGCCTCGCCGATCCAGCGCAGCTCGCTCGCGACGTCGTGGGCGCTCTGCCAGCGGTCGTCCGGGATCCTTCTCCAGGCACTTCTTCACGACGTGGTCGAGCGCCGGCGGCGTCACCGGCTGGACCGACGAGATCGGCGGCGGCTGGGTCGAGAGGATCGCCGCGATCAGGCTCGTCTTCGACTTGCCGTCGAAGGCGCGCCGCCCCGTCGCCATCTCGTAGAGGAGCGCCCCGAGCGCGAAGATGTCGGTCCGCGCGTCGGCCTCCGCGCCCTCGAGCTGCTCGGGCGCCATGTACTGGAACGTGCCGAGGATCGTCCCCGCGGTGGTGAGCGGCCTGGCCTCCGTCGGAAGCGCGGTCGAATCCGAGAAAGCGCCGAGTCCCGGCGCCGGATCGGGCGAGGCCGAAGTCCAGGAGCTTCGCCCCGCTCTTCGTGAGCATCACGTTGCCGGGCTTGAGGTCGCGGTGCACGATTCCCTGCTTGTGCGCGGCGCTCGAGCGCGTCGGCGACCTGCGCCCCGAACTTCACGACCTGGTCGAGCGGCAGCGGGCCCTTCTGCAGCCGGTCCGCGAGGGACTCGCCCTCGAGCAGCTCCATCACCAGGAAGTGCGCGTCTCCCTCGTGCCCGACGTCGAAGAGCGTGCAGATGTGGGGGTGGTTGAGCGAGGAGATCGTCTTCGCCTCGCGCTCGAACCGCTGGCGCCGCTCCTCGTCCTCAGCGAAGCCGACGGGGAGCAGCTTGACGGCGACGCTGCGGTCGAGGCGGGTGTCCTTCCCCCGCCAGACCTCGCCCATTCCGCCGGCGCCGATCGGCGCCGTCAGCTCGTAGGGCCCGAGCCGCGATCCGGTCTGGATGGGCATGAGTCGCGGAGAGTACTATCGCGCGGCTCTGATTCGGACCTCCTTGACCGTCGCCCGGTGAGAGGCTTAGTCTCGTGCGGAGAGCGTAGGTCTGCCATCGGCAACGCAGGCTTCGACGGCCGAGCTGGTCGCGGCGCTTCGTCGCATCGACGGCAAGGCCGCGATCCGTGGCCGGGGAGATCGTCGTCGATGTCCCCGACCGGCGATCTCCCGAGTCGTGGGGCCGCGGCTGATCTACCGCAGCGTCTCTCGGGACGTGCCGAGCGACGCACGAGATCCGGGCGTGCCTGACGCCGAACAACCCACCGGGTTCACTGGTACGCGACCTTCCTCGACGGCGCACGCCTCGTTCAGCCCCGACGCTGTGACCCTTCGTCGGCCGGCGTCCACCGGCAGGCGCCAAGTTCCTGCGGGGCGCCCCGGTCTTCGCCGCCGAAGTCCGCAGCGAAGACGACTACGGACCGGCCGCCCTGAGAGCCATGGCGCAGATAGCGCGCCGACTACTTCGCGGCCGGGACACGAGTCCGTGGTCGGGACGTCGACGTCCTGCCGCGAGGGGCTGATCCACGTGTATCGCGCGGCGGCGCCGGATCGGCGCCGGCCGTCTACCGTCGCGGCGAGCTGGCCGAGCGCCGTGCCGGCCCTGCCCGGCTGGACCTTCCCGGTCGACGACCTCTTCGAGTAGCGGTCGGAGCTCTCAGCGCTCCACCTCGACGCGCGCGTCGAGGAAGTCGCCGCCGCCCCCGAGGTCGCTCAGGCCGTCCGGGGTGAGGGCGTTCCCGGAGGAGCCTCCCGGGAGGAGGCTCGGCCAGAAGCCGTGGGGCAGCGAGACGACGCCCGGCCGCGTCCCGTCCCCGACCCTCGCCGTCATCCGCACCGAGCCCCGGTCGTTGTAGGCGCGCACCGTGTCGCCGTCCCGGATGTTCCGCGCGCGCCGCGTCCTCGGCGTGGATCTGGATCCGGGGCTCTCCCTCGGCCTTTCGCGGGCGCGGCTCGCCGCCGTGGCTCGAGTTGTTGAAGTGCAGTGTCGACTTCGTGGTCAGGAGAGCCAGGGGGAAGGTCCGGGCACGCGGCTGCTTCCGCGCGTCGTCGGGGAGGGGGACGTAGGTGGGCAGGGGATCCACGCCCCGGGCCTCGAGGCCCTTCGAGAAGAACTCGCACTTCCCCGAAGGCGGTGGGGAAGCCGCCCTTCGCGAAGGGAAGCCAGGGCTCGGGCAGGGCGAGACGCACCCATCCCCGCTCCCGCAGCTGCTCGTAGGTGACGCCTCCGAGGTACGGGTGCTTGCTGCGGAGGAGGGTCTTCACCAGCTCTTCGTCGGACTCGTAGAGGTACGGCTCGGAGAAACCCATGCGGCGGGACAGGCGGCGGAAGAACTCGCTGTTCGGCACCGCCTCGCCCTGGGGCGGTACGGCGGGCTGGTTGAGGGACAGGAAGTCCTGGCCCCACGAGGTGAGCAGGTCGAGGTGCTCGAGCTGGGAGGTGGCAGGGAACACGTAGTCGGCGAAGCGGGCGGTGTCGGTGAGGAACTGCTCCACCACCACCGTCAGGAGGTCCTCGCGCCGCAGCCCCTCGAACACCAGGTTCTGGCTCGGGGCGATGACGGCCGGGTTGCTGTTGTAGACGACGAGCGCCCGGATGGGCGGGTCGAGCTTCGGGTCGGTGAGCGCCCGGCCGATCTGCACCATGTTGATCGACCGGATCGTCTTGTCCTCGACGCGGTCGGCGA
This sequence comes from uncultured Acidobacteriota bacterium, assembly GCA_963818355.1. Classification (GTDB taxonomy): domain Bacteria; phylum Acidobacteriota; class Vicinamibacteria; order Fen-336; family Fen-336; genus DATBSL01. The sequence goes on along the minus strand of CAWFSB010000042.1, from coordinate 41,122 downwards.
CGTCGAAGTCGGCGCGGTTCAGGACCCCGTCGAAGAGGTTGAAGGTGAGGTGGAGGAGGCCCCCTCCCCGCTCCCGCCAGGCCCCGGTCAGGGCGGGCAGGCACGCGATCGTCCGGAAGGCCATGGCGCCGTTCGCGTGGTGCTCCATCCCGATGAGGGTCCGGATCGCCGCCGGCTTCGTGGTCGCGTAGGCGCGGGCCAGCTCCTCGATCTCGGACGGCGGCGAGCCCGGTGATCCCGGCGACGCGCTCGGGCGGGTACTCGGCGAGGCGCGGCTTCAGCCGGTCGAAGCCCAGCGTGTACCGCTCGACGTAGTCCGCGTCGTGGAGAGAGTCGCGGACGATGACGTGCATCATCCCCAGCGCGAGGGCGGCGTCGGTGCCCGGCCGCGGGCGGACGTGCCAGTCGGCCTGCTCCGCCGTGCGCGAGCGGAGTGGGTCGATGACCACCAGCCGGGCGCCCTTCTTCTTCGCCTCGAGGACGAAGGGCCACCCGTGGGCGTTCGTGACCGCGGGGTTCGCGCCCCAGACCACGACGAGCCGGCTCCACGCCGCGTCCTGGGGCAGCATCCCCATGCCGGTGCCGATCGTGGCCGCCACCCCCTCGTAGCCGGCGCTGCCGCAGACGTTCCGCTCCAGCCGCGAGGCGCCCAGCCGGGCGAAGAAGCGGGAGGAGAGGGCGCCGTTCTGGACGAGGCCCTCGGTCCCGGCGTAGCTGTAGGGCAGGACGGCGGTCGGCCCGTGCTTCGCGACGATCCTCTTCAGGCGATCCGTCACTTCGCCGAGCGCCTCGTCCCAGGAGACCCGCTCGAAGCGCCCTTCGCCCTTCTTGCCGGTCCGCCGCAGCGGGTGGAGGAGCCGGTCGGGGTTGAAGGTCACGTCGTCGGGGTAGCCGCTCATCCGCGGGCAGAGCTCCCCGCGGGTCAGGGGGTGATGAGGGTCGCCCTCGAAGCGGACCACCTTGCCGTCCGCCACCGTGACGAGCCAGGCGCAGGTGTCGGGGCAGTCGTGGTGGCAGGCGCCCCTCACCACGAGGGGCCGGGGCGTGCAGCCCGGGGCGAGAGAGGCCGAGGCGGCGAGAAGCGACGCTCTCCCCAGGAAGTCCCGGCGGGTGACCGGCGGTCTCTCGTCGTTCCCCGTCATGGAGCCTCCTCGCGCGGCTGAGTTTCGAGGATCGTGGGGGAGGAGGGGCCCCGGGTCAAGCGCGATCCGTCGTAAGCTAGTCTCGTGGAGAGCCCGGCCGGATCGTCCTCGACCGTCGTGCGAGCCGAGTGGCGCGACATCGTCGCCCGGTATCAGCGGCCGAGCGTGTGGCGCAGCGTCACCCAGCTCTCGGTGACCCTGCTCGCGCTCGGCGCCGCGTTCGTGGCGATGCACTTCGCGATGCGCGTGAGCTACGCCCTGGCGCTCGCGCTCTCCGTGGTCGCCGCCGGCTTCCTGGTCCGGACCTTCATCATCATGCACGACTGCGGCCACGGCTCGTTCTTCCGCTCGCGGCGGGCCAACGACCTGGTCGGCTTCGTGACCGGCGCCCTGACCCTCACGCCCTACGCCCAGTGGGCGAAGGACCACGCGATCCACCACGCCACGTCCGGGCGCCTGGACAAGCGCGGGTACGGCGACATCGAGACCCTCACCGTCGACGAGTACCTTTCCCTCGGGTCGTTCGGACGGTTCAAGTACCGCTTCTACCGGAACCCGGTCGTCCTCCTCGTCCTCGGCCCTCTCTGGCTGGTCGTCAAGCAGCGGGTGCACACGCCGGGGTCGGCGGGCCGGCGCGAGGTCCTCGGCGTGCACCTCACCAACGCGACCGTCCTCCTGGCGCTGGCCGTCGCGAGCCTGCTGATCGGGCCGCGGGCGGTGGCGGCGATCTACGCGCCGACGGTCTTCTTCGCCGCCGCGGCGGGCATCTGGCTCTTCTACGTGCAGCACCAGTACGAGCGAACGTACTGGGCCTCGGGCGCGGACTGGGACTACGCCACCGCCGCCGTCGCGGGCAGCTCCTTCTACCGCCTGCCGCGGGTCCTCGACTGGATGACGGGGAGCATCGGCTTCCACCACGTCCACCATCTCAGCCCCCGCATCCCGAACTACTACCTCCGCCGGGCGCACGACGAGAACCCGTACTTCCACCAGGCGCACCGGCTGACGCTTCGGGAGAGCCTGCGCGCGTTCTCGCTCAAGCTGTGGGACGAGGAGCGACGGCTGCATGATCGGCTGGGGCGACATGGGGGAGCGGCGGCCGTCCGGCCGGGGATCCGTCTAGGGGCTGACGATCTCGACCTTGACCCTGGCGTCCGCCGACGTGCCCGCGACCCAGGCGCGGATCGTCGCGACACCGCGCTCGGCGGTGTTGCCGGGCGTGAACTCCGCGGTGGCGAGCCCGCCGGCGTCGCTCGGGGTGATGCCGCTGAAGTAGCCGAACGCGTTCCCCGTGGCGTCGCTGGTCGCGCTGAACTGCACTTCCGCCCCGCGGCTGGGAGTGCCGACCTCGCGGAAGAGCTGAGCCCGGAAGGTGACCTTGCTCGAGAAGGAGGCGGTGATCCGGAAGCTCCCCGACACCGAGAGCGACAGCGAGTCGGGGGGCGCCGCCTGGAACGTCACGGTCGAGCGCCCGACGAAGCCGCTCACGGTCGCGGTCACGGTGGCGGTGCCCGGCTCGCGGGGGCTCACGAGCAGCACGCGCGCGACGTTGTCGCTGCCGGCCCGCACCTCCGTGCTCACCACGTTGCCGACGGTCGAGAACGACCCCGCGGTGGTGCTGAAGCTCACGAGCTGCTGGCTCGGCATCAGGTCCGGATTGAGCTGGACGATGACCGCCGTCGTCGTCGCCCCGTCGGCCGGGGCCGTCTGCTCGGCGATGTTCACCCGGAGGATGTCGGCGGCGGCCGCCCGCTCGAACGTCACCTGGGCGTTCGCCACCGCCAGCACGGTGCCGCCGCTGCGGACCTCGGCCGTCACCGTAGCCGTGCCCGGCTCGGTTCCGGTGCGCAGCGTGACCAGGGCCTGGCCCTCGCTGCCCGCGGGCACGACGATCTCGCGGGGCGTAGCGGCGGGGGCGCCCACGAAGGCCCCGAGCGTCGTGGTGAAGGTCACGTCCCGGAACTCCGGCTTCGTGCGGGGGTCGAGCTGGGCCACGAGCGTGACGATCGAGTAGCCGTTCGCGGCCACCTTCGCGGCCGAGGAGGTCAGGGCCAGCACCTGGTCCGCCGCGGGCGGAGCGTCGAGGTCGGCGCAGCCGGGGGCCCACACCAGGAGCGCGGCGGCGAGGAGCCGTGTCCCGCGCATCACCACCCCTTGAAGGCGCCCACGAGGTCCACGTCGAACGACAGCGAGACGTAGGGGGTGACCGCCACGCTGCGCTCGTCGACGAGGGGGTTCTCGTCGTTCTTGGAGAACAGGACGAAGCCCCCGCCGAGGCGCAGGGAGCGCGTGAGCCGGTAGCCGAGTCCGACGAACAGGTTCGACTTCTCCCCCAGGAGGTTCTCCCAGCGGGTTTCCTCCTCCCGCCGCATGTTCGTGACCGTGAGCCCGAAGGTCAGCGCCAGCCGCTGCCGGATGCTGTTCGCCCGCAGCGGCGCGTGCTTGTTCACCGGCGCGAAGTAGACGTTGGCCCCCACGGTGAGGGTGGCCCCGTCGAGCTCCGGCGGGTAGAGAACGCCGAGGTCGAGCGAGACGTAGACACCGCCCTCGCTCGAGACGCTGTCCGTGACGAGCGTCTCGCGCAGGACGGCGGTCTCGGCCTGGGCCACGACCTCGTCCGCCGCCCGGGCCAGGGCCCGCTCGCGCGCGGCGAGGGCGGTCTGGACCTCGTGGGCGTACACCTGCAGCGTCTCGGCCCACTGCTCGGCGCGGCGGATCGGGCCCGCGTCGTAGCGGGCCAGCGCCGCGAGCTCGCCGACGTCTCCAGGCGCGAGAAGGCGCCCCATCCCGGCACCCTCGACCACCAGCCCCTGGAGCCACTCGCGCAGGCCCTGCAGGTCCTCCGCGGTCTGCCGGTACCGCTCGCGGAACGCGTCGGCGTCTTCCGGCGTGGTGGCGTCGCGCAGTCCGAGGGCCGGCCCGTCCGGCGTGCGGCCCTCGGCCAGGGCCGCGAGCTCTGCGGCCCCCGCGGACACGAGCCGACGGCTCGCCGGTGGCAGGAAGAGCGGGCTGCGCGGGTTGCGGGGATCGCTCTCCGGGCGCGCCTCGAGCGCCTCGACGAGGCGCAGAAGGCTCGACGTGGCGGCGACCCTCTCGAGCTCGCGGAGGAAGCTCGGCGCCGTCTCCGCATAGCGCTCGAGCGCCGCGGTTCGCTCCGCCTGCGCACGCGACACGCCCTCGGCCAGCCGGGCCAGATCCTGCGTTCGCGCGTCCTCGGTTCCGAGCGAGTCGAGGAGCGGCCCGCGCGACGTGATCCGGACCTCGCCCCGCGGCGTCGTGACGACCTGCCCCTGGTTGAGCGACTGCTCGTACGCGGTCACCAAGGCAGAGGCGGTGGCCGCGGCCCGCGCGTCGCCCGGCTCGTCGCCACCGGCGAGATCCCGGCGCAGGACGGCCTCGACGGCCGAGCGGAAGGCCGGGACGGCCGTGGCCGGAAGCCGTCGCTCGAACGTCAGCCGATAGACGAAGTGACGGCCCGATCGGACGGGCGCGACGAGCACACGGAAGCGGCCATCGGCGTCCACCCCGGAGACGAGCGGTGCGGACGGCGCCGAGGTCGTGCTCGCGCCCGTCTCCTCGACGCGCACCTCGACGCGCGTCGTGCCCGCCGGGGCCCGCCCGGTCAGGACGAAGGGCACGTCGAAGGGGAGCCGCCGCCCGAAGACACCCGAGGCGACGTCGAGCGGGACCTCGTCGAAATCGCCCGCCCCCGCCTGGGTCGCTGGCCCCGGCGGCGCGAGCAGGAGGAAGACGACGGCGGAGAGGGTCGTGATTCTCAAGCGTCGGATGATAGCACCCGCGTTGCAGCCGCGAGGACGTGGGCGTAGTGTGCAGGGCTGGGGGGGCCATGGAGCAGTCGGAGATCGTCCTGCACGGCCACCGGGTCAGCTATCGCCTGGCCGGGCGCGGTCCCCTGCTGGTCCTGCTCCACGGGATCGCCGGGAGCTCGGCGACCTGGGACGAGGTCTTCCCCCGCCTGGGCGAGAGCCACACCGTCCTCGCCCCGGACCTTCTCGGCCACGGGGAGTCCTCGAAGCCGGAGGGGGACTACTCGCTCGGGGCGTACGCGAATGCCGTCCGCGACCTTCTCGAGGCGCTCGATCTGCCGCGCGGGACGATCGTCGGGCACTCGCTCGGAGGCGGCGTCGCGATGCAGCTCGCCTACCAGTACCCCGAGCGCTGCGAGCGCCTCGTGCTGGTGTCGAGCGGCGGCCTCGGCCGCGAGCTGCACGCGATGCTGCGCGCGGCGGCGCTCCCCGGGGCCGGGGTGGTGCTCCCCTGGCTCTGCGTGGCCGGGCGGCACAGCGTCGGCAGGATGGTCCACGCCCTGGGGAGCCTGGGGCTGCGGGCGAGCGCGGACCTCGAGGAGACGTGGCGCAGCTTCGTGTCGCTCGAGGAGCCCGAGGCCCGGCAGGCCTTCCTGCGCACGGTGCGAGGCCTCATCGACCTGCACGGCCAGCGCGTCAGCGCCACCGACCGGCTCTACCTGACCGCCGAGCTCCCGACGCTGATCGTCTGGGGCGCGCTCGACCCGCTCATCCCGGTGCGTCACGCCCACGAGGCGCACGAGCGGATCGGGGGAAGCCGCCTCGAGATCCTCCCGAGCGCCGGCCACTTCCCGCACCGCGACTCTCCGCAGCGCTTCGCCTCGGCCCTCCTCGACTTCGTGGCGACGACGGCGCCCCTGCCCGCCGACCCGAAGCGCCTGCGCCGCCGGCTGCGCGCCGGCCCGCAACCGATCGCCACCTCCTGACCCCTCCTGCGGTAGGCTTGGCGCCATGAAGCGACACGCGGCTGCCTTGCTGATGGCCCTGCTCCTCGTCCCCGCTCTCGCCCTGGCCGGCGAGGGTGCCCCGGCGGGAGCCGACAAGAAGGACTGGATCCCGCTCTTCGACGGGAAGAGCCTCGAGGGCTGGGTCCCGAAGATCACCGGCTACGACGTCGGGGTCAACTTCGGCAACACCTTCCGGGTGGAGAACGGCGTCCTGAAGGTCGCCTACGACCAGTACGACACCTTCGGCGGCCGGTTCGGCCACCTCTTCTACAAGACGCCCTTCTCGCACTACCGTGCTCGTGGTGGAGTACCGCTTCGTGGGCGCGCAGGTGAAGGACGGCCCGGACTGGGCCTTCCGCAACAGCGGCGCCATGATCCACGGCCAGCCGGTCGAGACGATGCAGAAGGAGCAGGACTTCCCGATCTCGATCGAGGTGCAGCTGCTCGGCGGCCGCGGGGACGCAAAGCCCCGCCCCACCGCGAACCTCTGCACGCCGGGGACGAACGTGGTCATGGACGGGAAGCTGGTGACGGCCCACTGCGTCGAGTCGACGTCGAAGACCTTCGACGGCGAGCAGTGGGTGCGCGTCGAGGTCGAGGTCCACGGGGCCGGCGTCATCACCCACAGGGTGAACGGGGAGACGGTCCTCTCCTACGAGAAGCCGCAGGTCGGCGGGGGCAACGTCGCGAAGCACGACCCGGCGGTGAAGAGAGACGGCGAGCTGATCGAGAGCGGGTCGATATCGCTCCAGTCGGAGAGCCACCCGGTCGAGTTCCGCAAGGTGGAGCTGCTGAACCTGGTCGGCTGCACCGACGAGAAATCGAAGAGCTACCGGCCGTACTTCGAGAAGTCCGACCCGGCGGCCTGCCGGTAGCCGGCAGGCCGCGGGTCGTCGGCGCGCGCGCGCCTCTCCAGGTCCGGGTCGCGATGCCTCAGACGAGCGGCGTCTTGCCCGGGATGGCGACCTCGAGCGGCGGCAGCGCTCCGAAGTCCATGCGCGGCGGGGTGAGGTCGAGCTTCGAGGAGTTCATGACCCAGTCCCAGCTCAGCGCGCGCCCCGTGTAGGCGCTCATCCGGCCCATGATGGCGGTCAGGCAGCTCTCCGCGACCTGCCGCCCTTCGTTCAGGGGCTTGCCCGCCTTGATGCTCGCGACGAGGTCGGCGTGCTCCACGACGTAGGGGTTCGGCGAGGCCTGCGGGTTCTCCCAGGGCTTCTGTCCCTTGATGTAACCGTCGGCGCTGTCCGTGAAGGTGAAGCCGGCGGTGCCGACCACGCGCTCCGAGACGTTCTCCGCGGCCCCCGCGGTCTGCCGGCACATGCTCATGATGCGCGCGCCGTTCGGGTACTCGTACTCGACGGCGAAGTGGTCGTAGATGTTGCCGAACATGGGGTCGGTTCGGGCCGCGCGGCCGCCCATGCCCGTGCACTTGACGGGGTGGGTGCCGAAGGCCCAGTTCATGACGTCGAGGTTGTGGACGTGCTGCTCGACGATGTGGTCGCCCGAGGCCCAGCTCGTGAAGAGCCAGTTGCGGACCTGCCACTCCATGTCCGACCAGCCCTTGGCGGTCCGGTTGGTCCAATTCTGCGCGGCCCGGTCGAGCCAGAGGGCGCCCATGTTCCAGTAGCACTGCCCGGCCACCAGCTCGCCGATGTCGCCGGCGTGCACGCGCTTCATGATCTCGACGTAGTGGGCCTGGTGACGGCGCTGGGTGCCGGCCACGATGCCGAGCCCCTTCGTGGTGGCGAGCTCCGAGGTGGCGATGACGGAGCGTACTCCGGCCGGGTCCACGGCCACCGGCTTCTCGGTGAACACGTGCTTGCCGGCCTCGATCGCGGCCTTGAGGTGGGCGGGGCGGAAGAAGGGCGGGGAGGCGAGGATCACCATGTCGACGCCCGCGGCCAGCACCTTCTGGTAGGCGTCGAAGCCGGAGAAGCAGGTCTCGGGGGTGACGGTCAGCCGGGCGGGGGTGAGCTTCTGCTTGAGCTGCCCCAGCGACCACTGGAGCTGGTCGGCGAACACGTCGCCGAGGGCGACGATGACGACGTCCGGCGACGCCTCCGCGCAGTTGAGGGCGGCGTCCGTGCCCCGGCCGCCGCAGCCGATCACGCCCACCCGGATCTTCTCGGAGGCTCCCGCGGCGAAGACCCCGCCCGGGAACGCGCTCGCGAGAGAGGCCAGCGAGGCCACCTTGATGACGTCCCGACGCGTGAAGCCGACCGTCCCGGTCTCGTCCTTCATGGCTCTTTCCTCTTCTTCTCTGGATGACGTGGTTCGGAGTGGTGCGGGTAGACGGTCCGCGCGGCGGTCATGCCCCGGCGGGACGGCGGCCTCGCGCGAGCAGGCGGTGGATGATCCGGTCGAGCCCCGCGGCGCGGCCGCTCCCCGTCACGAGGATGACGGCGAGCGCGGCGAGCTCCACCAGGTTCTTGTTGACGATCAGGTAGCTCCCCTCCGTGGGGATCGCGTAGAAGTAGCCCACGAAGGGGGGATTGCACAGGTAGTACATCAGGATGATCAGGATCCCGGAGGCGGCCGCCAGGCGCGTGAAGCAGCCGAGGACGAGGCCGAGCCCGATGAGGGTGAGCCCCCACATGTTCAGCGGGTTCACGATCTCCAGTACGTTCGGGTTCGCGGCCATCCCGTGGAACAGGTCGGCGAGGGGGCCGCGTGCCTGCTTCAGGAAGCCCGCGGCCGACCAGCCCGGCTTCGAGAGCTTGGCGATCCCCTCGTAGAGGAAGTGCCAACCGATCAGGACCCGCAGGACCACGATGGTCGTCATCTGCAACCCGGTGAGATTCGAACCTTCCTTGCTCACGGCTTCACCTCACGCTGCTGTGACCCACGGACAGGCCGCGTCAAGCCTTGAAATCCTCCGGCCGGAACGACAGCCGCTGCTTCGCGTCGATCGCCTCGTTGACCTTCAGGACGGTGACCGCAGACTCGTAGCCGACCTCCGCCGGGCAGTTCAGGGCGGCCTCGCCCCGGACGGCGTCGAAGAAGTTCTGCAGGTGCGGCTGGTGGTAGGGGTCGCGCAGCACCACCGGGACCCGGTGAAGATCGGGCGACACGGACTCGCGCACGTCGAGCGCCGCCTCCTCGTCCTTCTCCTTCACCTCCTGGATCTTCGGTGCCGAGACGTAGCCCTTCTGCACCCACTCGTCCCACGCGGGGGCGTTGGGGTCGCGGTAGAGGAAGCCGGGGTTGTTCGCCTCGGACTCGGAGATGACCAGGGTGCCCTGGTTGCCCATGAAGTTCTCGAAGTAGCCCTGGCTGCCGTTGTGGGTCTGGGTCTGGTAGTAGGCGCGGACGGTGCCCGCCGGCGTCTCGTACTCGTAGATCGCCATCACCGTGTCGTACCACTCGTGCGTCTTCGGGTCGAGGTGGTCGAGGCCGCCGCTCGCCATGACGTGCGCGGGCGGGCCGCCGAGGAACCAGTTGTAGATGTCGATCTGGTGCGACCCGAGGTCCACGATCGGACCGCCGCCGAGCCCCCGGAACCACCGCCAGTTGCGGAACTGCTCCATGGACTGGAACCCGTACAGCTTCAGGCGGTCGGTCGGGATCGTGTACCGCTCCGGCCAGCCGAGGTCCGGCGACAACGCGCGATTCCACTGGCCGTTCACGGTCACGATCCGCCCGAGGATCTTCGCCTCCCCGAGGAGCTTGTGGTAGCTGTGCAGGTAGCGCGGGTGGCTGCGCCGCTGGTGGCCGATCTGGAGGAGCTTCCCGGTCTCCCGGGCCGCGAGCACCATGCTCCGGGCCCCCTCCAGGGTGTTCGACATCTCCTTCTCGCAGTAGACGTGCTTGCCCGCCTTCAGGCAGTCGATGGTGTGCGGGGCGTGCCAGAAGTCGGGCGTCGCGATCACGACCGCGTCGAGGTCCTTCTCCTTGTCGAGCATCTCCCGGTGGTCTTCGTACCCGTTGACCTCGAACTTGAACTTCTTGAGGGTGTTCACGACCCTCTTCTGGTTGTACTCCGTCCAGACGTCGCACACCGCCCGGAAGCGCAGGCCGGGGATGCGGAGCATGGAGTCGAGCAGAACCTGCCCCTGGGCTCCCGCGCCGAGGAGGGCGACGTTGATCTCGGAGACGCCTTTCGAAGCGGAGGCCGTCTTCGCGCTCGCGGCCTCCGCCGGCTTGCGCTCGTACTGGTGCTGCTTTCGCCAGGCGTAGCCGAACAGGCCCAGGGCGGGGACGGTCGAGAGCCCCAGGAGCACGTCGCGCCGGTCGAGCTTCTTCCCGGCGGGCTTCGCCTCGGCCGGCTTGCCGGGAGCGTCCCCCGGGCCCTTCTGGTCTTCCGCCATCGGTCCTCTCCTACTTCACGGGGCGGCCGAAGACCTCGACCTCGACGTAGTGGTTGAGCTCGTTCGCGTTGTTGCCCCGGCTGTGGAGCCGCACGAAGCGGGCCCGTGCGCCCTTGGCGTCCACGAGCTTGCCCTCGGAGGTCTCCACGAAGTTCATGTCCTGGCCCGCGCCGAGCCCCGAAGTGTTGTCGTGGTCGTTGTTGAAGATCGTGCGGACGTTCGTCTTGAAGTCGGCGTCGTCGGCCAGCTGGACCACGACGTCGAAGTAGACGCGCGCCGTCTTGTGGAAGTGCCAGAAGAGGACGGCGAACACCTCGTGCGGCCCGCCGAGGTCGATCGTGACGGACTGCACTCCGGGGCCCAGCTCGACGAAGCTGCCCTCGGCCCCCTTCTTGTCGCCGTCGGTGACCTGCTCGAGCTCGCCGATCACCGGCTCCATGTCGCTGCTCACGACCTTCTTGCCCTTGGCGACGTTCGTGACGCCGGCCGGGGCCAGGAAGGGATCGCGCGGCCGCCCGAGGGGCTTTTGCAGGTTGGGAACCGTCAGGTTCTGCGGCGTGCCCTCGAACATCGGCTTGGGGAGCTGGATGGGGATCGGCACCAGCTTCCCTCCGGAGCCGGCCTGGGCCTTGGCGGCCGCGGGGGCCTTGGCGGCAGCCGGGGCCTGGGCGGCCGCCTGGGCCCCGACCGAGCCGGGGAGGAGGCAAAGGGAAACGAGCGTCGCGATCCCGACGAGCGCGGCGCGGCGGCGAGGGGGCGTGATTTGTCCAATCATGCGCCCGATTATGCCCTCAGGGGCCCCCTCGTGACGAGAGCCATCTGATTCAGGGCCGTAGGGCGCCCATGTGGGCCAGGGCTGGCGCCGATCCGTCCGATTCCGTCCCCTGCCCGACGATCCAGGCCTCCAGGCCGGGGAAACGGCGACACAGATCGGCGATCTCGTCGGCGGGCTGGATCATGAACGCCGTCGAGAGCGCATCGGCGACCGCCGCCGACGAGCCCCCCTCTTCCCAGGGGGCCGCCACCCACGCCGCCACTCGCCCGTACACGGGATGGCCGGTGCGCGGGTCCAGGATGTGGTCGCCCTTGCGCACCCCCGACGCGCTGAAGGCCCTGCGGCGTGCCCAGACCCGGGCCACGATCCCGCCGTTGCCGGGCGCGCTCAGGGTCAGGGGCCACCCCTCCCGGTCCGGGGGAGGCTCCAGAGCCAGGACCGAGCTGTACCCGCCGTGCACGAGCGCGCGGGGGATCTCCCACTCCTTCAGCACCTCCGCCATGCGGTCGACCGCGTAGCCCTTGCCGATGCCGCCCAGGTCGAGGCCCGCTCCTCCTTCGCTCGCGTGGACGGTGAACCCGTCGGGGTCGAGTTCGAGCCGCTCCAGCCCCGAGCCGATCGCGGCGTCGAAGGCCCCGCCGGTCAGCGCGTGGACGTGCCACGCGATCTGCAGGCACTCCATCGTCCACGGGCTCACCCGGGCCGCCTGCCCCGCGGCCAGGTGATTGACGCGCGAGATGTCGCTGTTGTCGACGAACCGGCTCAGCTCCTGCTCGAGGCGGTCGACGAGGTCGAAGGCGGCCTGCGCGCCCTGGGCGGCGTAGCGCGCGTCGGCGTGCGCGCAGTGGACCTCGAACACCGTGGCCATGGCCGCGTGAGAGAAGCGGTGCGCGCCGCGCCCGGGAGGGGCTTCGCCCAGGCCGAGGGTGGCGCCGCCGTCGTGTCCCTCTGTCATTCCGAGGAGCCCGTTCGGAAATCCTCCCAGAGCGTCGCGGCCGCGTAGCCGCGCAGCTCGACCCGCGGGCGCAGCTCGACCGGCCGCTCGAAGATGCCCACGTAGAGCTCCCGCTCCCCCGGGGGCGGCAGGTCGTAGAGCTTCTCCACCAGCGCCTCTTCCATGTCCGGCGTCACCAGGATCACCGGGGCGTTCGGGGCGTCCCGGGGAACCCCGTTCCACCAGGCCACGTCGGAGAACCCGCGCAGGTACCAGGGCAGGGGCCAGAGGTTCTCGCGGCTGATGACCTGGATCGGCATGGACAGGCCGTCCGGGTGGGCCTGGGCCAGGTCCTTCAAGCGCCCGACGATCTCGAACACGTCGGTCCCGGTGTGGGCGTAGACGTACGGGTTCCTGGGATCGGCCGCGAAACGGAAGCTCCCGGAGAAGGCCTGCCAGCCCAGGTGCGCCGCGGCCGAGACCAGGAGCGCGCAGACCAGGGCCTTCATCGCGACGCCCCGGGAGGCCCGCACCAGGAAGACGGCGCCGGCGCCGGCCAGCAGGATCATCCCGTGCAGGAATCCCAGCAGGCACCAGGGGGTCTTGTAGGGGATCGCGGAATAGAGGGCGAGCATGAGAAGCGTGTAGAACCCCAGGAAGCGCAGGACCCTCGAGTCCGCTCCGGGGACGCCTCTGGCGCTCCAGCCGGCCGCACCTCCGACGACCGCCAGCACGAGGATGAGGCCCTCGGTCCACAGCGGCGTCCCCTCGGCGGGGAAGTGGATCAGCAGGCGCAGGTAGTAGTCCCACGGGTGGAAGTGCCAGGAGGCGGCGCCGGCCCGATCCAGGTAGATCCCGTAGGCCCGCACCGAGTCCACGATGCCCCGGGGGTGGCTCAGGAACGAAGAGAAGAGCAGGGACGACACGAGGATCGCCGCGAGGAGCGCCGAGCAGCAGGTCCCGGCCGCGCACGAGGCTCGAGATCGGGGGCGGGGCCTGCCCGCGCCAGCGGTCCGCGAGCCGGGTCAAGGCGAGCGCCAGGAGCATGGAGCCGAGCGCCAGGGGCGCCGTCTCCTTCGTCGCGTGCATCAGCCCCACGCACGCGCCCGCCAGAAGGGCCGGCGCGGCGCCGGGTTTCCGCAGGTAGCGGCCGGCCGCGAGCAGGGCGCCGAAGCTGAAGAGGACGAGCGGGGTCTCGTGGATGTAGTACCGGCTGTAGAAGACCATGGCCGGGGAGATCGCGACGAGCAGGGCCGCGACCGCGGCGCCGGCCGTGCCCAGGAAGGCCCCCGCCCCGAGGTGGGCGGCGACGAGCGCCACACCCAGCGCGGCGGGAACGACGCGCAGGGTGCGCTCGTCGATCTCGACGTAGCGCCTCGCGCCCTGGAGCCAGGCGGAGGGCAGGGTCAGGTAGTAGAGAGTGGGCCCGTGGTACTCCGCAGGATCGTAGGCGTACCCCCCGCCCTCGAGCAGCGTCCCGAGCTTGTCCGCGTGCACGGCCTCGTCGCCGTGCATCGGACGCTGGGCGAGGCCCGGAAGGCGCAGGGCCGCGGCCAGCAGGATCGCGGCGAGAAAGACCCCTCTCGCGCCAAGAGGGATCGGGATCTTCTCCACCCGCGGCAGGGTAGCAGGACTGCCGGGTGTCGTCAGCAGCCGGCGGCGCCCTTCCACCCGAGCGCCCCCACCACGGCGGCGAAGTCCTCGGCCAGGGGCGCCCGGATCGTGAGCGCCGCGCCGCTGACCGGGTGATCGAAGCGCAGCTCGACGCACGCGAGCAGCAGGCGGTCGGAGCCGAAGAGGTCCCGGAAGAGCTGGTTGTGCCGGCCCTTCCCGTACGTCGAGTCGCCCACGATGTGGTGCGACGCGTGGGCGAGGTGTCGGCGCAGCTGGTGCCGCCGCCCGGTGCTCGGCGAGAGCTCGAGCAGGCTGTACCGGCTGGTCGGGTAGCGGTCGACGCGGTGCGGCAGCTCGACGGTGGCGAGGCGCCGGAAGGAGGTCACCGCCTCCTGGGCGAGGCCCAGGCGCCCCTCCCGGCCGCGCTCGGCCGGGTCGAAGCGGCGGACGAGCGGGTGGTCGATCTCGCCCGTCTCGGGCGGGTGCCCGCGCACCACGGCCAGGTACGTCCTTCGCAGCGCGTGGAGACGGACCGTCTCGCCCAGGGCCGCCGCGACCTGCGGGCTGAGCCCGAACAGGAGCGCCCCGGACGCGCCCTTGTCGAGGCGGTGGACGGGGTACACGCGCCGGCGGAGCTGGCGCCGCAGGAGCTGGACGGCGAAGCGCTGCTCGTGCGCGTCGAGGCTCGTGCGGTGGACGAGCAGGCCCGAAGGCTTGTGGATCGCGACGAGGTGCTCGTCGCGGAAGAGGACCGGCAGCACGCGTGATTGTAAGATGAGCGCTCCATGACCGGCGGAGACCTCGTCGCGGACGTCCTCGTCCGGCAGGGGGTGCGCTTCCTCTTCACCCTCTGCGGCGGGCACATCTCGCCCATCCTCGTCTCGGCGAAGGCCCGGGGGATCCGGGTCGTGGACACCCGCCACGAGGCGACGGCCGTCTTCGCCGCCGACGCCGTCGCGCGGCTCACCGGCGTCCCCGGGGTCGCCGCCGTCACCGCCGGCCCCGGCGTCACGAACACGATCACCGCGCTCAAGAACGCGCAGATGGCGCAGTCGCCGCTGGTGCTGCTCGGCGGCGCCACCGCGACGCTCCTGCGCGGCCGCGGGGCGCTCCAGGACATCGACCAGATGGCGCTCGTCGGTCCGCACGTGAAGCGGGCGAGCCGCGTCACGCGCGTGCGCGACCTCGCGCCGGCCCTCGACGAGGCCTTCCGCCTCGCGCGCCACGGCGTGCCCGGCCCCGTCTTCCTCGAGTGCCCGGTGGACCTGCTCTACCCCGAGGCGCTCGTCCGCGAGTGGTACGGCGCGAAGGCGGGGAAGCGGGCGGGCGGCCTCGGCGACCGCGCCCGGCAGTGGTACGTCGGCCGCCACCTGCGACGGCTCTTCGACGGCGTCGCGTCCCGCGCCGGCGGGCGCGCCCCCGGCCGTGCCCGCGCCCGAGCCGGACGAGGCCCGCGTCCGCCGCGCGGCGGCGCTTCTCGCCCGCGCCGAGCGCCCGGTGCTGCTCGTCGGCTCGCAGGCCCTGCTCGAGCGCGACGGAGACGGGCGCCCTGGCCGACGCCGTCCGGGCGCTGCGCGTGCCGGTCTACCTCTCCGGCATGGCCCGGGGCCTGCTGGGCGCGGGCGACCCCCTGCAGATGCGCCACAAGAGGAAGGAGGCGCTGCGCGAGGCCGACCTCGTCCTCCTGGCCGGGCGTGCCCTGCGACTTCCGCCTCGACTACGGCCATCACATCGGCCGTCGCGCCGTCCTCGTCTCGGCGAACCGCAGCCGGGCCGAGATCGCGAAGAACCGGCGGCCGGCGCTCGCCGTCCCCGGCGCGCCCGAGCTCTTCCTGCGCGGCCTCGCCCGCGTCGCCTCCTGCCGCGCGGCCGGAGTGGACGCCCTGGCACGAGGCGCTGCGCGCGCGCGACGCGGCGCGGGACGCCGAGATCGCCGCCCAGGCGGAGGCGGAGGCCCCGGGCGGGCTCAACCCGCTGCGGGTCTGCCGCGCGCTCGAGGCGGTCCTCGCCGACGACAGCGTGATCGTGGCCGACGGCGGCGACTTCGTCTCGACCGCCTCGTACGTCCTGCGCCCGCGCCGGCCGCTCTCCTGGCTCGACCCCGGGCCCTTCGGCACGCTCGGAGTCGGCGCCGGCTTCGCCCTCGGCGCGAAGCTGGTGCGCCCCTCGGCCGACGTCTGGGTCGTCTACGGCGACGGCTCGGTCGGCTACAGCCTGGCCGAGGCCGACACCTTCGCCCGCCACGGCCTCGGCGTCGTCGCGCTCGTCGGCAACGACGGCGGCTGGACGCAGATCGCCCGCGAGCAGGTGGAGGTGCTGCACGACGACGTCGGCACCGTCCTCGCCCGCGCCGACTACGAGCGCGCGGCCGAAGGGCTCGGCGCGCGCGGCCTGCGCCTCGACGACGCCGATCGGACGGACGCCGTGCTCCGCGAGGCCCGCGACCTCGCGCGCTCGGGCCGCCCCGTGTACGTCAACGCCCGGATCGGAAGCACCGACTTCCGCAAGGGCTCGATCTCGATGTGAGGGCGCGCGGATGGTCATGACCGGTCCCTGGCTGCTCTACGGCGCGAACGGGTACACGGGCGAGCTCGTGGCGCGCCTCGCGGCCGCGCGCGGTCACCGGCCGATCCTCGCCGGCCGCCGCGCGGACGCGGTCTGCGCGCTCGCCGAGGAGCTGCGCCTCGAGCGGCGCCTCTTCTCCCTCGACGAGCCCGCGCGGATCGACGAGGGGCTCGCCGGGATGAGCCTCGTGCTGCACTGCGCGGGCCCCTTCTCGCGCACGTCGAGGGCGATGGCCGACGCCTGCCTGCGCACCCGCACGCACTACCTCGACGTGACGGGGGAGGTCGAGGTCTTCGAGGCCCTCGCGGCCCGCGACGCCGAGGCCCGGGCCGCCGGCGTGATGCTGCTGCCGGGCAGCGGCTTCGACGTCGTGCCGTCGGACTGCCTCGCCCTCCACCTCGAGAACCGCCTGCCCGGGGCGCGCCGGCTCGCGCTCGCCTACGCCGGCTTCGGCCGCGTCTCGCGGGGCACCGCCACCACCGCCATCGAGGGCCTCGGCCGCGGCGGCCTGGTGCGCCGCGGCGGCGTCCTCACGCCGGTGCCCTCCGCGTGGAAGACCCGCCGCATCGACTTCGGCGAGGGAGAGCGGGCGGCGATCACGATCCCGCTCGGCGACCTCTCGACCGCCTGGCACTCGACCGGCATCCCGGACATCGAGCTGTACTTCGCGGCGCCGCCGGGCGTGCGCGCGCTGGCCGTGGCCAGCCGGTACCTCGGGCCGGTCCTCGGCTCGGCCGCCGTCCGGCGCTTCCTGACCGCCCGCGTGCGGGCCGGGGCGCCGGGGCCGACCGAGGACGAGCGGCGCCGGGGCCGCGCCTTCGTGTGGGGCGAGGTCGAGGACGACGAGGGGCGGCGCGCGGTGAGCCGTCTCGCGACCCCCGAGGGCTACACCTTCACGGCCCGCGCCGCGCTGGCGGTGGTCGATCGCGTCCTCGCCGGCCAGGCCCCGGCCGGCTTCCAGACGCCGGCCAAAGCCTACGGCCCCGACTTCGTCCTCGGCATCGAGGGCGTCACCCGCACCGACCTCTGAAGGGGTCAGGTCTTGAATTGTGACGTCACAATTCAAGACCTGACCCCTTCGCCGTGATAACTTCCCGGCGGCAAGGCGCTGTCATCCCGAGGAGCGCCGGTCACGCCGGGCGACGAAGGATCCGCAATCCCGGCGGATCCCTCGGGACCCGTCGCAACGCAAGTCCCTCGGGATGACACTTCATCAGCAGGAGCCCATGGGCCTCTACCTCGGCATCTTCCTCGTCACGCTCTCCGGCCTCATGTTCGAGATCGGGCTGACGCGCATCTTCTCGGCCACGATCTGGTACCACTTCGCCTTCGTCGCCATCTCGGTGGCCCTGCTCGGCTGGGGGCTCGGCGGCTTCGCCCTCCACCTCCTGCGCGGGCGGGTGACCTTCTCGCGCGAGCGGGCCGCCCTCTTCACGTTCCTCTACGGGCTCTCGATCCCGCTCGCCCTCTGGCTCATCGTGCGGGTGCCCTTCCACCCCGACCGGCTGGCCTTCTACTTCGGCGTCTCGCTCGTCCCCTTCTTCCTCGCCGGGATCGCGCTCTCGATGCTCTTCGCGGTGGGGCGCGAGATCGCGGGCCGCCTCTACTTCGCCGACCTCCTCGGGGCCTCCCTCGGCGCCCTCGCCGTGACGTTCCTCCTCTCCTGGCTCGGCGGCGAGACCGCGATCCTCGCGGTCTCGCTCGCCCCCCTCGCCGCCGCCGCCCTCTTCGCCCCGCGCTTCCGCGTCCGCCTCCGCGGTGGCGGCGCTGCTGGTCCTCGCCGCGGTCGGCGTCAACGAGCGGACGGGCCTCTTCAAGATCCGCAGCGCTCCCACCAAGGGCCTCTACCGGCACATGGCGGCCACCCCGGGCTCGAAGATCGCGCTCACCGGCTGGAACGCCTACTCGCGCATCGACGCCGTGACCGGCTTCGAGTCGCCCTATCTCGCCCGCCTCTACATCGACTCCGACGCGTGGACGAACATCCTCGAGTGGGACGGCGAACGTCGCGAGCGTCGCGGACATGCGCGAGTGGTACCGGGCGCTGCCCTTCAAGGTCGCGCCGGAGAAGCCGAAGACGCTCATCATCGGCCCCGGCGGCGGCTCGGACGTGCTGGTGGCCCTGGCCGCCGGGTCCGAGAAGGTGACCGCGGTCGAGATGAACCCGCTCATGCTCCGCTTCGTCCGCCACTTCGGCGCGCGGGCCGGGAACCTCTACGACCACCCGCAGGTGGAGGCGATCCTCTCCGAGGGGCGCACGTTCATCCGGCGCGCCGACCGCTCCTTCGACGTCATCCTCATGGGCTTCGTGGACTCGTGGGCGGCGGTCGCCTCGGGCGGGCTCTCCCTCTCCGAGAACCACCTCTACACGGTCGAGGCCTTCCAGGCGTACCTCGACCACCTGACGCCCGACGGCGAGCTCGTCATCCTGCGCTGGGACGTGGACGTGCCGCGGCTCGTCTCGAACGCGGTGGCCCTCCTCGGACCGGAAGAGGCGGGCCGGCGCGTGGCCGTCCTCCTCGAGAAGCGGCAGGGCGACCGCGAGGACCCGCCGCAGATGATCTTCATGCTCAAGAAGCGGCCCTGGAACACCGAGGAAACGGAACGGATGTCCTCGTGGCCGGGTGTCGAGCCGGTGATCGTGCCGGGCCGGCACGTCGAGGAGCCCTACGCGTCGCTCTTCTCGGGAAAGACGAGCTTCGCCGACTACGTGGCCCAGGCGAAGACGCGGATCGACCCCGTCTTCGACGACCGGCCCTTCTTCTTCGCGCGGGCGAAGCCGTGGGGCCTGCCGGGCGCCATGAAGCGGGCCTTCCTCTGGATCCTCGTCCCCGTCCTCGTGCTCTGCGTGCTCTTCCTGGCCTTCGGCAAGCCGAAGGGCGAGCGCGTGGGCCCCTACGCCGGCTCCGTCGCGTACTTCGCGAGCCTCGGCGTCGGGTTCATTGCCGTGGAGCTGTCGCTGCTGCAGCACCTGACGCTGCTTCTCGGCCACCCGATCTTCACCCTCTCGATCCTGCTCTTCACGCTGCTGGCCTTCGGCGGCCTCGGCAGCATGTCGAGCGGGCGCTTCCGGCTGGGGCCGGTGTGCCTCGGCGTCGCCGCCCTCGCCGTCGCCTACGCGCTCGCGCTTCCGCGGGTGGTGCCGCTGCTCCTGCCGCTGCCGCTCGGCGCCCGGATCGCGGTCGCCATCCTGGTCGTGGCCCCGCTCGGCTTCTTCATGGGGATGCCGTTCCCGCGCGGGCTGCAGGCCACCGGCCAGGGGCCGTTCCCGCTGCCGCCCTTCTACTGGGGGTTGAACGGCATCTTCAGCGTGGTCGGATCGATGGCCACGATGGTGGCCGCCGTCGTCTTCGGCTTCACCTGGGCGATGCTGGGCGGGGCGATGTTCTACCTCGTGGCGGCCCTCGCCTCGCGGGTGTTCTCGCGGGGGTTGGCAGCCGCAGGCTGAGCCCGGCTCAGGCGGAGAGCTTCTCCTCCAGCCAGACCTTGATGAGCGACTGGTAGGGGACGTCGCGCGAGTTGGCCTCCGCCTTGATGCGCTCGAGCATGCGGAGGGGGAGCCGCAGCGAGATGCTGCGGGTCGTCGGCTTGAGGTTCGGCAACACCACCCGCTCGGCTCGTGACCAGTCGACGTAGGCGGTGCTGTCGCGGCTCTCCCAGAACCGCCGCTCGGCCGCCTCGGACGCCAGCCGGGGAGTCCGCTTAGCTCTGGCCTTCATAGAACGCTCGCTCCTTGCGATGCATGTCCCGCGCCGAGATGACCCGGATGCGGGTCCCTTCCGCCCGAAGGGTGAACGTCACGTGCAGCCTCCGCCCGTCCGACGTCTCGCCCAGGGCGTGAAACCTCGGCTCTTGTTCCGAGTGACGGGGATCCGGCACGAGAAGCAGGCGCGGGTCGAAGAACGCGTCCTCCGCCTCGACCTGCGTGACGCCGTGCCTCTCGTTCTTCCGGGCGTTTCCCTCGTCCCATTCGAACCCGACGACCCGGGCCAGGTCGATCACGCGTGTATATTACCATCATATACGGCGCGCTCCTCGATCCATTCGAGGGCTGAGCTACAGCTTCCGCAGCACCTTCGGCGGAAGGTACCAGGCGAGCTGGCCGCCCCCGGCGAGGCGGCCGGGAACGTCCACCAGGGCGGCGCCGCCCTTCTTGAAGGTCAGCCGGTCGTCCTGGCGGGAGCCGAGGAGCCGCGCGAGGAGCTCCGACACCCACGGCTCGTGGCCCACGACCGCCACCGTCGCGGTGTCGGGGTAGCGGTCGAGGACCGCGGCCTGCTCCTCGAACGAGCCGCTGGCGAGGGCGGCCGTCTCCTTCGGCTCGATCCTGGCCCCACGCGGCGGCGGCGATCGCCGCGGTCTGCTTCGCGCGCAGCCAGGGGCTCGTGAGGAGCGCGTCGGGACGGTCCACGAGAGAGGCGAGGCCCTTGGCGGCCTCGCGGAACCTCTGCTCGCCCTCGGGGGTGAGCGGCCGGTCCTCGTCCGGGATTCCCGGCGTGCCGTGGGGCACCGCGATCGCGTGGCGGATGATGATCAGGCGCATGAGGACCCCCTCGAGGGGGATTCTAGGTCGAAGCGATCGACCGCCCGCGGGCCATCGCCTGCAGGGCCCGCAGGGCGAGGTCGGCCGGCTTCGTCTCGACGAGCGCCCGGTGGAGCAGCCGCCCGAGACGGGTGAAGGTCGAACGCTCGCGCCGTGCCGCGCGGGCGACGAGCGTGTCGCCGCGTGCCTCGGCGGCGCGGGCCTGCTCCTCGAACCAGGACGCGAGGACGTGGTGATCGTGGATGACGCCGATCCCGTCCTGGAGCCGCTTCCAGAGCACCGAGGCCCGCGACTCGTCGCCGCGCACCACGTCCTCGACCTCGGCGGCGTAGCGCAGGCGCCGCGCCCGCCGTCGCAGCGCGTGCAGCGCCTCGGGCCGGTACCGCTCGCCCAGCTGGCTGAAGCCCCGCAGCAGCTCCGCCCCCTCCTTCTCCCGCACGGCGCGGGCGCGGGCGAGCACGGTGGCGGGCTCGGCGGCTCCGCCCTGCACCAGCCGGCGGAGGTTGCGGCGCAGGCCGTCGATGTCGAGGTCCAGCACGCTGTCGGCGACCTGCGCCCGGCTGCGCGCCCGCGCCGAGCGCAGCCGGCTCAGGAGGGCCCGCTGCTCGGCCGAGGGCGTCTTGAGGACCGCGAGGCGGTCGTCGAAGAGGCCCAGGATCACGTCCATGTCCCGCCCCGCGCCGACGGCGCGGGTGAGCTGGCGCAGCACCTCGAGAGCCCTGCGCACCCGCCGGCGCTGCCCCTTGCCGGCGAGCAGCGGCAGCGCGACCCGGAGGCGGCGGCCGGCCACGCGGACCTGGTGAACCGGGTCCTCCTGGCCGGCCATGGCCCAGGGCAGCTCCCGGAAGACGCGGGTCACCCGGTCCTCGAGCAGGAGGGTCGTTCGATCGTCGGGCGCGTCGGGGGGAGTCACGACTTCGTCACCGGGAGCACTTAACCTACCATGCCCGACAGGCCAGCCGGGCCGCCCTTAGCAGCTACAATGATCCTCCCTCTCGGAGACATTCCTGTGACGAGCCTCGATCCCGACCCTCCGGCACCCCCCTCCAGCGGCCCGGCCTCCCGCCCCGTGGCCGTCCTCGACATGGGCGCGAGTGCCATCCGTCTCGTCGTGGCCGAGCTGCCCCCCGGCGAGGCCCCCCGGATCCTCGAGGAGGCCTCGCGGTCCGTCCTCCTGGGCAAGGACGCCTTCACCGGCGGCCGGCTGGGGGCGACCACCATCGAGGCCACCCTGCGGGCCCTCGAGGGCTTCCGCCGGATCATGGACTCCTACGGCGTCGTCCGGTACCGCGCGGTCGCCACGAGCGCGGTGCGGGAGGCCGTCAACCGCGACACCTTCCTCGACCGCGTGCGCCTGCGCACCGGGATCGACGTGGAGGTCATCGACGGCTCCGAGGAGAACCGCCTGAGCTACGTCGCGGTCCGCGAGACGCTCAGGGACCACGAGGCGTTCACGAGCGG
The DNA here is from genome assembly GCA_963818355.1 of uncultured Acidobacteriota bacterium. Taxonomy (GTDB): domain Bacteria; phylum Acidobacteriota; class Vicinamibacteria; order Fen-336; family Fen-336; genus DATBSL01. Next base: position 19,007 of record CAWFSB010000042.1, on the reverse strand, counting down.
GGACACGCTCCTCGTCGAGGTGGGCGGCGGCAGCGCCGACATCTCCTTCCTGCGCCGCGGCGAGCCCGTCTACTCCGGGACCTACGCCCTCGGGGCGATCCGCATGCGGCAGAACCTGGCCGCCTGGCACGGCAGCCACGAGCAGCGGGTGCGCCTCTTCCACCGCACCGTGCAGAACATCGTCGAGGACATCCGCCGCGAGATGCCGCTGCGCGAGGCGAAGCACTTCCTCGCCCTCGGCGGGGACGCCCGCTTCGCCGCCGACCAGATCGTGGGAGACGATTCCGGCCTCGCCGTGCGGGAGATGCCGCGCGACCGGTTCCTCTCGTTCTGCGACCAGACGGTGGCCCTCGACGACGAGCAGCTCGTGGAGGCCTACCGCCTGCCCCTCGCCGAGGTGGAGACGCTCGTTCCCGCCCTCCTCGTCTACCGGGAGCTGCTCCTCGAGACCCAGGCCGAGAAGATGCTCGTCCCCGAGGCGACCCTGCGGGCGGGGCTGCTCCTCGACATGGTGCGGGCCGACGAGGGCCACGGCATCGAGGACTTCTCCCGCCAGGTGCTGGCCTCGGCCGCGGCGCTCGGGGAGAAGTACCGCTTCGACGCACCGCACGCGCGGCACGTGGCGGCCCTCACGATGCAGCTGTTCGACGACCTGCGCGCCGAGCACGGCCTCGGGGCCCGGGACCGCCTGCTCCTCGAGGTGGCGGCCCTTCTCCACGACATCGGGATCTTCGTGAACCTGCGCGGCCACCACAAGCACGCGCAGTACATCCTGTCGGTGTCGGAGATCTTCGGGCTGAGCCGCGACGACATGGCGATCATCTCGAACATCGCCCGCTACCACCGGCGCGCGGCGCCCAACAAGTCGCACCTGCCCTACATGGCCCTCGACTCCGACGCGCGCGTGCTGGTCAACAAGCTGGGGGCGATCCTCCGCGTGGCGAACGCGCTCGACGCCGACCACCTGCAGAAGGTGCGCGACGTGCGCGTCCTGCGCGAGGACGACCAGTGGGTGCTCGAGGTCGACGGGGGCGGGGACCTCACCCTCGAGCGGCTCGCGGCGCTCGCCCGCGCCGACCTGCTGACCGAGGTCTTCGGTCGCAAGGTGGCCTTTCGCGAGGGGGGCCGGTCGTGAAGAAGCCGAAGAAGCGCGAGCCGGAGCTCTTCCTGAGCCGGGAGCTCTCCTGGCTCGAGTTCAACGGGCGCGTCCTCGAGGAGGCCTGCGACCCCACGAACCCCCTGCTCGAGCGGCTGAAGTTCGCCTGCATCGTGGCGAGCAACCTCGACGAGTTCTTCATGGTCCGGGTGGCGGCGCTCAAGGAGGCCCTCGCCGAGGGCGACACCGCGCCCGACTTCGCCGGGATGACCCCGGCCCAGCAGCTGCAGGAGATCTCGAAGCGCGCGCACGCGATGGTGGACGAGCTGTACGCCAACCTGACCGGCCAGATCCTCCCCCCCTCGCCGAGCGCGGCCTCAAGCTGGTGCGCCCCGGCGACCTCGAGCCGTCCGCTCGCGCCAACCTCGCGCGCTACTTCCGCGACGAGGTGCTGCCCGCGCTCACCCCGCTCGCCATCGACGTCTCGCGGCCCTTCCCGATGCTGGCCGGTCTCAGCCTCAACCTCGCGGTGCTGCTCGGCCCCCCGGAGGGGGAGGACGAGCCGCGCCTCGCGGTGGTGCAGGTCCCCGGGCGGCTCCCGCGCCTCGTGCGTCCGCCGGGCGTCGAGGGCCTCGTCCACGTGCTGCTCGAGGACGTGATCTGGGCCGAGCTCGCGAGCCTCTTCCCGGGGCAGGAGATCCGCGACGTGGCCGCCTTCCGCATCGCGCGCGACTCCGAGCTCGACTTCGACGACGAGGGCGGGCGGGACTACCTGCAGGTCATCGAGGAGGAGCTCAAGAACCGGCGGCGGAGCGGCGTCGTCCGCCTCGAGGTGGAGGACGGGGTCTCGGAAGCGCTCCTCGCCCTCCTGGTGTCGCGGCTCGCGGTCACCTCCGACGACGTGTACCGCATCCGGGGGCCGGTGGACATCCGGCCCCTCCTGCCCCTCATCGACCTGCCCGCGCTCGAGGACCTGCGCGACGCGCCCCTCAAGCCTCAGCCCGTGATCGAGGCGGCGGGCCCGGAGCTCTTCGCCCTCCTCGACGAGCGCGACGTGGTGCTCCACCACCCCTACGAGTCGTTCGACCCGGTGGTGTCGCTCGTCTCCTCGGCGGCGGAGGATCCCGACGTCCTCGCGATCAAGCAGACGCTCTACCGGACGAGCGGCGACTCGCCGGTCGTCCGCTCGCTCGCGCGGGCCGCGGAGAACGGCAAGCAGGTGACCGTGCTGGTGGAGCTCCTCGCCCGGTTCGACGAGCAGTCGAACATCCGCTGGGCGCGCCGGCTGGAGGAGTCGGGCTGCCACGTCATCTACGGCATCCGCGGCTACAAGACCCACTCCAAGATCGCTCTCGTGGTGCGGCGCGGCCGTCAGGGCATCCGCCGCTACGTCCACCTCGGCACCGGCAACTACAACGAGAAGACCGCACGGGCCTACACCGACTTCGGGCTCATGACCTCCGACCGGGAGATCGGGGAGGACGCCTCCGCCTTCTTCAACGCGCTGACCGGCTACTCCGACCCGCCGCGCATGAAGAAGCTGGTGATGGCCCCGACTCACCTCCGCGACCGGGTGCTGCGCCTCGTCAACCGCGAGCGCCAGCGCGCGGAGGCGGGCGCCCCGGCCGAGATCCGCGCCAAGATGAACTCGCTCGTGGACGAGGAGATCATCCGCGCCCTCTACGACGCGGCGAAGGCGGGGGTGCGGATCCGCCTCGCCGTGCGCGGGATCTGCTGCCTGCGGCCCGGCCTCAAGGGCACGAGCGACTCGATCGAGGTGGTGTCGGTCGTGGACCGCTTCCTCGAGCACTCGCGGATCTTCCACTTCAGGAACGGTGGCGACGAGGAGGTCTACCTCTCGAGCGCGGACTGGATGCCCCGGAACCTCGACAAGCGCATCGAGCTTCTCTTCCCCGTGGACTCGCCCGAGGGGCGACAGAAGGTGCTCTCCGCCCTCGAGGCCATCCTCCAGGACAACGTGAAGGGGCGCCGGCTCCAGGCGGACGGCACGTACAAGCGCCGCCGCCCGGCCAAGGGCGAGGAGGCCTACCGCTCGCAGATCGAGCTCCACCGCGAGGCGAAGCGCGCCCTCGACCGCGTCCGCGCGGCGGCGAGCGTGACGTTCGAGCCGCTGCGCTCGCCGTCGGAGTGAGGGCGGACGTGCCCGACGGGACCGTCCCCGAGCCGGTCCTGCCGGACGAGGAGCGCGCCGCTTTCGCCAGGGGCGTCGCTCAGTTCAACGACGGCCTCTTCTTCGAGAGCCACGACACCCTGGAGGAGATCTGGTCCGGCGTGCGCGGCCCGTCGCGCGACTTCTTCCAGGGCCTCATCCAGGTCGCGGTGGGCTTCTACCACCTCGGGAACGGCAATCGCCCCGGGGCGATCACCCTGCTGCGCCGCGCGCTCGTGCGTCTCGGGCGGTACCCCGCGCGCTACGCGGGCGTCGAGGTCGCGCCGCTGCGTGACGCGGTCGCCGCCTGGCTGGCCGGCCTCGAGGTGGGAGAAGTCGCGCCGTCGCGGCCCCCGACGATCGTGATCGGGGAAAGGACGGCCACGTGAGCGACGAGCCCCGCCGGATCGCCCGCCGCGCCCTCTTCGGCCGGCTGCTGCCGCAGCCCCCGGAGGCCGGCCACTGGGTCAAGGTCCACCGGACGGCCATGGCCTGCCGCTTCGAGGTCACCCTCGACGCCGGGGACGCCCGTCACCTGGACGCCGCCCGCGCCGCCCTCGACGAGGTGGACGCGATCGAGGACACGCTCACCTGGTTCCGCGACACGAGCGAGGTGTCGCGGGTGAACCGGGACGCCGTGACCGGACCGGCCCGGCTCAGCCCCGGCCTCTTCACCCTGCTCTCGCTCTGCCGCGAGCTCTCCTCGGCGACGGGGGGCGCCTTCGATCCCGCGAGCACCGCCCTGTCCCGCTGCTGGGGGTTTCTCGACCGGCGTCCGCGGCTCCCGGAGCGACGAGGAGATCGCCGCGGCCCGGGCCGCGCTCGGGCATGGACAAGGTCGCGCTCGACGACATGGGCCGCACCGTCCGCTTCACGGCGCCCGGCGTCGAGCTCAACTTCGGGGCGGTGGGGAAGGGCTGGGCGCTCGACCGGATCGTCGCCTCGCTGCGGGTGCGCGGCGTCTCGCGGGCCCTCCTGACGGCGGGGGGCAGCAGCCATCGCGGCTGGGGTGGCGAGAGCTGGGAGCTGGCCCTGCGCCCGGGCGGGGAGGAGCTGGGCCTCCTGCGCCTGCGCGACGCCGCGCTCGCCACGAGCGGCCTCGGGCGAGCAGCACTTCGAGTCCGGCGGCCGGCGCTTCGGCCACGTGCTCGACCCGCGCACCGGCTGGCCCGCCGAGGGCGTGCGCAGCGCGAGCGTCGTCACCTCCGAGGCGGCGGTGGCCGACGCCCTCTCCACGGCCTTCCTCGTCGGGGGGCCGTCGCTCGCCGGTCCGTTCTGCGCCTCGCGGCCGGGCACGATGGCCCTCCTCGTGCTCGACGCGGCGCCACGCGAGATCCGTGTCTTCGGGAAGCGCGACGGCGTCACCGTGGACCCCGCGGCCGGCGTCCACGTGGTCGAGGCGACCCCGTGAGCGCGACGAGCCTCGCGCGAGACATACGCAAGGCTCTCGCGGCCGTCGCCGAGCCCGAGCGCGCGGCGCCGATGCGGGCCTACGCCAAATCGGCCATGCCTTTCCTCGGCGTCACCACGCCGACGCGGCGCAAGGTCTGCCGCGAGGTGTTCGCCCGCCTGGATCTGCCGACGGCCGCGGCCTGGCGCCAGGCCGTGCTCGGGCTCTGGCGGGGCGCTCGCTATCGCGAGGAGCGTTATGCGGCCATCGACCTCACCGAGGCCCGGCGCTTCGACCGCTTCCAGGACCTGGCCGCCCTGCCGATGTACGAGGAGATGGTCGTGACCGGCGCCTGGTGGGACTACGTGGACGCGATCGCCGGCCACCGCCTGGGCCTCCTCCTGCGCCGCTTCCCGCGCGAGATGCGCAAGGAGATGCTGGCCTGGAGCCGCTCGAACGACCTGTGGAAGCGCCGCAGCGCCATCCTGTGCCAGCTCACGTTCAAGAAGACGACCGACCTCGAGCTTCTCTACGCGACGATCGAGCCGGCGCTCGACTCGAAGGAGTTCTTTCTCCGAAAGGCCATCGGCTGGGCGCTGCGGCAGTACGCCTGGACGGACCCGACGGAGATCCGCCGGTACGTCCGCGAGCACGAGAAGCGGCTCAGTCCCCTCTCGAAGCGGGAGGCGCTGAAGAACGTCGGCTCCTAGAAGAGCCGGTGCAGGATGACGTAGCACAGCGCCGACATCGTGGCGGCGAGCGGGATGGTGAGGACCCAGGCCCAGACGATCCGCCCCGCAACGCCCCACTTGACCGCGGAGAGCCGCTTCGTTGCACCGACTCCGACGATCGCGCCGGCGATCGTGTGCGTGGTCGACACGGGAATGCCCGCGAGCGTCGCGCCCACCAGGGTCAGGGCGCCCGATGTCTCCGCGCAGAAGCCGCCGAAGGGCTGCAGCTTGGTGATCTTGCTCCCCATCGTCTTCACGATCCGCCAGCCGCCGAACATCGTGCCGAAGGCGATCGCGGCGTGCGAGATGAGGATGACCCACAGGGGGACCTCGAACTTCTGCAGGTGCCCCGAGGTCACGAGGAGCCCGGTGATGATCCCCATGGTCTTCTGCGCGTCGTTGCCGCCGTGGCCGAGGCTGTAGCAGGCGGCGGAAACCAGCTGCAGGCGCCGGAACACCTTGTCGAGGCGAAACGGGTTCCACTTTCGCAGGAGCCACGTGATCGAGGCCATCAGGGTGAAGCCGAGGATCACCCCGATGAGCGGCGCGAGCACGATGAAGGCCAGGGTCCTGGTCCAGCCGGACGTGATGATGGCGCCCCAACCCGCCTTTGCGACCGCCGCGCCGGCGTAGCCCCCGATGAGCGCGTGCGAGGAGGAGACCGGGATCCCGTAGTACCAGGTGATCAGGTTCCAGGCGATCGCGCCCAGGAGGCCAGCGAGGACCACCTCCCGCGTCACGACCGACAGGTCGATCATGCCGCTGCCCAGCGTCTTCGCGACGTGGGTGCCGAGGACGAAGGCGGCCACGAAGTTGAAGAAGGCCGCCCAGACGACCGCCTTCTGGGGCGAGAGGACCCGGGTCGAGACGACGGTGGCGATCGAGTTGGCTGCGTCGTGGAATCCGTTGAGGAAGTCGAAGACCAGGGCGACGAGGATGATGAGCACGATCAACGGGGCGTCGGTCGGCATCTCCGTGGCTCAGGCGTTCTTGATGACGACGTTGCCCACCGCGTGGGTGAAGTCCTTGCAGCGGTCGCAGGCCTCCTCGAGCCCCTCGTAGACCTCCTTCCACTTCAGGATATCGATCGACTCCGTGCAGCCCCTGCGGAACAGGTCGGAGATCACCGTGAAGTAGAGCGAGTCGCCCTCGTTCTCGAGCTCGGAAATCCGGACCATCGAGTGCTGGATCTTGTTCAGGTTACCCATGTCCCAGATCAGGACCTGGATCTTGTCGATCTCCTCCGCCATCGAGGTCAGGATCTCCGCGAAGCGGCGCAGCGGCTCCGGGGCGTCGCGGAGCTCGAAGAGCACCAGGTACTTCGCGACACTCTCCAGGTGGTCGACGATGTCGTCGAGGTCGCTCGCCAGCGAGCGGATGTCCTCCCGGTCGAAGGGCGTGATGAAGGTCGTGTTGAGCGCCTCGAAGATCTGGCGGGTGATCCCGTCCCCCTCGCGCTCGAGGGCCTTGAGCTGCACGCCCTTGATCTTGCGGTCCTCGAGGCTCGTGGCGTGCGCGACCTCGGAGAAGACCTTCGCCGCGACCACCAGGTTGTGGGTCGCCTTCTCGAGGAGCTCGTGGAAGCGCTCCTCCTTGGGCATGAACCACTTGATGACCTTGTCGAAGTTCATGAGGCCTCCGGGCGGGCCGATGCTACACGATGGCCAGGGGGGCTTCCACGGGCCATTCGGCCCAGGCCGCCGCCGGGCTCGCCGGGCTCGCGCTTCCTTGACATCGATCGGTCATCTGCCTATGTTGCCCGTGGATCATGCCCACCCGTCTGGAAGAGTCCCTCGAGAGAGACGTCGAGCGCATCCGCCAGCAGGTGCTGGAGATGTCCGCCCTCGCGGAACGCGCGCTCCGGGACTGCGTCGAGGCCCTGTCCGACAGCGACCGCCAGCGAGCCTACGCGGTCATCCTCCGCGACCAGTACATAGACGAGAAAGAGAAGGAGATCGACCGGCTCTGCCTCGAGTTCCTGGTCCGGCAGCAGCCCGTCGGGATGCAGCTCCGTCTCGCCTACAGCACGATCAAGGTCAACCTCGAGCTCGAGCGCGTGGGCGACTACGCGGAGAGCGTGGCCCGCCAGCTCCTGCGGCTGAGCACCCTGCCGCCGCCGCCCGAGTCGCTCAAGGAGCGGATCGTCGAGATGGCCCGGCTCGCGATCCCGATGCTCCACGACTCGATCGACGCCTTCGTGCGCCAGGACACGGCGCTGGCGAAGGGCGTCATCTTGGTCGAGCCCGCCGTGGATGCCCTCCTCGGCAAGCTCAACGCCGACGTCGTAGAGGCGTTGCGCGATCAGAAGATCCTGCCCGAGATGATGGAGCCGCTCGTGAACATCGGGCGGCGGTTCGAGCGGGTGGCCGACCAGGCCCGCAACGTGTGCATGGAGACGCTCTACATGTGCACGGGCGAGTACGCCAAGCACCCCGGGGCCGACACCTTCCGCATCCTCTTCGTGGGCGAGCACAACGCCTGCCGCAGCCAGATGGCGGAAGCGATAGCGCAGTCGCTGGGCCAGCCCAAGTTCATCTTCTCGAGCGCCGGGGTCGACCCGCGGGCGATCGACCCCCGGACCCTCGCCTTCATGAGGGAGAAGGGTCTCGACATCAGCCGCATGGCCCCCAAGGCCATCTACCAGGTCCCGAACCTCGAGCACTACCAGGTGATCGTCGGGGTGGCGCCGGAGGCCCAGCAGGCCTTCCCGCGCAGCCCCCGCAAGATGGTCTACGTGGACTGGAGCATCGACGACCCCTCGCGCGTCCAGGGCTCGCCCGAGGAGGAGCGCTCGGCCTACGAGGCCGCGTTCGCCTTCCTCTCCAGCCACGTGCGCGACCTCGTCGGAGCCGTGCTGGGCGTACGCATCGAGTAGCCGCGCACAACGACCGCAGGAGATCCCCATGACCCGAGTCCCTCTCTCGAGCCCGATCCGGCTGTCTCTCCTCGCTCTGGCCGTGGCCTTCGTGGCGTCCGCCTGCGGGGGCGGCGGTGGGCAGCAGGCCGCGAAGCCCGCCCGCACCGTCATCCAGAACAAGGGCTCGGACACGATGGTCAACGTGGCCCAGGTCTGGGCCGAGGAGTACCGCAAGGCCGCCCCCGACGTCGAGGTCGAGGTGTCGGGGGGCGGGTCGGGCGTCGGGATCGCCGCCCTCCTCAAGGGCGCCGTCGACGTCGCCAATGCCAGCCGCGACCTCAAGCCGAGCGAGGCCGAGCAGGCCGAGAAGAACACGGGCAAGAAGCCCGTCGGCTTCACCGTCGGCTACGACGCGCTCGCCGTCTACGTCCACAAGGACAACCCGCTCTCCGAGATCACCCTCGAGCAGCTGACCGACCTCTACGCCGAGGGCGGGAAGACGACGCGCTGGTCCGAGCTCGGCGTGACGATCCCCGGCGTCAAGGACGACACCATCGTCCGCGTGAGCCGCCAGTCGAGCTCCGGCACCTACGAGTTCTTCCGCGAGCACGCCCTGGGCAACCGGGACTTCCGCATGGGCTCCCGCGACCTCAACGGGTCGAAGGAGGTCGTCGAGCTCGTGGGCGGCACGCTCACCGCGATCGGCTACAGCGGCATGGGCTACGCGACGGCGGCGGTCAAGATGGTGAAGGTCACCTCGAAGCCGGGGAGCCCGGCGATCGCCCCGACGGTCGCCGCGGTCCACGACAAGACCTACCCGCTGGCGCGCTCGCTCCACCTCTACACGCTCGGCGAGCCGCAGGGGGCGGTGAAGCAGTACATCGACTGGATCCTGTCCGACGCCGGACAGAAGGTGGTCGAGGACAGCGGGTACGTGCCGGTTCCTCCCGACCAGCGCCTGAAGCCCTGAGGCCCGGCCCCCCGGCAGACCCGGACCATGAGCCCCGAGAACGCCCCCGGTCCCACCCGGGCCCAGAGGCCCCAGCGGCCGCGCTGGGCGCTCCTCGGCGAGCGTGCCATCGAGGCCACGATCCGCCTGAGCGGGGTGAGCGCGATCCTCTTCGTGGCCGCGATCTTCTTCTTCGTCCTGCGCGAGGCGGCGCCCGTCCTCTTCCGGGAGGACTTCTCGCTCGGGCAGTTCCTCTTCAGCACCGAGTGGTACCCGACCTCGGCCAACAACGTCCGCTACGGGACCCTCGCCCTCTCCGTCGGGACGCTCAGCGTCACCGCGCTCGCCATGCTCCTCGCCGTGCCCTTCGGCCTCGGGGCCGCGATCTACCTCTCCGAGTTCTGCGCGCCCCGGGTGCGCGAGACGCTCAAGGTGGTGATCGAGCTGCTCTCCGCGATCCCCAGCGTCGTGTGGGGGTTCGTCGGCCTCACCGTCATGAGCAAGCTGATCGTGCAGCTGACCGGGGCGCCGGTGGGCGTCAACATCCTGAACGGCGGGATCATCCTCGCCCTCATGAGCGTGCCGGTGATCGTCTCGATCGGCGAGGATGCGCTGAAGGCGGTGCCCGACTCCTACCGCGAGGCCGGCCTCGCCCTCGGGGCCACCCGCTGGCAGCTCGTCTACCGGGTGCTCGTGCCCGCCGCGCGCAACGGCCTCCTGGCCGCGGTGCTGCTCGGGCGTCGGCCGGGCGGTGGGGGAGACGATGGCCGTGCTGATGGCCACCGGCCACGCCGTCCACATCCCCCAGGGCATCCTCGACTCGGTGCGGACCCTCACCGCCAACATCGCGGCCGAGCTCGGGGAGGCGCCGGCGGGCTCCGACCACTACCGGGTCCTCTTCCTCACCGGGACCCTCCTCTTCCTCATCACCTTCGCGGTGAACCTCACGGCGGACTTCGTCATCCGCGGGATCCGGAGGAAGTAGGTGGCGCGCTTCGCGAGGACCCCGCAGGTCGCCCGCAAGGAGCGGGCCGAGGCCGTGGCCAAGACCGTCTTCGCCCTCATGGCCGCCGCCATGGTCGTGCCGCTCGTCCTCATCGTGGGCTACCTCGTGTACCGGGCCTGGCCGTCGCTCGGCTGGGAGTTCCTCGTGGACGTTCCCCGGCGGGGCATGACCGACGGCGGCATCTGGCCCGCCTTCGTCGGCACCCTCTACCTCGTCGGGATCTCGCTCGTCGTCTCCGCCCCCATCGGGGTCCTGGCCGCCGTCTACCTGAACGAGTACGCGAAGGACAACTGGTTCAACCGCGTGGTGCACCTCGCGGTGATCAACCTGGCCGGCGTCCCGAGCATCGTGCACGCCCTCTTCGGGCTCGGGGCCTTCGTCTACGCCGCGCGCTTCGGCTACTCGATCCTCTCCGCCGCGCTCACCCTCGCGATCATGACGCTGCCCGTGATCATCGCGAGCACCCGCGAGGCCCTCGCCTCGGTGCCCATGGCCTTCCGCGAGGCCTGCTGGAACGTGGGCGCCACCCGGTGGCAGACGATCCGCGCGGTGGTGCTGCCGAACTCGATCAGCGGCATCCTGACCGGCGTCATCCTCCAGGTGAGCCGCGCGGCGGGGGAGACCGCCCCGGTGATGTTCACGGGGGCGGTCTTCTACAAGTCGGTGGAGCGGGGCGAGCTCTTCCCCTACGGTCTGCGCGACCAGTGCATGGCGCTCTCCATGCACCTCTACACCCTCGCCACCCAGGTGCCGAACGTGAAGGAGTCGCTCCCCTTCGCGACGGCGGTGGTTCTCCTCGGGTCGGTGCTCCTCGTCAACGCGACCGCCATCGCGCTGCGGGTCTGGCTGCGCGGGCGGAAGAAGTGGTGACGGCGTGACCGCCTTCATCAAGGAGATCGAGGTGCAGGACCTGCGCCTCGCCTACGACTCGAAGGAGGTCCTCCACGGGATCACCTTCGACGTGTACCGCAACGAGATCCTGGCCGTGATCGGCCCCGCCCAGTCGGGCAAGACCTCGATGCTGCGCTGCCTGAACCGCACGATCGACTTCACCGCCTCGGCCACGGTCTCGGGCACGGGTCCGGGTGGCGCGGCGAGGACGTGCGCCGGACGAAGGACATCTTCGCGCTGCGGCGGAAGATCGGCATGGTGGCGCCGCTCCCGACCGGGCTCCCCCTGACCATCTACGACAACGTGGCCTTCGCCCCCCGGTGCTCGGGGCTCAGCCGCAAGGCCGACCTCGACCCCATCGTGGAGCGCTGCCTCCGGCAGGCCGCCCTGTGGGACGAGGTCAAGGACCGGCTGGCGAGCCTGGGCACCGCGCTCTCCGGCGGGCAGCAGCAGCGGCTCACCATCGCGCGGGCGCTGTCCCACCAGCCCGAGATCCTGTGCCTCGACGAGTTCTCGATCGCCATCGACCCCGTCACCACCATGCGGATCGAGGACGTGCTCAAGGAGCTGCGGCAGGAGATCACCATCGTCCTCGTGACCAACCTGACCCAGCAGGCCCGCCGCCTCGCCGACCGCACGATGTTCCTCTGGGACGGCGAGATCGTGGAGATCGACGCGCACGGAGGTGATCTTCTCGGGACAGCCGAAGAGCGAAAGGACGCGGGACTACGTGAGCGGGGTGTTCGGGTGAGCGCCGTCCCGCACGCGATCGAGACGCGCGGCCTGAGCCTCTGGTACGGGGGCTTCCAGGCGCTGCGGGACGTGTCGGTGGAGATCAAGCACGGGATCATCACGTCCCTCATCGGGCCGAGCGGCTGCGGGAAGACGACGCTCCTGCGCTGCTTCAACCGCGTCAACGAGCGCTACGGCAACGTGCGGACGACCGGCGAGATCCGGGTCCTCGGGGAGAACATCCTACGACCCCGCGGTGTCGCTCGTCGAGCTGCGCAAGGCCGTGGGCATGGTCTTCCAGCGCCCCAACCCGCTGCCCATCTCCGTCTACGAGAACGTCGTCTTCGGCCTGCGCATCCACGCCTCGCGGGCCGAGCTCGGGAGGAGCGTCCTCGACGAGGCGGTGGAGAAGGCCCTCACCGAGGTCGGGCTCTGGAAGGACCTGAAGGACCGGCTCGACGCGAAGGCGACGAGCCTCCTGCTCGAGCAGCAGCAGAAGCTGTGCCTCGCACGCCTCCTGCCGCTGAAGCCCGAGGTCATCCTCATGGACGAGCCGGCCTCGGCCCTCGACGTCGGGGGCACCCGCGCCATCGAGGAGCTGATGTTCGAGCTGCGCGGCCGCTACACGATCGTCATCGTCACCCACAACATGGCGCAGGCCCGGCGGGCGAGCGACGAGTGCCTCTTCATGCTGCTCGGCGAGGTCGTCGAGCACGCCCGCACCGAGAACCTCTTCCTGAGCCCCCGCGACCCGCGGACGGCGGAGTACATCGAGGGCCGCTACGCCTGAGGGGCCATGAGCGGCTGGTGGCTGGTCGATCGGATTCTCGGGCTCTACGGCGTCCGGCGGCCGCCCGCCTCGTCTTCGCGGCCCCTGCTGCGAACGCGGCGCGAGAACCTCGCGAATCACCCCCAGGGTGTCTTCAGCGCCCTCCTGACGCGGCTCACCGCGTCCGCCTACGACCCGCTGTCCGACACGCAGCGGCGGGCCTGGTTGATCGCCACCTACGACCTGGCCGTCCGCAACGGTGGGCACAGCGAGTACTTCGCCGTGTTCGGCGTGGGACGCGCGTCCGAGGTGCGATCGGTCTTCGAGCAGCTGGGAGCCGGCGTACAGCGGCAGATCCTGGCGGACGCCATCAGCCGGCACATGTCTCGCCCGGGGGAGACCGGTTTCATCGATACGGAGCACCAGGAGTCCGACCCGGGCGCGGTGGACTACTCCGATCTCGACGCCTTCTACCGCGGTGGACAGGCCGAGACCGCCCGGCTGCTGGAGCGCTACGTCCGGGCCCGCCTCGAGGACTTCGTGGAGGTTGAATAGCACCCTCGCGATGCTCGCACCCGAGCGATGCCCCAGTCTGGCGGGCATCGCGAGGGATCTCGAAGGCTCTGATGAAGGCCTTCCCGAAGGCCCTTCCAACGGACCGGTCAGATCTCCCGGGAAAGCGCTAGGCTGGCTTTCCCGGGAGAGCGGAGGCTGGCTTTCCCGGGAGGGCGGTTCCCGGGAGGGTCACGATGAACCTCGACCCCCTCCCGGCCTCGCTCTCCACCGACACCGAAGCCCCCATGCCCTCGGCCAGGTGCCGGACGATCGAGAGCCCCAGGCCCGTGCCCCCCAGCTCGCGGCTGCGCGCCTTGTCCACCCGGTAGAAGCGCTCGAAGATCCTCGCCTGGTGCTCGGGGGCGATGCCGGGGCCGTTGTCGGCCACCTCGATCCGGGCCGAGCCGTCGGGGCCGGCGGACGTCGTGATCGCGACGCGGCCCCCGCCCGGCGTGTACTTGACCGCGTTGTCCACGAGGTTCTCGAGGACGCGGCGCAGGCGCTCGGGGTCGGTCCGCACCGCCGGGGCCCCGCGGTCCTCACGGCGCAGGGAGATGTCCTTTCGTGTCGCCAGGCCGGCGAAGGAGGCCATGACGTCCTGGGCCACCTCGGAGGGCAGCGTCTCCTCCCACTCCGGCGAGCGGTCGCCCGACTCGAGGCGGCTCAGCTCGAGCAGGTCGTCCACGAGGGCGGCCATCCGGTCGGCGTGGGTCCGGATCTTGCCCAGGAAGCGTTGCGCCTTCTCCGGCTCCTCGACCGCGCCGTCCTCCAGCGCCTCCACGAAGCCGCGGATCGAGGTGAGTGGCGTGCGCAGCTCGTGAGACGCGTTGGCCACGAAGTCGCGGCGGACGTGCTCGAGCCGCTGTCTCTCGGTCGCGTCGTTGAAGGTCAGGATCGCGCCGTGCGGGGTTCCCGACTCGCCGGGGAAGGGCACCGCCGTGATCGTGAACACGCGCCGCAGCTGGAGCAGCTCCACCTCGGCCTCGCGCCGCTCCCCGGTGCGCAGGACCTCCTCGATGAGCGAGCCGACCTCGCGCTGCCGGATCACCTCGAGGTAGTGACGGCCGAGGGGGTCGCGGAGATCCATGGCTTCGGCGAGGCTCGGGTTGGCGAGGATCACGGTGCCCCGGTGGTCCACCGCGAGAACACCGTCGTCCATGGCGGAGAGGATGGCGTCGGTGCGCCCCCGGTCGCGGGCGATCTCCGCCATCCGCCCCTGCAGCTGGTCGGCGGACTGGTTGATGATGCGCGCCAGCTCGCCGAGCTCGTCGTCGCGGCCGACCCGGATGCGGGCGGCCAGGTTGCCCTTCGCGTACTGCCGGGCGGTCTCCATGATCTCCTCGAGCGAGCGTCCCAGCGAGGACGAGAGGAGGACCGAGAGGACTCCGGTCGCGAGGAGGGCCAGGGCCAGGGCGAGGGCCGCGGCCCGCCAGAGATCCCGGCTCTGCGCCTCGATCGCCTCGATGCCGCGGGAGAGGCGCGCGACGCCCACCACCCGCCCGCCGAAGCGCACCGGGACGGCCGCGTAGAGGAGCTCGGTGCCCACGGTGGCGCTGCGGCGCTGGGCGCGGCTCGTCTGCCCGGCGAGCGCCCCTTGCACCTCGGGCCGGTCGGCGTGGTTGGCCACGGTCTCGAGGTCGGTCCCGGAGGCCGCGGAGTCGGCCAGCACCTTCCCGTCCGGGGCGATCACGGTGACCCGGGCATCCACCTCGCGAGACGCCGCGTCCACCACGGGATCGAGGGCCTCCGGGCTCGTGCCGCGGCCGAGCTGCTCTTCGACCACGCGGGCCATGAGCCGGGCCTCGGCGGTGAGGCCGGCGAAGGCCTGGTCCCGCGCCCGGCGGTCGAGCGTCGGGCCCACGAGCAGCAGGAGCACGGCGAGGGCAACCCCCGCCGCCGCCACCGCCGTCATCACCATGCGCCCGCGCAGCGACAGCCTCGTTCTCACTCGTCACCCTCCCGGGACATACGGTACCCCAGCGATTTGACGGTAGTGAGGCGACCGGCGATCCCGGGCAGCTTCTCGCGCAGCCGCCGCACATGGACGTCCACGGTGCGGGTCCCCTCCGCGTAGGAGTAACCCCAGACCTGCTCGAGGAGCGCCTGGCGCGAGAGGACGCGGCCCCTGGCCTCGACGAGGGCGACGAGCAGCGCGAACTCCTTCGCCGTCAGGTGGACGGCCTGCCCCTCCCACCGGACGGTGTGCCGCGCGCCGTCGATCTCGAGCGGACCGAGGACGATCGGGGCCTCCTCGTCCTCCCGCCGCTCGAGGCGGCGCATCAGGGCGCGGACCCGCGCCACGAGCTCCTTGGGGCTGAAGGGCTTCACGACGTAGTCGTCGGCGCCCACCTCGAGGCCCACCACGCGGTCGGCCTCGTCCCCCCGCGCGGTGAGCATGATGACGGGCAGCGAGCGGGTGCGCTTGTCGCGCCGCAGCTCCGCGCAGAGGCTGAGGCCGTCCAGGCCGGGCAGCTGCAGGTCGAGGATCACGACGTCGTGGCCGCCCCCGCGCAGCCGTTCGAGGGCCTGCCGGCCGTCGCCCAGGGCCTCGACCTCGAAGCCCTCGGCCTTCAGGTAGTGGTCGATCAGCTCGACGATGTCCGGGTCGTCCTCGACGACGAGAGCTCGCTTCATGGGCGCCGCCGTAAGCATATCGCCGCTCGTACCGCGTGAGGTGCCGCGCCGCAGCATCGACCTCGTCACCCCGAGGAGCGGCGGCCTGGCCGGGCGACGAGGGGTCCGCAATCCCGGCGGATCCCTCGGGACCCGTCCGACCGGAGTCCCGCGGGAGGACGGGACCCGCCGCGGAGTCGATGGCCACGGGGGTGCGTGCTATTCTGGTCGTCCGGGGTTCCCGAGAGTGAGCGGAAGCGAGCAGACGTACTTCCAGAAGGGCTTCAACCTGAAGAAGGTGGTGGGGCCGGTGCTCGCCCAGAGCTACCACTCGCGCGTCGTGGACCGGCTGAAGGAGCTGGGCTACGTGGCGCGCGCGGGCGACGTGACGGTGAAGCTCGCCCGCGAGTTCGGCTTCTGCTACGGCGTCGACCGCGCGGTGGAGTACGCCTACGAGGCGCGGGAGAACTTCCCGGACCGCCGGATCTTTCTCTCCGGCGAGATCATCCACAACCCCGAGGTCAACGGCCGGATCGAGGCCCTCGGGATCAGCATCCTGCCCGACCACCGCAGCCCCGAGGAGCGCTACGCCGGGGTCGAGGCGAGAGACGTCGTCATCCTGCCCGCCTTCGGCGTGCCGGTGGGGGAGCTGCAGCACCTGCGGACGAAGGGCTGCGTCCTCGTGGACACGACCTGCGGCAGCGTGCTCAACGTGTGGAAGAACGTCCACCGCTACGCGCGGGACGGCTTCACCTCGGTCATCCACGGCAAGCACTACCACGAGGAGACCAAGGCGACCGCCTCCCAGGCCCTGACCCACCCGGGCGGGCACTACCTCTGCGTGAAGGACCGCCCGGAGGCGCAGCTCGTGTGCGACTTCATCCGCGGCTCGGTGCCCGCCGCGGCGCTCGTCGAGCGGTTCCCGGAGGCCACCAGCCCCGGCTTCGACCCCCAGCGCGACCTGGAGAAGGTCGGCCTCGCCAACCAGACGACCATGCTGATGACCGAGAGCATGGAGATCCAGGAGATGCTCCGCGCGGCCATGCGCGACCGCTGGGGCGAGGCGGCGCTCGCCGAGCGCTTCCGCGCGTTCGACACCATCTGCTCCGCCACCCAGGACCGTCAGGACGCGGTGCTGAGGATGCTGGAGGAGGGCGGGCTCGACGTGATGGTGGTGATCGGCGGCTACAACAGCAGCAACACCCAGGCGCTCGCGCGCATCTGCGCGCAGCGCCTGCCGACCTACCACATCAGCGGCGCCGACCGGATCCAGGGCGCGACCCTCCACCACCGCCCGGTCGGCGCGCACGCCGAAACCGCCGTCCCGGGCTGGCTGAAAGAGGGCCCGGTGACGGTGGGCCTGACCGCCGGCGCCTCGACCCCGAACAACGTGGTGGGCGAGGTCGTGGAGCGGGTCCTGGCCTTGCGCGGGCAGAAGACCGACGACCTGGTCGCGGGCTGACGCCCGCTCCCCGGTTCACAGCTCGCGCGTGAGCACGCGGGCGAGCGTCTCCTGGTCGATGTTCGCGCCGGAGAGCACGATCCCGACCGTCTTGCCGGCGAGGGTCTCGCGCAGCTTCAGGAGGCCGGCCAGCCCAGCCGCGCCCGCGCCCTCGACCAGGCTGTGGGTGGTCGAGAGGACGAGGCGTACCGCCTCCGCGATCTCGGCGTCGGTCACGGTCACGAAGCCGGCGAGCCCCTCGCGCAGGGCGCCGAACGTGAACGGGTAGGTGTTGCGCGTGGCCAGGCCGTCGGCGAAGGTGTCGGCCGAGGGCTTCGAGACGGGCCGGCCCAGGTGCCACGCGTCGTGGATCGCGCAGGCGCCCGCGGCCTGAACCGCGTAGACCGGCATCCCGGGCCGCAGCGCGCGGGCCACGGTGAGCCCCCCCACCGCCTGCGAGCCACCGCCCACCGAGAAGACGAGGGCCTCGATCCCGGGCTCCTCCTCGAGCATCTCGAGGGTGAGTGTCGCCGCCCCCGCGACGACGGTCGGGTCGTTGGTCGAGTGGACGAGGTGGAGCCCCTCCTCGCGCACGAGCCGCTCCGCCGCCGCCACCGACTCGTCGTAGTCGCGCCCCTCTTCGACGAGGCGCGCGCCGAGCCCGACGACGGCGGCGTTCTTCTCGGGGTTGTTGCCGACGGGGACGCAGACGGTGACCGGGGCGCCCAGCCGGCGGCCCGCCCAGGCCAGGCCCAGGCCGTGGTTCCCGCGGGTCGCGGCCACGACGCCGCGCCCGAGCCGTTCGGGCGGCAGCGCGGTGAGCGCGGAGACGCCGTTTCGGACCTTGAAGGCCCCGGTGGGCTGGAAGTTCTCGTGCTTGACCGCCACGCGAACGCCCGCGCCCACCGCCTCGTCGAGCGACGCGTACGAGCGCAACGGGGTCGGGACGAGGTGGGGCCCGAGCCGCTCGCGCGCGGCCTCGACGTCGCCGAGGGCGATCGGCCAGGCTGTCATCGCATCTCCTTCCGTTCCGGGGCGTTACCAAGCCATCCGGGGGCTGATGGTATAGTGCAAACGACTTCCGGAGGGATCATGCTTCTGGACGGAAAGCGCGGCCTCATCCTGGGGATCGCGAACAAGCGATCGATCGCCTGGGGCATTGCCCAGGCCGCGCACCGCGAAGGCGCGCGGCTGGCGGTGACCTACCAGGGCGAGCGTCTCGAGGAGAACGTGCGCGAGCTCGCGCAGCAGCTCCGCGACCCCCTCGTCCTGCCCTGCGACGTCTCCAGGGACGAAGACCTGAAGGCGCTGGCGGCGTCCGTCCGCGAGGGGCTCGGCGGGCTCGACTTCGTGGTCCACGCGGTGGCGTTCGCTCTCCGCGAGGAGCTCGACGGCGAGTTCCTGAACACCTCGCGCGAGGGCTACCGCCTGGCCCAGGACATCTCGTCCTACTCGCTCACCGCGCTCGCCCGCGAGACCGCGCCCCTCCTGGAGGGCGGCGGCAGCATCGTGACCCTGAGCTACCTCGGCGGCGAGCGGGTGGTGCCGCACTACAACGTGATGGGCGTCGCCAAGGCCGCGCTCGAGATGTCCGTGCGCTACCTCGCGGCCGACCTCGGCCCGAAGGGGATCCGCGTCAACGCCATCTCCGCCGGCCCGATCAAGACCCTCGCCGCCTCCGGCGTCCACGGGCTCTCGAAGATGCTCGAGTACCATCGCACCCACGCTCCGCTGCGCAAGACCACGGACCAGGAAGAGGTGGGCGACACCGCTCTCTTCCTCGTCTCCCACCTGTCCCGGGGGGTCA
>CAWFSB010000041.1:0-85386 GCA_963818355.1 uncultured Acidobacteriota bacterium | reverse complement strand
CACCACGACACCGCCCCGGAAGCGCCCGGCGCCTACGACGACGGCGGGGGAGTCGGCATCCTGGTGCTGAGCGCTCGGCCGCGTGCTCGCGCGCGAGCGGCGGGCAAGGACGATCGTGCTCGTCTCGTTCGACGGGGAGGAGGCCGGGTCGACGGGAAGGGCACGACCGCGGGCTCCCGGGCCTTCGTCGAGCGCCTGGGCCGCGGGCCCGGGCGATGACCCGCACGTCGTCGTGGGATGTTGTCGGGCTGGGGAGGCGGGACGCCCGTCCTCCACCCGATCGCCTACGCGGACCCCCGCGAGAAGGGCCGCGCGGTGATCGCCCCGGCGTGGCTCGCGCGCGCGGCGCTCGAGGGCTCGCGCGAGGGGGGGGCTTCCCTCGGGGTCGGCGACCCCTGGCTGTCGTGGCTCTACCAGGCGGCGGTCGAGACGGTGTTCGTGCGGCTCTACGGGGACGACCTGTCCTTCCTGCAGGCGGGCCACCCGGCTCTCTTCGCCTCGGACTCCTCCTTCGTCGCCTTCTCCGACTCCACCAACCATCCCCGACACGGCGGACAAGCTGGACGCGACGGCGCTCGAGCGGATGGGGCGCGGTGTCCTCGGGGTCGCGCACGCGCTCGAGCAAGTGCGGCGGGGCCCGGCGGAGGAGCCGGACTGGTTCGCCGCCTTCGTAGAGTCGTCGGCTGGCCGTGGCTGGTGGGTCTCGGAGCGGCGAGCCTGCTTCCAGGGTTGTGGCGGGGCTGGCGCGGCGGCGGGCTCGCCCTCGCGCTGCGCGTCCTGCAGTCGATCCTGGCGGGTGTCTTCATCTGGCTCCACCTGGTGCCGGCACTGTGCGCTCTGTCCTCCCGCACCTGCTCCTGCCGTGGCGCCGGTCGTGGTGGACGGTCCTGCTGGCGCTCGCCCCGGCCGTCGGCCTGCTGGCGATCGGCGCGTCCGCCTGGTGGCGTGGGGCCGTGAACGGCGTGTGGCTCGCGCCGTGGGAGATCGCGCTGGCCGCGCTCGCGCTCGCTCTCGCGTTCCTCGGCCTCGGTGTCGGCGGGCGTGCCCGCTCCCGCCGGCCCGCCGGCCCCCGCAAGCGGAAGGGCCGGTAGCCGCAGCCCCCTCAGGCCGGCGCGGATATCGACGACCACCGGTCCGTGGTCGCCGCCCTGCCGGTCCCCGACGCTCGCCGACACGCACGCGAGGCCGCGACCGGCCAGCACGTGATCGATGCGGGTGCCGATCCGGCGGGTCCGCTTGGTGAAGCCGAAGCCCCAGCCAGCGGCGGAGTGGCAGTCGCGGAACCCGCTCCAGTGATCCCGGAAGATGTGGCTCTCGACGGGTGTATTGAAGTCGCCGGCGACCACGCGAAACGGGGAGGGATTCGTCGACCCACCACCAGGGCCACCCGCGCTTCGATCTCGCGCTGCTCGTTCTTGGCCACGAGCTCCAACGCAGCCCGGGCCCGAAGCGCAGGATCGACTCGAGCCCCTCGCGCGGCGTCTCCAGGTGGACGCTGGTGAGGTCGAGACGGCCGAGCGGCGTCTCGAGCCCGTAGCGGACCACGGCGCCCGAGCCCGCCAGCTCCCACATGTCTTTCGGGTCGCGCGCCGCCACGTCGAGGAGGGGGAAACAGTACAGCAGCGCCATGCCGCCCTCGACCATGCCCGGTGCCAGCCCGGCGGGTGTCGATCGCCTCGTGGCCGGACTCCTGGAGCACGACCACGTCGGGAGACTGCGGCGCCATCATCAGACCCAGGGCGCCGGGCTCGACCCCACCGCCCACGTTCCAGGTGGCGACGCGGACGCTCGGCTCGCTGCCGGTTCGGTCGACGAGGCGGCCCCACGGGAGGCACAGGCCGAACAGCGGCTCGGCGAGCAGGGCCGCGGCCGCGACGAGGACAGCGGCGAGGTGCCGGTCGGCGATCGCGCCGGCGGAGACGAGGAGCGCCAGCGGCAGGGCGAACACCCACCGGGGCCCGAACAGGAACAAGGTGACGGGCCAGAGCCGCTCGCTCGGCCACCAGACGAGCGCCGCCAGCGCCAGCAGCGCCGCCAGGTAGACGACACCGGCCAGGCGGAGGACGAGGCGGGCCCGCGCCCCTTCGCGACCCCGGCGGCCTCGCGGATCCCGTCCTGGTGGTGGGCAAAGAACTGCTCGAGCACGACCTTGCGGCCGGCCAGCTGCTGCCGCAGCCTCTCCACCTCGCCGGGCGGGAGCGGCGCCGCGTACGCCTTCGCCGTGGCCGCGTTCGCCTCGAGGTGCTGGAGCTGCGGCATGCCGCACACGGCCAGGCGGTCGAGATCGGCAGGCTCCAGGCGTAGCGCAGCAGCGACGCGGCGTCCGCTCCGCCGTCCACCATCAGCTTGTCCTGGCATTCGTTCCTTCGTCAGGGACGTCGCCGAGGTTGTTCTTTCTGTTGGCGGCGGGAAGGGCCAGCTCCTGCGACCGGTGCCGCCGCGCCGGGTTCATCGCCATCTGCACGCAGTCGAGGTCGTTTCGCTCGATGGCCTTCGCCATGACCGCCCCGTTCGTGTGGCTCGTCATCCCGATGAAGCGTGTCACCTTCTGTTGTCGCGCAGCTCGTAGAG
Organism: uncultured Acidobacteriota bacterium; assembly: GCA_963818355.1. Taxonomy (GTDB): domain Bacteria; phylum Acidobacteriota; class Vicinamibacteria; order Fen-336; family Fen-336; genus DATBSL01. The sequence goes on along the minus strand of CAWFSB010000041.1, from coordinate 82,815 downwards.
GGCCTTGATCGCCCCGTCCGGGGCCTCGATCTTCGCGAGGTCCGGCCTCGTCGCCGAGGCTGTGCAGATGCAGCAGGTCGAGGTGGTCGGTCTGCAGGCGCTTCAGGCTCGCCTCGACCTCCTTGAGCGCCGCGTCGCGCGTGCGCGATCGGCCGGGGACCTTGGTCGCGAGAACGTCCTCCGGCGCGTGGCCCGCCGAAGCCCAGCCGGGTCTCGCTCTCGCCGTACCCATCATTCGTACCGCGGTGTCGAGGTAGTTGATATCCGCGAGACCGCCCGCTCGAGGACGGCCGAGGCCTGCTCGGCGGGGTACATCAGGAAGCGGCTGCCGCACCCCATGGCGAGGATGGAGTGCTCGCCCCCCGTGCGGCCGAGCGCCGGTGGCCATCGCGCCGGCCCTCGCGCGGGTGCTTTCGCCTCGGGGCGCAGCGGCAGCGCGGGGAGCGCGGCCACCGCGCCGACCGCCAGCAGGCTCGTTCTTCAGGAACTCGCGGCGCGTCTTCTTGTCGTCGGACATCGTGGCCTCCTCGGCCTCTAGGAGGCCGCCACTCCGGCGGCGGAAAAGGTATCCGCCATCGTCTTCGCGTAGTGGGGGACGCCGACCTCGGGCTCCTCGATCTCGGGGTGCGGCTGCTCCACTCGAAGCAGTAGAAGCCCTTGTAGCCGTTCTTCGCGAGCACGGCGACCTGCTCCTTGACCGGCACCTCGCCCGTGCCGAGCAGCACGTATCGCCGGTCGGCGCCCTCGGGCTTCGAGTCCTTGAGGTGCGTGTGGCGGATCCACTTCGCGAGCGCCTTGTAGCTGTCGGCGGGCTGCTCCTTGCCGGCCACGAACGAGTGGTGCGCGTCCCGCAGCCACTCGGAACTGCGGCGCGTCGACCCGGGTCAGGATCTCGACGAGGTCGGGCGACCTCGTGAAGTCCGTGCGACTCGATCAGCACCGTGAGCACCGGCCGGCTTCGCGTCGCGGCCATCTTCTGGAAGCCCTCCACCACGCGCTTCATCACCTCTTCCTTGGGCTCGCCCTCGGGGATCTTGTCCCCGAACATCCGGACGTACTTCCGCGCCCATGGCCTGGGCGAGGTCGATGAAGCGCCGGCCCTCGTCGAACTGCTGCTCGCGCACGGCTGGGTCCTTCTCGTGCATCTTCGACGACGCGCCGAGGTCGGAGACGACGATGCCGAGCGCGGCGAGGTCCTTCTTCGTCCCGGCGAGGTTCGTGCCCGAGAGCTCCGGCACCTTCGGCAGGTCCATCTCCCCGGCGATGCCGCGCAGCTCCAGCGCCGCGCGTAGCCCATGCGGTCGGCGTTGTCGAGGATCGTCTTCCAGCTCCAGGCGGGACAGCCGAGCGTCGGGAGGCGCAATGGGTAGCGCTCGGCGGCTCGCGGAGGATGGCGGGAGCGGCGAGGCCGACCCGAGGGTCGCGAGGAAGGAGCGGCGATGTCGTCATGAAGCCTCCCAGGGGCAAGCCCCCTCGGACCGGGCCGTTCCCGGGGGCAGGTGGAACGTCTACATTATAGGTCGTACCATCCTCGTTTCACGGCGTCGGGAGAAGTGCTCCCGTGCCTCCGGAGGAGACTCCTTGGCCGAGATCCAGCCCTTCGCGGGCATCCAGTACCGGGCCGCCGACCTCTCGCGCGTGCTCGCGCCCCCTTACGACGTGATCCCGCCCGCCACCCGCGACGAGCTCTACGCCCGGGACCCCCGCAACGTCGTTCGCGTCGTGCTCAATCGCGAGCCCGGCGACGCGGGGTACGCCGAGGCGGGGGAGACCTACCGGCGCTGGTGCGCCGAGGGCGTGCTGCAGGCGGACGCGACGCCGGCCGTCTACGTGCTCGAGCAGAGCTTCGAGGAGTCCGGCCGGACTCTCCGTCGCTTCGGCCTTCTGGCCCGCTTCCGGGCCGAGGACCCGGGAGCCCGCGTGATCCTGCCCCACGAGCACACCCGCGCGGCGGCCAAGGAGGATCGCTGGCGCGTGCTCCTCGCCACGAAGGCCAACTTCAGCCCGATCTTCCTCATGTTCCCCGACCCGACGGCGGCGTTCTCGGCTCTCGTGCTCGAGGCCATCGCCCGCTCTCCGACCGCGCAGTACACCGACGACGGCGGGGTGGGCCACCGGATGTGGCGCGTCGAGGAGGCGGGCCCCGTGGGCCGCTTCCAGGCCCTCCTCCGCGGCGTGAAGTCCTACATCGCCGACGGGCACCACCGGCACGCGACGGCGCTTCGCTACCGCGACGCCGTCGGCCCCGACGGGGCGTGGACCTTCGGCTACTTCACCCCGATCGAGGCGCCGGGACTGCTGGTGCAGCCCTATCACCGAATCCTGTCCGAGGCGCCGTCGCTCGAGGAGGCGGCGAGGCGCCTGTCGAGCGGGTTCCGGCTCACCCGGGAGCCGGACGCCGCCGCCGCGGTCGTCGCGGTGGCGGCCTCGACCGCGCCCCACGCCTTTGCCCTGGCCGAGCCGGGGAAGGGCGCCCTCGTCGTCGAGGCCGACCCGGGGGGCGAGCGGATGCTCCCGCCCGAGGCTCCGGCCTGCCTGCGCGCGCTCGACACGTACTTCCTGCACCACGCGGTGCTCGGGCCGCTCCTCGGCGTGCCGGACACCGCGGTGAGCTACGTGCACTCGCAGACCGAGGCGGAGGAGGCGCTGGCGGAGGGCGCCTGCCGGCTGGCCGTGCTGTTGCGGGCGACGCCGGTCCGCCAGATCGTGGACGTCGCCGAAGCCGGGGAATCGATGCCGGCCAAGAGCACGTTCTTCCATCCCAAGCTCCCCTCGGGTCTCGTCATCCACCCGCTCGTCGTTTGACGGGATGGCGATGAGCCTCCCGCTGCCACCGTTCTTCGACCCCGCGGCCGCGGGCCGCGTCTACCGCGTGCCGTACCAGGAGCGCGCCGACCAGGCGCTCGAGTGGGCGTCCCGGCACGGGATCCGCCCCGCCGCCGGGGACGAGAAGCGCACGGCGCTCCTCCTCGTCGACGTGCAGAACACCTTCTGCCTGCCCGAGTTCGAGCTGTTCGTCGGGGGCCGCTCGGGCCGTGGGGCCGTCGAGGACTGTGCGCGGACCGCGAGCTTTCTCTACCGCAACCTCGACCGCATCACGCAGGTGGTGGTGACCCTCGACACGCACACCGCGGCGCAGATCTTCCACCCGCTCTTCTGGGTCGGCCGAGATGGCGCCCACCCCTCGCCGCACACGGTGATCACCCACGCCGACGTCGAGAGCGGCCGCTGGCGGGTGAACCCCGAGCTCGCGCCGGCGGTCGCCCCCCACGCGGGCTTCGACGTGGAGGCCTGGGCTCTCCACTACGCCCGCCGCCTCGCCGAGGGCGGCAAGTACCCGCTCGTCGTGTGGCCGTACCACTCGATGGTGGGCGGCATCGGCCACGCGATGGTCTCGGCGGTGGAAGAAGCCGTCTTCTTCCACGCGATCGCGCGGCAGACGCCGACCCGGGCGGAGGTCAAGGGGCAGAACCCCCTCACCGAGAACTACTCCGTGCTCCGGCCCGAGGTGATGGAGGACGCGTCGGGCGCCCCCATCGACTCGCCGAACCGTGCCCTGCTCGAGCACCTGCTGTCCTTCGACACCGTGATCGTGGCCGGCGAGGCGAAGAGCCACTGCGTGGCCTGGACCGTCGAGGACCTGCTCGCGGAGATCCGCACGCGGGACCCGCGGCTCGCCGAGAGGATCGTCCTCCTCGACGACTGCACCTCACCGGTGGTGGTGCCCGGAGTCGTGGACTTCACCGACGCGGCCGAGGCGGCCTACGCCCGCTTCGCCGCCGCCGGCATGCGTCGGCGGCGCTCGACCGACTCGCTCTAATCCAGCAGCCCGTCGGCGATCGCTTCGAGCAGGACGCCGGGGCGGTTGGAGCCGACGCCGTAGAGGCCGAAGCGCGCGAGCTGCTTGAGCTCCTCCGGCTCGTCCACCACCCAGGTGGCGATCTTCAGTCCGGCGGCGTGGACGCGCTCGACCAGGGCGTCGGTCCAGCTGGCTCTTGTGCGGCATGACGAGCTCGCACGAGGCCTCGCGGGCCGCCGCGAGCACCTCGTCGGCGGTCGTCCGCCCGAACAGCCGGCCCCGCGTCATCTCCGGGGCGAGGGACGCGAGGCGGACGATCGCGCGGTGGTCGAAGGAGATGAGCGCCACGGCGTCCGCCATGCCCGCCCGGCGGACCTCGTCCGCCACCCGCGCCTCGATGCCGCCCTCGGCGTCGTCCGTCACCGACTCGGCCTTGATCTCCACGAGGACCCTCGCCCGCCCGCGCAGGAGGCCGAGAGCCTCGGAGAGGGCGGGGACCCGCTCGCCCTCGTAGGCGCTGCCGAAACGGTCCGGGTAGCCCGCCGACACCGAACGGACCTCGGCCAGGGTCAGCCGGCGGACGTCGCCGCGGCCGGTGGTGGTCCGGTCCAGGTCGGGGTCGTGGAGGACGATCACGTGTCCGTCCGCGGTGAGCTGCACGTCCAGCTCGACGAGGGCGGCCCCGACCTCGAGCGCGCCCGCGAAGGCGGCCAGGGTGTTCTCCGGCCGGTGCGCCGAGTCGCCCCGGTGGGCGATGACGAGGGGCGCGATCACCGCTCAGGCCCTGGGCAGGAGCAGAGCTCAGGAAGGCCGGCAGCTCGATAGATCTTCGCGTCCAGGAACAGGCTCAGGAGATCTTGGTCCAGCTTGCCGTCCCGCGCCTCGAACTGCAGGATCTCGAGCGCCCTCTCGACGGAGACCGCCTTCTTGTAGGGCCGGTCGACGGCGCGGAGCGCGTCGTAGATGTCGGCGATCGTCATCATCCGGGACTGCACCGGGATCTCCGGCCGCCTTGAGGCGGCGCGGGTAGCCCGAGCCGTCGAGCTTCTCGTGGTGGGCCCAGGCGATCTCGGGGATGCGCCGCAGCTCGCCCGTCCACGGGATCTTCTGCAGGAACTTGTAGGTCTCCGAGACGTGGCTCTCGATCTCCAGCCGCTCTGACGTGGTGAGGGTGCCCTTGCGGATCGACAGCGCCTCGATCTCCTCCGCGCTGAGGTGTGGTTCCTCGGCCCAGGCCTCCACCGGGAAGACCTCCTCGGCGTCGTGGTTGGAGAAGCGACGGGCCGGGAGGTTCATGAGCGCGCTGAAGCTCTCCTCCTCCACCACCGTCGGCTCGTTCGCGCTGAGCACCGCCGGCAGCACGCGCTCCGCCTCGGCGCGCCGCTGCGTGTACTCGTCGTCGATCGCCGCGAGATGGCCGCCGCCGGAGCGCCCGGACTCGAGTCGCCTCGAGCCGGGCCTGCAGGTGCTCGGCCTCGATGCTCCTTGAGGATGTAGGCGAAGCGCTGCCGGATGGCGATCGTCTGCGTGGCGTAGAGCTTCTTCCCCTTGCCGAGGACCTTCTCCTGGACCGCGACCTTGCCGAAGTCGTGGAGCAGCGCGGCGTAGCGCAGCTCCTGCATCTGGTCCCGCGAGAAGCGCGTAGTCGGCGAACGGGCCGGACGTGGCCCGCGTCCACCTTCTCGGCGAGGGCGCACGGTGAGCTCCGCCACCCGCTCGGAGTGGCCGGAGGTGGTGGGGTCCCGCGAGCTCGACGGCGGAGACGGCGGCGTGGACGAAGTCGTCGAAGAGCTTCCGGATCCGCTCGATGAGGTCGGCGTTCTCGAAGGCCACCGCGGCCTGGCTGGCGAGCGACTCCACGAGATTCCGGTCCACCGACGTGAAGGAGATGACCTGGTCGTCGACCAGCGAGGCCGACTGGAGCACCGCTTCGGGGTCCCGCTTCTTGTTGATGAGCTGGACGACGCCGATCACGACGTCCTGGTGGTCCTTCATGGGCACGACCAGCATCGACTTCGTGCGGTAGCCCGACTTCTCGTCGAAGGCGCGGCTGATGGTGTAGGGCGAGCCCTTCTGGCAGATGGTAGGCGTCCTGCTCGTTCACCGTCTCCCCGGTGAGCGCCACGTAGCCCGCGATCGAGGTCTCGTCGAGGGGGATCGTGAACTCCTCGAAGTCCTCCACGGGCACGCTGTCGTTCTGGGCGAGCTTGAAGCGCAGCCGGTCGCCGTTCCCGTTGCGCGTCTCCTGTCGCGCGCTCGACGAGGTAGAGGCTCCCCGCGTCCGCGACGGTGATCTCCCGGCTCTTGCTCAGGATCAGCTCGAGGAGGCGGCGGATGTCGCGCTCGGCGGAGAGCGCCACCCCGATCTGGTTGAGCTGGCTGAGCTCTTCGCCCCTGCCGGCTGTAGGCCCGCTCGAGCTGCTGGATCGCCCGGCGCCGGCCCAGCGACTCGATGGCTCGCTCCAGCTTGCGGCGCAGCCGAACCGGGGTCACCGGCCGCAGGAGCAGGTCGTCCACGAAGGGGAAGCGGCGCAGCACCTCGTCGCCCTCGGCCGGGTCCGCCACCGCCACCAGCACGACCTGCCCCGAGCCGCCCCCGCGCAGCCAGGCCTCGACCGCGTCGCGCTCGGCCTCGAGGCACCGGGGGTCGGCGAGCACCAGCGCCGCCCCCCGCCCGTCGAGCGCGGCCTCGAGGGCCGCGAGAGAGCGCACCTCCTCGGCCGGCGGGCTGACGGGCAGCTCGCCGGCCACGATCTCGCGGGTTTCACCCCAGATGAAAAGGTGGGCCATGTGCTTCGAGAGGAGGGACGGGAAAGCGTAGCACAGGGACGGGGCCGCCGGCCCTCAGGCGGCCAGGAGGGAGGCGAGGTCGAGCGGCCGGTCGATCAGGCGGTCCGGCCCGGCCGCCCGCAGCGCCACGGGGTGAAAGCCCCAGGTGACGCCCGCGGCCCGCACCCCGGCGGCCCGCGCCACGGCGACGTCGGTCGCGGAGTCGCCGATCATCCAGGTTTCGCCCGGGGCGGCTCCCGCCTCGGCCATGAGGCGGAAGAGCCCGCTCGGATCGGGCTTGCGCGAGGGCACGTCGCCCGCCCCCAGGACGCGGGCGAAGCGGGAGGCCACACCCAGCCCCTCCAGGATCCTGCGGCTGAAGTCGCCGGGCTTGTTGGTGAGCACGGCCAGCGCCGGGCCCGCGAGCGCGTCCAGGGCCTCCGCGATCCCGGGATACAGGAGCGTCGTGTCGAGGAGTCGCTCCGCGTAGCACTCGATGTAGACGGGCAGCACCTCGTCGGCCGGGAAAGAGAGCCCGGCGTGTCGCAGGCTGCGCTCCACGAGGACGCGCGCTCCCTCGCCGACGAACGACAGGACCGCCGCCAGCGGGATCTCCCCCGCGCCGGGAGCGACCCGCCGGAGGGCGGCGTTCGTCGCCGCCGCGATGTCGCGGGAAGAATCGACGAGCGTGCCGTCGAGGTCGAAGACCAGGAGCCGGATCACCGGGCTATCCGGGCCCCACGTAGCCCAGGGCCTTCAGCCGCTCGCGCGTCGCCTCGTCCATCTCCTGGACCTTCCGCCCCGGGGGCAGGGTGAGCCAGACCCGCACGCCGAAAGCACCCGCGGGCGGGGCGGTGAACAGGTTGATGCCGCGGTCGTTGTCGGTCTCGGACTCGATGTCAGGCAGGCGGAAGGGGAACCCCTCGGGGCGGAAAGAGCCCGCCCCCACCGCGACGTCCGCCGGCCGCAGGGGCCGCCCGTCGCGCGTCCCGGCGAGCGTGACCGGCGCCCCCACCGGGCGCACGGTGAACCCGATCTCGCGCGGCGCGCCGGGGCGCGGCTGCAGGCTCAGCTCGAGCCACCGCCCGTTTCCACCCAGGCTCGAGCGCTCGCCCGGCCCGAGGCCGGTCGCCTCGACCCCTTCGAGCCAGCCTCGAGTCTCCAGCTTGAGCGCGAAGCGGCCCGGGCCCGCGACCTCGACGACGTAGCGGAAGGGGTTGGGCGACATGCCCGCCTCGGACTTCGCCTGGAGAAGGCGCACGCGCTCGGGGTGGAGCTCGGCGACGTTCGTCTGCTCCCTCGGGTCGCGCCGGAGGTCGAAGTAGAGCTCGTCGTCCTCGGGGCTGAAGCGGCGGATGAACTTGTCGCCCTCCGTTCGCGCCCCGTGCGCCACGAAGCCCCGGTGGGAGATCTCGGCGAGCGCGGGGCGCGGCTTCGACCCGCCCGCGGCCAGCGTCCGCTGGAGCGGTTGTCCGCCGAGGTCGGCGGTGAGGGGCACGCCCATGGCCTCGAGCACGGTCGGCACCACGTCGAGCCCCTGCACCTGCTCGGACACGCGTGTCCCCGCCGCGCGGTTGCCCGGCAGCTTGAGGAGGAGCGGGACGCGGATGAGCTCGTCGAAGAGGCTGCGGCCGTGGAGCCAGCGGCCGTGGTCCAGGAACTCCTCGCCGTGGTCGGCGAGAAAGACGATGAGCGCGTCCTCGTACAGCCCCGCCGCCTTCAGCTCCCGCACGAAGCGGCCGAACTCGCGGTCCCCGAACGCGATGTCGCCGTCGTACTGCGCGATCATGCGCTCCCGGTCGAGCGGCTCCTTGAAGTCGGTGCGCGGGTCGCGGGCGGGGTGCCCCTCGGTCGGGAAGGGCTCGAACATCCGGTCGAAGGGCGGGGGCGGCTCGTAGGGGACGTGCGGGTCCATCGTGTGGACGTAGAGGAACGTGGGCATGCCCTGCCGCGAGCGCAGGAAGGCGAGGGCCGAGTCCACCACGACGTCGGCGCCCACGAGCTTGCTCCGCTGGTCGCCCTCGCCGTGCAGCCCGGCGAAGACGTCGAATCCACGGTCGAACTCCGACTCGGCGCCGTAGACGACCGAGTTGGCGATGGCGGCCCCGGTCGCCCAACCCCGCTGCGTCGAGACGCTGGGCAATGGTCACGTTCGAAGGGTCGAGCGGGTCGCGCAGCTGCACGGCCTTGTGCTGCCCCGGGAGCCTCGAGGTGAGGATCGAGGCCACCGACGGCTTCGTCCACGAGGCGTGCGCGATCGCCGCGTCGAAGACGACCGCGTCCTTCGCGAAGGCGTCGAGCTCGGGGGTCGTGTTCCGCGCGTAGCCGTAGACGCCGGTGTGGTCGGCCCGCAGCGTGTCCACGAGGTAGACGATCGTGAGGGGCGCCCTGCGGGCGACGGTGATCGCGGGCGTGCCCCACCAGGCGTGCTCCGGGTCTCCCGCCTGCTCGTAGCCGCGCGTCTCGAGCACCAGCTCGCGCCCCCGGCCCGCCTGCTTCGCGAGGTCCACGTCCACCGGGACCCAGGCGCGGTCCTCGGGCCGGGAGATCGGGTCGAGGAGCCGGGTCCAGACGACGTCCTCGCGGGAGCCCGTCTTCACCTTCACCACGAACTCGACCCCGGGCCGCTCGTGGAAGCGGGGGTCGATGGCGCAGGAGAGCTGAAGCCGCGCGCCCTTCGGTACGTCCAGCGCGAAGCGCAGGCGTCCCGGAGGGCCGGCGGGGAAGCCGCGGTGAATCACGTCGTTCACCCGCAGGCCGCGCCGCGAGGCCTCGAGGATCGCCTCGCGGCCGGCGCCGGCGGCCGAGGCCTCGACGAGCCTCTCGCCGGCCGCCGAGCAGGTCCACGGGCTCGGGGGCGCGGCCGCAGCCGGAGAGGAGAACGGCGAGGGCGGCGGGCGCCGCCACGGCGATGGGATGTCTCATCACGCGAGCAGGCCAAGCTAGCACGGCCCCCGTGCACCGGCAAAACGGGCCTCCGCTGCGGTGAAGGCAGTGTGCTATGGTCGCCCGCGTGTCCGGCTCTTTTCGCCGACGCCTGCTGGCCCTGACCCTGGCGGGGCTGGCGGCGCGGCTCCTGTGGGTCGCTCTCGAGCCCGCCACGTCCCCGCAGGCCGACGAGACGATGTGGGTGACCTGGGGCGCCGAGGATCCTTCCCTCGCCCGAGGTGGCCTTCTCGCCCCTGCAGCTGCGCTTCGTCTTCCACCCGCCGCTCTACCTCTACTTCGTGGGTGTCCCCTTCGCCCTCTTCGGCACCCTGGAGGCGGTCAAGTACGCGCAGTGCTTCGCCGGGGCGCTCCTCGTTCCGGCCCTCGGCCTCGTCGGGCGGCGCGCCTTCGGCGAGCGCGCGGCTCTCGTCGCCGCCGGGACCGCGGCCTTCTACCCCGAGCTCGTCTGGTTCGCTTCGCACTTCTGGGCCGAGACCGTCTTCACGGTGCTGCTGTGGTGGGCCATGGAGAGGCTCCTCGCCGCCGACGAGCGAGGCTCGACGGGCGCCGCCCTCGCCTCGGGCCTGCTGTGGGGCCTCGCGATCCTCACCCGCGAGACGGTGCTCTACTTCCTGCCCGTGGCCGCCCTCTGGCTCGCCTGGCGGCGCGTGGGGGGCGCGCGCCGCGCGGCGGCCCTCCTCGTCGTGTCGGCCTGCGTCGTCCTGCCCTGGACCCTGCGCAACTGGTTCGTCTTCGACGCCTTCGTGCCCGTGTCCACCTCGGGGGCCCTCAATCTCTGGCAGGGGAACACGCGCCTCTCCCGCCAGGAGGTCTACGAGGAGTACTGGGCGGTGCGCGGCCGGATCCCGAAGTACGAGCACGCCCGGCGCCGGGCGATCGAGGCGATCCTCGAGCGGCAGCCGCTCTGGATCTTCGAGAAGGTGCGTGACGAGGTGCCGGCCTTCTTCGCCGCGCACGGCCAGCCCATCGTCCACCTCGAGCGCGGCGCCTACGGCGCCGTCGCCCGAGCGCGCGCGTGGGCGGCGGTGGCGGTCGTCCTGCTGCCGTACCTCGCGGTGCTCGTCTTCTTCGTGGCGGGGATCGCGAGGCTCCCGCGCGGCCGCGCCCCGCTCCTCCTGCTCGCGTTTCTCGCGTTCTACGTGCTCCTCCACGTGGCCGCGCACGGCTACCCGCGCTACCGCCTGCCGGCGATGCCCGCCGTCTTCCTCGTGGCGGCGCACGGCTTCGTGGCGTGGCGTGAGCGCGGGAGCGTCGACCGCGGGCACCGCCTCGCCGCGGCCGCGGCCGCCCTCGTGCTCGCGCTGGGCGTCGGACCCAGCCTGCTGGCCTGGGTGACCCGGCCGTGGCCGCCGCCCTGGTTCGCGGGCGCCGGGGTCGGAGGGGGCCAGGAGGAGAGGGCGCCCGGAGAAGCGCCGCAGGTGGAGAGACCGTGAGGCCCTCGCGCGCGATCCCGCTCGTGCTCCTCCTCGCGATCGTCGTGCGGCTGCCGTTCTGGATCGAGGCCCTGCGGACGCCGGTGGACGGCGACACCGCGATCGTCGGCCTGATGGCTCGCCACCCCGGTGTCGGGACGACGTTCTGGGGCCAGCCCTACGGCTCGCCGCTCGACTCCTGGGTCGCCCTGCCCTTCGTCGCGGCCTGGGGCAACACCACGGAGGCGCTGCGCCTGCCGTACTTCCTGCTCGGGCTCCTGCTGGTGCCGCTGGCCTATGCCCTCGGGAGGGAGCTGCACCCCTCGGCGGGGCTGCCGGCCGCCGTGCTCGTCGCCTGCCCCCCGCCGTACTTTCTGCTCCTCGCCGCCCTCCCGCCGCCCTTCTACCCGACGACCCTCGTCCTGTGCGGGCTCGTCCTCCTGACCGCGGCGCGCGCCGGGCGGCGGCTCGAGGAGAAGGACGCGGTGGCGCCCCGCGGCACGCTCCTGATGCTCGGCCTGTTCTCGGGCCTCGCGCTGTGGACGCACCTCATGTCGGCGACCGCGGTGGCGGCGGCCGGGGCCTGGGTGCTCGCACGGTCGAGCGGCCGCCGGTGGCTCCTCCTCTGGGCGCTCGTGCCGCTCCTGGCGGCGAGCGCCCCGCTGTGGTCGCGCGCGCTCGGCGACGCCGAGGCGACCCGCATCGTCCAGGTGGCCGATCGCGACGAGACGGCGCTCGCGCACCTCGCGACGGTGGCGCCGCGGCTGTACGAGCCGCTCGGCGGCGTCCTCGGGACGCACGTGCCGGTCGTCGCCGACTCCGAGGACTTCGTGCTGCACGCGCCCGGCTGGGCGGCCGGCCTCACCGTCCTGCTGTACGGGTTCCTGCTCGTCCTCGCGGCTCGCGCCACCGCGGGCCGACACGCCTCTACTCCTGTACCTCCTCGCCGCGGGCCTCGCGCTCCTGGTCTTCCCGCTGCCCGTCCGCTCCGCCCCCCACACCCTTCGCTTCCTGACCCCGCTCTACCTGCCCGTGGCCGCCCTCGTGGCCTGGGCCGCCGCCCCCCGCGGCACCTCGCGGCGGGCCTGGGTGGCCGTCCTGGGCCTGGCGGTCCTGCACCTGGCGCTCGGGGCGCAGCTCCTCTCGACGTGGCGCCGGCTCGACCGCGCGGAGGCGCCCTTCCTGCTCCAGGACCTGGGGCCCGCGCGCCGCGCGCTCGAGGAGGCCGGCGTGCGCCACGCCTATGCCTCCTACGGGCCCGCCTTCCGCCTCACGTGGGAGAGCGGCGAGCGCGTCGTTCTCTCGCCGCCCTGGAACGACCGCTTCCGTCACTGGCCGCTGCCGCTGCTCGACGAGGTGCGCTTCGCCAGGAACGTGGCGTGGCTGCTGACTCCCGACATCCCGAGCGGGCTGCCGTCGCCCGACGAGCTCGACGAGACGCTGCGGCGGCTGGGGGGCCGCTGGCGCCGCGTCGACGCCGGGCGCGCGGTGATCTTCCACGCCTTCGTGCCTCCCTTCCCTCCCGAGGGGACCCCCTGGCCGGGCGCCGGAGCGGCGGGGGACGGCGACCTGCGGACCTTCGTCGAGCCCGACCCGGCCGCGACGTTCGAGCTGCGCCTGCCGGCGCCGCGGCCCCTCACCGCGGTCACCCTCCTCGCGGCGCTCGAAGGGCCGCGGCTGCCCCGCAACGCCGACGTGCAGGTGAGCGCCGACGGCGTCTCGTTCGAGACGGTCGCCTCCCGGCGCCGCCGCGAGGAGCGGGTCGACCTGCGCTGGGTGAACGGGCACCCGCAGGCAGTGATCGACCACGACGTGATCGCGATCCCCCTCGGGGGGCGCGCGGTCGTCGCGCTGCGGGTGGTGCTGGTCGAGTCGGAGGAGCGGTGGCGGGTAGGCGAAGTGCTGATGCACGAGGCGCCGGGCCGGCAGGCCTGGGACGAGTGGCTGGACCCCAACCTCGACTGGGAAGCGCGTCGCCGCGCCCTCGTCGAGCGGCCGATGCCCGGCCGCGAGGACTGGTACTCGCGGGTACTGCTCGCGGCGCGCCACCGCCCACCGCCGTAGGCGCGGGCCATGCGCCCGCCCGGGAAGGCGTCTCGGGCGCTCCGAAGCGAGCGCATGGGGCCCTCCGCGGAGGGCACCGGGACATCCGAGGCCGATCCCTGGGCGACGGCACCCTCCCCGGACCCTCCTAGGGTGCACCAATGAGCGCATGAACCAGCCGCGCCGATAAGCGAGCGAGGAGACGACCCGAGACGCCCACGATGCGGGCGCCCGATGGCAGTGACAATGGTGGAACAATAGCCTCATGGCCGAGATAGAGCCGCTGTTCGTCGGCAGGACCTTCGACGACTTCCTGTTCCGGCCGCAGCACAGCCCCGTGCGCACGCGCCGCGAGGTGTCCCTGGCCATGCCGCTCGTGGCCGGGCTCGACCTGGCGCTCCCCGTGCTCGGCGCGAACATGGACACCGTCGTGGGCGAGGAGATGGCGAAGACGCTCGCCCTCGAGGGCGGGATCGGCTTTCTCCACCGCAACTCCTCGATCGCCGAGCAGGCCGCCCGCGTGCGCTACGTGAAGACCCGCCACTCTCACGTGATCGAGCAGCCGCTCTTCCTCGAGCGGACCGCCTCGATCGCGGAGGCTCGCCTGGCCATCCGCAAGCACAACGCCAGCAGCTTCCTGATCGAGGAGGTGAAGGGGGGCGGCAAGCTCGCCGGGATCCTGTCGCACCGCGACATGCCGCTCGACACGCGCCTCCGACGCGCGGCCGGTGTCGGACTTCATGACCCCGCGCCAGCGCCTCGTCACCCGGCCTCCCTCGGTCTCGCTCGAGGAGGCCGAGCGGGCCATGTTCGAGCACCGGATCGAGAAGCTGCCCCTCGTGGACGAGCAGGGGCACGTGCGCGGCCTCGTGACCATGCGCGACCTCAAGCTGTACAAGCAGAAGCCGCACTCGACGAAGGACGCGCGGGGACGGCTGCGCGTGGGCGCGGCGATCGGGGCGACCGGCGACTTCCTGGAGCGCGCGCAGGCGCTCGTCGAGCAGGAGGTGGATCTCCTCCTGCTCGACGTGGCCCACGCCGACGCCGAGGCGGTCGCGGGCGCGGTGGGGGAGCTGCGAAAGAGGACGGAGACGGTTCGGCTGGTCGTGGGCAACGTGGCCACTGCGGAGGGCGCGCGCCGGCTGGCCGCACTCGGGGTGGACGCGATCAAGGTGGGGGTGGGCCCCGGGCGGGGATGTCGCACCCGGCTCGAGACGGGGGCGGGCGTGCCGCAGCTGCAGGCGGTGCGCGAGGCGTACCTCGCGACGGGGGGCAAGCTGCCGATCATCGCCGACGGCGGCGTCCGGGACGACAAGGACCTGTTCCTCGCCATCGCCTGCGGGGCCTCGACGGTCATGCTCGGCAGCATGCTCTCCGGGACCGACGAGGCCCCGGGGATGCTGGTGGAGGACCCCGCCACGCGGCAGAAGATGAAGCTCTACCGCGGCATGACGTCGCCGGAGGCGGTGGCGGACGGCGCGGAGGCCGACGAGCTGGCGGAGGCGCTGCGCACGCCGGCGGAGGGGCAGTCCGTGCGGGTGCCCTACGTCGGCAGCGTGGTCGGCATCCTCGCCCGGGTCCGCGGGCACCTGCAGTCGGCGGTCAGCTACGCCGGCGAGGCGAGCCTGCGCGCCGCGCACGAGAAGATCGCGCGCGAGCCGGGGCGGTTCCTGATCCCGCTCTCCGAAGCCTCCCGGCGCGAGTCGTTCGTCCGGTAGCGTTAGAGCTTCAGCCGGAGCGTCGCGAGCGCCTCGTCGTGCCGGATCGTCCGCGAGGCCGCGATGTCGTGCAGCGAGTACTCGAGCGTCAGGTCGAGCCGCTTCACGATGGTCAGCCGCAGGCCGAAGTCCCACTTGTCCCAGTCCCAGGCGAAGCTCGGCGAGACGAAGCCCCGCGGGGCGCGAAAGTCGTTCTCGAGGCGGCTGAAGCGAATGGCGGGCTGGATCGCGGGAAAGAGGTCGTTCGAGTCCGCGAGGTCGCCGAGCACGAGACGAAAGCCGGCCTCGATCTCGAACCCGAGCCGCGGCAGGCCCGCCGACTCCTCCCTCACGACCTGGCCGAAGGCCGAGAACCCGCCCCAGCGCAGGTCCAGGTTCGCGCCGTATTCCTCTCGCCGGTCCCCCTCGATGGGCAGCGAGATCCCACCGGCGCCGTCCAGGATGTCGAGGTCGCCCTCGTAGAACGTGCCGTTGAGCCGGGCCTCCTTCGAGAGCCGCGTCCGGTAGTAGAAGCCCAGCAGGTCGATCCCGCGCCGCTGGTCGGCGCTCACGAAGCGCAGCCCGCCGCCGCCCCCGTACTCGAAGCGGTCGTCGAGCTCGAGGTCCTCGACCTCGGCGTGGTAGACGATCGGGAAGCCCGAGTGCAGCTTCGGGTCGGGGTTCGGCGGCTCGGCGGTGCCGTTGTCGCCGGCCAGGGCGTTCGGGTCGCGCATGAACAGCGGGTTCCCGTTCGAGACCTGGCCGAAGAAGTAGGCGTGGGTGCCGATCGACCCGCCCACCTGGACCTGCAGGTCGGGGAAGCGGTTGAACGCGGTGGACACGAGCCCGTAGCTGTCGAGCCGCCGGAACGGCTGCCGCTCGAACTTCGGCGCCTTGCCGACGAGGGCGTAGACGGAGGAGCCCGGGAGCGGCTCGAGCGAGGAGCGCCTCCGGCCGAAGCCGATCCACGCCTCGTCCACGTCCACCCACTTGTCGGTGCTCGTGGGGTTGCGGTCGTAGAGGTCCACGAAGTCGACCCGGACGTGGGCGGCGATGCCCCGGGGCAGGTCGAGGTCGAGGAGCACGCTCGCCTTGTTGATCTCGAGCGAGGTCCCCGGGGACGACCGTCTGGAGCGCCACGTCCGGCTGGCCCACCGGCACGAACTCCGGCGGGAACGGGAAGGCGAGCGGGAAGCGGTCGTCCTGCGACCACCGCGCGTTCAGGCGCAGCTCGGTCGAGACGCGCAGCTTGACGTCGTCGCTCCCGTCGGCCTTCGCGGCCGGGTCCTGGGCCCGGGCGGCGGCGGGCGCGAGCGCCACGGCGAAGACGGCTCCCCCGACGAGTCGGTGCATCGGCTCCCTCCTGGGCGGCTGGCTGTGGATTCGCTGCGCCGATGCTAGCATCGAAGGAAGAACTTCCGGCGACGGGTCGGGGCACCGGTGTCGGCAGGCGGAGGGGAGCCATGGCACGGATATTCGAGGACAACGCGGCGTCGATCGGGCGGACGCCGCTCGTGCGCATCAACCACCTGACGAAGGGCGCGCACGCGACCGTGCTCGCGAAGATCGAGGGGCGGAACCCCGCCTACTCGGTCAAGTGCCGGATCGGGGCGTCCATGGTGTGGGACGCCGAGAAGCGCGGAGAGCTGAAGCCGGGCAAGGCGATCCTCGAGGCGACGAGCGGCAACACCGGGATCGCCCTCGCCTTCGCGGCGGCGGCGCGCGGGTACGAGTGCGTTCTCGTCATGCCGGAGACGATGAGCATGGAGCGGCGGAAGGTGCTCGTGGCCCTGGGGGCGAAGCTCGTGCTCACCCCGGGGGCCGTCGGGATGAAGGGCGCCATCGCGAAGACGGAGGAGCTCGCCGCGGCCGAGCCCGGGCGCTACGTGATGATGAAGCAGTTCGAGAACCCGGCGAACCCGGCCATCCACGAGTCGACGACGGGCCCCGAGATCTGGGAAGACACGGACGGGGCGGTGGACGTGTTCGTGGGCGGGGTGGGCACCGGGGGCACGATCACCGGCGTGAGCCGGTACCTCAAGAAGACGAAGGGCAAGGCGATCCTGAGCGTCGCGGTCGAGCCCGAGGTGTCGCCGCTCATCACGCAGACGCGGGCGGGCCAGCCGCTCACCCCGGCGCCGCACAAGATCCAGGGGATCGGCGCGAACTTCGTGCCGAAGAACCTGGACCTGTCGATGGTGGACCGGGTGGAGCGGGTCACGAACGAGGAGTCGATCGCGACGGCGCGGCGGCTGGCGCGGGAGGAGGGCATCCTCTGCGGCGTCTCGTGCGGCGCGGCCATGGCGGCCGCGCTGCGGCTCGCCTTCGACCCCGCCTTCGCGGGGAAGACGATCGTGACCGTGCTGCCGGACTCCGGCGAGCGCTACCTCTCCGGCCCGCTCTACGAGGGCCTCTTCGCCGAGGTCGAGACGATGGCGGCCTCGCCGGCGAAGCCGTGAGCGCGCCTTCGGCGCTGCCCGGCGCTCGTCGAGGGGATGCTGGCGAGCTACCGGCGCGACCCCCGGGCGCAGCACGTCAACCGCCGCTTCCTGCCCTCGCGCGACGAGATCCTGGAGATCGTGAAGCTGCTGCTGGAGCTGTTCTACCCGGGCTACTTCGGTCGGCAGGACCTGACCGACGAGAACCTCGGCTTCCACGTCGGCAACCTGCTCTCGACGCTGCGGGAGAAGGTCGAGCGGCAGGTCGAGACCTGCCTGTGCTTCGCGGCGGAGTGCGAGGGCCGGGCCGCCGCACCCCTGCGCGGAGGAGGCGCAGCGCGTCGCGGCCGAGTTCCTCGCGCGCCTGCCCGCGGTGCGCGACGCGCTCGTCCACGACGTGCAGGCCGCCTACGACGGCGACCCTGCGGCCTCGAGCCTCGACGAGGTGATCCTCGCCTACCCGGGGATGCTGGCCGTGACCGTCCACCGCGTGGCGCACGAGCTGCACGTCATGGGCGTCCCGCTCATGCCGCGCATCATGAGCGAGTGGGCCCACTCGCCGCAGCGGGGCCGACATCCACCCCGGGGCGCGGATCGGGCGGAGCTTCTTCATCGACCACGCGACGGGCGTGGTCGTGGGCGAGACGACGACGATCGGCTCGAACGTGAAGCTCTACCAGGGCGTGACGCTCGGGGCGCTCTCCATCCCGCGCGACGAGCGCGGCCGCGTCATCCGCGACACGAAGCGCCACCCCACCGTCGAGGACGGCGTGACGGTCTACGCGAACGCGACCGTCCTCGGGGGCGCAACGGTCCTCGGCGCGGACAGCGTGGTGGGCGGCTCCGTCTTCGTGACGACGAGCGTCCCGCCGGGCTCCCGCGTCGCCCTGCGCCCGCCCGACATGACCGTCCGCTCGAAGGCCGACGCCGGCGACTTCGTCATCTGACTTCTCCCGGGGGTGCCGCGCCGCACCCTCAGCCCCCCGCTGCGCTACGCGTCGATTCCTCCCCTGTCGTGGATGCGCCGAAGCGCGCGAGGCGCTCGACCTCGTGCGGAGTCCGACTTCGGCCTGCGGCCCAGGTGCTCCAGGTCCTCGACGGTCCTGTACGCCGAGGACCTGGTCACGGGCAGCACTACGGAGCGGTTCGCGCCGTCAACCCCTTCCTCGAGGCTTGAGCCGGCTCGATCCGCTCCCGCTCACGAGGACCGTGTGGCGAGCCGCTCGACCGTGGCGTAGGCGCGGGCGATCTTCTCGCGGTAGCGCTCCACGCTGTACTCGCGCTCGACGAGCTCCCGCCCGCGGCCGGCCCGCGCCGCTGCGTCCTCGGGGTGGTCGAGGGCCGCCTGGATCCCCGACGCGAGGCCCGCCGCCGTCGGCTCGACGAGAAACGCGGTCGTGTCGTCGAGGAGCTGCGTGTGGGTGGGGATGCGCGTGGCCACGAGCGGCCGGCCCGAGGCCAGGTACGTGAAGACCTTGAACGGCGTGTTCTCGCCCTTCGCGCGCGGCGAGGCGAGGACGTCGGCCAGCCCGAAGAAGACAGGCAGCTCGGAGGGCGGGCGCTGTCCGGAGAAGACGCGAGCGCTCGCCCACGCCACGGGCCCGGGCCTCGGCCTTCATCCGTGCGACGTCCGCGGGAGAGCCGCCCATCAGGAGCAGCTGGACGTGGGGCACGAGGGCGAGGGCGTCGAGGAGCAGCTCGACACCCTGGTAGGGCTCGAAGTTCCCGGAGTAGAGGACGACTGGCCAGGGGCCGAGGGCCAGCTCGCTCCGCAGGGCGTCCACGGCCTCGGGCGACGGCGTCGCCCGGGCGTCCACGAGCGGCGGGTCCTCCACCTGGAAGATGGGCACCTCCGGCGCGCGGGCCCGCACCCCGTCGGTCAGGCTGGCGCAGACGGTCACCGCGGCGGCGGAGTGCCGCAGCGCGTGGCGCTCGAGGGCCTCGGCCGCCCAGAGGAGCGGGCCCGCGGGTCGCGAAGCCGGAGTAGCGGAGCTGATCGGGGATCGACGAGTCCACGTCCATCACGAGCGGGACCCTGAACCATCGAGCGAAGGGCGCGATCAGGTGCGCCGCCTCCTCGACCGCGTGGACGACGTCGTAGCCGCCGAAGCGCAGGCGCCACGCGGCCTCGGCGAGAAACGGCACGTCGAGGGCCATCTTGGCGAACGACGGGCCGGCCTTCACGCGCCCGACCGGGAGCCGCAGGCTCCGCAGGTGCCGCACGCCCTCGGTCGGGCGAAGGCTGCCCCTGCGGGAACGTCAGCAGATCGACCTGCGTGGCCGAGCGCGACGAGCGCCCGCGTCATGTGCAGCACGGCGAGCGGCGTGCCCCGCACCTCGAAGAACGGCTGGGGGGCGAGGAAGAGGATTCTCACGCCGGCTCGCGGTGGCGGTCGACCCACGCGGCGAGGGCCACGAACAGGAGGCCCCCGATCGCGCCCACCCAGCCCACGGCTTCGATGCTCGGGGGCGGCGGGCTCGCGACGTTGGCGGCGTAGATCAGCAGCAGCAGCGGCTGCGAGCCCGACGAAACCCCATCGTCCGATGCCGTCGCGGGCGCGCTGGCGGAGAGCGCCAGCCAGAGGCCCGCGGCGAACATCAGGAGCTCGACGACGATCGTGGCCGGCACCGAGTTCCACAGCCCGAGGCCGAGGCGTGGCCCGCCCGGCCACAGCGGCATGTCGGGGCGGTGGCTCACGAAGTCGAGCACCCAGTGACCCACGGCCAGGACCGCCAGCACCAGCGCGTCGAGCCGACGGCGCTTCCGCCAGAAATGGACCGCGCCGAACGCCGCGCCCCACGCCGCGACGGTCAGCAGGCTGTGCGAGAGGGGATACTCGTCGAAGCGCAGCGGCGTGAAGGCGGTGTCGCCGGGGGCGATCGCGGCGTGCTCGGCACCCGCCAGCAGCAACCAGGGCCAGACCAGGTCGGGCAGCTGCGCCGCGGCGAAGAGCGTGCCGAGCGAGGCACGCGGCGCGACCCGCTTCGCCGCGTACGCCGTCGCGAAGTGCCCGAGGAACAAGCCCGCCTCAGTGGCTCAGGAAGCGCTCGGCGTCGATCGCGGCCATGCAGCCGCTGCCCGCCGCGGTGATCGCCTGGCGGTAGCGGTGGTCGGCCACGTCCCCCGCGGCGAAGACCCCGGGCACGCTCGTCGCCGTGGTGCCCCCGTGCATCAGGAGATAGCCCTGCTCGTCCATCTCGAGCTGGCCGGCGAAGACGGCGGAGTTCGGGGTGTGGCCGATGGCCATGAAGATCCCGCCGCAGGGGACCTCCTTCACCTCGCCGGTCTTGAGGTTCTTCACCATGGCGCCGGTGACGCCCTTTCCGGGCCCGCCCAGGACCTTCTCGATCACGCTGTCGAGGAGCCACGCCACCTTCGGGTTGGCCTTCGCCCGCGTCTGCATGGCCTTGCTCGCCCGCAGCTCCGCGCGGCGGTGGACGATCGTCACCTTCGAGGCGAACCTGGTGAGGAAGCTCGCCTCCTCCATGGCGGTGTCGCCCCCGCCCACCACCAGCACCTCCTTGCCCTTGTAGAAGAAGCCGTCGCAGGTGGCGCAGGCGGAGACACCGCCGATCTTCGTGCGGAACTCCAGCTCCTCGGGCAGGTTGAGCCACTTCGCCCGGGCGCCGGTCGCCACGATGACGGTGTCGGCGGTGATCTCCCCGCTCGCCAGCGTCAGCCGGAACGGCCTCTCCTTGAACGCCGCCGCCTTGAGCTCGCCGGTCGCGAACTCCGCCCCGAACCGCTCGGCCTGCTTGCGCATGCGGTCCATGAGCTCGGGCCCGAGGACCCCCTCGGGGAAGCCGGGGTAGTTGTCCACCTCGGTGGTCAGCATCAGCTGACCGCCCGGGACGTCGGTGGCGTCGTCCCCTCCGCCGCCCTCGACGACCAGCGGATGGAGCTCGGCGCGCGAGGCGTAGACGGCGGCGGTGAGGCCGGCGGGGCCGGAACCGAGGATGACGACGCGGTAGTGGCTCTGGGTGGTCATGGGCGGTCGCTCCAGTGTCGTAGGGAGGCCCAGTATAATCCGGGGGATGTCCGACACGTCCTCGATCGACGTCCTGCTCGCCACCCTCAACGCCACCGACGTGGGGAGCCTCGACGCCATTGCCGACAAGATGCAGCAGGTCCAGCGGGACCTCGAGTCGCTCGGCCGGGCGGAGCTGGCCGCGGCGGCAGCGGGGGCCCTCGTGGCCCTGCGGCGCGGAGACGTGACGGAGTGGAAGCGCGCCCGCGCCTTCCTGCAGAGCAAGATCGGACACCTGCGGTAGGCTGAGTCCAAAGGCCGTGGCGGTGCGTCATAAGGCCGTGGCGGGCCTCGCCCGCGAGAAGGAAGACATGTCCCGAACCGACATCGACGTCGCGAAGCTGAACGAGGCCGTCCGCGAGGAGGCCCTGCTGGTGCAGGCCGCGGTGGACGAGGTGCGCAAGGTCATCGTCGGCCAGAAGACACTGGTCGAGCGGATGATGGTGGCTCTGCTCTGCCGGGGCCACCTGCTGGTCGAGGGCGTGCCCGGCCTCGCCAAGACGCTGGCGGTGAAGACGCTCGGCCAGGTCCTGGACCTCCAGTTCGCCCGCATCCAGTTCACGCCCGACCTGCTGCCCGCCGACCTCGTGGGCACGCTCGTCTTCCACCAGAAGTCGGGCGAGTTCGTGGCGCGCAAGGGCCCGGTCTTCACGAACGTGCTGCTCGCCGACGAGATCAACCGCGCCCCCGCCAAGGTGCAGTCCGCCCTCCTCGAGTCGATGCAGGAGCGACAGGTCACCCTCGGCGACGCCACCCACCCCCTGCCCGACCCGTTCCTCGTCTTCGCGACGCAGAACCCGATCGAGCAGGAGGGCACCTACCCGCTGCCCGAGGCGCAGGTGGACCGCTTCCTGCTCAAGGCGAAGGTGGACTACCCGACCCGGGCCGAGGAGCGGCAGATCCTCGATCGGATGGTCTCGGGCGACGCCCCGCCCGTGGCGCGCGTCCTCTCGGGCGACGCGGTGCGCCGCCTGGCCGGGCGCGTCCGCGAGGTCTACATGGACGAGCGGCTCCGCGACTACATGGTGGCCCTCGTGGCCGCCACCCGCAGCCCGCGCGAGGTGGGCCTCGCGGACCTCGCCCCCCTCATCGCCTACGGCGCCTCGCCCCGCGCGACGCTCGCCTTCTCGGAGGCCTCGCGCGCGGTGGCCTTCCTGCGCGGCCGCGGCTACGTGGTGCCGGAGGACGTCAAGGAGATCGCGAAGGACGTCCTGCGCCACCGCGTCCTGCTGACCTACGAGGCCGAGGCCGAGAACGTCACCAGCGACACCGTCGTCGAACGGATACTGGAGCGGGTCGAAGTGCCGTGAGCCTCGACAGGGAAACCCTCCGGAAGATCCGGCGCATCCAGATCCGGACGAAGACGATCCTCGAGTCCGGGATCGGGGGGGCGTACCACGCCGTCTTCAAGGGCCGCGGCATGGAGTTCGCCGAGGTGCGCGAGTACGCCCCCGGCGACGAGGTGCGCACCATCGACTGGAACGTCACCGCGCGCATGGGCGCGCCCTACGTGAAGAAGTTCGTGGAGGAGCGGGACCTGACCCTCCTCCTCGTGGTGGACGTGTCCGGCTCCCAGCAGTTCGGCTCGCAGTACCTCCTCAAGCGCGACTACGCGGCGGAGCTCGCGGCGGTGCTGGCCTTCTCGGCGGTCGCCAACCACGACCGCGTCGGCGCCGTGCTCTTCTCCGACCGCATCGAGGGCTACGTGCCCCCGGGGCGGGGCCGTGACCATGCCCTGCGCATCGTGCGCGACCTGCTCGCGCGCGAGCCCGTCGGGCGCGGCACCGACCTCGCGGGAGCGCTGCGCTTCGCCCAGCGGGTCCTGCGCCGCCGCGGCATCGTCGCCCTCATCTCCGACTTCCAGGCCGAGGGCTACGAGAAGGCGCTCGGGGCCCTGCGCCGCAGACACGACGTGGTCGCCCTGCACGTGCGCGACCCGCGGGAGGGCGACGTGCCGGCGGCCGGGCTCGTGGCCTTCGCCGACCCGGAGACGGGGGAGCGCGTGGTGGCGGACACCGCGCGGGCGGAGGTGCGGCGGGCGCTGCGCGCGCCGGGGTTCGAGGCGGCCCGGTCCGTCTTCAAGAAGACGCGCGTCGACGCCCTCGCGCTGAGCACCGGCGAGTCGTACGAGCGCCCGCTCTCGGGGTTCTTCAAGACCCGGGAGAGGAGGCGCTAGGGTGCTCGTGCTCGCGACGCTCGTGCTCGCCGCCACGGCCGCCCCGCCCCCCGCCGGCGCGGCGACGCCCTCGCCTTCCCCGGTGTCCGTGACCGCGACCGCGAGCAAGGCCGAGGTCACGGTGGGGGAGACCTTCACGGTCGAGCTGAAGGCGATGGGGCCCGCCGGGACGACGTTCACCTTCCCCGGGGAGGCCGCGACCGATGCCTTCGAGCTGCGCACGCCGCCGGCCGTCGCCGGCGCTTCGCCCGCGCCCGAGCCGGGCACGCACCGCTACGAGGCGGCCGTCTACGCGCTCGGCGAAGCGCAGGTCCCGCCCATCCCCGTGCGCTACCGCCTGGCGGACGGAACCGAGGGCGAGGCGTCCTCGGCGGCGGTGCCGCTGAAGGTCGCCTCGCTGCTGCCGAAGGACCCGCAGGCGCAGAAGCTCGCCGACGTCCGCGGCCCGGCGCCGGTGTCGATCGGCCGCGCCTTCTGGGTCGCGCTCGGGATCGCCCTCGTGCTCGTCGCCGCGCTCGTGGCCTGGCTCGTTCGCCGCCGGAAGAGGAAGGAAGCCCCGCTCGCCGCCGCCGTCCCGGACCTGCCGCCCGACACCGAGGCCCTGCGCGCGCTCGACGCGCTGGCGGCCGCGGGCCTTCTCCCGCGCGGCGAGTACCGCTCCTTCTACATCCGGCTCGCCGAGGTCGCGAAGCGCTACCTGGAGCGGCGGCTGGGCGCGCCGGTGCTCGAGATGACGACGGCGGAGACGCTGGCCTTCCTGCGCGGGCACCCCCACGGCGGCGATCTGCTGCCGGTGATGCGCGACGTCGCGGAGGCGGCCGACCGCATCAAGTTCGCGAAGGGGCAGGGTCTCTCGCAGGAGGCCGAGCGGCACCTCGCGGCGGTGCGCGCGCTCGTGCCCGCCCTGGAGGCGCGGCTGCGGCCGGCCGAGCCCGCGGGAGAGGGGAAGGCGGCCTGATGGACTGGGCGGGCTTCCGCTTCCAGGACCCGGCGTGGCTGTGGGTGGCCCTCGCGGCCCCGCTCGTCCTGCTGGCGGCGTGGCGGCGGGAGCGCGACGCGCGCGCGCAGGCGGTGACGTTCCCCGGCGCTTCCCGTCTCCGTCGAATGCGCCCCGGCTGGCGCGTGCGGCTGCGGCACCTGCCGCTCGCCCTCGCCGCCCTCGGCCTCGTGGCCGGGGCCCTGGCCCTCGCCCGCCCGCAGCACGGGACCCTGCGCGAGGACGTCACCACGCGCGGCGTCGACATCGTCGTGTCGCTCGACGTCTCGGGCACCATGGCGGCCGGCGACTTCCAGCCGCGGAACCGCCTCGAGGTGGCGAAGGAGGTGGTGGGGGAGTTCGTGAAGCGACGCACCACCGACCGCGTGGGCCTGGTGGTCTTCGCCGGGCGCAGCCTCACCAAGTCGCCGCCCACCACCGACACGGCGGTGCTCCTGCGCCAGCTCGACGACGTGCGCCTCGAGATGTTGCCGGACGGCACCGCCATCGGGTCCGGCCTCGCCACCGCGCTCACCCGGCTGCGCCGCTCGGAGGCGAAGAGCAAGGTGATCGTCCTCGTGACCGACGGCGACAACAACGCCGGCGAGATCGACCCCGCCACCGCGGCCGACATGGCCAAGGCCATGGAGGTGCGCGTCTACACGATCCTCGTGGGCCGCGGCGGGCGCGTGCCGATGCCCGTGCGCGCGCGCGACCCCTTCACCGGCGCGATCGTCACCGAGACGGTGATGGCCGACGTCAAGGTCAACCCCGACCTGCTGAAGCGGATCGCGGAGCGGACGGGGGCCGAGTTCTTCCGGGCGGAGGACCCCGCCGCCCTGCGCCAGGTGTTCGAGCAGATCGACCGGCTCGAGAAGTCCGACATCCAGGTGTCGGCCTACCGGCGCTACCGCGAGCTGTTCCCGCCCCTGGTGGCGCTCGGCCGCGGCCCTCCTCGCCGTGGCCG
Source organism: uncultured Acidobacteriota bacterium (assembly GCA_963818355.1). Lineage (GTDB taxonomy): Bacteria > Acidobacteriota > Vicinamibacteria > Fen-336 > Fen-336 > DATBSL01. The sequence goes on along the minus strand of CAWFSB010000041.1, from coordinate 57,561 downwards.
GGCTCGCGTGGGCCTCGGGCCTGCGGGTGGTCCCGGCATGAGGAGGAGAGCGTGATCTTCGCCTCGCCCGCGTGGCTGTTCGCGCTCCTGGCGCTGCCGGCGCTCCTCGCCATCGAGGTGTGGCTCACGGGCCGCGACCGGGACCGCCTGTCGAGCCTCGTGTCCCGGCCGCTGTGGGGCCGCGTCGTGCGGCGGCCGGACGAGCGCTGGCGCCTCGTGCGCCTCGCCCTCCTCCTGCTCGGGGCGGCGGGTGTCGTCGTGGCCCTGGCCCGCCCGCAGTGGGGCATCGTGCGCGAGAAGGTCGAGCGCGAGGGCGTCGACGTGGTGCTCGTGCTCGACACGTCGGGTTCGATGGCGACCGCGGACGTGGCGCCGAGCCGCTTCTTCCTCGCCCGCCAGGCGCTCCTGCAGCTCATCGCGCGCCTCGAGGGCGACCGCTTCGCCCTCGTGGCCTTCGAGGGCGAGGCCTACCCGCTCGTCCCGCTCACGCTCGACGCCGACGCGCTCGGCCTCTTCCTCGAGACGGTGGAGCCGGGGATCGTGCCCGCCCCCGGCACCTCGCTCGGCGTCGGCCTCGCGAAGGGGCTCGAGGCCTTCGTCGACCAGGAGCGGCGCAACAAGGTCATGGTGCTCGTCTCCGACGGCGAGGACCTCGAAGGCGAGGTCGAGGCCGCGGTCCGTCGCGCGAAAGAGGCCGGGGTCGTCGTCTACGCGGTGGGCGTCGGCACCGAGGGGGGCCAGCCGGTCCCGGACGTGGACGCCGAGGGACGGGTGACCGGCTACAAGCGCGACGAGAGCGGCGGCGCCGTCGTCTCCCGCCTGAACCTCGCGACGCTCGACGCGATCGCGCGCGGCACGGGCGGGAAGGCCTTCCGGATCACGCCCGCGGACACGAGCCTGTCCGGCCTCGCCTCCGCCATCGAGGGCATGGAGCAGAAGGCGATGGCCCGCGAGTACTCGTACCGGCGCAAGGAGCGCTTCCAGTTGCCCCTCGGCATCGGTCTCGCGTGCCTGGCCCTCGGGCTCCTCCTGCCGCCGCCCCCGCTGCGGTGGCCGCGGCTCGGGCGGCGGTCGGTCGGGGGCGCGGCGCGCCAGGTGGCCGCCCTGCTGCTCGTCGCGGCGCTGGCCTCTCCCGCGCGCGCGCAGGCGCCCCCGGCCGCTCCGACCGGCCCCGCGCCGGCGCCCGCCGCGGCCGAGCCCTCGCGCCGCGGCCGGGTCCTCGACGAGGTGCTGCTGCGCCCCCGGCGCGCCACCGAAGAGGGCCGTGGCGAGTACGCCCGCGGCAACCACCCGCAGGCGCTCTCGGCGTTCGAGCGCGCGGCCGAGGCGCGACCGCAGGACCCGGCGGTCCGCTTCAACGTGGCCGACGGCCTCTACAAGAGCGGCAAGTACGAGGAGGCGGCGGCTCTGTTCCGCGCCCTCGGCGCCGACCCGGCTTCGCCGGTGGCGGCGGCCTCCCGCTACAACCTGGGCAACAGCCTCTTCCAGAAGAAGGACTACCGCGGCGCGCTCCAGGCCTATCGCGACGCCCTGCGCGTGGCCCCCGGGGAAGAGGACACCCGCCGCAACCTGGAGATGGCCCTGCGCGCGCTCCAGGAGCAGGAAGAGCAGAAGAAGAAACAGCAGGAGCAGGACCAGAAGGACCAGCAGCAGAAGAAGGACCAGCAGGGCCAGGACAAGCCGCAGGACCAGAAAGGCCAGCCGGACCAGAAGGGACAGGACAAGCAGCCGGCCGGTCAGCAGAACCAGCAGCAGCGCCCGCAGACGCAGCAGGAGCGCGCCGACCAGCGCTTCCGGCAGGAGGCGGGGATGCCGCGCGAGCGGGCCATGCAGCTGCTCGATGCCCTGCAGCAGAACGAGAAGGCCGAGCAGAAGAAGCTCCTGGCCCAGAAGCGCGAGCAGAAGAAGAAGGGGAAGGACTGGTGAGCGGTCGTCTCGACGTCCGGGGCGCGGGACGCGCCGTCGCCGCGCTCCTGCTGGCGCTCGCGCCGGCGGCGGCATGGGCGGCCTTCACCCTGCGCACCGAGGTCGACGCGCGGAAGATCGGAGTGGAGGACCAGGTCCAGCTCACCATCACCGTCGAGGGCAGCGGGGCGCCCGACGAGGTCGAGCTGCCCCCGCTCGCGAACCTCGACGTGGTGGCCGGTCCCTCCCAGTCGACACAGGTCTCGATCGTGAACGGGCGCATGTCGCAGTCCCGCAGCACCGTGTACGTGCTGCAGCCCCGCGCGGTGGGGAAGGCCGAGGTCGGCGCGCTGCGGCTGGGAGACCAGGTGGCGCCCGCGATCCCGATCGAGGTGGTCGCCGGCAGCGCCCGCCCGCCCCAGCGGCCGAGGCAGGACCCCTTCGGCCTGGACCCCTTCGGCGACCCGTTCGAGCAGATGATGGGGCGACGGCGCGAGCGTTCGGCCCCGGTCCGGCTCCTCGTGGAGGCCTCGCCCTCGCGGACCCGGCTGCGCGTCGGCGAGCCGCTCGTGCTCACCTACTCGCTCTACACCCAGACCTCCGTCACGGATCTCCAGTTCAAGGACGCGCCCCAGTTCACGGGCTTCTGGGTCGAGGACCTCGAGCGGCCGCAGGCCTCGCCCTCGGGCGAGGCGGCGACGGTGGGGGGCGAGAGCTACCGGCGCTTTCCGATCCTGCGGAAGCTCCTCTTCCCGACGAAGGCGGGGACGCTGACGATCCCGGCCGCGACCTTCCGCATCGGCCTCGCGCGCCAGGGCTTCTTCGACTCCGGCGGCGCGGTGGAGCGCGCGACGCAGCCCCTCACCATCACCGTCGAGCCGCTGCCCGACGCCGCCGGCTTCTCGGGGGCGGTGGGCCGCTTCCGCGCGTCGGCCAGCCTCGACCGCGACGTGGTGCCCCTCGGCGAGGCGGTGACGCTGCGCTTTCGCGTCGAAGGCACCGGCAACCTCAAGTGGATCGAGCGCGGGCCCGAGGTGGTGGCGAAGGGCGCGCGCGTCTTCCCGCCCCAGGCGAAGAGCGACCTGCGCACGACGGCCGAGGGCATCTCCGGCTCGCGCACGTGGGAGTTCGTGGTGGTGCCGGAGACGAGCGGCACGATCGAGGTGCCGGCGCTCTCCTTCTCGTACTTCGACCCGTCGGCCGGGAAGATCGTCACCGCCGAGACGACCCCGCTCGCGCTTCGGGTCGAGGGCGGGACGGTGGCGGCGGGCCTGCCCTCGCCCCCGTCCTCCTCCCGCGCCACGGGCGCCCTGCCGCTGCGCTCCGAGCTCGACCTGCACCCCGCGGGCGCCTTCGTCGTCTCCGGCCGGGCGCTGGCTCTCGCCGCGGGCCTCGCGCTGCTGCTGCACGTCGGCCTCTGGGGGGCGGGTCGCCTGCGCGGCGGCGCGCGCGGCGGCGCGGGCCGGGCCTCCTCGCCGCGCTCGGTCCGGGCCGCCCTGCGCGACATCGAGCGCGCGGGAAAGGAGGCGACGAGCAAGGAGCAGGCGGCCGGGCTCGTCGAGAAGGCCCTCCACGAGGCGTTCGGCGAGGTCCCGGACGAGGACGAGAGCGAGCGGGCGCGGGCGGTGCGCGCCCTGCTCGACGACGCGCGCTTCGTCCGCTACGCGCCGCAGCTCGGGGACTACACGGACAAGGTCGAGGACCTCGCCGCGCGCGCGGCGGAGGCCGTGCGGAGGTGGGCGTGAACGCCGCTCGCCTCGGCCTCCTCGCGCTGGCGCTCGCCGCGCCGCTCGCCGCGGCCCCGGCCGCCGAGCGGTTCCGGGAGGCGAACGACCTCGTCCGCGCGGGCGACTACCCGAAGGCCACCGCCGTCTACGCCGAGCTGGCAGCGAGCGGGCAGGAGAGCGCCTCGCTCTACTGGAACTGGGCGCAGGCCGCGACCGCGCGCGGCGCCTCGGGCGAGGCGCTCTGGGCGCTGCTGCGGGCGAGGGAGCTCGACCCGGGCGACCGCGCCGTCGTGCGTGACGTGGAGCGGCTGCGCGAGTCGCTGAACCTCGACCCCGCCGAGATCGCGCCGGAGCCGCTCGCCGCCGCCGGCCGCGTCGCCCGCCGCTTCCGTCTCGACCTCGTCGCGCTCGCCCTCTTCGTTCTCTCCGTGGGCGCGCACGCCCTCGTTCGCCTGAGGCCGGTCGGTCGGTGGGCTGTCACCACCGCCAGGGTCGCCTTCGCCCTGGGTCTCCTCGTCGCCGCGGTGCCGGTCGCCGCGTCCTTTGCGCGACCCACCGCCGCCGTGGTCCGGCGGGGGGCTCCGCTCCTCGACGCCGCCTCGCCGACGGCCGAGACGACGGGCTCGCTCCGCGAGGGCGAGGTCGTGCCCGTGCTCGAGGCGAGCGGCGCCTGGCTGCGCGTCGAGGACAACGCCGGCGCCCGCGGCTGGGCGCACGTCGACGACGTGCGGCGACTCGACGCACCACCCGCCCCGTCCCGCGACTGATCCGGACGGACCCGTCCCGGCCCGTACCCGGCGCAGACTCATCGCCCGGCGAGAAAGGGAATCCCGGGCGCGCCATCTCTGCTAGCATTCCGGCAGTTCCCGGCGTTTCGTTGCCGGCGATCGGCTCCGGTCGAAAGGCCCCTGTCGTGGAGCCACGCGCGATTGCCCACTTCGACGTGCTCGGCCGCCTCGGCGCGGGCGGCATGGGCGTCGTCTACCGGGCCCGAGACCGCGTCCTGGAGAGGGAGGTGGCCCTCAAGCTCGTGCGGCCCGACCAGGCCGGGGACGCGCAGGCCCGCCAGCGCTTCCTGCGGGAGGCCCGCGCGGCGGCCGTCCTCGCCCACCCCGGCATCGCCGCCATCTACGAGGCCGGCGAGGCCGCAGTCGAGGGAGAGGTGGCCGAGCCCCGGCTCTTCATCGCCCAGGAGCTCGTGCCGGGGGAGCCCCTGTCCGAGCGCGTGCGCCGGGGGGCGCTGCCGGTCGCGGAGGTCCAGGCGCTCGGGCTGCAGCTCGCCGACGCGCTCGGGGAGGCCCACGACCACGGCATCGTGCACCGCGACGTGAAGCCGTCGAACCTCATGGTGACCCCTGACGGGAGGCTCAAGGTCCTCGACTTCGGCCTGGCGAGGCGCCGCGCGGTGGCCGACCTCCCGACCTCCGAGATCGAGGCCGAGACGTGGTCCCGGACCGCTCCCGGGCTCATTGTCGGCACGCCGGCCTACATGGCTCCCGAGCAGATCGGGGGCGAGACGATCGAGGCGACGGCCGACGTGTACGCCGCGGGCTGCGTGCTCTACGAGCTGCTCGCGGGGCGGCCGCCGTACGTGGGCGCGAGCACGGCGGAGGTGCTCCGGCGGAGCCTCACCGAAACGCCCCGGCCCGTCGCGAAGCTCCGGCCCGACGTGCCGCGGGCCCTGGCGGACGTGGTGATGCGGGCCCTCGCTCGCGACCCCGCGCAGCGGTTCGCGAACGGGCATGCCCTGGCCGCTGCTCTCCGCGACGCCGGGTCGCCTCCTGCCGCCGCGCCGAGTCCGCGGACGCGGCGTCCGCTCGCCCGCATCGCCATGGCCGCCACCACCGTCGCCGTGCTGGGAGCGGCGGCGTGGCTGTTCTTCGGGCGCGGCGCCCGCCCGGCGCTGGCCTTCCGCGAGCGGGACTTCGTCCTCGTGGGCGACGTGGTCAACGGGACAGGGGAGCCCGTCTTCGACCTGGCCCTCAAGAGCGCGATCGAGACCGACCTGCGCCAGTCCCGCTACGTCAACGTCTTCGACCCGGCGCAGGTCCAGAACACGCTCCGGATGATGCGCCTCGGCCCCGACACCCGCATCGACGAGGGCGTGGGGCGGGACGTGTGCCGGCGGACGGGCGTGCGCGGCCTCGTGATGCCGAGGATCCTGCGGGCGGGCGCGGCCTACCAGGTGGGGGCGGCGCTCGTCGAGCCGTCCACCGGCCGCGTGGTGGAGGAGGTGCAGACGACGGCCGCGGGCCGCGAGCAGGTCCTCCTGACCGCGATCGACGCGCTCACCCGCAAGCTGCGGGAGCACCTCGGCGAGTCCCTCGACTCGATCGCCCGCACCGCCCCGCCGTTCACCCAGTACACGACTTCGTCGCTCGAGGCGCTGGAGCTGCTCGCGGTGGCGGCGCGCGCCGCGAGTCGCGGGGAGTTCGACAAGGCGGAGCGCAGCTACCGCGAGGCGTTGGCGCACGACTCGAAGTTCGCCGCCGCCCGGGCGTCACGGGGCCTTCTCCTCGTCCAGTTCCTGGGCCGGCCGGACGAGGGCAAGGCGGAGCTGGCGCGCGCCCTCCTCGACTCCGACGAGATCTCCAAGCGGGAGCACCTGCACATCCGTGCCCTCAACAAGCAGTTCGTGGCCGGCGACCTGCCGGGTGCGCTCGACGACTACCGCTTCATCAACGAGCTCTACCCGGACATGATGCAGCCCTACAACAACTCGGGCCGCATCCTCGAGGCCCTCGGGCGCTTCGCGGAGGCGGGCGCCCAATACGACCGGGCCCACGAGAAGGACCCGAGAGCGCTCGTCCCCCTCTGGAACGCCTACTTCCTCCGCGTCGGTCGGCTCCGGGACCCGTCGGGGGCCGAGCGCGTGGCGCGCGCCCTCGTCGCGTTGCAGCCCGAATTCGGCAATGCCCAGCACACCCTCGCCTGGAGCCTCGTCATGCAGCGGCGGTTCGCGGAGGCGGAGGAGGGCATGCGCGCCACCCTGAAGCTCGACCTCGAGAACCCGTACGCGCTGCCGAACCTCGCCCACCTGCTCCTGCGGCGGGGAGCGACCCCCTCAGCCGCCCGTCCATCTTTCTGATTTCTCTCACGTTACGGGCTCAGGCCCCGCTCACCGGAAGCTCCGCGATCCTCCATGCAACTGAACGCCGGGACCACCGTAGGTCTCAGCAGGCAAGGGGCAGAACTGAGGAGGGGACGATGGCGGAGTCACTGGCTCTCTACTCGATGGGAACGCGGGCGTCGTTGGTGAGTCTCAAGGACCTCGTGGACGGCTACGAACGGCGCCTGATCCTCGAGGCGCTCGCGCGGGCCCGCGGGAACCAGCGACGGGCCGCCGCCGAGCTCGGGTGCCTCCCCACCACCCTCAACGAGAAGATGCGCCGGCTGGGCCTGCGGGCGTGCGATCGCCCGCAGGCAGGGGAGATCGCCGCTGTCTCGCGCGGCGGCGATCACGGCGCGCTGGAGCTGACCGGCACGGCTTGACGCTCGCGGGGGTCTGGGGGGCGCGAAGCCCCCCAGTCTGGTAGCCTCCTGGTGTGGAGAGCCCCTCTGGAAGGCCGGCTTCATCCTGTAGAAGCCCTAAGGCTCCCTGAAGGCCGGTCTCACCCTGGAAAGGAACAGAATGCGCCCCACAGCCCGCCGCCCTCCTGGCTCTCGCCCTGCTGGCCCCCGTCGGGGCCCCCGCGATCGATCTCGCCGACACGCGGCTCGTCGCCGATCCCGCCACCAGCGGGCGGCTCGTCGCGTTCGCCTACGCCAACGACCTCTGGGTCGCCGGGACGGACGGCTCGGGCGTTCGTCGCCTCACCTCGCACCCCGGTGTCGAGTCCGGCCCGCGCTTCTCGCCCGACGGGTCGCTCGTCGCGTTCACCGGTCGCTACGAGGGCAACACCGACGTCTACGTGGTGCCGGCCGCGGGCGGCGTGCCGAAGCGGCTGACCTACCACCCCGGCAGCGACGTCGCGCTCGGCTTCACGCCCGACGGCAAGGCCGTCCTCTTCTCCTCGGGGCGCGAGGTCTACACGGGGCGCTACACGCAGCTGTTCACCGTGCCGGTCGAGGGCGGGTTCCCGACCCGGCTGCCCATCCCGAACGCGAGCAAGGCGGCAGATCTCGCCCGACGGCAAGACGACCGCCTACGTGCCGCTCTCGGAGGCCTTCAACCAGTGGAAGCGCTACCGCGGCGGCACCGCCGCGCGCATCCTGCTCTTCGACAACGCCAGCTACGCGGTCGAGCAGGTCCCGCAGCCCGCGGGCCGCTGCAACGACACCGACCCGATGTGGGTCGGCAGCCGGCTCTTCTTCCGGTCCGACCGGGACGGCGAGTTCAACCTCTACGCCTTCGACCGCGCGACGAAGGCCGTGACGCGCCTGACCTCCCACGCCGACTTCCCGGTGGTGAACGCGTCCGCCGGCGGCGGCCGGATCGCCTACGAGCAGGCCGGCTACGTGCACCTCCTCGACCCCGCGACGGGCGCCTCCACCCGCCTGAAGCTCGGCGTCGCCGCCGACCTCGTCGAGCTGCGCCCCCGCTGGGCGAAGGGAGCGAAGTGGATCCGGAGCGGCAGCCTGTCTCCCTCGGGCGCGCGCGTGGCGCTCGAGTTCCGCGGCGAGATCGTCACCCTGCCGCGCGAGAAGGGCGACGACCGCAACCTCACGCAGTCTCCGGGCGTCAACGACCGCTCGCCCGCCTGGTCGCCGGACGGGAAGTGGATCGCGTGGTTCTCCGACGAGGGCGGCGAGTACGGGCTCGTCCTCGCCCCGCAGGACGGCAAGGGCGCCGCGCGTCGGATCCCGCTGCGAGGGCGCCGGCTTCTACGGAAACCCGAAGTGGTCGCCCGACTCGAAGAAGCTCAGCTTCTCCGACAACTCGATGACGATCTTCGTGCTCGACGTGGCGACGCGGCACCCAGACGAAGGTGGCGAGCGACCCGCTCTACGGCCCCGTTCCCGTGCTCCACCACGCCTGGTCGCCCGACTCGCGGTTCCTCGCCTACACGCAGAACACGCCCACCTACTTCAACCGCCTCTCGCTCTACTCGCTGGCGGACGGGAAGTCCTACCCGGTGAGCGACGGCCTCGCCGACGCCACCAGCCCGGTCTTCGACGCCTCCGGCAAGTACCTCTACTTCCTGGTCTCGACCGACGCCGGCCCCGTCAACGACTGGTTCTCGCAGGCGAACGCCGACATGCGGACGGTGCAGCAGGTCTACGTGGCGGTGCTCGCGAAGGGCGTCGCCTCGCCGCTCGCGAAGGAGAGCGACGAGGAGAAGGCGAAAGAGGAGGAAAAGCCCGCCGCCGACGCGAAGGCCGGCGACGCCGCGAAGGCGACGGGCGCGAAGGCCGAGGAGCCGAAGAAGGACGAGAAGAAGCCGGTCGAGGTGAAGTTCGACGCGGACGGCCTCTCCCAGCGGATCCTGGCCATGCCCATGAAGGCCGGGGTCTACGCCGATCTCGCGCCCGGCCCGGCCAACCAGCTCTTCTACCGCCGGGCCGCCTCCACCGACCCCGACGCGGACGCCGCCCTCTACCGCTACGACCTCGAGAAGCGCAAGGAGGACACGCTCCTCGACAAGGCGGACGGCTTCGCGCTCAGCGCCGACACGAAGCGCGCGCTCGTCCGGGTCAAGGAGGACTGGCACCTCGTGGACGTGGCGGACAAGCTCGACCTCACGAAGTTCAAGCTCGACGTCGCCCGCGTCCAGGTGAAGGTGGACCCGCCGGCCGAGTGGGCGCAGATGCTCGACGAGGCCTGGCGCATCAACCGCGACTACTTCTACGACCCCGGCTTCCACGGCGCCGACTGGCCGGCCATGAGGAAGAAGTACGCCGCCTTCGTGCCCGACCTCGCGACCCGCAACGACCTCTCCCGCGTCATCCAGTGGATGCTCAGCGAGCTCTCGGTGGGGCACTCCTACCAGGGCCCGGGCGACAGCGCCTTCGAGGCCGAGACGATCCCCGGCGGGCTCCTCGGAGCCGACTACGAGGTCGCGAACGGCCGCTACCGCTTCAAGAAGGTCTTCGGCGGCCTCAACTGGACGCCGGACCTGCGCTCGCCGCTCACCGAGCCCGGGGTGGACGTGAAGGCGGGCGAGTACCTGCTCGCGGTCGAGGGGAAGGAGCTCCGCTTCCCGGAGAACCTCTACGAGCGGTTCGAGCGCACGGCCGAACCGCATCGTCGAGATCACGGTCGGGCCCACCCCGGACGGCAATGGGCTCGCGCACGGTCAAGGTGGTGCCGCTCGAGAACGAGCGGGCGCTGCGCAACCGCGACTGGGTGGAGGGCAACCTCCGGCGCGTGACCGAGGCCACGCAGGGGCGCGTCGCCTACGTCTACGTCCCGAACACCGCCGAGCGCGGGCACACCTACTTCAAGCGCTACTTCTTCCCGCAGGCCGACCGCCAGGCCATCATCGTGGACGAGCGGCACAACGGCGGCGGCTCGGTGGCCGACTACTACATCGACATCCTGCGCCGGCCGGTGGTGAGCTACTGGGCCATGCGCTACGGGGCCGACCTCAAGACGCCGATCGCCGGGATCCACGGGCCGAAGGTCATGCTCATCGACGAGACCGCGGGCTCGGGCGGCGACCTCCTGCCCTGGATGTTCCGGAAGTTCTCGCTCGGGCCGCTCGTCGGCAAGCGCACGTGGGGCGGCCTCGTCGGCATCCTCGGCTTCCCGGTGCTGATGGACGGGGGCACGGTCACCGCCCCGAACCTCGCCATCTGGACCGAGGACGGCTTCATCGTGGAGAACGAGGGTGTGGCGCCGGACGTCGAGGTGGAGCAGACGCCGAAGGACGTGATCGCGGGGAAGGACCCTCAGCTCGAGAAGGCGATCGAGATGGTCCTCGCCGAGCTCGCGAAGGCCCCGCCGGTCGCGCCGAAGCGCCCGGCGTTCCCGCTCCGGGCCCGGCCGAAGCCGTAGCCGGGCTGGAAGTTTGTAGACCGTACACGACCGGGAGGCCGTCTGGGCTCGCTGTCCCACGCCCCGGAGTGGCTCGCCCTCCAAAAAGGGCCGTGGCACACGCCTTGCTGTGGAGGTCGTTGGAGAGCGTCAGGACGCCCTCCGCTCTGCAAAGGAGGTCGTTCTGTGAGAACGCGAATCGTGCCGGTGCTGGCGGTGAGTCTCGCCCTCGCGGGCTGCGCCAAGAAGTCCTACGTCCAGCGCGAAGTCGGCGAGGCCAACAAGAAGGTAGACGCGGTCTCCGCCGAGGTGGAGAAGACGCAGCAGCGCGTCCAGCAGAACGAGGTCCAGATCGCGGCCGTGGACAAGCAGGTCCAGTCCGGGATCACCGAGGCCAAGGGCTCGGCCCAGGCCGCGATGACGAAGGCGCAGGAGGCCGAGAAGGCCGCCAAGGGCAAGCTCATCTACACCGTCACCCTGTCGAACGACAAGGTGCGCTTCCCCGTGAACAAGGCCGAGATCAGCGACGAGGCGAAGGCGCTGCTCGACGAGGCGGTGGGGCCGCTGGTCAAGGAGAACCGGGGCGTGTGGTTCGAGATCGAGGGCCACACCGACAGTACCGGCGACGCCGCCTACAACCTGACGCTCGGCGAGCAGCGGGCCATGGCGGTCCGCGACTACATCGCGAAGAAGGACAGCATCGCCCTCAGCCGGCTGAACGTCATCTCCTACGGCGAGGAGAAGCCGGTCACCGACAACAAGACCCGCGAGGACCGGGCGCAGAACCGCCGGGTCGTGATCCGCATCCTGGAGTAAGACGGGGTCGCGGAGGTCGAGGGGGGCCTCGCGCGGGGCGTAGAATCGTCCAATGGGCGACCGAGGCGACGGGCCTCCCGACCTTCCACTCCTGGGTCGGGGGGCGGGAGGTCGAGGGGCGGGCGGGCCTGCGCCCGGCCGTCAACCCGGCCACCGGCGAGGCGTTCGCGCAGGCGAGCCTGCTCGACGCCGCCCAGGCGGGGGAGGCGGTCGCCGCGGCGCAGGCGGCCTTCCCGGCGTGGAGCCGGACGAGCTTCCGCGAGCGCACCCGCCTCCTCGACCGGCTGCGCCAGGCGATCGTGGACGAGGCGGACGAGCTCGCGCGGCTCATCGAGCGCGAGCAGGGCAAGCCGGCCGCCGAGGCGCTGGCCGCCGAGATCCTGCCCTCGCTCGACGCGCTCCAGCACCTCTCGGCGCACGCCGAGGACCTGCTGCGCGACGACGCCCTCGAGGCGCCGCAGCTCCTGCTCGCGCACAAGGAGGCGCGGCTCGTCTACGCGCCGATCGGCGTCGTCCTCGCCGTCAAGCCCTGGAACTACCCGTGGGCGCAGTCGATCCCGGTGGTGGCCTCGGCGCTCGTGGCGGGGAACACCGTCGTCCTCAAGCCCGCCCCGGCGACGACCCTCATCGGCCTCCGGCTGGGCGCGCTCGCGCGGAAGGCGGGCTTCCCGGACGGCGTCCTGAACGTCCTCGCGATCGACGACGCCGTCGCCGCGGCGCTCGTCGAGGACCCGCGCGTCGGCAAGATCGTCTTCACCGGCAGCGTCGCCACCGGCAGGAAGGTCATGGCCGCGGCGGCGAAGAACCTCACCCCGGTGGTCCTCGAGCTCGGCGGCAAGGACCCGGCGATCGTCTGCCGCGACGCCGACCTCGACCGCGCCGCGAAGGGCATCGTGTGGGCCGCCTTCCTGAACGCCGGGCAGACCTGCGCCTCGGTCGAGCGTGTCTACGTCGAGAAGCCGGTCGCCGAGGCCTTCCTCGCGAAGGTGCTCGAGGAGACCCGCCAGGTGCGGCTCGCCCGGGCCTCGGGCGGGCGGCGACATGGGCCCGCTCACGCTCGAGCGGCAGCGGCGGATCGTCGAGGAGCACGTGGCGGACGCGGTGGCGAAGGGCGCGCGCGTCCTCACCGGCGGATCGACCCCCGCCGGCCCCGGCTTCTTCTACCCGCCCACCGTCCTCGTGGACGTGGACCACACGATGACGATCATGCGCGAGGAGACCTTCGGGCCGGTGCTGCCGGTCATGGACGTCGCGTCGCTCGACGAGGCGATCCGCCTCGCGAACGACAGCCCGTACGGCCTCACCGCGAGCGGCTGGACGCGCAGCGAGGAGACGCAGCGCCGCCTGCAGCGCGAGCTCCTGGCCGGCGTCGTCTCGATCAACGACCACGTCTCGAGCTTCGGCGAGCCGACCGCCCCCTGGGGCGGCGTGAAGTGGAGCGGGATCGGCCGCATCCACGGCCTCGCCGGCCTGCGCGAGATGGTGCAGACGAAGTACGTCAGCCTCGACCGCGGCCGCGGGCCCGAGCTGTGGTGGTACCCCTACGACGCCGAGCTCGGCGCCCTCCTGTCGCGCGCGGCCCCCGCCCTCTACTCCACGTCGCTCCTGCGCCGTCTCGTCGCGCAGCTCCACCTCGCTGCGCTTCGCGCGGCTGTGGCGCCGCTTCGGCCCCTGGCGCCTCCTCGCGAACCTCGACAAGCTCTTCTAGGCCCGTGCCGAGATCTCCCAGCTCTCGCGCTCGCGCCGGCCCAAGTGGCACTACGTGGCCATGGGCGTCGGCCTCATCATCGTGGCGGTCGCCCTCACCGTGGCCTGGCAGATCCTGGCCGCCCCCGAGGCGGCGGCCCGCGCGGTGGGCCCCGCCCGCGTCGTCGCCTACGTCTTCGGCAGCCTCCTCTTCCTGCTCCTCATCGCCGGCCTCGTGCTGATCGTCATCCTGCTGCTGCGCGAGGTCCGGCTCAACGAGCGGCAGTCGAACTTCGTGAGCGCCGTCACCCACGAGCTGAAGACGCCGGTGGCCTCGCTCAAGCTCTACCTCGACACGCTCGAGTACCGCGACGTCAGCCCCGGAGCGGCGCGCGGAGTTCTACCGGACCATGCGCCAGGACATCGAGCGGCTGAACGGCACCATCAACAACGTCCTGAGCGCGGCGATGTACACCGACCGCCCGGTGGCCGACCCGCGGCCGCTCGACCTCGCGCGGCTCGCGCGCCACGCCGTCGAGCTCACCCTCACCCGCTACCAGCTGCCGAAGGAGGCGATCCGCAGCGAGGGCGCCGCCGCCGTGCGCGTGGCCGGCGACGCGCAGGCGCTGGAGACCGCGGTGCTCAACCTGCTCGACAACGCCGTCAAGTACTCGAAGGACGGGGTGAGGATCGAGGTGGAGGTCTGGGGCGACGCCGACGGCCAGGCCCACCTCCGGGTGCGCGACCACGGGATCGGGATGAGCCGCACCCACCTGCCCTTCATCTTCACGCGCTTCTACCGCATCGGCACCGAGGTGCGGCGCAGCCGCATCGGCACGGGCCTGGGGCTCTTCATCGTGCGCGCGATCGTGAAGGGCCACCGCGGGACGATCACCGCGGACAGCCCCGGCCCCGACCGCGGCTCGACGTTCACGATCAGCCTGCCCGGCCTCCTCGAGCCGGAGACCGAGGCGGAAGACACGGCGGAGGCCGCGCATGCCTAGGGTCCTGCTGGTCGAGGACGAGGAGCACCTGGCCGCCGGGATCCGCTTCAACCTCGAGCTGGACGGGTACGACGTGGAGACGATCGGCGACGGCCTGCGCGCCGTCGAGCGGCTCGCCCCGCCGCCCGACGGCCCGGTGTGGGACGCGGCCCCGACCATCGACCTCGTGGTGCTCGACGTGATGCTGCCCGGCCTCGACGGCTTCCAGATCGTCGAGCGCATGCGGGAGGCGGGCAACTACACCGCCGGTGCTGATGCTGACCGCCAAGGGGCTGCCCGAGGACGTGGTGCAGGGGCTCGAGGCCGGCGCCGACGACTACCTGTCCAAGCCCTTCGACCTGCCCGTGCTGCTGGCCCGGGTCCGCGGACTCATCCGCCGGCGCGACTGGGCGCGGGGCCCCGAGGAGGGGGCGGCGCCCGTGCGGGTCGGGGCCACGGAGGTGGACTTCGCGAGCTTCGAGCTGCGCAAGGGCGGCACGACCGTCCGCCTGACCCTGCTCGAGGCCATGCTCCTCAAGCTCCTCGTCGAGCGTCGCGGCCAGGTGGTGACCAAGGCCGAGATCCTCGAGAAGGTCTGGAACCTGAACCCCGAAACCGAGACCCGAGCGGTGGACAACTTCGTGATGCGACTGCGCCGCCACCTCGAGGAGGACGCGCGGAGCCCGCGGCTCCTCCAGACGGTCCGTGGCGTGGGATACCGCCTCACGGAGGGCTAGGCGCCGGCCGTGCTATCCTCCGCCGCCGTGCAACGTGCTCTCCTCGCGAGTCTCCTGACGGCCGCCCTGTCCGGCCTCGTCGCCGCCGAGCCCGTGGCCGTGCGCTCGACGAGCGTCCCGCTCAACCCCCAGGACCCGCGGCAGCGCGTGGTGGGCCGCCTGGAGTACCGCGGCGGCCTGCACCTCGTCTCCGACGACCCGCGTTTCGGCGGCATCTCGTCGCTGCGCGTCCTGCCCGACGGCCAGCGGCTCGCCGCGGTCACCGACGAGGGCTGGTGGGTCTCCGCGCGCCTCGTGCACCGCGAGAGGCGACTCGTGGGCATCGAGGACGTCGAGGTGGGCCCGCTACTGGGCCCCGACGGAAAGGCGCCGGAGGGCAAGGACTCGCGCGACGCGGAATCCCTCGCCCTGCTGCCGGACGGCGAGTTCATCGTGGGCTTCGAGCGAGAGCACCGGCTGCTGCGCTACCCCGCGGGGACGGGCCGCCCCGACGGCATACCGGTGCCGTGCACCGCACCCCCGGGGCTCGAGAACGCGCCTTTCAACGGCGGCATCGAGGCGCTCGTGGCCCTGCGCGGGGGAGGCCTGCTGGCCCTCACGGAGTACTGGATCGAGAAGGACCAGGTCGTGGGGTGGACGGGCGGGCCGAACGCGTGGAAGCGGCTCGGGATGCGATTCGAGCTGGCCCTGCGGCCCTCCGACGGGGCCCTGCTCCCCAAGGGCGACGTTCTCATCCTCGAGCGCGCCTACAACCCGCAGCGCGGCATCGTGAACGTGCGCATCCGCCAGGTCGGCCGCGAGAAGATCCGGCCCGGCTCCGCCCTCGGCGGCCGGCTGGTGGCGGAGTTCGCCCCGCCGGTGACCCTCGACAACTACGAGGGGATCTCCGCGGTGCGGGACGAGAGCGGCGAGACCCACGTCTACCTCGTCTCCGACGACAACTTCAACCACGCTCAGCAGCGGACGCTGCTGCTGAAGTTCGCGCTCCGAAAGTAGCGCGCGAGCTCAGCCCCCGCTGACTGGCGGTATGAACACCAGCTCGTCGCCCTCGCGCAGCACCGTGTCGAAGCGGGCGTAGCGACGGTTCACGGAGACGGCGAGGCTCGCGCGCCTCGGCGCGAGGGAAGGGAACTCCCCCGCCAGGCGGCCCCAGGCCTCCTCCGCGGTGGATCCCGCCGGCAGGTCGAGCGGCACCTCGGAGACGCCGGTCGTCTCGCGCAGCGAGGCGAAGAGGCGGACTCTCACGCGCATCGACCGAGATTGGCCGAGGCCGGGGCCGCGCGTCAAGCCCGACCCCTCGGGATGACGAGGCGCCGCCGGCGGTCGGCTAGACTGTGAGCCGGAGGACCCGCTTGCCGCGCGACCGGTTCGGACGCGAGATCGACTACCTGCGCCTCTCGGTCATCGACCACTGCAACCTGCGGTGCGTCTACTGCATGCCCCTGCGGGGCCTCTCCTTCGTCCCCGCGCCGGAGCTGCTGACCGCGGCCGAGATCGAGACGGTCGCGCGCGCCGCGGTCGGCGTGGGCTTCCGGAAGTTCCGCCTGACCGGCGGCGAGCCCACGCTGCGGTCCGACATCGTCGAGATCACGCAGAGGATCGCGTCCGTGCCCGGGGTCGAGGACCTCGCGATGACGACGAACGGGATCCTGCTGCCGCGGCTGGCGCGGCCGCTGCGCGAGGCCGGCCTCCGGCGCCTCAACATCCACGTGGACACCCTGCACCCCGAGCGGCTCAAGATGCTGATGCGCTTCGCCTCGCTCGAGGAGGTGCGGGCGGGGATCGCCGCCGCCGAGGAGGCGGGGCTCGTCCCGATCAAGATCAACTGCACGGTGACCCGCGACTACAACGACGGCGACGTGGTGGACCTCGCGCGGCGCGCCAAGGACGGCGACTGGCACGTCCGCTTCATCGAGCTGATGCCGCTCGGGGGCGGCGAGACGGCGCACGTGGCGCTCTCGCAGTTCGTGCCCTCGGCGGAGACCCGCCGCCGGATCGAGGCGGAGCTCGGCCCGCTCGAGGCGGTCCCGAACCAGCACCCCTCCGACGAGGCTCGCAACTTCCGCTTCGCGGACGGCGCCGGCGTCGTCGGATTCATCTCGCCGGTGAGCGAGCCCTACTGCGGCTCCTGCAACCGCATGCGCCTGACCGCGGACGGGAGATTCCACCTCTGCCTGCTGAACGACGACGAGCTCGACGTCAAGAGGGCGCTGCGCACGGGCGGCGGCGAGCCGGAGGTGGCGGCGATCCTGCTGAAGGCGGTGACGCTCAAGCCCACCGGCCACCGCCTCGACGAGGGCCTGTCCACGCGCGACCGGTCGATGTTCCAGATCGGCGGCTAGCTGCCGTCGAGCCAGGCCGAGCCGTCCGCGTAGAGCTCCTTCTTCCAGATCGGCACTTTCGCCTTGAGCGTGTCGATGGCGAAACGGCAGGCGGCGAAGGCCTCGGCGCGGTGCGGCGAGGAGACCGCCACCGCCACGCTGGCCTCGCCGATCTCGAGCCGGCCGAGGCGGTGGACGAGGCGCACGTCGGTGACCGGGTAGAGGCGCCGCGTCTCCTCCGCGATCTCCTCCAGGAGCGGCAGCGCCATCTCCTCGTAGGCCTCGTACTCGAGGCGCAGCACGGCGCGCCCCTGGTTCTCGTTCCGCACCACGCCGACGAACAGGCACACGCGCGCCGTCGCGCCGGCGTCGGCCCCGGCGAGCGCGGCGACGTCGATCGGCTCGCGCACGAGGCGGGCGAGGCTGGCCACTGGGCCCGTCTGACGGTAGCACACGCAGCGGCCAGCTCGCTCCAGCGCGGACCGGGGGCAGGCAGACCGCACGTCGAGGCCGTCCTCGGCGGGCAGCACGACCGCGCAGCGCTCGGCCGGGGCCAGGATGTCGAAGGCCACGGGCGGGCCGGCGTCGAACACGATCTCGCGCACGGGGAGCCGCGAGAGGTTCGTGACGAGGAGGCCGGCGCGGGGGTGCACGACGTGCAGGCGCTCGAGGGCCGCCAACCCCTCCTGCCGCCGCAGCCGGTCGATCGCCGCGAGGGCCCGTCGCGCGGCGGCCTCGTCGACGCCGGCCACGGCGTCGCGGACCCGCCGGGCGAGGTCCGCGAGCGTCGCCCCGGCGAGGTGCTCGCGCTCGATCGTGGCGTTGGCGAGGGCGACCGCGCAGCCGAAGTAGGTCGGGGGGAAGCCGGGCAGCGTCCGGCGCAGGTCCACCGGGCAGCTGAGGAAGGCGACAGGCTCGCGCGGGTCGGCCCACGTCCGGCACGTGCGTGCGCCACAGCCACGCCGCGACCACGTCGTTGTGCGAGAGGCGCACCGGGCACTCGGCCTGCGCCTCGGCGAGGAGCTCGCGCAGCTCGGCCCTCGGGAAGGCGCGCCGCGTCCACCGGAGCCGGTCGCGGCGGGATCGCCTTGCGCCGCTCGTCGAGGAAGAGGCCGCAGCCGGTCAGGCTTCCGAGGGACTCCGGCGTGGACGGGTCCCGAGGGATCCGCCGTGGCGGAGCCGGGCTGGAGCAGCGCCGCGGTCGAGCCACGGCGGCGGGACCTCGCGCCCGTGGAACACGTGCGACCAGGCCGAGAGGAAGTAGAAGTAGCTGAAGCCGTCCACGATCGCGTGGGAGAGGCCCACCCCGAGGACCGACCCGGCCGGGGTGTGAGTCAGGCGGAACCGGGCGAGCGGCGGGCCGGGGACGGTCTCGACGGGGTCGACGAACGCGTGGCGGTCCGGCGCGTCGGCGAAGCTCGTGGGCGACGCGCCGACCTCGAACGCGCACCCGTCGTCCGCCGGGCTCGAGGCCGTACGAGTCGCCCTCGAGCCGGACGAGCCGGCTGCCCGCCGCGGGGAAGAGCGCGAGCGTCCGACGCAGGCTCTCCGCGAGCCGGCCCGCGTCCACCTGCCCGCCATAGGCGAACACGAACTCGAGCGGGTAGGCCCCCGCCCCGGTGAACACGTGGTCGATCGGCGACAGGCGGATCACGCCGGCCCCAGGACGCGCTCCAGGTTCTCGAACATCCGGTAGGTCAGCCCCCAGATCACGAGGCCGTCGATGCGCAGGCAGGGCAGCTCGAGGACGGCCTCCTCGTGCTGGTACTGCAGCGTGGAGCGGGTCCCGGGCGCCAGGAGCCGCTCGAGCGGCAGCCAGTGCAGGCTCACCACCTCGTGGCTGGGCGCGCCGTCGAGCCTCCGGCGCAGGTGGAAGACGAACGGCGCGATCACGAGGTCGACGGGCCGTCCGCGGGCGAGCGCCCTCACCTCGTCGAGGGCCCCGAGCCGCTCCGCGTCCGCGGCCAGGTCGAGGCCCGGTCTCCTCGAGCGTCTCCCGCACCGCCGTCGCCGCGAGGCTCGCGTCGCCGGGCTCGGCGCGGCCGCCGGGGAAGCCCATGTGCCCCGACCACGGGTCCCTCTCGTGCTCCGCCCGCCGGATGAAGAGCAGCTCGACGCCGCCTTGCTCCCCGTCCCGGAGGACGAGCGCGACCGCCGCGCGCGGGACGTCCTCGGAGACGCGCACGGGCGCGTGGCCGCGAGAGCGGCGCGCGCGAGCTCGCTCCCGGCCGCTCACGCGCTCGCCCGCGAGCGCGAGCAGCGCGTGGGCGTGGGTGAGCCAGAGGAAGGCCATGTTCGGGGCCAGCTCGCCGCGCGCAGCAGGGCGTCCACCTCCGCCGGGGCGGCGTAGCGCAGGCCCGCGATCTCGTCGGCCGGGGGCCGGAAGCCGTCGAGCGGCACGTCCGTGCGCCCGAGGTAGCTCGCCACGTGGTAGACACGTTGCGGATCTCCGGGCCGCCCGGCACCGAGGCGCACGTCGCGCAGGTTGAGCTGGAGGGCCGCCCGCCGGAAGACCACCGCCCGCGAGAGATCGGCCGTCGCGAGCGAGGCGAGACAGCTCCGCCTCGTCGCGCGCGAGACGCACCCGCGGCGAGCCCCCGTCGCCGAAGAGCTCCTCGCCCGCCTCGCGCACCGCCGCCTCGTCGAACGACTCGCCCTCGTCCACGTGGCCGCCCACCGTCTTGTCCCAGCGCCCGCCGTTCTCCTTGTCCTCCCGGCCGCCGCTGCAGCAGCACCTCGCCCCGCGCGTTCACGAGCAGGACGTTGACCGCGCCGACCGCGAGCCCGGAGCGCTTGGCCTGCGCGCGCGGCAGGGCGCCGACCGCGCGGCCCTCCGCGTCGAAGACGCTGACGGCTCTCTTCGTGAGGCTCGGGCACGCTCGGGCGCCTCAGGACTCGAGCAGCTCGAGCTGGCGGTGGGCCCCGCCCGCGATGAGGCCGTAGGCGAGGACGAACGTGGCGTGCACGAACGGGTCGAGGTGCTGCTCGCCGAGCGACTGGAAGTACGCGAAGCAGATGTCGCCGGCGCAGAGGAACACGATGCCGCCGAGCATGAGCACCCACACCTCGCCCGCGTGGCTGCCGCGCAGGCTTGAGAGCGATGCGGAGCAGGAGCGCGAGCGGCAGCAGCAGGACGAGGTCGAGCACCGGGTAGGCCACGGTGAGGATGCGGTCGAGGAGGGGCGCCGCCGGTCGCCGCCACCGGGCGCAGGATGGGCAACGCCACGACGGCCGCGAGCGCCCCCACGCCGCCCAGGATCGCGAGCGCGGTCGGCGAGCGGACCCGATGGGGAAGCCCGACTCGCGGTACGCGCGGAGGAGCACGAGGAGGGCCGCGATCAGGAACGGGTAGGCCAGCACGAAGAAGATGTCGGCGACCGAGGGAAACGGCGTCTCGTTCCGCACCAGCTGGAAGGGCGCCAGGCAGAGCTGGCCGGCGAAGGTCGCGAGGAGGCCGAGCGAGAGGAGGAACCAGGCCGGGCGCGCGGGGTTGCCCGCCTCCAGCCGGTCGCGGCAGGCGAAGGCGAAGGCCGCTCCGGCCAGCAGGTAGGCGAGCTTCAGGAGGGCGGCGAGGGCCAGCAGGCGGTGCGGGGTCAGCAGGTCCGAGTACAGGGCGCTCGCCGGGAACGAGGGCCCAGCCCACGAAGATCGCCACCGCGACACCCAGGACGACCCAGGGCGCGCTCCCGAACCGACGGTCGCGCTCATCGCGCTCCCTCCCGGGCCGCGAGCGCCTGCCGCGCCTCGGCCATCACCGACGCCGACTTGTCGCGCCCGAGGAAGATGTTGAGGCCGCCGCCGAGCTTGCCGAGCAGGGCGTCGAGCTGCTCGGAGCTCACGGGGCCCCCGGCGATGCCCAGCTTCTGGCAGTGGGCCTCGGTGGCCGAACGCGCCATCGTGTCCCCGATGTAGGGCGCCAGCACCCTCACCATCACCTCGACGGCTTCGCTCGTGTCCATGTCGAGCCGACGTTAAGGAAGGCCGGGCCGAGTGTCAAACCGGGAGCCCCGGCGCGGCCGGCTTGACGCGGGAGGGTCGGGCCAATAGGTTAGCGTCTGCGGCCCTTCCTTCCGGGCTCCGATGAACGACCAGCTGGCGCGGGGCCTGCCCCCGATCGACGACGAGTACCAGGGTCCCTCCTGGTGGCACTTCTCGCGCCTCGGCGACGCGCGCCGCAACCCCGGGATGCGCCGCATCGCCGCGCTCGGGATCCTGGTCCTGGCGGTCTCCATGGTCACCGGGATCCTGAACGTCGCCTGGGACTGGAACGGCATCCCGCTCCGGCTCGGCCCGGTCTGGAGGTGCCGGTCACCATCTACCCGCCGTTCGTCCTGAGCCTGCTCGCCGCGGTCTGGCTCGGGCCGACCTGGGGCCTCGTGCCCGCGTACACGGCGAACCTCGCGGCGGCGCTGGTGGGCGGGCTCTCGCCGTGACGGCGCTCCTCTTCGCCCTCGCCGGTGCCCTCGAGGTGCTCATCTTCTGGGGCTCGATGGTCACGCTCAACATCAGCCCCGAGCTGCGGCGCTGGCGCGACCTCGCCCGCTTCGTCCTCGTGTGCCTCATCGCGCCCATCACCGCGTCGCTGGCCGTGCTCATCTGGAACACCGCGCACGGACTCGACCCGGAGGCCGGCTTCCGGGTCTGGCGCGGCTGGGTGATCGGCGACATCCTGCAGGCGCTGCTCGTGGTGGCGCCCGCTCCTCCGCTTCGCCGGGCCGCGGGCGCGCGCCGTGGATCGACCGCCAGTTCGCCACCCCGCCGCGCTACGAGGTCACCTACACGCGAGCGGCGCTCCTCGCCGCGGTGACCTTCAGCCTGATCGCGGTCGCTCGTCTTCGTGGGCATCTACATGCTCCAGGAGTCGCTCGACCTCGACGCCACCGCGCGCACCGCGAGCGGCGCAGCTGCTCGTGCCGCGCCTGCGCGAGATGCAGCTCTACCTCGGCGTCCTGGTCGCGGCCCTCACGGTGGCGGCGAGCGTCTTCTCGAACGTGCTCGCGCGGATGGGAGAGCGCCAGCGCGGCCTCTCCCGGCGCGAGAGCCTCACCGGCTGCTTCAACCGGCGCGCCTTCTACGAGCTGTTCCCGCGCGAGGTGGAGCGCGCCCGCCGCCTGGGCCAGGGCGTCGCCGTCGTCTTCCTGGACATCGACCACTTCAAGCGGATCAACGACCGCTATGGCCACGAGACGGGCGACCACGTGCTGCAGCTGCTCTCCGCGCGCCTGCGCGGCATCATCCGGGAGACGGACCTCCTCTTCCGCTGGGGCGGGGAGGAGTTCGTGATCCTGATGCCCCACACCGGGCCGGGGGAGGCGCCGGCCCTCGCCGAGCGCATCCGCGCCGCGGTGGCAGAGCGGCCCTTCGCGGCGACCGCGTCTCACTCCGCGGTGGCCGTCACCGTGAGCGTGGGTGTCGCGGGGACCGCCGCCTGGCCGGCAGACCCCGACGCCCTCCTCGCCCGCGCCGACGCCGCCTGCTACCGGGCCAAGGAGGGCGGGCGCAACCGTGTGGAGTCCGAGATCCCCGTCGCCTAGCCTCGCCCTCGCCCATGCGGGCCCCGCCCGCCTTCCGGAGAGACCCATGAACCAAGTCGCCTCCCTGCTCGCACTCGGCGTCGCGCTGGCCGTGTTGCCTCCCTCCTCCCTGTCGGCCGGCCCGCAAGCGCCGCCGTCCTCGATCTGGCGGTCGCCGGCGGTCAGCTGAAGGTTTCCTTCTGCGCCGAGGACGTCGTGCGCGTGGCCTTCGCCCGCGACGCCGTCGTTCTTCGGCCGGGCGAGCCTGGCCGCGGGCGTGCGTCGCTGCGAGCCCGTTCGTGTCCAGCGTACCGACGCCGGGGGACGGGCGACGCTCGCCACGCCGAAGATGAAGGTCCGCGTGGAGCTCGGGACCGGCGCGATCGCGTTCCTCGACGCGCGGCGGCGAGGTGGTGCTCGCCGAGCGGGACGGCGCTCGGTCTCTCGAGCCCGCCGAGGTGCAGGGCGAGCGGACGTTCCACGTGCGGCAGCAGTGGAAGGAGAACGACGGCGAGTCGCTCACGGGCTCGGACAGCAACAGCTCGGGCCTTCGTCGACCTCAAGGGCTACGACCTCGACCTCTGGCAGCACAACGCGACCGTGATCGTGCCCTTCCTCGTCTCGAGCCGCGGCTACGGCATCCTGTGGGACAACACCGTCCTTCACGCGCTTCGGCGACCTGCGCGACTGGGCGCCCATGCCCGCCCGCGCCGCCTGCTCGACGCGACGGGCCAGCCCGGCGGCCTCACCGGCACCTACCACGCGGGCGCGGGTTTCGAGACGCTGGTGGCGACGCGCGTCGACCCGACGATCGACGATCGCAGTGCCGGGCGCCGCGAAGCAGCCGAACCTGCGCATCCACCCCGCGCTGCCGCCGGAGGGGGCGATCGGCGTGCGCTGGGAGGGCGCCGTCGAGGCGACCGAGACGCGGCGACCACCTGCTTCCAGCTCTACTCGAACGGCGGCATCCGCATGTGGGTCGACGGCCGCCTCGTGGCCGACCACTGGCGCCAGGGCTGGCTGCCCTGGATCGACCTCGCCCGCGTGCCGCTCGAGAAGGGCCGGCACCACGGCTCAAGGTCGAGTGGTCGAAGGACCAGGGGATGGAGACGGTGCAGCTCCTGTGGAAGACGCCGGCGAAGGAGCGCTCGACGTCGCTGTGGTCCGAGGTCGGCGACGGCGTCGACTACTACTTCGTCTACGGGCCGGCCGCTCGACCGCGTGGTCGCCGGCTACCGGCGGCTGACCGGCGAGGCGCCGATGATGCCGCGCTGGGCCTTCGGCCTCTGGCAGAGCCGGCAGCGCTACGAGACGCAGCAGCAGAGCCTCGACGTGGTGGACGGCTTCCGCTCGCGCCGGATCCCGTTCGACAACATCGTGCAGGACTGGTTCTACTGGCCGGAGAACGCCTGGGGCTCGCACCGCTTCGACCCGGCGCGCTTCCCCGATCCCGACGGCTGGGTCAAGGCGATCCACGACCGCAACGCGCGGCTGATGATCTCGGTCTGGGGCAAGTTCTACCCCGGCACCGAGAACTTCGAGGCGCTGCAGCGCGAAGGGGTTCCTCTACGAGCGCACCCTGCGCTCCGGGCTACAAGGACTGGGTCGGCCCGGGCTACCCCTACACCTTCTACGACGCCTTCAACCCCGAGGCGCGGAAGCTCTTCTGGTCGCAGGTGAACGCGACCTCTTCCGCCGCGGCATCGACGCGTGGTGGATGGACGCGACCGAGCCCGACCTCGCTGCCGACGCCCGACGCTCGACGCGCAGCGCGCGCACATGCACCCGACCGCCCTCGGCACCGGCTCGCGCGTGCTGAACGCCTACTCGCTCGTCAACAGCCAGGGCGTCTACGAGGGCCAGCGCGCGGCCGCGCCCGACCAGCGCGTCTTCATCCTCACGCGCTCGGGCTTCGCCGGCCAGCAGCGCTACGCCGCCGCCACGTGGTCGGGCGACATCACCTCCACCTGGACCGCCATGCGCCAGCAGATCGCGGCCGGGCTCGGCTTCTCGCTCTCCGGGCATCCCGTACTGGACGATGGACATCGGCGGCTTCTCCGTGCCCGGCCGCTTCTCGCGCGAAGGACCCGGTGCCCGAGGACGTCGAGGAGTGGCGCGAGCTCAACGCCCGCTGGTTCGAGTTCGGGACCTTCGTGCCGCTGCCCGCGTCCACGGCGAGGCGCCGAAGCGCGAGATGTGGGAGATGGGCGGCGAGTCGCACCCCGCCTACCAGGCGCATCCTCAAGTTCGACCGCCTGCGCTACCGGCTGCTGCCCTACGTCTACTCGCTCGCGGGCGCGGTCACCCACGAGGCCGGGACGATCCTGCGCCCGCTCGTCATGGACTTCCGCGACGGACGCGGCCGCGCGCCGCGTCGCCGACCAGTTCCTCTTCGGCCCCGCGTTCCTGGTCAGCCCGGTGACCACCTACAAGGCGCGCAGCCGCAGCGTCTACCTGCCCGCGGGGCGTCCTGGTACGACTTCTGGACGGGCGCGGCCGTCGCGGGCGGGCAGACGATCGACGCGCCCGCCCCCTACGACGCGATGCCGGTCCACGTGCGCGCGGGCTCGATCGTGCCCTTCGGCCCCGAGCTCCAGTGGACGGGCGAGAAGCCGGCCGACCCGATCACGCTCTTCGTCTACGCCGGTGCCGACGGGGCCTTCACCCTCTACGAGGACGACGGGCTCACCTACGGCTACGAGAAGGGCGCCTTCGCCCGCATCCCGCTCCGCTGGAACGACGCGACGGGGACGCTCACCATCGGGAAGCGCGAGGGCTCGTTCCCGGGGATGCTCGCGCACGCGGACGTTCGAGGTGGTCCTCGTCGGGAAGGCGAAGCCGGTCGGCTTCTCGTTCGAGCCGAAGGCCGACCGCACCGTCGCGCTACGACGGCGCCGCCGTCGTGGTGCGGCTCGAGTGAGCGTCCTCGCGTAGCAGGCGTTCCAGGTAGCGCGAGCGCAGCTGGCGGCTGGCGAGGGCCTGCTTCGCCGGCGGCAGCCTCAGGGGTCCTTGGGTTTTTCTTGGAAGGGGCTTCGTTGTTGACGGCTCACGGATTGAGCGTACTCTCTGAACGGGAGCGTTTCCCATGAGAGTCCGTTTCGGCTCTTTCGTCCTCGACTTCGAGGCGCGCCAGCTGGAGCGGGGCGGCCACCCGGTCCACCTCACGCCCAAGGCGCTCGAGCTCATCGAGCTGCTCGTCGAGCGCCGGCCCAACGCGGTCTCGAAGGCCGAGATCCACGACCGGCTCTGGCCCGACACCTTCGTGGCCGACGTCAACCTCCCGGTACTCGTCCACGAGCTGCGCGAGGCGCTCGAGGACGACCCCCACGAGCCCGCCTTCCTGCGGACGGTGACCCGGTTCGGCTACGCCTTCTGCGCGACCGCTCGCCCGGAGCCGGAGACCCCGGAGTGGGCGGCGCTGTGCCCGTACGAGTACCGCCTCATCTGGGGGGTGAGGGAGATCGCGCTCCAGCCGGGGGACAACCTGCTCGGCCGCACCCACGACGCCACCATCTGGGTGGACCACTCGAGCGTGTCGCGGCGGCACGCCCTCCTCCGCGTGACCGAGGACGGGCCGACGATCGAGGACTGTGGCAGCAAGAACGGGACGTTCATCGGCGCGAACCGTGTCGCCGAGCCCATCCCCCTGCGGGACGGGGACCGCATCCTCCTCGGCAGCGCTCTGCTCGTCTTCCGGAGCTTCCCGCGGGAACGGAGCTCGACCGCGACCGATGCCGGCCTGCGCCAGACGGCGCCTCTGCCCGAGGGGTTTCCCGAGCCCCCGGCGCCGCACTCGCACGTCTGAGGCCGGCCGTCAGGGGGTCGCGGGCACGAGCCGGGCGATGCGGTCCGGGCCGTTGAACGCGACGTACACGAGGCCGTCCGGCCCGCTCACGACGTCGCGGACGCGCCCGATCCCCTTGAACAGCACCTCCTGCTTCGTCACCTGGCGCCCGTCGAGGACGAGGCGGCGCAGCTCCTCCGCGGCCAGGGAGGACACCAGCAGGTCGTTCTTCCAGCGCGGGAAGCGGTCGCCGGTGTAGAAGTCGATCGCGCAGACCGCGATCGACGGCACCCAGTACGTGACCGGCTGCTCCATCCCCTCCTTCGCGGTGATCGCGGTGATCGGCGAGCCGTCGTAGTTCATCCCGTAGGTGATGACCGGCCAGCCGTAGTTGCGGCCGGGCTGGACGAGGTTGAGCTCGTCGCCGCCGCGGGGGCCGTGCTCGGCGTCGTAGAGCGCGCCGGTCGCGGGGTGCTGCGCGAGGCCCTGCGGGTTGCGGTGGCCGTAGCTCCAGATCGTCGGCATGGCCCCTGCCTGGTTCGCGAACGGGTTGTCCGCGGGGACGCGGCCGTCGTCGTGGATGCGGTGCACCTTGCCGTTCGGGCGCGAGAGGTCCTGCGCGTCGTCTCTCTGGCCTCGCTCGCCGATCGAGAAGAAGAGGTGGCCCTTCCCGTCGAAGACGAAGCGGGAGCCGAAGTGGACCTGCCCCTTCCGGTAGAGGGCCTTCGGCGCCTCGAAGAGGGTCTCCTGGTCCACGAGGCGTCCCTCGCGGAGCCGGCCGCGGACGACCTTGGTCATCGCGGTGCCGTCGGTGCCGGGGTCGGAGAAGGAGAGGTAGATCCAGCCGTTCTTCGCGTGGTCGGGATGCACGGCCACGTCCAGGAGACCGCCCTGGCCCTCCGACCAGACGGGCGGCACCCCGGCCACGGCCTCGGGCAGGAGCTTGCCCTTCTCGACGATCCGCAGGCGCCCGGCCTTCTCGGTCACCAGCATCCGGCCGTCGGGCAGGAAGGCGATCGACCACGGCGTCTCGAGGCCCTCGGCCACCGTCTCCAGCCGGAAGGCGTGCTCCTCGCTCTTCACGACGGCGTCGCCCGACGGCTTCGCGAAGACCGTCTCCGCGCGCTTCGCCTCGTCCACCTTCTCGCGGATGAAGATGACGAGCGCGCGGATCTCCTGCTCGGAGAGGGCGCTGCCGAAGGCCGGCATGCCGGCGTCCACCCGGCCCTCGCGGATCGACCGGGCCAGGCTCGCGTCGTCGCCCCCGTGCATCCAGGTGTCGTCGACGAGGCTCGCCGCCTGGCCGCCCTGGAGCTTCGCCCCGTGGCAGGCGGCGCAGGATTCGGCGAAGACCTGCGACACGTCCCGCTTCTCGGGCGTCTGCCCCGCGCTGAATGCCCCCGCCGCCAGGATACCGGCCGCCAGAGCCGAAACCGCCGCCTTGCTCACATGCCCCCCGTTCAATCGCTTGGATGGGGTCAGGTCTTGAATTGTGACGTCACAATCCAAGACCTGACCCCAGCTCCTCTCCAGCATAGCCGGGGTGCCCCCCGGGTTGTCGAACTCGGCGGGGCCTCTTCGCGTACTGGCTTGTGCGGGCGGCGGGAGCCCGCGATCCGGGCCATCCGGGAAGGGGGGGGCGTGCCGAGGAGACTCACTCGCGACACCCAGCGTGCGGTCCTGGGCGGAGTGGCCGCCGGGTTCGGGCGTTACCTGGACGTGGACCCCGTCCTGGCCCGGCTGGGCTTCGTGCTCCTGGCCTTCGTCAACGGCCTGGGCATCCTGTTCTACCTGGCCTGCTGGCTCCTGATGCCCCGGGCGGACGCGGTCGCGCCGGCTCAGGCCTCCGCGACGGCCGGCACGGGCTTCGAGACGCTGCGCGAGGCCGGGGCGCAGATCGCCGCCGACGTGCGCCAGGGCGTTCCCGACCCCGCCGCCGCCCAGCTCGCCATCGGCTCGCTGCTGGTCGTGATCGGGTCCGTGCTCCTCCTCCACAACCTCGGCTGGCTGCACTGGCCGCACTGGATGCGCTTCGACACCCTCTGGCCGCTCCTCCTCGTGGCTCTCGGCCTCGGCCTCGTCCTGAAGTCCCGCCGGCCCGCCTCGGCCTGATCCCCGGGAGTAGAATCGCGCCGCCGGTCGCTTCCTTCCGGGAGGGCCTCATGCGGCGCAGCGCGCTTCTCTTCTCGATCCTCGCGGCGGCCGGGCTGGCCCCGGCCGCCCCCGCGCCGGCCGCACGGCCCGGCGGTCATCGCCTACGTCTTTCCCCGCGACCGCGTCCTCGATCCTCTCGAGATCCGCGCGGAGAAGCTGACCCACGTCAACTTCGCGTTCGCCAACGTCGTGGGCGGGCAGGTCGTCGAGGGCGGCCCGAACGACGGCGCGAACCTGAAGGTGCTGACCGCCCTGCGGCGGGACCACCCGCACCTGCGGATCCTGATCTCGGTCGGGGGGTGGACCTGGTCGAAGGGGTTCTCGGACGCCGCGCTCACGCCGAAGAGCCGCAGCGTCTTCGTCGCGAGCGCCGTCGACTTCGTCAGGCGCCACGACCTCGACGGGTTCGACGTGGACTGGGAGTACCCGGGGCTCCCCGGCGACGCCAACCCCCACCGCCCGGAGGACAAGGAGAACTTCACCGCGCTCATGGCGGACCTGCGCGCGGCGCTCGACCAGGAGGGCGCGCGGCGCGGCCGGCACCTGCTGCTCACCTTCGCCGCCGGCGCTTCGCGGGACTTCCTCGCGCACACCGAGATGGCGAAGGTGCAGGCGGTCGTCGACTTCGTCAACCTGATGACCTACGACTTCCGGGTGGCGGGCCCGGGAGAGCCGGCCGGCCACCACGCCAACCTCTACCCGAGCCCCGCGGACCCGAGGCAGCACTCCGCCGACGGGGCCGTCCGGGACTTCCTCGTCGCCGGCGTGCCGGCGTCCAAGCTCGTCCTCGGCGTGCCGTTCTACGGGCGAGCGTGGGAGGGGGTCAGCTCTCCAGGGGGGCTTTACAGGGAAGGAAGGCCGCCAAGCCAACGGATCGACAGCTCGCACCCATCCCTCGCGGCGCTCGTCGGCCGCGAGGGATGGGTGCGGGACTGGGACGCCGCCGCCCAGGCGCCCTTCCTCTGGAACGAGGCCAGGAAGGCCTTCGTCACGTACGAGGACGAGGAGTCGCTGCGTCTCAAGAGCCGCTACGCGCGGGAGCAGGGTCTCGGCGGCGTCATGTTCTGGGAGTACCACGCCGACCGCTCGGGGGCGCTCCTCGACACGCTCGACGCGGCGTTGCGCGGCGAGGACGTCGTGCCGCTCTCCGGCGTCTGGCGCTTCGCGCTCGACCCCGCCGACGAGGGGCTCGTCGCATCCTGGGAGAACCGGACGCTCGCCGACCGGATCCGGCTCCCCGGCGTTCTCCAGGCGCAGGGCTTCGGCGATGACGTCACGGTCGACACGCGGTGGACGGGACAGATCGTGGACCGCTCGTTCTTCACCGCGCCGCGCTACGAGCTGTATCGGCAGCCCGGCAACGTCAAGGTCCCGTTCTGGCTTCAGCCCGACAAGCACTACGTCGGCCCCGCGTGGTACGAGCGCGAGGTGATCGTGCCGCCGGAGTGGAAGGGCCGCCGCGTCGTGCTCCACCTCGAGCGGCCGCACTGGCAGACGATCGCGTGGCTCGACGGTCGAGTCGTCGGCTCGAGCGACAGCCTCTCGACGCCGCACGAGCACGACCTCGGCACGGTCGAGCCGGGGAAGCACCGGTTGACGATCCGGGTGGACAACCGCCTCGTCGTGGACGTCGGTCTCAACTCGCACAGCGTCACCGACCACACGCAGTCCAACTGGAACGGCATCGTGGGCCGGATGGAGCTGCGGCCCGCGGCGCGCACGTGGATCGAGGACCTGCAGGTCCACCCCCGCGTGGCGTCACGCTCGGCGCTCGTCCGCGGGAGGATCGGGAACGCGACCGGCGCGCCCGGCCGGGGGACGTTGCGGCTCGAGGTCTCGGCCGGGGAGGGCGCGGCGGTTGCGCCGAAGGCGTCCGACGTCTCGTGGGAGGCTTCGGGCGGTACGTTCGAGGTCGAGGTGCCGCTCGGCGCTTCGGCCCCCTTCTGGGACGAGTTCTCGCCCGCGCTCCACCGGCTCGGCGTCACCCTCGAGGCGGGCGAGGCCCGCGACACGCGCACGGTCCGCTTCGGCCTGCGGGAGATCGGCACGCAGGGCACGCAGTTCGTCGTGAACGGCCGCAAGGCCTTCCTCCGCGGCACCCTCGAGTGCGCGATCTTCCCGAAGACCGGCCACCCGCCGACGGACGTCGACTCCTGGCGGCGCATCGTGCGCATCGCGAAGGCGCACGGCCTCAACATGATCCGCTTCCACTCTTGGTGCCCGCCCGAGGCCGCGTTCACCGCTGCGGACGAGGAGGGCTTCTACTACCAGGTGGAGGTCGCCTCCTGGGCGAACAGCTCGACCCGCCTCGGCGCCGGCCTGCCGATCGACGAGTGGCTCTATCGCGAGACGGGCCGCATCCTGAAGGCGTACGGGAACCACCCGTCCTTCGTCCTCCTGCCGTACGGCAACGAGCCCGCGGGCCGCGACGTCGAGTTCCTGGGCCGCTGGGTCGAGCACTGGAAGGCGCTCGACCCGCGCCGGCTCTACACGAGCGCGTCGGGCTGGCCGCAGATCCCCGAGAACCAGTTCCACGTGGCCCCCGACCCGCGCATCCAGGCCTGGGGCCAGGGGCTCGCGTCTCGCGTCAACGCGAAGCCGCCGGAGACGCGGACGGATTACCGCGACTACGTGCGCGCGCGGCCGGTGCCGGTGATCAGCCACGAGATCGGCCAGTGGTGCGCCTACCCGAACCTCGCCGAGCGATCGAAGTACACCGGCTACCTGAAGGCGAAGAACTTCGACATCTTCGCGGACACGCTCGCCGCGAGCGGGATGGCCGACCAGGCCGCCGCCTTCCTCCACGCGTCCGGAAAGCTGCAGAGCCTTCTCTACAAGGAGGACATCGAGTCGGCCCTGCGCACGCCGGGCATGGGCGGCTTCCAGCTGCTCGACCTCCACGACTTCCCGGGGCAGGGGACGGCCCTCGTCGGCGTCCTCGACCCGTTCTGGGACTCGAAGGGGTACGTCACCGCCGAGGCGTTTCAGCGTTTCAGCGGGCCCACCGTGCCTCTCGCGCGGCTCGACCGGCGGGTCTTCACGACGGCCGAGACGCTGGAGGCCGACCTCGAGGTCGCGCACTTCGGCCCGAAGCCTCTCACCGGCGCGAGGCCCGTCTGGCGGCTCGTCGGCGAGGACGGGAGGGCCGTCGCCCGGGGCACGCTGGCGGTGCGGGACGTGCCAGTGGACAACGGGGTCGCGCTGGGCCGCGTGAGCGTGCGCCTCGCGAAGCTTGCCGCCCCCCGCAAGTACCGCCTCGTCGTCGGGATCGAAGGCACGCCCTTCGAGAACGACTGGGACGTGTGGGTCTACCCGCCGCGCGTGGACACGTCCGTGCCGGCCGGCGTCACGGTCGCGCGCGAGCTCGACGAGGCCGCACGGCGGCGCGGCTGCGCGACGGCGGCCGGGTCGTCCTCCTCGTCCCGCCCGGCCGGGTGCGCGGGGACGCCCTGGGAAAGGTCGAGCTCGGCTTCTCGAGCATCTTCTGGAACACCGCCTGGACGAGCCGCCAGGCGCCGCACACCCTCGGCGTCCTCCTCGACCCGAAGCACCCGGCGCTCGCCGACTTCCCGACCGAGGGCTACAGCAACTGGCAGTGGTGGCACCTCGTGAGCCGCGCGGGGGCGATGATCCTCGACGGCCTGCCGAGGGAGCTCCGTCCCACGGTGCAGGTGATCGACGACTGGTTCACGAACCGGCGGCTCGGCCTCGTCCTCGAGGCGCGGGTGGGAAAGGGCCGGCTCCTCGTCACGAGCATCGACCTCGAGAACGGCCTCGAAGAGAACCCGGTCGCCCGCCAGATGCGCCGCAGCCTCCTGCGCTACGCCGCGAGCGACCGCTTCGCCCCGCAAGTCGAGGTCACTGCCGACGCCATCCGCGCCCTCGCCCAGTAGGCTGTCATCCTGAGGGGACTGCATCGGGACGGGCCCCGCTGTCATTCCGAGGGACTCCATTGGGACGGGTCCCGAGGAATCCGCAATCTCAGCGCCGGCGGGACTGCGGATTCCTCGTCGCCCGACGCGGCCGAAGCTCCTCGGAATCACCGCGGGTGCCGTGGTCTATGATGTCGGGCCAGTGACCCGCCGACTGCTCTGTGTCGCGCTCGCGCTCGCCTTCGGCCCGGCGTGCGGCTTTCTGGGCCCGGCCGCACCCCCTCCTCCGGCGCGGGGCGTCGTGCTCGTGCTCGCGGACGGCTTCGGCGGCGGGGGAGAGGCGGAGAGAACTCCGGCCCTCGCGCGGCTCGCCGCCGCCGGCCGCTCCTTCGACGTGGCGTTCGCCCCCGATCCCGAGCCCGGCGCCGCCCGCGTGGCCGTGCTCGGCACCGGCGCGCGCTCGATCGCCGCGCTCTTCCGGGCCCGTGGCGCGGCGGTGGTGGGCGTGGGCGCGGGCCGCGCGCTCCCCCTCGAATCCGGGGAGTGGAGCCTGCACCTTCCCGGGCGCGTCGGCGAGCCGCCCGTTTCCTCCCGCCTCGAGGGGTGGCTGCGCGCGCAGTCGGGGCCGTTCCTGCTCGTCGCCGCCGTCGGGGGCGAGCCGGGCCCCGCGCCCAGCCTGCCCCCTCCGGCCACGATCGCCGGCCAGCTCGCGCCCCGCCTGCCGCGCATCGCGGTCGCCGATCTCGGCTTCTCCGACCGCCCGGGCGGCGAGACGCGGCCGCCCGCCTGGTCCGAGCCTGCCCGGCAGCGCGCGGCCGCCGCCCATCTCGAGCGCTCCCTCGCGGCGGATCGGGACCTCGCTTCAGTCCTCTCCCTCGTCGAGCGCGCCGCCCCGGGCGCTGCGGTCGTCGTCGTGGGCGACCCCCCGCCCGACCGCGGGGCCCACGGGCTGCTCACCCGGCCCGACGCCCTCTTCGACGACACGCTCCGGTCGAGGCTCGTGGTGGCGACTCCCGGCCTCTCTCGCCCCGGCCAGGCCGCGCGCCGCGTCGTTTCGACTCTCGACGCGACGCCGACGCTCCTCGCGCTCGCCGGTCTCGCCGCCGAGCCGGGTCTCGCCGGGCGCAGCCTGATGCCGCTCCTCGCCGACCCGGGAGCCGAGGGCCCGCTCGAAGCGCTCTCGTCGGTGGCGCGAAAGGCGGGCCGCGTCGGCCGCAGCGCGCGCTCTTCCCGCTGGCGCTACACGGAGTGGCCCGACGGGAGCCGCGAGCTCTACGATCACGACGCCGACCCCGGGGAGATCACGAACCTCGCCTCTCGCCCCGAGCAGCGAGCGACGATCGAGCAGATGGGCCGCGCACTCGAGCCGAGAGCGCCGGCCGCCGAGGTCCCGGCCCCCTCGGGAGCGCCACGGCGCAGCGTGCTCCTGATCCTGGTCGACGACCTCAACACGCGGGTGGGCGCCTGGGGGGCGCCCGTGAAGACGCCGGCCATCGACCGCCTCGCCGCGCGCGGGGTCCGCTTCGACCGCGCCTACGTGCAGGTCGCGATGTGCAGCCCGTCGCGCGTGTCGATGTTCACCGGGTGGAGCCCCGAGCGGACCGGCGTCTGGACGAACGTGGACCCGCCGCGGCCCGAGGGGGCGGTGCCGCTCCAGGAGCACTTCGCCGCGCACGGAGCGGTGACCGCGGCGGTGGGGAAGGTCCTGCACTTCCCCGAGGACTTCCGCTGGGACGTGCGCGAGGAGCACCCCGAGGTCGTCGAGGAGGAGCACGAGGGCCGCGCGATCGGGACGGGCGGCGAGGGCTTGTGGGAGAAGGCCAGCGGCACGGACGTCGACCAGCCCGACGGCCGCCGGGCGCGCCGCGCGGCGGCGCTCCTCGAGCGCTACCGGCGCCGTCCGTTCTTCCTCGCGGTGGGCTTCGTCCGGCCCCACGTGCGCTGGATCGCGCCGGCGCGCTACTTCGGCCTCTACCCGCCGGAGGCGATCGTCCCGGTGCCGTTCCCGGTGCACGACCTCGCCGACGTGCCGGCGATCGCGGTGAAGACGAAGCCGCAGCCGCTGCCCGGCCTGCCGCTGCTCGGCCGCGAGCCGCCCGGCCTCGTGCCCGACCCCGCGCTCCGGCGCCAGGCGATGGCCGCGTACCAGGCCTGCGTGTCCTTCGCGGACGCGCAGGTGGGAGTGCTCCTCGACGCGCTCGACCGCCTCGACCTGTGGAAGGACACCGTGGTCGTGCTGGCCGGGGACAACGGCTTCCACCTCGGCGAGCACGGCGGCCTGCTGCGCAAGGACACGCTGTTCGAGGAGGCCCTGCGGGTGCCGCTGATCGTGGCGGCCCCGGGGCTCGTGCCGGAGGGCGCGGTCGTTCGGGGGCCGACCGAGATCCTCGATGTCTACCCGACCCTCGTCGAGCTGGCCGGCCTGCCGCCCGTCCCGGGGATCGACGGCCGCAGTCTCGCGCCGGTCCTCGCGAGGCCCGAGGCGCCCGGCCGCGAGGCGGCCGTGTCCTACCGGCGGGTGCAGCCTCCCGAGCGCGCGTTCTCCCTGCGGACGGAGACGGCGCGCTACACGCTGTGGCCGGACGGCAGCGAGGAGCTCTACGACCTTCGGTCGAAGGCCGGCGAGAGCGAGAACCTCGCCACGCGGCCCGACCGCGCCGCCGAGAAGACTCGCCTGCGGGCGCGCCTCGAGGCGCTCGTGGTGGGATCGCGCGGGCCCGGGGAGCCCTGAGAGGAGAGAATCGGCCCGAGTCCTCGGTCGCCCTTCCTCGAGCTGAGCCGCCCCGTCCCGATCCCGGCAGTGGTGTCCGCTATCCAGACGTGGACCGCGCGTAAGCCTCTGAAAACAGGTACTGCTTCGCTGGCACGGGTCCTGCTCTGTCGGACGGCGCCGGGCGCCCTGCGTGCGCCGAACGCCGCTCGAGCGGTGCGCCCGGAGCCGTGTCCGTCACTGAGGGAGGAGCCGATGAGACGCATGATCCCAGGCCTCGCGCTGGCGCTCGCCGCGCTCGCGCTGGTGCCGGCGCCGGAGGCCGCCGCGCCGGGCTACAAGGTCGTCGTGGCGAGCGCGAACCCCGTCACCGCGATCGACCGCGGAGAACTCGCCAAGGTGTTCCTGAGGAACGTCACCCGGTGGAAGGACGGCCGCGAGATGGCGCCGGTGGACCAGTCTGGCCGCTCGGAGGTCCGCACCGAGTTCACCAAAGACGTCCTCGAGAAGGCCGGCATGAGCCGCATCTCGGCGGTCGAGTCCTACTGGCAGCAGCAGATCTACTCGGGTCGCGGCGTGCCGCCGCCCGTCAAGGCGAGCGACGCAGAGGTGGTGGCCTTCGTCGTCGCCAACCCCGGGGCCATCGGGTACGTGAGCGCGGCCGCCGACACGACCGGCGTCAAGGTCGTGGACGTCCGGTAGGCGCGGGAGGAATGGACATGAGATCGACGAGAACGCTCACGATGGCCGCCGCGCTGGCGGCCGCCCTTCCCGCTGCCGCCCAGGACCTCCCGGGCAACCTGCAATTCCACGGCTTCGTCTCGCAAGGCTACTTGAAGTCCTCGGCGAACGACTACGTTGGCGTGCCCACCTCGGAGGGCAGCTTCGCCATGACCGAGGCCGCCTTCAACGTCACGTCTCAGCCGGTCGAGGGCCTCCGCATCGGCGTCCAGCTCTACGGGCGGAACCTTGGCGCCGCCGGCAACCACCAGGTCACCGTCGACTGGGCGATGGGCGACTACCGCTGGAAGAACTGGCTCGGATTCCGCGTCGGCCGGATCAAGCTGCCGCTCGGCTTCTACAATACGCTGCGCGACGTGGACATGGCCCGCGCCGAGATCCTGCAGCCCTCGAGCCTCTACCCGCTCAGCCAGCGCGACCTCAACGCGGCCTTCGACGGCGGCTCGCTCTACGGGACCGTCTCGCTCGGGGGCGGCGGCTCGCTCGAGTACGAGGGCTTCTTCGGGACGCAGGACCTCGACGACATCTACATCATCGAGCGCTTCATTCGCGACGGTGCCCAGGCCTCGCTCCCTGGTCTCGGGGCGATCGGGCTCAAGAACCCGGACTACACACTGGGCCGGATCCAGGCCGACATGGAGAGTCTCTTCGGCCTCAACCTCGTCTGGAAGACGCCGGTGCCCGGCTTGCGCGTCGGGGCCAGCCACGAGCAGTCGAAGTCGCGCTTCCAGTCGGAGACCACCTACTTCGGCGCCCTGGGCCCCGCCCCGGTCTCCTTTCTGGTGACCTCGGACACGAGCTACGAGTATCCGTACCTCTGCATCGGCTCGATCGAGTACCAGCGCGGCGGCCTGAGGCTGACCGCCGAGTACTACCGCGACAAGGTGGAACAGGTGACCACTCTCGTGGGGATCCCGGGGCCGCCGGTCCCGCCCGCAGCGAGCGACGACGAGGGCGAGGCCTGGTACGTCCAGGGCTCGTACCGGCTGAACGATCGCTTCCAGGCCCAGGCGTACTACTCGGTCTACTGGCCGGACCGCGACGACAAGGACGGCGAGCGTTTCGTCGGGCGCGGCCAGCCCGACTTCCGGGCATGGCAGAAGGACCTCGCCTTCACGGCGCGGGTGGACATCAACCGGCACTGGCTCGTCAAGGGTGAGATCCACTTCTTCGACGGCGCGGCCGGCCTGAGCCTGGCCGAGAACCCGGGAGGCTTCGAACAGGACTGGAATCTCTTCGCGGTGAAGACGACTCTCTTCTTCTAGCTGCCCCCGAGGGCCGCCGCGGCACCGCACCGGATAGAATCCCTTCATGGAGGCAGGCTCGCCGCCCGAAACGCCGGCCCCCCGGCAGGGCGCCGTCGACGTGGCGGACGCCCTGCTCTGCATCATCGCGTTCCGGCGCGCGACCGCGCTCACCCTGTCTCCGAACGGCCGGGAGTACGAGGTGGCGCTCGTCCGCGAGGCTTCGCCGGAGCCTCTCCTCTCGCTGCCGCTGCCCCTCGGCCACGCGGTGGCGGCCCGCCTCGGGCTGATGGGCGGGCTCGACCCCTGGGCGCTCGGCGGCCGCCTCGGGCGGATTGCGGTGCGGGTGGGCGGGACACGCGGCGAGTTCCTCGTCGTGCTCCGCGACACGCCGTGGGGCTTCGCCTCGGAGCTGCGCCGGCTGGTCACGCACTCGGCCCTGCTGGAAACGGTCGAGCTGGCGGTGGGCCACGGCCGGATCGGGCCGTACCACCTCGACCGCGAGATCGGGCGGGGCTCGATGGGGATCGTGTTCCGCGCGCGGCGCGACGGCACCGGCCCTCCCGTGGCGGTCAAGCTGCTGAACCCGTCGATCGCCTTCGACCCGGAGATGTCGATCCGGTTCGTGCGCGAGGGGCGCGCGGCCGCCCTGGTCAACGACCCGGGCGTCGTCGGCGTCACCGACTTCGGGACGCTCCCCGACGGCCAGGCTTTCCTCGTCATGGAGCTGGTCGAGGGAAAGACCCTGGAGGAGGCGCTCGGCGAGGGCGGGACGCTGCCGCCGGCCGAGGCGGTGCGCGTCGTCCTGAAGATCCTCGCCGCCCTGGAGACGGCTCACGTGCGAGGCGTCGTGCACCGCGACCTCAAGCCCTCGAACGTCTTCATCACCCCCGAGGGGCAGGTCAAGATCGCGGACTTCGGCGCGGCTCTCGTGGAAGACCACCTGCGCGGGTCGGGGACGGAGGCCGGGCTCATCCTGGGGACGCCCGCCTACATGGCCCCCGAGCAGGCGCTGGCCCGGCCCACCGACGAGCGAGCCGACATCTACTCGCTCGGCTGCATTCTCTTCCGCGTGCTCTCGGGCGCCCCGCCCTTTCGTGCGGCCGGGCTCCTCGAGGTGCTGCGCCAGCAGATCGAGGAGCCCGCACCCCCGGTCGCGAGCCCCCACGGCCCCCTGCCCGACCTCCTCGTCGGCTGCGTGGCGAAGGCCCTCGCCAAGCAGCCGGACGAGCGCTTCCGCAGCGCCGGCGAGATGCGGGCGGTGCTGGAGTTCGCGCTGCTGCTGGTCGGCGGCGCGGAGAAGGCGGAGGAGCGGTGAGCGAGCGGGTCCGGACGGTGCTCGTCGTGGACTTCGACCCCGCGACCGCGGAGGCCGCGCTCGCCGTCCTGCCGTCCTCCCAGTACCGCGTGGTGGGCGCGGCCGAGGCCCGACAGGCGCTCGCCATCCTGGGCGACCAGCGGGTGGACGTGCTCGTGAGCGAGCTCGTCCTCCCCGACGAGAGCGGCCTGCACCTCATGGTCGAGGCGCGCCGGCTCCATCCCCTCGTGCCGCGCATCGCGGTGACGGCGGTCGAGGAGTTCTCGGCCGCGGTGGCCGCGATCAACGAGGCCGAGGTGTTCCGCTTCCTGCGCAAGCCCGCCGACCCGCTCGCGCTGCGCGCCGCCATCGAGGAGGCGCTCGGTCACGCCGACGCCGCCCACGCCGTGCGCGGCGTGCGCGAGGCGGCCGAGCACCGGCGGGTCGCCCTCGTGGACCTGGAGAGCGACCACCCCGGCCTCTCCCTCGTGCAGTCCGGCCCGGACGGGTACTTCATCCCGCCCCAGAAGCTGGCGGGGCTCACCGCGCGGCTCGCGGGGAGCGCGGTGGGCCGCGCCCTCGCCGAGGCGAGCGCCGGGGTCCGCGGCGCGAAGGAGGGGTGAGGGGTCTCCCGGCTTTCGAGGCGGCCTTCGAGGGGCTTTCGAGATCCCTCGCGCGCCCGCTCGACGGGGCGCGCTCGGGGGTCACGGCTCGACGACCACCTTGAGCCCCTCGCGGCGGGCGGCGACCGCGAACGCCTTCGCCGCCTCCGCGAGGGGGAAGCGGTGGGTCACGACCGCGCGCAGGTCCACGCGGCCGGC
Source organism: uncultured Acidobacteriota bacterium (assembly GCA_963818355.1). GTDB lineage: Bacteria > Acidobacteriota > Vicinamibacteria > Fen-336 > Fen-336 > DATBSL01. Next base: position 18,334 of record CAWFSB010000041.1, on the reverse strand, counting down.
CACCGTGAGGGCGATGGCGCGCGGGTAGGTGTGCTTCATCCGCCGCACCATGACGATGGTGAGGCCCTTGCGCCGCGCGGTCGAGGCCTTGAAGCTCGTCCGCTCCTCCGCGGGGATGCCGGCCAGCACGAGTCGTCCCCCGGGGCGTAACGAATCGGCGGCGGCGTCCACGGCCGCCTGCACGCCGGCCGTCTCGATGGCGACGTCGAGGCCGCGGCCCGAGGTCGCCTTCAGGATGGCCTTCGCCTCCAGCCCGTCCTCGGCCGCGAAGGCTCTCGCCCCGACGTCGCGCGCGGCCTCGAGCCGGTGCGTCCGGCTCGGGAGGTCGGTGGCCACGAGCCGGGCCGCCCCGGCCGCTTTCGCGACCTGCAGGCAGAGAAGGCCGATGGGTCCCGATCCGAAGACGCCGACGCTCGACCCCGGCCGGACGTGGGCGAGGTCGACCGTGTGGATCGCGACGCCGAGCGGCTCGAGCATGGCGCCGTCGACGGCGGTGAGGCCGTCCGGCAGCGGGAAGAGGCAGTGCTCGGGCCACGCCATCCACTCGCGCATCGAGCCGTCGTCGTCCCCCTGGCCCGAGAAGCGGATGGTGGGGCAGAGGTTCGGGTGGCCCTCGAGGCAGAGCGAGCAGCGCCCGCACGGGATCGCGGGCTCGATCGCCACGAGGCGGCCGTCCTCGGTCCGTCCGGCCATCTCGTGGCCGGGCACGATCGGTCGCGAGATGCGGTTGCTGCCGATCCCGCCCTCCTCGAACCAGTGGAGGTCCGAGCCGCAGAGGCCGACGGCCTCGACGCGGACGAGCACCTCGCCGGGGCCGGGCTTCGGGCGCTCCTCCTCGTGGATGCGGACGTCGCGGAGGCCGTGCAGGCGGGCGGCGCGCATCTACTTCTTCTCCTGGCCGTAGTAGGCGGACTGGCCGTGCTTGCGCAGGTAGTGCTTGTCCACGAGGAATGCGGCAGGCCGCTTGACGAGAGGCGCCCCGGTGGCGCAAACGAGGATCTCCATCCGCGCGACGTACTCGAGGACCTGCGCGTTCTCGACGGCCGCCGCCGCGTCCTTCCCCCAGGCGAAGGGCCCGTGGTTTCGCACCAGCACCGCGGCGACGTCTTCTGCCGAGAGGCGCTTCTTGCGGAAGGTCTCGACGATCACGAGGCCGGTGTTCTCCTCGTAGTCGCTCGCCACCTCCTTCCGCGTGAGCGCCCGCGTGACCGGCACGTCCCCCCGGAAGTGGTCGGCGTGGGTGGTGCCGAGGCAGCGCACCGGGAGCCCGGCCTGGGCGAGCGCGGTCGCGCTCTCGGAGTGCGTGTGGACGACGCCGCCGCAGGACGGGAAGGCGCGGTAGAGCTCGAGGTGGGTGGGGGTGTCGGACGAGGGCCGCAGCCCCGAGCCCACCACCTTGCCGGTCGAGAGCGAGACCGGCACGATGTGCTCCGGCTTCAGCTCGTCGTACGGGACCCCGCTCGGCTTGATGGCCATGAGCCCCGCCGCGCGGTCGACGCCCGACACGTTCCCGAACGTCCCCATCACGAGACCGCTCCGCGCGAGCGCCATGTTCGCGCGGTGGACCTCTCTCTGCAGCGCCGTCGCCACCCTGCCCATCGTCTGCCCCTCTAGCCCGCCGTCTCGCGCTCGCGGAGGGCGAGCAGCCTCTTCATGAGGGACGGGAAGTCCGCCTTCGCCCCGGGGACGCCGCCGAAGCCGTCGTGCAGCTCGCGGTAGACGCCGTAGAGCTCGTCGTAGACGCGCTTCGCCGCGGGGTTCGGCGTGTAGCGCATTCTCCTTGAGCGCCGTCATCTTCTCCTGGGCCGCCTCGAAGCTCGCGTGGGCCCCGGCCACGACCGCGGCGGAGATCGCCGAGCCGAGGGCCGGGGTCTGCGGCGAGCCGGCGATCAGCATGGGGTGGCCGATCACGTCGGCGTAGATCTGCATGAAGAGCGGGTTCTTCTCCGCGATGCCGCCGCAGCAGACGACGCGGTCGATCGGGCACGCCGTACTCGCGCATGCGCTCGATGATGGCTCGCGCGCCGTAGGCGGTCGCCTCGATGAGGGCGCGGTAGATCTCGGCCCGGGTCGTGTGGAGCGTCTGGCCGACGAGGAGGCCGGTGAGCCGCGGGTCGACGAGGATCGTCCGGTTGCCGTTGTTCCAGTCGAGGGCCACGAGGCCCGACTGGCCCGGCGAGAGCCTCGCGGCCTCGGCGGAGAGCTGCGCGTGCAGACGCTCGTCGCCCTGGCAGACGCCCTCGACCCACCACTTCAGGATGTCGCCGACCGCCGACTGCCCGGCCTCGATCCCGTAGTAGCCGGGCATGATCGAGCCGTTCACGATCCCGCAGATGCCGGGCACGTCCTGGACCTTCTCCTTCGCGGAGGCCACCGCGCAGTCGCAGGTCGAGGTGCCGATGATCTTGACGAGCGTGCCCGCGCGGACGCCGGAGCCGACCGCGCCGTAGTGCGCGTCGAACGCTCCCATGGCGACCTTGATCCCCTCGCGGAGGCCCAGCTTCGCCGCCCACTCCTTCGACAGAGTGCCCGCCGGTCGGTCCGCCGCCCAGGCCTTCTCGAAGAGCCGGTCGCGCAGGTCCGCCAGCCTCGGGTCGAGGCGCTTCAGGAAGTCCTTCGACGGCAGGCCGCCCCAGACGTCGGAGTACATCGCCTTGTGGCCGGCGGCGCAGACGCAGCGCTGGATCTGCGCGGGGTCGTCGACGCCGGCGAGGACGGCGGGGACGAAGTCGGCGAGCTCCACCCAGCTGTGGGCGGCGGCGAAGACGTCCGGGGCCTCCTTCAGGCAGTGCCAGATCTTCGACCAGAACCACTCGGACGAGTAGGTCCCGCCGATCGGGGCCAGGTACTGCGGCGCGTGCTCGGCCGCGATCCGGGTGATGGCCGCCGCCTCCTCGGCCCCGGTGTGGTCCTTCCACAGCCACGCGTGGGCGGCGAGGTTCGCCTTCCACTTCGGGTCGAGGGCGAGCGGCCGGCCCTGCGCGTCGACCGGGATGGGCGTCGAGCCGGTCGTGTCGACGCCGAGGCCGATCACGTCGGCCCGGGAGAACCCCGCCTGCTTCTCGGCCGCGGCGAGGGCCCCGTTCACCGAGGCCTCGAGGCCGGCCACGTAGTCGGCCGGGTTCTGCCGGGCGAGGTGGGGGTTCTTCGGGTCGAGCAGGATGCCCTGCTCCCCCGACGGGTAGTCGAACACGAACGTGCCGACCTCGCGCCCGTCCGCGCAGTCCACGACGAGCGCGCGCACGGAGTTGGTGCCGTAGTCGATGCCGATGGTGTAGGCCTTCGCCATGGGGTCTCTCCTCCAGGTTGCGGCGGCGAGCACGCCGGGCCGAAGCTATCCCCCCGCCCCCGGCCCGTCAAGAGAAGCGGCGTACTTCAGGACCCGCACCGCCTCGAGCGTCACCATCCCCTCGGTCACCAGCTCGTCGACGACGGGCAGGAAGGCGCGGACCTTCTCCTCCGCGTCCACGATCTCGACCACGATGGGCAGGTCCGTGGACAGGTCGAGAAGCTTCGCCGCGTGCATCCGCGAGTGCTTCCCGAACCCCATGGGCCCCCGCAGGACGGTGGCGCCCGCGAGGTGCGCCTCGCGCGCCCGCAGCACGAGGGCCTCGTAGAGGGGCCGGTCCGTCCCCTTCTCGCGGTCGCTCTCGCCGATGAAGACCCGCAGCAGGACGCCTTCTTCGGGGAGCTTCATGGTCTTCACCTCCAGTGCCGCGCTCGCGTCCTGTGTCGCGACGACGTCGCAGCGGGGCGCCACGTCCCTGGCCTTCGAGCCGGGCTCCCCGCTCCGGTAGAGCGCCACGTGCGCCCGCTCGAGGGTGATGGTGCCCTCGCGCAGGGCCGGCTCGACCCGCGCGAGCAGCCTCTCGACGTGGCGCGGGCCGTCCACCACCTCGACGATGACCGGGACCTCCTGCGACACCGCCCACGTGTGCTCCCGCACGACGGTGCCGTCGGGCCGCAGGCCCATGATGCCCTTGAGGACGAGAGCGCCCTGCAGGTCCTCGTGGCGGGCGGTCTCGACGATCCACTCGTACAGCGGCTCGCTGCCGTGGCGCGCCAGGTTCGACAGGTGGATCCGGCACAGCACCTGCTCGGCCTCGAGCTTCACGGCGTCCTCCCGGCTAGAGCCACGACTTCGCGACCACGATCCCGAGCCGCACCGCCAGCAGGCCCGGCGAAGAGGCTCAGGGCGACGTTGGCCGCCGCGGTCAGCCACAGGCCGTCCTCGAGGAGCGCGTGGTTCTCGTACTCGAACGTGGAGAAGGTGGTGAAGCCCCCGCAGAAGCCCACCCCGAGGGCGAGGCGGAGCGAGTCCGAGTGGGGCAGCGCGCGGGTGGCGAGCAGCCCCGCCAGGAACCCGAGCACGAACGAGCCAAGGACGTTGACGAGGAACGTCCCGAGGGGGAACCGGGCGTCGATCATCCCGCCCACCCAGCGGCCGAGGATGTAGCGGGCGTTGCCGCCGACGAACGAGCCCGTGCCCACGAGCAGGTAGGGCATGAGCCGGTCGATCACCGCGACCTCACCACGACGACGATCCCCATTGACGCCATCCCCTGCTCCTTGCCCAGACGGGACCTCTCGGCTACGTCAGACGACGGAGCTTATCTCGGAGCCGGTCCTGGGAGACTGGTCCCACGTCCGTCCCTCGAGCATCCTGCCTGCAGCCTTCTTGTTTCGGCCGCCCCATTGCTTGAAGAAGAACGGCACCCTGGCCCTTCGGCACTGGTCGCGGAGGTCCGAAGCCCATGCCGGGTCCATCGGCCTCGCCCCCGGGCCGGACTCCCCGCCGACGATCACCCAGTCGATTCCGGCCAGGTCGAGAGCTGGGCAACGGGCCCAGGAGCGGCTCCAGCGAAAGGAACCTGACTGCAGCAGGAGTCCGCCGCAGGTGGTCGATGCGGAAGGTGTACTCCTCCCGTTCCACACTGACGCCCATCCACACGTTGGCCGGCCAGGGCAGTTCCGGGGCGAGCTCGCTCGAGCCGATCGGCACGCTTCGTCAGCACCTGGAAGGTGTGCCAGTCCGCACGTCTCATGACGTCGAACACGCGCTGGATGAAGGGAAGCGGCACGTCCTTGTGGAAGAGGTCCGACATGGAGTTGACGAAGATGACCTGAGGCTTGCGCCAGGCGAGCGGCCTCTCCAGCATCACGGGATGGAGCGCCAACTTGAAGCCGTGCCGATAGTTGGGCTGGCCCATGGCCCTGCAGCCGCCGCGCCATGGTCTCGGCGTAGCAGTGCTTGCACCCCGGGCTGATCTTGTCGCAGCCCGTCACCGGGTTCCATGTCGACTCGGTCCATTCGATGGCCGATCGCGCCATCTCAGCCCCTCCGAGACGAGTGCTTACGAAAGATGTCCTTCACGATCTTGTTGGCGACGTCCTTCTGGCTCGCGAAGTACAGATAGTAGACCACAGCCCCCTGGTTGTTCTTCATCGGGAGTGGATCGGGAACGTTGGCGAAGCCGGCAACCCGCCGGAGGCGTTCCGCGAAGGCGGCGACGATCTCGTCGTTGCCGACCTTCTCGAATTCCTCTTCGAACAGCCCAAGTTGCGAGGTGGGGCGGTAGGCGATGCTGCGCCACGACTCGTCGCCCCAGTACCGCGTCAACCGTGCAGCCTGGTCGGGTGAGACTCGCTCGGGATCGTGCCACAACGCGTTCCGGTTGGCGTCCATGATCGGGAAGTTCAAGAAGAGATCGATCGTCTTGAGCCGACCCGCCGCCTCGATGACCTCCCAGCTCAGGTCCAAGCCGTACGGGTCGAGGAGGCACAACGCTCGCCGGAAGTCCTTGAACCTCAAACTCGGGAAGACGTCGTTCAGCAGGACCTCGTTGCAGTCGCCCTGGAGGATGTGGACGTCAGGGCGGGCGCCGATGCGCTCTTTGAGGTATTCGACCTTGTCGCCGTCGAGATCTACGAAGAAGTACTCGCGGAACGGCGGCGCAATGTCCAAGGCGAGCAACGGACTGCCGACAACCGTCTCGTGAGTGCCCTTGCGGCGGTGCTCTCCCGCGCCGGCGAATCCGTCCACGTAGACGTGGTAGAGCTCTGGCTGCTTCGAGAGGATCTTCGAGTACTCGGCCGCGTACCGTCTGACGATGTCGAGCTTGACCTCCGACCAATGGGGTAATCGCGCTGATCAATAGGGTAACAAGTCAACCTGGTTGACCTATTTGTATTGACCCGATCTGTCTGTCCTGGCTGGCCTTCCGGCGATGCGTCCACCCGTAAAGTAGACTAATTCCTCAACTTCCTACGGGCTACCCGTTCCTTCTTCGCTCGTCCAGGCTCCACGCGCCGGCTCCCGCGGCCGAGAAGTAGAGCCACACGAAGCAGTAGATCACCGCGGCCGTCCCGCCGTTCACCGCGGGCCAGAAGCCGCCGGGGGAGTGGAACTGGAAGTACGCGACCGCCATCATCCCGGACATCAGGAACGCGACCGGACGCGTGAAGAGGCCCGAGGGCCAGGAGGGCCCCGCCCACGACCTCCAGGAACCCGCCGATCCAGATCTGGGACGGGAAGGACGGCGGTGCCCCCGTTCGGCGGCATCCCGATCGGGAACGCGAAGAGCTTCACCGTGCCCGCCTGCACGAAGATGAGAGCGGCGACGATCCGGAGCACGCTCCGCAGCTGCGGTCCCCAGCTCGACCACCTCGCCGCGAGAGTCGGTGCGCTCATGAGGGCCTCCTTCCGCCCTCAGGCTACCATTGCCCCATGTGCCGCAGCATCCGGACGCTCCACAACTTCGTGCCGCCGGCGACCGAGGAGGAGATTCGGGCCGCCGCCCTGCAGTACGTGCGCAAGATCGCCGGCGTGACGCGCCCGTCGCAGGCGAACGCCGCGGCCTTCGACGAGGCGGTCGAGGCGGTGGCCGACGCCACGAGGCGGCTCGTGGAGCGCCTCGTGACCTCGGCCCCGCCGAAGACGCGGGAGGCCGAGCAGGCGCGGGCCCGCGAGCGCTGGCAGCGCCGGAGCTCTCGCGCCGGCGGGTAGCGCCGCCCGGGGTCCCGAACGGCCGGCCGATTCTCGTTGACCTCGCCCGCGGGCGGGCGTATGAGACAGGTACACGCCGACGGCTACGGGCGCGCGATCGGAGAGCCCATGCGACGGAATGTCTCCTTCACCCTGAACGGCAAGCCCGTCCGCCTGGAGACGGACGACCAGCGTTCGCTCCTGTGGGCGCTGCGCACCGACCTCGGGCTCACCGGCACGAAGTACGGCTGCGGCGTCGGCCTCTGCGGGTCCTGCACGGTGGTCGTGGACGGGAAGGCCGTCCGGTCCTGCCAGGCCTCGCTCGCCGACGTCCAGGACAAGAAGGTCACCACGATCGAGGGGCTGGCGGCGGGCGGCAAGCTCCACCCGATCCAGCAGGCGTTCGTCGACCACGGCGGGTTCCAGTGCGGCTACTGCACGCCGGGGATGATCATGAACGCCTACGGCCTGCTCCTCGCGGACCCCCACCCCTCGCGCGAGAAGGTGATCGGCGCGATGGAGGGCAACCTCTGCCGCTGCAGCGCCTACAAGCGGATCCTGGAGGCCATCGAGTCGGTCGCGCGGCGCGGACAGGAGGACGGCCATGAGCCCCGACCTCGACCGCCGCTCGTTCCTGAAGCTCGTCGGCGGGGGCATCGTCGTCCTCGTCCGCCTCGGCCCGTCGGACGCCGAGGCCCAGGGCCGCGGCTATCCCACCGACCTCAACGCCTACCTCCGCATCGGCGAGGACGGCCGCGTGCACCGTCTTCTCCGGCAAGATCGAGATGGGCCAGGGCGTCACGACCTCGCTCGCCCAGATGGCCGCCGAGGACCTGGGCGTGGGCCTCGACGCGATCGAGATGGTCATGGGCGACACCGACCGCTGCCCCTTCGACATGGGGACCTTCGGGTCGCTGACCACGCGCATGTTCGGCCCGGCGCTGCGCGCGGCCGCCGCCGAGGCCCGGCTGGTCCTGGTGCGGCTCGCCTCCGAGCAGCTGGGCGTGCCGAAGGACCGGCTCGTCGTCGAGAACGGCGTCGTCTCCGTGAAGGGCGAGCCGGCGCCGCAAGGTCAGCTACGGCGCGCTCGCGAAGGGCCAGGCGATCACGCGGACGGTGGACGAGAAGGCGGTGCTGCGGGCCGGTCCCGGAGTTCACGGTCATGGGCCGCTCGCCCCGGCGGCTCGACGCCGTCGACAAGGTCACGGGCGCCGGCAAGTACGCCGGCGACATCCGCCTGCCCGGGCCTGCTGCACGCGCGCATCCTGCGCCCGCCCGCCCACGGGGCGACCCTCGCCCGCGTGGACACCTCCGAGGCCGCGAAGCTGGACGGCGTGACGGTCGTCAACCAGGACGGGATCGTCGCGGTGCTGCACGCGGACCCCGAGGTCGCGGAGGCGGCCCTCGCGCGCCTGCGGCCGGAGTGGAACGCCGCCCCGCCCGGGGCGGACACGGACGGGATCTTCGACGATCTCCTGGGACGGGCGGGGGCGCCGGAGGAGAAGGGCGTCCGGGGGGACGTGGAGGCGGCCCGCGCGGCCGCGCCCGCCGGTTCGAGAGCACCTTCCACAAGGGCTACGTCGCCCACGCGCCGATCGAGCCGCACACGTCGACGGCCGCGTTCGAGGGCGGAGAAGCTCACCGTCTGGGCCTCGACCCAGACGCCCTTCCCGACGCGGGACGGGCTCGCGCAGGCCCTCTCGCTCGACCCGAAGAACGTCCGGGTCGTCACCCCCTACGTCGGCGGGGGCTTCGGCGGGAAGAGCTCCGGCCGCCAGTCCGAGGAGGCGGCGCGCCTCGCGAAGATCACCGGCCGGCCGGTGCAGGTGGCCTTCACCCGCGCCGAGGAGTTCTTCTACGACGCGTTCGACCCGGCCTGCATCGTGAAGATCGTCTCGGCGATGGACGACGGCGGGAAGATCACCCTCTGGGACTACGACGTCTACTTCGCGGGCGACCGCGCGGCGCAGCTCTTCTACGACGTGCCCAACACCCGCACGCGGGTCTTCCGCGGCTCGAGGGACGCCGGGGCGCCGCCTCACCGCTTCGGCACCGGCCCCTGGCGCGCGCCCGGGGCGAACATGAACGTGTGGGCCCGCGAGTCCCACGTCGACGTCATGGCGGCGGCGGCCGGGCTCGACCCGGTCGAGTTCCGCCTGCGCAACATGGGCGACGAGCGCATGCGGCGGGTCCTGCAGGAGGCGGCGAAGGCGTTCGGCTGGACGCCTGCCCCCGCGCCGAGCGGGCGCGGCTGGGGCGTCGCCTGCGGGGTCGACTCCGGCACCTACGCCACCCTCGCCGTCGAGGTGAAGGTGGACCGCGGCGACCGGGGCGGTGAGGGTCGAGCGCGTCGTCTGCGCCCAGGACATGGGGGTCGTCGTGAACCCCGACGGGGCGACGATGCAGGTCGAGGGCTGCATCACGATGGGCCTCGGGTACGTGCTCAGCGAGGAGGTCCGGATCCGCGACGGAAAGGTCCTCGACGACAACTTCGACACCTACGAGATCCCGCGCTTCTCGTGGCTCCCGAAGATCGAGACGGTCCTCGTGAAGAACGACGCCCTCACGCCGCAGGGAGGCGGCGAGCCCGCCATCGTCCCCATGGGGGCGGCGATCGCGAACGCGGTGCTTCGACGCGACGGGGGCCCGGCTCTTCCGGCTGCCGATGACCCCGGCGCGCGTGAAGGCGGCGCTCGGCGAAGGCCTGAGCCATCCTGCCGGCAAGGGCGGGAGTCGCCGTCGTGCGGTACGATGGTCGGATGCCGTACCGCACCGACGACGTCCGCATCCAGAGCCTGCGTCCCCTGCTTCCGCCGGGCATCCTCATGGAGGAGGTCCCGGAGACGCCGGAGGCCACCGCTCTCGTCGCTCTCTCCCGGGAGGCCATCGGCCGGATCCTGCACGGCCAGGACGACCGACTCCTCGTGGTGGTGGGCCCCTGCTCCATCCACGACCCGGGGGCCGGCCTCGAGTACGCGCACCGCCTCCGCGAGAAGGCCCTCCCCTTCGGCGAGGACCTCTTCGTCGTCATGCGGGTCTACTTCGAGAAGCCCCGGACCACGGTGGGCTGGAAGGGCCTCATCAACGACCCGAGGCTCGACGGCAGCTTCGCGATCAACGACGGCCTGCGCCTGGCCCGGCGCTTCCTGGCCGACCTGGCCGCCCTCGGGCTGCCCGCGGGCACGGAGTTCCTCGACCCCATCAGCCCCCAGTTCCTCGCCGACTTCGTGTCGTGGGGGGCGATCGGTGCCCGGACCTCCGAGAGCCAGGTGCACCGCGAGCTGGCGTCCGGACTCAGCATGCCGGTGGGGTTCAAGAACGGCACCGACGGCGGCACGAGGGGCGCGATCGAGGCGATCGCCAGCGCCTCCCACCCGCACCACTTCCTGAGCGTCACCAAGCAGGGTGTGGCCGCGATCGTGGCCACCCTCGGCAACCGCGACTGCCACCTCATCCTGCGCGGGGGCAGCCGCGGCCCGAACTACGGGCCCGAGCCGGTGGCCGCGGCGATCGAGGCGCTTCGCGCCGCCGCGCTGCCTCCCCGCCTGATGATCGACTGCAGCCACGCCAACAGCGGCAAGGACCACGTGCGCCAGGCCGCGGTGGCCTCGGAGGTGGCGAAGAGCGTGGCCGGCGGCAGCGCCGCCATCGCGGGCGTGATGATGGAGAGCTTCCTCGTGGACGGCCGCCAGGACCACGAGGGCCGGCCGCAACCTCACCCACGGCCAGAGCATCACCGACGCCTGCATGAGCTGGGAGCGGACCGAGCCGCTCTTCGACGCCTTCGCCGAGGCGGTGCGCTCGCGGCGCAAGGCCCTCGCCGCCACCGCCTGACCGGGCCGAGGGCGGCCTTCAGGGCGTCTTCAGGACGACGGACGGGAAGTAGGTCCGGAATCGCCCCTCGTCCGCGGTGGCGATCGGCCACCCCATGATCTCGGCATGCGCGCCGATGAAGAAGTCGGGCAGGGGCAGGAGCGGCGCGTCGCGGTCGGACCCGGACCGTCGACGCTCCCGGTACTCCCGGTAGGCCCGGGCGCAGGGCTCGGCCGCGACGGCCGGGACGTCGAGCACGGCGACACCCCAGCTCCGAATCCTCTCGGCGACGCTCTCCGGTTCGGCGTCGCCGACGCAGATCTCCGCGACGCTGACGACACTCGTCGCCGCGCCGTCCCCCGACACCCCCTCGGCGATCACCTCGCGCGCCCATCTCAGGAAGGGCGAGCGTGGGGTCGAAGCGTAGATGAGGACGTTGGTATCGAGGAGGATCACGGCTCTCGGGTGAGGGCCCTCAAGGCCTCCCAGGTCGTGTTCATCCGCAGGGGGGCGGAAGCGATGGCCTGAAGGCAGCGAGCCCGCGTCATCGCCGGGCCGGGAGCCGGCCTCTCGAGGCGCACCAGCAGGATTCGGTCGTCGCCCTGGGGCTGGATGTCGAACACGTCCCCGGGCCTGGCCGCGGGCAACACGACCCGCTTCTTGACGTCGGCTCTCGAGGTCGGCATGGTGGGATCATCCCACCATGCTCGGCCGGCGTCAATGTCCGGGCGGGCCGGTACACTCACCCAATGACTCCCCTGCACGTCGAGGCGTCGAGCACGCCTGCCAGCCAGCCTGCCCGGCCCCCGGACCCGTGCACGGTGGTCCTGTTCGGCGCGACCGGCGACCTCGCGCACCGCAAGATCGTTCCGGCCCTCTACGCGCTGGCGTGCGACGGCGACCTGCCGTCGCCCTTCGGCATCGTCGCGACCAGCACCTCCGTGGGGCCGGCCGAGGCCTACCGCGCCCAGCTCCGGCAGTCGGTCGAGCGCTTCTCGGGCAAGGCGGTGGACGAGAACGGCCTGGAGCGCCTTCGCGGCGGGCATCGACACGGTCGCGGGCGACTACACGAAGCCCGAGGCCTGGTCGGCGCTCCGCGAGGCGATCGCGGAAGCCGAACGGCGCCGCGCGACGGGCGGCAACCGGCTCTTCTACCTCGCGGTCCCGCCCGTCTCCTTCCCGCCCATCCTCGCCGGCCTGCGCGACGCGGGCCTCCTGCACCCGCCGAACGGCGCGCCGTGGTCGCGGGTCGTGATCGAGAAGCCCTTCGGCCGCGACCTCGCCTCCGCGCGGGAGCTCAACTGCCTGGTGGCGGGCGCCCTCGACGAGCGGCAGACCTTCCGCATCGACCACTACCTCGGCAAGGAGACGGTCCAGAACATCCTCGTCTTCCGCTTCGGCAACTCGATCTTCGAGCCGCTCTGGAACCGGAAGTACGTCGACCAGGTCGAGATCACGATGGCGGAGGAGATCGGGGTCGAGCGGCGCGGGAAGTTCTACGACGCGACCGGCGTCGTGCGCGACGTGGTGCAGAACCACCTGCTGCAGCTTCTCGCCCTCGTGGCCATGGAGCTCCCGGCCACCTTCGGGGCCGACGACATCCGCGACGAGAAGCTGAAGCTCCTGCGCTCGGTGCGGCCGCTCTCGCCGTCCGACGCCGTGCACGGCCAGTACGTCGGGTACCGCGAGGAGGAGGGCGTCGCGAAGGGCTCGCGCACCCCCACCTACGCCGCGCTGCGCTTCCACGTGGACAACTGGCGCTGGCAGGGCGTGCCCTTCTACGTCCGCGCGGGCAAGGGCCTCGCGCGGCGCACCACCGAGGTCGCGATCCACTTCCAGCAGATCCCCTTCTGCCTCTTCGGGCGCGAGGACGTCTGCCAGCTCATCGAGCCGAACGTGCTCGTCCTGCGCATCCAGCCGGACGAGGGGATCGCCCTCTCCGTGGCCACCAAGGTCCCCGGCGACGACCTCACCGTGGGCAGCGTGCGGATGGACTTCTCCTACGCGGACGCCTTCCACCACGCCCCCGGGGACGCGTACGAGAAGCTGCTCCTCGACGCGATGCGGGGCGACGCCACGCTCTTCGCCCGGCGCGACGGGGACGAGCAGGCGTGGAGCCTTCTCGCGCCGGTCCTCGAGGGCTGGGAGGCGTCCCCGGACGAGCCCGCCTTCTACGAGCGGGGGAGCGCCGGTCCCCGGGAGGCCGACGCGCTGCCTCGCCAGGACGGCCGGCGCTGGCGGCCGCTCGACGGCGCGAAGTGAGCGCGCTCGCGCGCCCGTGAGCGCCCCGCCGCGGACGAACGAGCGCGTCGCCCTCGTGGTGGCGACGCTCGCGTCCTTCCTGACGCCCTTCATGGGCTCGGCGACGAACGTCGCGCTGCCCGCGATCGGCCGCGAGATGGGCCTCCACGCCGTCGACCTGAGCTGGGTGGCCACCGCGTACCTGCTCTCCGCCGCCGTCTTCCTCGTGCCCTTCGGGAAGCTCGCCGACATCCACGGGAGGAAGCGCGTCTTCGTGGGCGGGCTCCTCGTCTACACCGTGACGTCGCTCCTGTGCGCCCTCGCGCCGTCCTATCCCCTTCCTCCTGGCCGGGCGGGTCGGCCAGGGCCTCGGCGGCGGGATGATCTTCGGCACCGGCGATCGCGCTCCTCACCTCGATCTTCCCGCCGGGGAAGCGGGGCCTCGCCCTCGGGGTGAACGTGGCCGCGGTGTACCTCGGCCTCTCGCTGGGCCCGCCGCTCGGCGGCCTGCTGACGCAGCACCTCGGCTGGCGCAGCGTGTTCGCGGCCAACGTGCGCCCTGGGCGCGATCGCGGCAGCGATGGCCGCGTGGGGCCTGGTGGGGGAGTGGCGCGAGTCGCCGCGGCGACCGCCTCGACGTCCCCGGGGCGGTCCTCTACGGGGCCGGGCTCTCGGCCCTCATGTACGGCCTGGGCCGGCTGCCCTCCGCCGACCGGGTGGGCGCTCGCCGGGGCCGGCGTCGTGGCCCTCGTTGCCTTCGTCGCCTGGGAGCGCCGGGCGGAGCACCCGCTCCTCGACATGGCGCTCTTCGCGGAGAACCGCGTCTTCGCGTTCTCGAACCTGGCGGCGCTCATCAACTACGCGGCCACCTTCGCGGTGGGCTTCCTCCTCAGCCTCTACCTCCAGTCCGTCCGCGGCCTGAGCCCGCAGGCCGCCGGCGGCCTGCTCACCGCCCAGCCGCTCGTGATGGCGGCGCTCTCCCCGTTCGCGGGGCGCCTCTCGGACCGGGTCGACCCGCGGGTCGTCGCCTCCTCGGGCATGGGCCTCATCGCGGTGGGCCTCGCCCTGCTGGCGCTCGTCGGCTCCCGCGACGCCCTTCGCCTTCCTGGTCGCCTGCCTCCTCCTGCTCGGGGCCGGGTTCGGCCTCTTCTCCTCGCCGAACACGAACGCGGTCATGGCGAGCGTCGAGAAGCGCTCCTACGGCGTCGCGTCCGCGACCCTCGCCACCATGCGGCTCGTGGGCCAGATGCTGAGCATGGGCGTCGCGAGCCTCGTGCTGGCCCTCTTCGTGGGCCGCGAGGCGGTGGGGCCCGGGCAAGCCGCCGGGTTCGTGTCCGGCATGCGTGCGGCCTTCGCCCTCTACGCGCTCCTCTGCGTGGCGGGGGTCTTCGCCTCGCTGGCGCGGGGCGTTGTCATCCCGAGGGACTCCGGTCCCGCCGGGTCCCGAGGGATCCGCCGGCGCGGAGACTGCGGATTCCTCGTCGCCCGGCCAGGCAAGGCTCCTCGGAATGACGCGAGCTACGCGGCCGTAGCCGTCCGGGTGCGCCTGCATCCACTCCCAGGCCGAGCGGACGATCGCCTCGAGCGACGGCCGCCTCGGCGCCCAGCCGAGCACCGCGTGGGCCTTCGTCGCGTTGCCCACGAGCCGCGGCGGGTCGCCCTCGCGCCGTGGGCTCTTCTCGTACGGCACGTCGAGGCCGGTGACGCGCCGGGCCGTCTCGATCACCTCCAGCACCGAGTAGCCGGTGCCGTTGCCGAGATTGAGGAAGTGCGACGCTCCCCCGCGCCGCAGGTGGGCGAGGGCGAGGAGGTGGGCCTCGCCGAGGTCCTCGATGTGGATGTAGTCGCGGACCGCGGTGCCGTCCGGCGTGTCGTAGTCGTCGCCGAAGACGCTCACCTTGGGCCTGCGTCCCGCCGCCGCCGCCAGCACGAGCGGGATGAGGTGCGTCTCGGGGTGCGTGCGCCTCGCCGGAGCGCGCGGTGGCGCCGGCGGCGTTGAAGTACCGCAACGCCACGAACTTCAGCCCGTAGGCCCGGTCGAAGCTCTCGAGGAGGCGCTCGACGAAGAACTTCGACCAGCCGTAGGGGTTGATCGGCCACTGCGGGTGGCTCTCCGGGATGGGGACCTCGGTCGGGACGCCGTAGGTGGCGCAGGTCGAGGAGAACACGACCCGCTTCACGCCCGCGGCCACGAGCGACTCGAAGAGGACCTGGGCCTGCGTGAAGTTGTTGTCGAAGTAGCGCGCGGGCTCCGTGACCGACTCGCCGACGTAGGCGAACGCGGCGAAGTGGACGCAGGCGTCGAGCGGGTGCTGCCGGGCGATGCGGGCCACGAGGTCGCGGTCTCCCGTGCGCCCCTCGTAGAAGGCGGCACCCGGGTGGACGGCGGCGCGGTGGCCGCGCGAGAGGTCGTCGAGGACGGCCACCTCCTCGCCCGCGGCGAGGAGCTGCTCCACGAAGGCGCTGCCGATGTACCCGGCGCCGCCGGTCACGAGAACGGCCATGTTCGGTCTCCCTGGAGGCGGCTCTAGGCGGCGGCGCCCTTCCCGGCGCCGCGCGCGTGGCTGTGGTTCTCGAGGAACCAGCGGTAGGACGACAGGATCCCCTCGCGCAGGCCGATGCGGTGGCGCCAGCCGAGCGCGTGCAGCCGCGAGACGTCGAGGAGCTTCTTCGGCGTGCCGTCGGGCTTGGACGCGTCGAAGGCGAGTGTCGCGCCGGGGTGGACGATGTCGCGCACCATCTCCGCGAGCTCGCGGATCGTGAGGTCCTCCCCGGTGCCCACGTTGACGTGCTCGGCCGCGTCGTAGCGGCGCACGAGGAAGACGCACGCGTCCGCGAGGTCGTCCACGTGCAGGAACTCCCGGCGCGGGGAGCCGGTGCCCCAGATGGGGACCTCCGTCCGGCCCTCGGCCTTCGCGTCGTGGAACTTGCGGATGAGGGCGGGCAGCACGTGCGAGCTCGCGAGGTCGAAGTTGTCGTTCGGCCCGTACAGGTTCGTGGGCATGGCCGAGATGAAGTCGCAGCCGTACTGCTTCCGGTAGGCCTGGCAGAGCTTGATCCCCGCGATCTTGGCGATCGCGTAGGGCTCGTTCGTGGGCTCGAGGTACCCGGAGAGGAGGTGCTCCTCCTTCATCGGCTGGGGGCAGTCGCGCGGGTAGATGCAGGAGCTGCCGAGGTAGAGCAGCCGCTTCACCGGGAAGAGGTGCGCCGCGTGCACCACGGTGGCGTGGATCATCATGTTGTCGTAGATGAACTCGGCGGGGCGGGTGGAGTTCGCGAGGATGCCCCCCACGGTGCCCGCCACCAGGAACACGTACTCGGGGCGGTTGGCCCGGAACCAGTAGTTGACCGCCGCCTGGTCGCGCAGGTCGAGCTGCTCGCGGGTCGCGGTCAGGACCCGGGAGAAGCCCTCCGCCTCCAGGCGCCGCACGATCGCCGACCCCACGAGGCCGCGGTGCCCGGCCACGAACACGCGCGCGTCCGGCTTCATCTCGATCATGTCGGGCGATCTTAGCTCAGCCCAGCGCGGGGCGCCGGGCGAGGGCGTAGCGGACGAGCTCCAGCACCGCCTCGCGCTCGGGCGAGGCCAGGGGCAGCCGCGGCGGGCGCACCGTCTCCGAGCCGAGCCCCGTCTCCTGCTGGACGAGCTTGATGAGCTGGACGAACTTCGGGACGGTGTCGAGCCGCAGCAGGGGCATGAACCAGTCGTAGATCGCCCGCGCATCCTCGACCCGGCCCGCCGCGGCGAGGTCGAAGAGGCGGACCGACTCGGCCGGCAGCGCGTCGGCGAGCCCGGCGACCCAACCCGTGGCGCCCGCCTGGATCCCCTCCAGGATGAGATCGTCCACCCCGACGCAGGATCGCCAGGCGGTCGGCGAGGAGCGCGCGCAGGGCGGTCACGCGCCGGACGTCCGCGCTCGACTCCTTGACCGCCACGAAGTTCGGGAGGGACACCGCGAGGTCGACCATCTGCTCGGGGACGACGTCGGTCCCGTAGGCGATCGGGTTGTTGTAGAGCATGCAGGGGAGCGGGGTCGCGCCGATGACCGCGTCGAAGTGCGCGCGGGTCTCGCGCCAGTCGCCCTTGTAGACGTACGGAGGCAGGACCATGAGGCCCTCGCAGCCCGCGTCGGCGCCCAGCTCGGCGAGGTGGATGGCATCGGCCGTGGTCAGGGCGGCGACGCCGGCCACGAGCGGAGCCCGACCGGCGAGCGCCTCGCGGCAGAGGCGGAGGACCGCCTTCTTCTCGTCGAACGAGAGCGAGCCGCCCTCGCCGAGCGACCCGAGGGCCACGACGCCGGTGCAGCCGGCGCGGACGAGCGCGTCCACCTGCTTCACCAGGAGGTCGGCGTCCACGGAGAAGTCCGGCTTGAAGGGGGTCGTGATCGCGGGGAGGACGCCTTGCCACTTCATGGCGGCAAGGATAGCGCGTTCTTGTCACGGGGCCGCGTGCGACGGGTCGGCGCGACTACCAGCGGATCGAAAATCGGCTCACCCGGCCAGCAACTCGCTCACCTGCTGCAAGATCCTTCAACGGCACCATTGACACGACGGGCAGGCCAGCGCAGCCTTGAGCCCATCCGGTCGAGACGTGAATGGGCTGACGGGGTCCAGGCTCTCGCCAGGCACCCCGGGCGGCGACAGAGGTGTGGTGGGCGATCCGAGCAACCGGACGGCGCCGGGCCGTTGGCTCCAGTCGGCGGAGCCGATCGCCACTCCTCTGGCCGTGTCTTCCCCAACGCCCTCGCGTGACAGAGGAACTCATGAAGACGAATAGCTGCGTGGTACGAGCGCTGATTCTTGCGGCGTTGGCGTCGATGGGAACCCAGGCCGAGGCCCAGCGGGCCTACAAGCTCAAGGAGATCAACACCACCGTCAACGCAGCGTCAGGCTACCCAAACGAGTTCGTCGAAGTGGGAGGCGTCGTGGTGTTCTCGGCGGTCGACCAGAGCGACGATCGGGAGCTCTGGTTGACCGACGGCACGACGCCGGGGACGCACCGCCTCAAGGACATCAACCCCGGTGCCGCCTCCTCCGATCCGCTCGGCCTGACCCTCATGAACGGCGTGGTGTACTTCGCCGCGAAGGACTCGACGGGCGGCCCGAGACTGTGGCGGACGGATGGGACCGAGGGCGGAACCTACCCCGTCGCTCCCGGCGCCGCCTGGTCGAACCCGGGCTCGCTCACCGTCGTGGGCGACACGCTCTTCTTCACTGCCTATGACCCGGCCCACGGATTCGAGCTGTGGACGAGCGACGGTACTGCCGCGGGCACCGCTCTCGTCACGGACGCGG
>CAWFSB010000040.1:0-214916 GCA_963818355.1 uncultured Acidobacteriota bacterium | reverse complement strand
TAGGATGGTCGGATGCCGTACCGCACCGACGACGTCCGCATCCGGAGCCTGCGCCCCCTGCTGCCGCCGGGAATCCTCATGGAGGAGATCCCGGAGACGCCGGAGGCGACCGCGCTCGTCGCCCTCTCCCGGGAGGCGATCGGGCGGATTCTCCACGGCCACGACGACCGCCTGCTGGTGGTGGTGGGCCCCTGCTCCATCCACGACCCCGGGGCGGGCCTCGAGTACGCGCACCGCCTCCGCGAGAAGGCCGTCGCCTTCGGCGAGGACCTCTTCGTCGTCATGCGGGTCTACTTCGAGAAGCCCCGGACCACCGTGGGCTGGAAGGGGCTCATCAACGACCCGAGGCTCGACGGCAGCTTCGCGATCAACGACGGCCTGCGCCTCGCCCGGCGCTTCCTGGCCGACGTGGCCGCGCTCGGGCTCCCCGCGGGCACGGAGTTCCTCGACCCGATCAGCCCCCAGTTCCTCGCCGACTTCGTGTCGTGGGGGGCGATCGGCGCCCGGACCTCCGAGAGCCAGGTGCACCGGGAGCTGGCCTCCGGCCTCAGCATGCCGGTGGGCTTCAAGAACGGGACGGACGGCGGGACGAAGGGGGCGATCGAGGCGATCGCCAGCGCCTCCCACCCCCACCACTTCCTGAGCGTCACGAAGCAGGGCGTCGCCGCCATCGTGGAGACCCTCGGCAATCGCGACTGCCACCTCATCCTGCGCGGGGGCACCCGCGGGCCGAACTACGGGGCCGAGTCGGTGGCGGCCGCGGTCGAGGCCCTGCGCGGCGCCTCGCTGCCGCCCCGCCTGATGGTCGACTGCAGCCACGCCAACAGCGGCAAGGACCACGTGCGCCAGGCCGCGGTGGCGGGAGAGGTCGCCGCCTCCGTGGCCGACGGCAACGCCGCCCTCGCCGGCGTGATGATGGAGAGCTTCCTCGTGGACGGCCGCCAGGACCACGAGGGCCGCCGCAGCCTCGTCCGCGGCCAGAGCATCACCGACGCCTGCATGAGCTGGGAGCGAACGGAGCCGCTGCTCGACGCCTTCGCCGAGGCGGTGCGGTCGCGCCGGAAGGCCCTGGCCGCCACCGCCTGACACCCTGTCGCGATGAGCCCTCCCCTGCACGTCGAGGCGTCGAGCACCCCGGCCAGCCTGCCCTCGCGGCCTCCCGACCCGTGCACGGTCGTCCTGTTCGGCGCGACCGGCGACCTCGCGCACCGCAAGATCATCCCGGCGCTCTACGCCCTCGCGCGGTCGGGCGAGCTGCCGTCGCCCTTCGGGATCGTCGCGACCAGCACCTCCGTCGGCCCGGCCGAGGCCTACCGCGCCCAGCTCCGCCAGTCGGTCGAGCGGTTCTCCGGCGCGGCGGTGGACGAGGCGACCTGGAGCGCGTTCGCGGCGGGCATCGACACGATCGCGGGCGACTACACGAAGCCCGAGGCCTGGTCGGCGCTCCGCGAGGCGATCGCAGGCGCCGAGCGGCGCCGCGCGACCGCCGGCAACCGGCTCTTCTACCTCGCGGTCCCGCCGGCCTCCTTCCCGCCGATCCTCGCGGGGCTGCGCGACGCGGGCCTCCTCCACCCGCCGAACGGCGCGCCGTGGTCGCGGGTCGTGATCGAGAAGCCCTTCGGCCGCGACCTCGCCTCCGCGCGGGAGCTCAACTGCCTGGTGGCGGGCGCCCTCGACGAGCGGCAGACCTTCCGCATCGACCACTACCTCGGCAAGGAGACGGTCCAGAACATCCTCGTCTTCCGCTTCGGCAACTCGATCTTCGAGCCCCTCTGGAACCGCAAGTACGTCGACCAGGTCCAGATCACGATGGCGGAGGAGATCGGGATCGAGCGGCGCGGGAAGTTCTACGACGCGACGGGCGTCGTGCGCGACGTCGTCCAGAACCACCTGCTGCAGCTCCTCGCCCTCGTGGCCATGGAGCTCCCGGCCACCTTCGGGGCCGACGACATCCGCGACGAGAAGCTGAAGCTCCTGCGCTCGGTGCGGCCGCTCTCGCCGTCCGACGCCGTGCACGGGCAGTACGCCGGGTACCGCGAGGAGGAGGGCGTCGCGAGGGGCTCGCGCACGCCCACCTACGCGGCGCTGCGCTTCCACGTGGACAACTGGCGCTGGCAGGGCGTGCCCTTCTACGTCCGCGCGGGCAAGGGCCTCGCGCGGCGCACCACCGAGGTCTCGATCCACTTCCAGCAGATCCCCTTCTGCCTCTTCGGGCGCGAGGACGTCTGCCAGCTCATCGAGCCGAACGTGCTCGTGCTCCGCATCCAGCCCGACGAGGGGATCGCCCTCTCCGTGGCCACCAAGGTCCCCGGCGACGACCTCACCGTGGGCAGCGTGCACATGGACTTCGCCTACGGGGACGCCTTCCACCGCGCCCCCGGGGACGCGTACGAGAAGCTGCTCCTCGACGCGATGAGGGGCGACGCCACGCTCTTCGCCCGGCGCGACGGGGACGAGCAGGCGTGGAGCCTCCTCGCGCCGGTCCTCGAGGGCTGGGAGGCGTCGCCGGACGAGCCCGCCTTCTACGAGCGGGGGAGCGCCGGCCCCCGCGAGGCGGACGCGCTGCCCCGCCAGGACGGCCGGCGCTGGCGGCCGCTCGCCGGGGCGAGGTGAGCCCGCAGGTCGTCGTCGTCCCCGACCCGCGCGCCCTCGCCCGGCGCGCGGCCGAGTGGATCGTCGAGCGGACGCGGGCCGCGGTGGCCTCGCGGGGCGGGTGCTCGGTGGCGCTCGCGGGCGGAGGGACCCCGCGCGCGACGTACGAGGTGCTCGCGACGTCCGCCCTCGCCGCCGCGGTGCCCTGGGGCGCGATCGACTGGTTCTTCGGCGACGAGCGGGCCGTCCCTTTCGACCACCCGGACAGCAACTATCGCCTCGCCGCCGAGTCGCTCTTCGCCGGTCGCCCCGAGGCCCTCGCCCGCGCCTGCCGCATGCCGGCGGACGCCGCCGATGCCGACATGGCCGCGCGGGCCTACGGCCAGCTCCTGCCCGACCCGCTCGACGTCGTGATCCTCGGCATGGGGGAGGACGGCCACACCGCGTCTCTCTTCCCCGGCTCGCCGGCCCTCGACGAGCGCCATCGAGCGCGTCGTGGCCGTGACGGGAGAGAAGCCGCCCTTCCGGCGGATGACGATCACGCCACCCGTGATCGAGGCCGCCCGCGACGTCCTCGTCCTCGTGGCCGGCGCCGGGAAGGCGGCGATGCTCGCCCGCGCCCTCGAGGGCCCGCTCGACGCGCGGAGCGTCCCCGTCCAGCTCGCCCGCGATCGCACCTTCATCGTGGACGCCGCCGCCGCGAGCGCCCTCGCGCGCCCGTGAGCCCGCCGCCGCGCACGAACGAGCGCGTCGCCCTCGCGGTGGCGACCCTCGCGTCCTTCCTGACGCCGTTCATGGGGTCGGCCACGAACGTGGCGCTGCCCGCGATCGGCCGGGAGATGGGCCTCCACGCGGTCGACCTCGGCTGGGTGGCCACCGCGTACCTGCTGTCCGCCGCCGTCTTCCTCGTGCCCTTCGGCAAGCTCGCCGACATCCACGGGAGGAAGCGCGTCTTCGTGGGCGGGCTCGTCGTCTACACCGTGACGTCGCTCCTGTGCGCCCTCGCGCCGTCCTATCCCGTCCTCGTGGCCGGGCGGGTCGGCCAGGGCCTCGGCGGCGGGATGGTCTTCGGCACCGGGATCGCACTCCTCACCTCGATCTTCCCGCCGGGGAAGCGGGGCCTCGCCCTCGGGGTGAACGTGGCCGCGGTGTACCTCGGCCTCTCCCTGGGCCCGCCGCTCGGCGGCCTGCTGACGCAGCACCTCGGCTGGCGCAGCGTGTTCGCGGCCAACGTGCCCCTGGGCGCGATCGCGGCCGCGCTCGCCGCGTGGGGCCTGGTGGGGGAGTGGCGCGAGTCGCCGCGGCGACCGCCTCGACGTTCCCGGGGCGGTCCTCTACGGGGCCGGGCTCTCGGCCCTCATGTACGGCCTGGGCCGGGTGCCCTCCGCCGCCGGGTGGGCGCTCGCCGGGGCCGGCGTCGTGGCTCTCGTTGCCTTCGTCGCCTGGGAGCGCCGGGCGGAGCACCCGCTCCTCGACATGGCGCTCTTCGCGGAGAACCGCGTCTTCGCGTTCTCGAACCTGGCCGCGCTCATCAACTACGCGGCCACCTTCGCGGTGGGCTTCCTCCTCAGCCTCTACTTCCAGTCCGTCCGCGGCCTGAGCCCGCAGGCCGCCGGCGGCCTGCTCACCGCCCAGCCGCTCGTGATGGCTGCGCTCTCCCCGTTCGCGGGGCGCCTCTCCGACCGGGTCGACCCGCGGGTCGTGGCCTCCTCGGGCATGGGCCTCATCGCGGTGGGCCTCGCGCTGCTGGCCTTCGTCTGCCCCGCGACGCCCTTCGCCTTCCTGGTCGCCTGTCTCCTCCTGCTCGGGGCCGGGTTCGCTCTCTTCTCCTCCCCGAACACGAACGCGGTCATGGCGAGCGTCGAGAAGCGTTCCTACGGCGTCGCGTCCGCGACGCTCGCCACCATGCGCCTCGTGGGCCAGATGCTGAGCATGGGCGTCGCGAGCCTCGTGCTCGCCCTCTTCGTGGGCCGCGAGGCGGTGGGGCCCGAGCGCGCCGCCGGCTTCGTGGCCGGCATGCGCGCGGCCTTCGCTCCTCTACGCGCTCCTCTGCGTGGCGGGGGTCTTCGCCTCGCTCGCGCGGGGCGTTGTCATCCCGAGGGACTCCGGTCCAGCCGGGTCCAGAGGGATCCGCCGGCGCTGAGACTGCGGATTCCTCGTCGCCCGGCCAGGCAAAGCTCCTCGGAATGACTAGCGGCCGTAGCCGTCCGGGTGTGCCTGCATCCACTCCCAGGCCGAGCGGACGATCGCCTCGAGCGATGGCCGCCTCGGCGCCCAGCCGAGCACCGCGTGGGCCTTCGTCGCGTTGCCCACGAGCCGCGGCGGGTCGCCCTCGCGCCGTGGGCTCTTCTCGTACGGCACGTCGAGGCCGGTGACGCGCCGGGCCGTCTCGATCACCTCCAGCACCGAGTAGCCGGTGCCGTTGCCGAGATTGAGGAAGTGCGACTCTCCCCCGCGCCGCAGGTGGGCGAGGGCGAGGAGGTGGGCCTCGCCGAGGTCCTCGATGTGGATGTAGTCGCGGATCGCGGTGCCGTCCGGCGTGTCGTAGTCGTCGCCGAAGACGCTCACCTTGGGCCTGCGTCCCGCCGCCGCCGCCAGCACGAGCGGGATGAGGTGCGTCTCGGGGTCGTGGGCCTCGCCGGAGCGCGCGGTGGCCCCGGCGGCGTTGAAGTACCGCAGCGCCACGAACTTCAGCCCGTAGGCCCGGTCGAAGCTCTCGAGAAGGCGCTCGACGAAGAACTTCGACCAGCCGTAGGGGTTGATCGGCCACTGCGGGTGGCTCTCCGGGATGGGGACCTCGGTCGGGACGCCGTAGGTGGCGCAGGTCGAGGAGAACACGACCCGCTTCACGCCCGCGGCCACGAGCGACTCGAAGAGGACCTGGGCCTGCGTGAAGTTGTTGTCGAAGTAGCGCGCGGGCTCCGTGACCGACTCGCCGACGTAGGCGAACGCGGCGAAGTGGACGCAGGCGTCGAGCGGGTGCTGCCGGGCGATGCGGGCCACGAGGTCGCGGTCTCCCATGCGCCCCTCGTAGAGGGCGGCACCCGGGTGGACCGCGGCGCGGTGGCCGCGCGAGAGGTCGTCGAGGACGGCCACCTCCTCGCCCGCGGCGAGGAGCTGCTCCACGAAGGCGCTGCCGATGTACCCGGCGCCGCCGGTCACGAGAACGGCCATGGGGCGATCTTAGCTCAGCCCAGCGCGGGGCGCCGGGCGAGGGCGTAGCGGACGAGCTCCAGCACCGCCTCGCGCTCGGGGGAGGCCAGCGCCAGCCGCGGCGGGCGCACCGTCTCCGAGCCGAGCCCCGTCTCCTGCTGGACGAGCTTGATGAGCTGGACGAACTTCGGGACGGTGTCGAGCCGCAGCAGGGGCATGAACCAGTCGTAGATGGCCCGCGCCTCCTCGACCCGGCCGGCCGCGGCGAGGTCGAAGAGGCGGACCGACTCGGCCGGCAGCGCGTCGGCGAGCCCGGCGACCCAACCCGTGGCGCCGGCCTGGATTCCCTCCAGGATGAGATCGTCCACCCCGACGAGGATGTCCAGGCGGTCGGCGAGGAGCGCGCGCAGGGCAGTCACGCGCCGGACGTCCGCGCTCGACTCCTTCACCGCCACGAAGTTCGGGAGGGACACCGCGAGGTCGACCATCTGCTCGGGGACGACGTCGGTCCCGTAGGCGATCGGGTTGTTGTAGAGCATGCAGGGGAGCGGGGTCGCGCCGATGACCGCGTCGAAGTGCGCGCGGGTCTCGCGCCAGTCGCCCTTGTAGACGTACGGAGGCAGGACCATGAGGCCCTCGCAGCCCGCGTCGGCGCCCAGCTCGGCGAGGTGGATGGCATCGGCCGTGGTCAGGGCGGCGACGCCGGCCACGAGCGGAGCCCGACCGGCGAGCGCCTCGCGGCAGAGGCGGAGGACCGCCTTCTTCTCGTCGAACGAGAGCGAGCCGCCCTCGCCGAGCGACCCGAGGGCCACGACGCCGGTGCAGCCGGCGCGGACGAGCGCGTCCACCTGCCTCACCAGGAGGTCGGCGTCCACGGAGAAGTCCGGCTTGAAGGGGGTCGTGATCGCGGGGAGGACGCCTTGCCACTTCATGGCTCTCCTCCTGGTCAGGGGCCGCGCCTGCTCGACGCGGCTTGCGGCGTCCTCTCCGCCAGCACGCCGACGGGAACGGGCGCGAGCGGCGGGCGCACGCGGTCGGGCGTGAAGCCGCGGAGGAGGCCGAGCGCCGCGCCGCACACGCGGCCCTGGCAGGCGCCCATGCCGGCGCGCGTGTGCAGCTTCGCCTCGCGCGACGAGCCGGCCGCGGCGAGGCGGCCGAGCGGCACGTCCTCGCAGCGACAGACGATCGTGTCGGGGCGGGCGAGGGACAGTAGCTCGTCCCGCAGGGCGAACGCGCGGGCGAGCCGCCCGGCGAAGGCCGTCTCCCCGGCGCGCCGCCGGGCGAGCGTCGGCGGCGTCGCGCGCCCGGCGGCGGCGAGGCCGGCGATCGCGCCGGTGGCCAGCGCGTGCTCGACGCCCGCGATCCGGCACAGCTCGCCCGAGGCGAAGACGCCGTCCCGGCTCGTGCGCTGCGACGCGTCCACGACGACGCCGTCGGCCGTCGTCTCGCAGCCGAGGAGGCGCGGCAGCTCCAGGTTCGGAACGAGGCCGAAGCCGCAGGCCAGCACGTCGCACTCCCACAACTCGCCCGCCCGCGCGCCGCCCAGGACCACCTGAATGGCGCCCGCTTCCCCGAGCGCCTCGCGGACCCACGTGCCCGTGCGGTAGGGGGCGCCGCGAAGCGTGGCCGCGTAGCCGAGTCCCTCGGCGATCCTGTCGGGGCTGTCGCCAGAGGCCCGCGCCGAACGCCGCGAGCCGGGGAAGGGGCGCCTGCTCGGCGATCCCCACGAGGCGCGCCCCCGCCTGCTTCAACGCGGCCGCCACCGCGAGAAGGAGCGGCCCCGAGCCGGCCACGACGACGCGGAGGCCCTCGAAGCGGGCCCCGGCCTTCAGCAGCGCCTGGGCCCCGCCCACGCCGACGACGCCCGGAAGCGTCCAGCCCGGGAAGGGGAGGAAGAGCTCGCGCGCGCCCGTCGCGACCACGAGGCGCTCGTAGCCCACGCGGATCGGAAGGCCGTCGCGCTCGACGAGCAGCTCGTTCGGCCCCGGGGCGTCCACCACCGTGGCGCCCGCGAGCACCGTCGCCCCCGAGCGGGCGAGGCGAGTGAGCCACTCGCGGGCGGCCGGGGGCGCGTCGCCCCGCCAGATCTGGCCGCCGGGCCGCGCCTGCTCGTCGAGGAGCAACGTGCGTGCGCCGGCCTCCGCGGCGTGGACGGCCGCCGCGATTCCCGCCGGTCCGCCGCCCACGACGACGACCTCGAGCCCGGTGCCCGGTCGTCAGGGACGACGGTTCCGCCGGCGCTGAGACTGCGGATTCCTCGGGACCCGTCCAAACGGTGTCCCTCGGAATGACAGGACCTCCATCCCCTCGCGGACCGTCTCGAGGCACGCGCGGCGGTGGGGCTCGCCGTCGATCGTGACGCGGCACTCGAAGCAGGCGCCCATGCCGCACACCGGGCCGCGCGCCTCGCCACTCACCGACGTGCGCACCGCCCGCAGGCCCGCGTTCCACAGCGCGGCCAGCAGGCTCGTCCGCCCGTCCGCCTCGGCGGGGCGTCCGTCGAGCGTGAAGCGGACGCGCTCAGGCATGGGCGGGCATCGGGCGGCGGGGGTCGAACGGGGCCGGGTCGATCGGAGGCGTCCGGCCGAGGACGAGAGCGGTGAGGAGCGCCGCGGTGCCGGGCGCGGTCGTGACGCCGAGGCCCTCGTGCCCGGCGGCGACCCAGCAGGCCGGGCTCCCACATCCCGACGAGCGGGAGGCCGTCCGGTGTCGCCGGCCGGAAGCCGACCCAGGTGCGCAGCGCGCGCAGGCGCTCGAGCCCGGGCAGGTACTCCGTGCGCGCGGCGCAGCATCCGGCCGCGGAGCGGGCCGTTCAGCGAGTCGTCCCAGCCCACGAGCTCGCGCGAGGAGCCGATGAGCAGCTGCCCCGTCCGGCGCGGCTGGACGTTGAACGCCACGGACTCGCGGGTGAGGCCGTGGACGCTCTTCAGGTAGCCGAGCTCGATCGACCTGGTGGCGGAGAAAGCCGGGGTAGCGGTCGGTGATCACGAGGTGGCCCTTGCGGGGGACGATCGGGAGGCCGGGGAAGAGGCGCGGCGCCCAGGCCCCGGCCGCGTTCACGACCAGGTCGGCCTCGAGCCAGCGTCCCCCGCAGCAGCGGGCGCGGCCCGGCTCGATCGCCTCGACGCGCAATCCCGTCCAGATCTCGGTGCCGAGGAGGCGGGCCCGCTCGAGCAGGAGGCGCGCGGCCGCCGGCGGGTAGAGGACGCGGTCGCCCGGCACGCGCAGCGCGCCCACCAGGTCCGGCCGCAGCTGCGGCTCGGCCTTCGCGCAGCGCCGCCGCGTCGAGCACCTCGGCCTTCTCGCCCCGCGCCTCGTAGAAGGCGGCCTTTCTCCGGACGTGCCCCATCTCCTCCTCGTCCGCCGCGACCCACAGCGTCCCGCAGGGGTCGTCCTCGACCTCCGGGGGAAGCGACCCGGCGGACTCGGCCCAGAGGCGCCGCGAGAAGGACGTGAGCGCGAACTGCGCCTCCGAGTCGTCCATCACGACGAGGTGGCCCATGGCGGCGCCGGTGGCGCCCGCGCCGGCGAAGGCCGACTCGAGGACGGTCACGTGGCAACCGGCCCTCGGCGAGCGCCTCCGCGCAGGCCGCGCCCACGATGCCGGCTCCGACCACGATCGCCGAGGGCGCGCTCATCGGGCCGCGGTGAAGCCCTCGCGGAAGGGGTCGCGGGGGTCGAAGAAGAGCGTCGCCCGCCCGGTCACGAAGGCCCGGCCGCGCACGCGGGGGATGAGAGCCCCGTCCCTCTCCTCCAGCCAGCCCTCGAAGAGCGAGCCGGTGAGGCTCTCCTGCCGCCAGCGCTCGCCCGGGGCGAGCTTGCCCCGCGCCGCGAGGACGGCCATCTTGGCGGACGTGCCGGTCCCGCAGGGCGAGCGGTCCCAGGCGAGGCCGGGGCAGAGGACGAAGTTGCGGGAGTCGGCGTCCGGCCGACGCGGCGGGCCGAACAGCTCGACGTGGTCGATCTCGCCCCCGTCCCGCCCGGTGACTCCCTGCGCGCGCAGGGCGGCGAGGATGCGCGACGTCGCGTCGATGAGGGCCGGGGCGTGGGCGAGGTCGAGCGGCGACGCTTGGCAGCTCGGTCAGGAAGAACCAGTTGCCGCCCCACGCGACGTCGCCCGTGACGAGACCCAGCCCCGGCACCTCCACCTCGACGTCGCGCGCGTGGCAGAAGGCCGGGACGTTCTCGATCGTCACCGCGCCGTCCGGCTCGAGGGTGGCGCCGACCGTGCCGACCGGCGTGTCGATCCGGACGGGCCCCGGGGCGAGACGGCCCAGGTGCTCGAGCGTGCGCGCGACGCCGATGAGGCCGTGGCCGCACATGCCGAGCCCGCCGGCGTTGTTGAAGAAGACGACGCCGGCGGCCGATCCCGGCTCGACCGGCGGCGTCAAGCAGCGCCCCGACCATCGCGTCGTGCCCGCGCGGCTCGCAGACGACGGCCTGGCGCAGCCGGTCCTGGTGCTCCAGGAGGAACGAGCGCCGCTCGGCCATCGTCCGGCCCTCGGGCTGCGGCCAGCCCTCGACCACCACCCGCGTGGGCTCGCCCTCCGTGTGCGAGTCCACCACCTCGACCCGCTCCGGCCAGGGGCGATGCATTGTCATCCCGAGGAGCTCCG
Source organism: uncultured Acidobacteriota bacterium (assembly GCA_963818355.1). GTDB lineage: Bacteria > Acidobacteriota > Vicinamibacteria > Fen-336 > Fen-336 > DATBSL01. The sequence goes on along the minus strand of CAWFSB010000040.1, from coordinate 204,555 downwards.
ATCGTGTCGGGCTCGTCATCCCGAGGAGCGCCATCCTCGTCGGGCGACGAGGGATCCGCCGGAATGCGGATCCCTCGGGGCCCGGCCCGGAGCGGGCCCCTCGGGATGACAGGCGCCTACACCTTGTCCGGGATGGCGTACGGCGCGCGGTACGGGCGCGTGAGGAGCTTGCTCGGCCTCGGCGTCGCCCACGAACGTCTCCGTCTTCCCGTCGAACTTCAGCTGCCGGCCGACCCGGTAGGCGACGTTCGCGAGGTGCGCGAGCGAGGCCGACAGGTGGCCGTCCTCGATGCCGCAGGTGAGCTTCTTGGGGTCGTTCGCGCGGATGGCGTCGACGAAGTTCGCGTAGTGCGACGACTCCTGGCTCGTGAGGACGTTCGGGTCGCTGCCGCCCTGCGCCGGCGGGGCCTCGGAGCCCGGGCCCTTCTCGTTCTTGCGGCCGAAGTAGCTCTGCCACTTGCGCCCGTCGCCGTCGATCCAGACCCAGCCCTTGGTCCCGTAGAAGAGGTTGCCGATGCGCTGCGTGCCCTCGTCGTTCGTGTACTGGCCGCGCGTCGCGAACTCGAACAGCGTCCCGTCCGCGTACTCGAACAGCGTCGTGTGCGTGTCCGGCGTCTCCTGCGACGCGGGCGGGCCGAAGTAGCCGCCGGTCGAGGACAGCTTCACCGGGTGCTCGTTCTTCGCGAGGCCCCAGCGGGCGATGTCGAACTGGTGCGGGCCCTGGTTGCCGGTGTCGCCGTTGCCGTACGGCCAGTGCCAGTGCCAGTTGTAGTGGAAGTGGTTGCGGTTGAACGGCCGCGACCGGCGCCGGGCCCGAGCCACAGGTCGTAGTCCACCTTCGCGAGGTAGGACGCGTCCCACACGCCCTCGGGCACCGGACCCGCCTCGACGTTCAGGCGGTGCGGCCTGGCCGTCGGTGATGGGGCCGTCGGGGTACTTCCCGATCGCCGGGCGCGACTTGAAGCACAGGCCGCGCGCCATGTAGACCTTGCCGATCCCGCCGTCGTGGAGGAACTGGATCGCCTGGCGGACCGCGGGTCGGCTGCGGTTCATCGTGCCGACCTGCACGACCTTGCCGTAGCGCTGCTGTGCCTCGACCATCTTGCGGCCTTCCCACACCGTGTGGGAGGCCGGCTTCTCGACGTAGACGTGCTTGCCCGCCTGCAGCGCCCAGATCGTGGCGAGCGCGTGCCAGTGGTTCGGGGTCGCGACGATGACCCCGTCGATGTCCTTGTCGTCGAACACCCGGCGCAGGTCCTTCTGGTAGCCGGGCTTGAAGGTCGCGACGTCCTTCAGCTCGGGGTCGTTCGCCCGGCTCGCGAAGAGGTTCTCGTCGATGTCGCACAGCGTCTTGATCTCGACGCCCGGCAGCTTCGCGAAGCCCTGCTTGAGGGCGTCGCCCTGGCCGCGGATGCCGATCGAAGCGAGCACCACCCGATCGTTCGCGCCGAGCACGCGCTCGCGCGCCTCCGGCGACGACCGCCGCCGCCGCGAAGGACGTGGTCGCCGTGAACTGACGCCGGCTCATCTCGTTTCGATCCGCAGTCATGAAGCGCCTCCTTGGTACGCACCGGGATTCTATATCCACGCCCCTGTCATTCCTCGTCGCCCGGCAAGACGAAGATCCTCGGACTGACAGGGCCATGGGCCCCTCAGGGCATCAGGCGGCTCGGGCATGTCGGCGAGCACGTAGCCCATCACCGCCAGCATGCCGGTGGCGCGGCGCAGGTCGGCCGGGCTCACCTTGTCGATCGTGTCGGCGTGGGTGTGGTGCCAGTCGAAGTAGTGCTCGCCCACCGTGTCGAGCGACAGCCCCGGCACGCCGTCCCGGGTGAGGGGCGAGATGTCGGCCCCGCCGCCGCCCCACTTCACGGGGGCGGCGTCGATGCCGTCGAAGAGCGAGCCGATCCGCCGCAGCGTGGCGAGGGCCTTCGCCGTGTCCGGGTCCTCGGGCTCGGCGGGGCCGCCGCCGCGGCGCGAAGGCGGGGCGGCGCCGGGCTTCACGACGGAGAAGCCGAAGCCCACCGGCCGCTCGCAGCCGCCGTCCATCTCGATCGCGGCCACGTGGCTCGCGACGCTGGCGCCGAGGGCCTCGCGGTAGGCCTTCGCCGCCCCGGAGGCCGTTCTCCTCGTTCGTCCAGAGGACCACCCGCAGCGTGCGCCGGGGCCGCAGACCCAGCTCCTTGAGGATGGTGAGCGCCTGCCAGGCGGCCATGCAGGAGCACCCGTCGTCGTGGGCGCCCTGGCCCACGTCCCAGGAGTCGTAGTGGCCGCCCATGACGACCACCTCGTCCGGCTTCTCGCTCCCGCGGATCTCGGCGATGACGTTGGCGGAGTCGGCCTCGCCTTCGAGCCGAGCCTCCATCGAGAGCGAGACGGTCACGGTCTCGCCGGCCGCGGCCATCCGGCGCAGCCACTCGGCGTCCTCGACGGTGATCGAGGCCGCCGGGATCTTCGGCACGCCCTCCTCGTAGTCGAGGGCCCCCGTGTGGGGAGACGCGATCGAGCGGCCGGTAGCCGAGCGCACGAGCACCGCCACCGCGCCCAGCTTCGCCGCGGCGGAGGCGCCCGAGCTGCGGAAGCGCACCGTGCGGCCGTAGCCCTCCCAGTCGGGGGCGAAGGCGACGATCTTCCCCTCGACCTTCTCGCGCCCGAGCGCCGTCAGCTCCTCGAAGCTCCGCACCACCACGACGGGCGCGGTGACCCCCTCCTTCGGCGTCCCGACGCTCATGCCGAGGCCGAGCATCGGCAGCTCCCGCTGCACCGGGGAGACGACGCGGGCCCACTCCCGCCCGCGCACCCAGCGGGGCACCTTCACGGCCTGCAGCCGGACGCCCTCCAGCCCCTCGGCCTTCATCTCCTCGTGGGCCCAGGCGACGGCCTTCTCGAGGCCCGGCGAGCCGCTCAGGCGGTGGCCGATGCGTGTCGTCAGGTACTCCAGCCGGCGTCCAGGCGCCCTCGTCCACGAGTGCGCGGCCGAGGATGCGGCCGGCGGTCTGGCGGTAGCGCGCCGCCGGGTCCTCCTGGGCGCGCGCGGGCGCGGCGAGGGGCAGCAGGAGGGCGAGGGCCAGAGCGAGAGGGATGGAGCGGATCGAGCTGGGCACGGGGAGCCTCCGTTCGCGCCGGACACTACCACGGAAACCGGAGCGGCCCCGTGCTACGATCCCTCGTTCCGACCGCTGCCCGATGAGCCCGAACCCACTCCGTCTGCGCGTCACGCCCCCGATCGGCGAGCCCTTCGATCACCTGTGCGAGGTCGACTCGCTCATCGTGGGGCGCTCGTCGAAGGCCGACCTCGTTCTCTCCGACCGCTTCCTCTCCCGCCAGCACGCGCGCTTCTACCGGGAGGGCGAGGCCTGGATGGTCGAGGACCTCGGCTCGCGCAACACCACCCTGCTCAACGGCCGGCCCCTCGCCGTGCCCGGGCGCGTGAGCGCGGGCGACCTCGTGAAGCTCTCGGAGACCGTGATCACGATCGAGGGCGCCGACGGCTCGGTGTCCCGGCCCAAGAGCGAGGACAGCGTCAAGACCAGCTCGTCCGACACGATCGTCCTGCGCTCGGCCTCGGAGCTGATCGCCGCCGCCGAGCGCGAGTCGGCCGGCCGCCTCAAGCTCCTCAACGAGGTCCACCGGGCGCTCGCCGCCTCGGGGACGCTCGAGGAGCTCCTCGAGGCCGTGCTCGACCGCACCTTCGTCCACCTCCAGCCCGAGGAAGCGGTCATCTTCCTCAAGAAGCCCTACGGGGGGGTGGAGCGCGCCGCGAGCCGCCGCCTGCCCTCGGCCCGGGGGGACTTCTTCTACTCGCGCAGCCTCGAGAACGAGGTGGCGGAGAAGGGGCAGGCCGCGCTCGTCCTCGACGCCCAGACCGACGCGCGCTTCGCGGCGGCGGAGAGCATCATGAGCTCGGGCGTGCGCAGCCTGATGGCGGCGCCTCTCCTCGACTCGTCGGGCATCCACGGCATGATCGTCCTCAGCTCGCGCATCCACGTCCGCCGCTTCGCGGAGCAGGACCTGGAGCTGCTCTCGGCGCTCGGATCGGTGGCCGCCATGCGCATCCGCAACCTCGCGCTGGCCGAGGAGGGTGCGCGCCGCCGCGAGCTCGAGAAGGAGATGGCGATCGCCCGCCAGATCCAGCTCGCGCTGCTGCCGGACCAGCTCCCGGAGATCCCCGGCTACTCGGTGTTCGCGATGAACGACGCCTCGCGCGCGGTCTCGGGGGACTTCTACGAGTTCCAGGGCCGCGACGAGGGCGACGAGCAGGTCATCGTCATCGCCGACGTGTCGGGCAAGGGGATGGCGGCCTCGCTCCTGGCCGCCTCCTTCGACGCGCTGCTCATGGGCCCGATCGAGGTCGGCCACGCGCCGGACCTCACTGTGCGCGAGGGTCTCGCGGCGGCTGTTCATGAAGACGCCACCCGAGCGCTACGTGACCGCCATCATCATGGCGCTCGACCCGGGCACCGGCCGCCTCTCCTACACGAACGCCGGCCACAACCCCGGGCTTCTGGTCCGGGCGGACGGCAGCGTGCAGCGGCTGGAGGCGAACGGCATGCCGCTCGGCCTCTTCCCGGTGGTCGAGTACGACAAGGTGGACATCACCCTCGCCCCCGGCGACCTCGTCATGCTCTACACCGACGGGATCACCGAGGCGGCGAACCCGAAGGGCGACGAGTTCGGCCTCGACCGCCTGCAGGAGGTCGTCCAGAAGTACGCGCAGGAGCCGCTGGTGGCGCTCGCGGTGGCCATCGAGACGGTGGTCGAGGTCTTCGCCGACGGCACGCCCTTCGGCGACGACCGCACCATCGTCATGCTGCGCCGCGAGCCGTAGGCGCCTGGTCGCCTGCCCCGCGGAGACGCGCCGTGGCCGAGAACAGCCTCATCTGCCGCCGGAGACGGTCGCGGAGTGCATCAGGAAGGCTGAGGCGGGTGACCCGGTCGTGATCACCCGCCACGGCAGCCCTCGTCCATGATCTGGAGCTCCTGACCGCGAACGTCGAGCACTTCAATCGCGTGCCGGGGCGGCGGATCTCACCAGTGCTGGCGGATGCCAGAGCAGGTTCCTGATCAGGCCTGTCCTCACACCACCGCCGGCTCCTCGGGCGTGCCCGACCACTTCGGCGCACAGGTTCTCGCAGCCGTCTCTCGGTGACGGCGACGGTGTCCTCGTGGCGGATGCCCAGCTCGCCGGGGATGTAGATCCCCGGCTCGTCGGTGAAGGTCATCCCGGCGAGAAGCCGAGTGCGGTTGCCACGCACCATGTACGGCCACTCGTGACCGTCCAGGCCGATGCCGTGGCCGAGTCGGTGGGTCAGGAAGGCGTAGCCGGGGCCGAAGCCGCCGTCCTCGATCACCTTCCGCGCCGCCGCGTCGATGGCCTGGCACTCGACGCCCGGCCGGGCCGCGTCGAACGCCGCCGCCTGGGCCTTGCGCACGAGGTCCCAGACCCGGCGCTGCCGGTCGGTGGGCGGCGCGCCGAAGACCGCGGTGCGCGTGATGTCGCTCGAGTAGCCGTGGACGCGGCAGCCCCCGTCCACGAGCACGACGTCGCCCGCCTTCAGCGTGCGCGGCTTCGCCGTGCCGTGGGGGAAGGCCGCGTCGGGACCGAAGAGGACGAGGGCGCCGCCGCGCACGCCGAGCCGGCGGTGCGCCGCCGCCACCCACCCGGAGACCTGGGCCACGGTCAGGCCCTCGGAGAGTGACGCGAACACGGCGCGGTAGGCGGTCAGCGTGATCGCGCACGCGCGGCGCATGAGCGCGAGCTCGTGGGCGTCCTTCACCATGCGGCATCCCGCGGTGACGGGCGTCGCGCTCGCCAGGCGCGCGGCGGGCAGGGCCTGGCCGATCCCGTCCGAGAAGGCGAACGGCATCGTCTCCTCGACGCCGACCCGGCCCGTCGCGGCGCCGCGATCGGCGAGCGCCCGCGCGACGAGCGCGTAGGGGGACTCGTCCTCCTGCCACGCGCGCACGTCCGTCCCCACGCGGATCTGCTCGAGCGCGCGGTCCTTCTCGAAGGCCGGGGTGATCCAGGCGGGCTCGCCGGTCCGGCCCAGCACCATCCCGAGGAAGCGCTCGGAGAGGCCCCAGTCGGCGCCGGTGAAGTACGCGAGGCTCGAGCCGGGGCCGACGACCATCGCGTCGAGGCCGGCCTCGGCGAGGAGCTTCTGCGCGCGGGCGAGTCGCGCGCGGTGCTCGTCCACCGCGATCGGCGAGACGCCGTCCGTCATCGGCTGCAGCGCGCGGACCGGGGCCGGGAGATCCTCGGGCGGCGCCTGCGCTTCGGCGTCGAGGCCTCCGGCGGCGAACAGCGCCCCGGCGCATCCGGAGACCTGGAGCAGGCGGCGGCGGGTGACGGTCATGGAGTCTCTTCTGACTCGTCGAGTGGCGACGTCACCAGTCGGCAGGCGTGATGGAGAGGCCGGCCGCGGGCGCGGTCGATCGCCATCCGCAGGAAGATCGGCAGCGCCTGCGGGTCCTCGATCAGGTACCGGCGCCAGAGGCGGCGGGGCTCCCGCGAGAAGCGGTAGAGCCATTCGAAGCCGAGCCCGGGACATCCAGGCGGGCGCTCGCTGCACCTCGCCGGCGTAGAACGCGAGGGCCGCGCCGACGCCGATGCCGACCGCGGGGCGATAGTCGTCCTCGAAGTGGTACAGCATCGAGCTGTCTTGACCGACGGCAGGCAAGCCAGGATCAGCCGCGCCCCGCGGTCGCGAGCCCGACGAAAGGCCTCTCGCGCCGCCTCCGGGTCGACGTCCATGTCGAAATGCGACGCGTCGTACCCGGCCAGCTCGATGCCAGGATACTGCGCACGGAGCTTGCGGCTCGCGGCCTCGCAGGTCCCGGGAGTGGCGCCGAGGAAGAACACGGGAAGGCGGTCCGCGGCACACCGTGCCATGAGCGGCTCGAAGAGGTCGCTGCCGCTCACCTTCTCCCGAATCGGGAGGCGCAGCAGCCTCGACGTGGCGATGAGGGGCATCCCATCCGCGAGCGAGAGGAAGGCGCGAGCGTAGGCAGCGCCAAACTCGGGATTCCGGCGGGACAGGGCCAGGTGGTCGAGGTTCGGCGTGAGGACGAAGCCGCCCCGGCCGCTCGCGGCCCTCCTGGCGATGAGATCGACGGCCTCGTCCGCCGAGACGGCGTGAGCGCGAACGGGGCCGAACTCGACGACCTGCGTCTCGACGTTCCTCCATGGCCGCCTGATCCTATGCCAGCTCGCCCGCTCCTCGCACCCGCGTGGACGCCGCGTGTTACTCTCGATGCAGATGCACGGCGCCGCCCGAAGAGCCCACCTCCTGACGGCGCTGCTGCTGGCCGTGCTCCTGGCCTCCGCCGCGCACCTGCACGCCGCCTCCTATCCGCCCTCATACCACTTCCAGACGGTCTCCACCGACCGCGTGTCCGTGCACTTCCACCAGGGCTTCGAGGCGATGGCGCGCCAGGCCGCCACGATGGCGACCGAGATCCTGTCCCGGCACGAGGCGCGCTACGGGCGGAAGGTCGGCCGCGTCCAGATCGTGATCGTGGACGCCGACGACCAGTCGAACGGCTTCGCCTCGCCGCTGCCGTTCCCGCTCGTCACCATCCGCGCGGTGGCGCCCGACGGCACCGACGACTTCGGCAACCACGAGGGCTGGCTGCGCCTCGTCCTGACCCACGAGCTGGCCCACACCGTGCACCTCGAGGAGTCGCGCGGCCTCTGGGGCTTCGGGCGGAAGGTCTTCGGCCGCGCGCCGTTCCTCTTCCCGAACACCCTCGCCATGTCGTGGATGATCGAGGGCCTCGCCACCTACGAGGAGACCGAGCTCACCGCCTTCGGCCGCGGCCGCAACCCCGACTCGCAGATGGTGATCCGCACGGCGGCGCTCGAGGGGCGCTTCCCGAAGGAGGACCAGGCGATCTACGCGCTCGACGCCTGGCCCGGCGGCCAGGTCCCGTACCTGTTCGGCGAGGCGTTCCTGCGCCGGCTGACCGAGCAGTCGGGCGAGGACACGATCCCGAAGATGGGCCGCCAGCACGCCGGCCAGTTCCCGCCCTTCCTCGACGGGCGCACGGTGAGCAAGGTCACCGGCACCGGCCTCCACGCCCACTGGACGGCGTGGGCCACGCAGGCCACCGAGGCGGCCGAGCGGGACGCCGACGAGCGGGAGGCGCGGGGCCTGACGCCGTCCCGCCCGGTGACCGCGCGCGGCATCCGCCAGGTCTCGCCCCGCTTCAGCCCCGACGGCGCGTGGGTGGCCTACACGAGCCTCACGCTGACCCGCTTCCCGCAGATCCGCCTCGCGCGCCCCGACGGCTCGGAGGACCACCGCCTCGCCCTGCGCAACGGCGGCTCCGGCCTCGCCTGGACGCCGGACGGGAAGTCGCTCGTCTACGCGGAGCTGCAGGTGCACGCGACGTTCTCGGTCTTCGGCGACCTCAGCCTCGTGGACGTGGCGAGCGGCGACGTCCGCCGCCTCACGCGCGGCGTGCGCGCCTACGACCCCGACGTCTCCCCCGACGGGCGGAGGATCGTCTTCGCGCGCAAGATGGGGGACCGCTCGGAGCTGTTCACGGTCGGCCTCGACGGCCGCGGCCTCGCAGCCCCTCACCACGTCCGTGGCCGGGGTCGAGTGGAGCGGGCCGCGCTGGAGCCCGGCCGGCGACGCGATCGTCGCCGCGCGCCTGCTGCCCGGCGGCTGGCTCGACCTCGTGCGCGTCGACCCGGCCACGGGCGCCGTCGAGCCGCTCACCCACGACCGGGCGAAGGACGTGGAGCCCACGTGGATGCCGGACGGCGCAGGCGGTCGTCTTCCGCTCCGACCGCGACGGCGTCTCGAACCTGCACGCGCTGCGCCTGGCCGACCGGTCGGTCCTCCGCGTCGGCAACGTCCTCGGCGGGGCGTTCCAGCCCTCGGTCAGCCCCGACGGGCTCTCGGTCGCCTGCTCGACCTACTCCTCGCGCGGGTACGACGTGGTCATCGCCCCGCTCGACCTCGGCGCGGCGCCCGCGGCGCCGGCCTTCGTGGACACCCTCCCGGCCCCGCGGCCCGACCCGCTGCCGGCGAGCGGCGCCGTCGAAGCCCTACCGCGCCTGGTCGATGCTCCTGCCGCGCTTCTGGACGCCGTGGGTGCAGATCGAGGACGACGAGAACCGCTTCGGCCTCGCCACCGGCGGCTCGGACGCGCTCTTCCGCCACGTGTGGGCCGCGCGCGCCACCTACGGGACGGAGTCCGAGCGCGTCAACGCGAGCGGCTTCTACCTGTACGACCGCTTCCGGCCGACCTTCCTCGTGAGCGCTCAGGACACGACCGACGTCTACACCGACGGCCAGCTGCGGACCCGGCAGGTGAGCCTGGAGGCCTCGCTGCCCCTGCGCCGCACCGTGCGCTCCATCCAGACGCTCTCGGCCACCTGGCGGCGCGAGCGCGAGGAGGTGCTGGGCAGCGACCGCCCGGAGGACCGCGTCGACCTCGGCGGCATCGAGACGGCCTGGGCGATCGCCTCGCCGAAGTCGTACCCCTACTCGATCTCGCCGGTCGACGGCGGGCGGCTGCGCCTCGCCTGGCTGCACGAGGCGAAGGCGCTCGGCAGCGACCTCTCGCTCGACAAGCTGACGGCGGACGCCCGCTGCTACCAGCGCGTCTTCGGCGAGCGCGACGTCCTCGCCCTGCGCGCGGGGGGCGGCACGACCTACGGGGAGGAGCAGTTCGAGCGGTCGTTCGCCGTGGGCGGCTACCCCGACGGCAGCCTCTTCGACATCGTCCGCACCAACAACGCCGTCCTGCGCGGCTACCCGGACAACGCCTTCACCGGCCGGCGCTACGTGGCGTTCAACGCCGAGTACCGCTTCCCGCTCTTCTCCCCGCAGCGGGGCTGGCGCTCGTTCCCGCTCTTCCTCCGGCACTTCAGCGGGTCGGTCTTCTTCGACGCGGCGAACGCCTGGTCGGGGGAGTTCCAGGCCGGGGACCTGAAGACGGCGGCCGGCGCGTCGATCGCCCTCGACAGCGCGATCGGCTTCGCGCTGCCGCTCACGGCCGAGGTCACCCTCGCCCACGGCTTCGACGAGCAGGGCGACACGAAGGTCTACTTCCGCTTCGGCCTGGCCTTCTAGCCCGGCCTGGCGTCGTCATCCAGAGGACCGGGGCTCGTCATTCCGAGGAGCTTCGTCGTGCCGGGCGACGAGGAATCCGCCGGCCCGTCGGCGGAGTCCTTCGGGCAGGTCTACCGCCCCTTGGCGTCCTTCAGGTACTTCAGCAGCTCCGAGTCGGTGGAGAGGATGACCGTGGCGTCCTTGTCGAGGGCCGTCTGCAGCGTCTCCATCGACTTCCAGAAGTCGTAGAAGCCGGGGTCGCGGCCGTAGGCGCGCGCGTAGATCGTGGTGGCCTTCGCGTCCGCCTTGCCCTTGAGCTCCTGGGCCGACTTGTAGCCCACCGAGCTCGCGGCCAGCACGTCGCGCTCCTTCTGGCCGCGGATCTCGGCCGCCCGGCCCTGGCCCTCGGAGCGGCTGCGCTCGGCGATGCGCTTCCTCTCCGCGATCATGCGCTGGAAGACGGACTGCTGCACCGACTCGGTGTAGTTGAGGCGCTTGAAGCGCACGTCCACGAGCTCGACCCCGAACTCCGGGGTGATCTTCGCGGCCCGCTCCAGGATCCGCTGGGCGATCTTCTCCCGCCCGGTCGCGATCTTCGCCACCGCCTCGGCGTCGCCGATGCCCCCGAGCTCGCCCGGTGCTGGAGAACAGACGGTTCGACGAGCGCACGACCTCGATGAGGTCGAAGGAGGCGACCGCGTTGCGGGTCTCGCCGTCCACGATGTCGTCGAGCCGGCTCTGGGCGCCGCGCTCGTCGCGCACGGCCTGGTAGAAGCGCAGGGCGTCGGCGATCCGCCAGCGGGCGTACGTGTCCACCCAGATGTACTTCTTGTCCCGGGTGGGGATCTCGTTGGGGTCGCCGTCGTACTCGAGCCAGCGCTTCTCGAAGCGGTGCAGGCTCTGGACGAAGGGCACCTTCACGTGGAGTCCCGGCGTCGAGATCACGCCGCCGACGGGCCGGCCGAACTGCGTGATGATGGCCTGCTCGGTCTCGCTGAGCGTGTAGACGGAGGAGAAGAGGAGGACCGCGGCGAGGATCGCGCCCCCGACCAGCAGCGGCGTCTTCACGGCTTCACCTCCTTGGCCGCCCCGTCGAGCTGGAGGAGCGGCAGCACGCCCCTCGCCTTGTCGTCCACGATCACCTTCCGGCCGAGCTTCGGCAGGAGCGCGCCCATCGTCTCGAGGTAGATCCGCTTGCGCGTGACCTCCGGCGCCTTGCGGTACTCCTCGAAGATGGAATCGAAGCGCAGGGCGTCGCCGAGCGCGTGGTTCTCGCGCTCGAGCGCGTAGCCCTCGGCGGCGCGCACCGCCTGCTCGGCCTCGCCCTTCGCCTTCGGCACCGCCTGGTTGTACTCGGCCCAGGCCTCGTTGATCGCCCGCTCCTTCTCCTGGATGGCCTGGTTCACCTCGTTGAAGGCGGGCCGCACCGGGCCGGGCGGGTTGACGTCCTGCAGGACGAGCTGCTGGATCTCGATGCCGATGCCGTAGAGGTTGCAGAGCCGCTGCAGCTCCTCCTTGGCGGCGAGCGCGATCTCGGCGCGGCCGATCGTGATCACCTCGTCGACGCTGTGGTCGCCCACGACCTGCCGCACGGCGGCCTCCGCCATGTAGCGGAAGGTCTCGGGCACGTCGCGGACGTGGAAGAGGTAGGCCTTCGGGTCGCGGATGCGGAACTGCACGATCCACTCGACGACCGCGACGTTCAGGTCGCCGGTCAGCATCACCGACTCCGCCTGCGCCTCCGGGGGCGTCGCGAACTCCGACCGCGCCGCCGGCCGCGCGTCGTGCGGAAGCCGAACTCCATCTTGAGCTGGCGCTGCACCGGGCACCTTGGTCACCGTCTCGATCCCGAAGGGCAGCTTCAGGTGCGGGCCCGGGTCGCTCGTCCGCACGTAGGCGCCGAAGCGCTGGACGACGCCCACCTCCTCGGGCTCCACCTGGTAGTAGGTCGTGAAGAGGAGGACGCCTCCCACGACGGCGGCGAGGATTCCCTTCCACGCGCCGAAGGGGAACTTCGGGGCGGCGGGGAAGCGGAAGCCCCGCCCTCCGATGTCGATGACGGGCCCCTGGCCCCACGGTGGCTGCGGCATGTCGACCTCCCGGTCCTGCTAGCTCGTCGTCCCGAGGGACTCGGACTGGACCGGCGACGCTGTCATCCCGAGGGATCCGCCGACCCACGACAGCATACTCCGCCCGGGGAAGCGCCGTGGCTACCGCAGGTTCTTCTCGTACCAGTCGAGCGACTCGTCGAGCCCCTGCTCGATCGAGTGCGTCGGCTCGTAGCCGAGGAGGCGACGGGCCTTCCCGATGTCGGCCAGGGAGTGCATCACGTCGCCGGAGCGGAACGTCCCGTAGACGGGCTTCAGGCCGGCGAGCCTCGGGTGCCGGGAGGCGAGGCGGTCCCGCAGCAGCGCGAACAGCTCGTCGAGCGTCGTGCGGTGGCCAACCGCGATGTTGTACGCCTGGTTCATGGCCTCGGGGGTCTCGACCGTCGCCGCCAGCAGGTTGGCCTGCACGACGTTCTTCACGTGGCAGAAGTCGCGGCTGATGTCGCCGGCGCCGTTGATGCGCACCTCGTCGCCGGCGAGCATGGCGGCGATCCACTTCGGGACGACCGCGGCGTAGGCCCCCTCGGGGTCCTGGCGCGGGCCGAAGACGTTGAAGTAGCGCAGCCCCACCGTCTCCATGCCGTGCAGGTGACCGTACACGGTCGCGTACAGCTCGTTCGCCAGCTTGGTGACGGCATAGGGCGACAGCGGTCGGCCCAGGTCGTCCTCGACCTTCGGCATCGTCGGGCTGTCGCCGTACACGGAGCTGCTGGAGGCGTAGACGAAGCGCCGCACGCCCGCGCGCCGCGCCGCCTCGAGCAGCGCCAGGTGGCCGGTCACGTTCGCGTCGTTGGAGGCGAGCGGCTCCTCGACCGAGCGCGGAACCGAGCCGAGCGCGGCCTGGTGGAGGACGGCGTCGACGCCCGTCGACCGCCTCGGCGGCAGATCTCCGGCGAGGCGACGTCGCCCTCGATGAAGCGGAACCGCGCCCATCGCCCGGGGCCGACGGCCGACGCGCACCTCGTCGAGGTTGGCCCGCTTGCCGGTCGAGAAGTTGTCGAGGCCGACGACGTGCTGGTCGGCTTCCAGCAGCGACTGCAGCAGGTTCGAGCCGATGAAGCCGGCGACGCCCGTCACCAGCCAGCGCTTCCTGGAGCTCTCCGACAGCCGCACTGGTTCCATGGCAGGCAATGATCTCCCCCCGGGAGGCTAGAGACTAGCCGATCGCCGTGCCGCCGCAAAGCCGCACTATTCGCTCTTCTCCTCTCGCAAGTGCGGCGGGCGGACCAACGCACGCGTGAAGAACGCGGCGAGTCGCCCTTCGTACTCCGGGCGAGCCACATCCCAGGCGTTCCCGTGGCCGGCGCCCGGCACGATCCAGAGCTCCTTGGGCTCGCGGGCGGCTTGGAACAACTCCTCTGCCATCGACGGGGGAACCGAGGCATCGTCCGAGCCGTGGACGATGAGCAGCGGGCGGGGAGAGAGCCTTGGCAACGTCTCGGCCGGACGAGGCCCGCCCCAGATCCCCGTCTCCCGCAATGCGAGCAGCGCGGGCCACTGCGTCAGCGGTCCCCAGCGGCGATACTCGTGGCGGGTCTGCGCGACCAGGTCGGTGGGCAGGCCTTCAACGGCCACCGCCTCCACCCGTGGGTCGAACGGAGCCACCTGCGCCACGACCCATGCCCCCAGGGAAGTGCCGAACGCCCCGATGCGGCCGGCTTTCTCCCGGTGCGCCAACCATTCGACAGCCGCCCGCAAGGCCTCCCGCTCCGCCTCGCCATAGGCGGGCACGCCTCCGCTCTCGCCGTGCCCCGGCCAGTCGAAGAGAAGAACGCCGAATCCGTGGCCCGCCAGCGCGGCGGCCTGCGGCGCAACCTGCGCGCGATCGGCTCCGGATCCGTGCGTGAGCAGGACCGTCGCGCCGTTTCGCGAGGAAAGAAACCAGCCTCGGATCGACGCTTCTCCCGGCACCCGGAACTCGACGTCTTCCACGTCGCGCAACTCGGGGGCCTCGGGGCGCGACACCGAGTGCCGGTTGGCCGTGATCGCGGAGCGCTCGAAGCGGTAGGTCCGAATGGCCACCGCCGAGGCCAACACCAGGACCACAGCGACGACCACGAGCGTTGCACCCAGGAGCACGCGACCGCTCAAGCCGGCGCCCAGCGGGCTCGACAAGGCTCGGGAACTGGAGCAGGGGATGCTCCATCAGGGCGTGGCGCACGGCGAGGATGCGCATGGGCTCGAAGGCGACCTCGTCGAATGCGATCCCCGGACCCGAGTAGGCCATGCTCCACCTCGTGAACAGGGAGACTCTACCGCAAGGCGAGCGAGAGGACGCTCGGTCCAACGATTGAGCGCCTCGCCCGCTTCGTGCAGGGCACGGCTCGACGAAAACCGATCATTTCTCGACCACCTTGGCAGGCGGTGTTCGATCAGCCTCCACGATGACCTCCATGCACACGAACGGGCTTGACTCCCGATCGGCGAGGCCGCAGAATCGCAGACCAGTCGCGGTTGAACCGCGTCGTTCTCCTACCCCTCCTACAGGAACGACGAGCCCGAAGCGAGGCCAGAGGTTTCTCGCGTCGGAGGCTTGGAGAGAGATGGGTATGGTAGAAAAGGCGACCCTCAGGGCCCACGGCATCGTTCTGGCCGGGGCCTATCCGGGAGGCCAGTCCGCACTGGACCAGCTGGCTCCCCGGCCCCTCCTCCCCGTCGCGCAGCAGCCGCTGATCACGTACGCGCTGCGCTGGATGAAGGGCGGCGGCCTGTCTCGCGCGACGATCTGCGCCAACAGCGAGGCGCGGGCCGTCCGCGCGCACCTCAACGGCTCGACGATCGCCATGCGCGTCGACTACCTCGAGGACTGGAGCCCGCGCGGCGCCGCCGGCTGCGTGCGCGACGCCGGGATCAAGACCGACGCGGACACCTTCGTCGTCGCGGACGGGACCTCGGTGCCGGTGGTGGACCTGGAGGAGCTGCTCGACGCCCACCAGGCCGCCGGCGCGGCGGTCACCGTCGTCGTGGGCGCGGACGCCGCGGGGAGGCTGCGGCCGAGCGGCGTCTACGTCTTCGACCGCCGGACCTTCGATTTCATCCCCGAGGACGGCTTCCAGGACATCAAGGAGAAGCTCATCCCGCGCCTCTACGGGGCGGGCGAGCACGTGTCCACGCACATGGCCCGCGCGGTCGCCCCGCGCGTGGTCAACACCGACACCTACCTCGCCCTGAACCAGTGGGCGGTCGAGCGCCTCTCGCGCGTGCAGGACCCGGCAGACGGCTTCCGCGCCTCGGGCGACTCCGTGGTGCACGAGAGCGCGACCGTGGACCGGAGCGCCCGCCTGCTCGGGCCCGTGCTCCTCGGCCCCCGGGTGTCGGTCCACGCGGGCGCCACCATCGTCGGCCCCGTCACCATCGGACCCGGGACGACCGTGGGCCGTGGCGCCGTCGTCTCGCGCTCCGTCGTCTGGAGCGGGTGCGTCGTCGGCGAGGGCGCCTTCGTGGACCGCTGCATGCTGGCCGACGGGGCGGCGATCGCGCCCCGCAGCACGGTGTTCGCGGCGCTCAAGGTCGACGACGGGCGCGGGGCGGTGAACGGGCAGCGGCAGCGGAAGCCCGGAAGGGCGCTCTGGGACCCCATCGTGGCCGCCCTCCGGCCGGCCACGCCTCATCATCTCTAGGACGGCAGGATCGGGGCACGCCGCGTGTGGACCTTTCCCGTCCTCCTCGACTGCCGCCCGGGGTTCCTTCCCCGGGCACGCGGGGGTTCCCTGCTCCTGGCCCCGCTCGGCGACGGAACCGTCCTGAGTCACCTGCGAGCCCGCCTCCGGGCCGTCACCGGCGCCCCTCCCGTCATCGTGACGAGGTTCGAGATCGACCCGGAGTACGAGCAGGCGATCCGTGAGGTCTGCCCTGACGCCGAGGCCGTGGACACGCTTCCCGGCTTCGTCGAGCGCTTCTACACCTACGAGCCCTCGGACCGGCTCCTGCTCGCGGACCCCGCCTGCTTCCCGCTCGAAGCCCAGGACCCCGCCCTCGCGCGACTGAACGAGTCGGACGACCCACGCAGCGTCAAGCACCTCGTGGCCCTCGAGCGGGGTGGAGAGGGCACCAAGGAGTACGTGGACGCGGATTCCTCGGGCCGCATCCGGAGCATCCAGCGCTACTACGACACCGTCACGTGGCCCTTCGCCGGCGGCGTCGCGTGCTCGCTCGTCCCGGTGGCCTGCCTGCGCGTCTCGTTCGAGCTCCCGCTGGCGTCTCTGCCTCGCCTGCGGCGAGTCCTCGCCTCCGAGGGAGTGCCCAGCCGGGACCTGGCACTGGAGGGAGGTGCGGTGAACCTGGGCACCGAGCAGGGGCTCCTGGCCCTGAACGAGCGCATGGTGCTCGCCCTGGCTCGCCGCGCCCCGACCCGGGACGGCCTGGGCTCTTCCCTGCACGCCGCTCCCGGCGTGCGCCTTCACCCGTCGGCGACCCTGGTGGGACCGGTGGTGCTGCAGGAGGGGGCGGAGGTCGGCGAGGGGGTCACGATCATCGGCCCGACAGTCGTCGGCAAGGGCAGCCGCGTGGAGGCCGGGGCGACCATCGCCCAGTGCGTCATCGGGGCCGGCCAGGTGATTGCGCCGGGGGTCACGCTTCGGCATCGCGTCTTTCTGGGCGAGCCTGACGCCAGCGGTCCCGAGCTGCCGGCCGTGCCCCGGCCCGAGATGGCCGAAGGGTTGGCGCCGGAGGCCTGGGAGACGCCGTCACTGGGCCTTTCGCCCGAGATCGCGCCCCGCCCCGTCTATCGGGTCGTCAAGCGGGCGATGGACGCGATCGTGGCCGCGGCCGGCCTCGTTCTGCTCGCCCCGCTGGGTCTCCTGATCGCCGCCCTCATCAAGCTCGAGTCGAAGGGCCCGATCCACTTCGGGCACGTGCGGGAGGGGATGGGCGGGCGGCCCTTCCGTTGCTGGAAGTACCGCACCATGATCCCCGGAGCCGACCAGCAGCAGCGCAAGCTCGCCCGGATGAACCAGATGGACGGCCCGCAGTTCAAGGTGAACAAGGACCCCCGGCGGACGCGGATGGGCCGGTTCCTGTCCGCCACCAACCTGGACGAGATCCCGCAGCTGTGGAACGTGCTCGTCGGGGAGATGAGCCTCGTCGGCCCCCGGCCCTCACCCTTCCGCGAGAACCAGGTGTGCGTTCCCTGGCGCGAGGGCCGGCTGTCGGTGCGCCCCGGCGTCACCGGCCTCTGGCAGATCTGCCGGCACGACCGCGACAAGGGCGACTTCCACCAGTGGATCTACTACGACCTGCTCTACGTGAGGCACCTGTCCTTCTGGCTGGACCTGAAGATCATGGCCCTTACCCCGCCGTCGTTCACTCGGAGCGGCTACATTCCGCTGCGCTGGCTCCTCGCGCCCGAGAAGTACGGAGAGCGGCGGTCGGGGCGGCGTCAGGCCGAGGCTCTGGCCGACCGAAGGGACTCGGCGGTGGAGCTGTGAGCCGTTCCGCCCCGCATCCACTAGCGCCGTTCGCGCGCCGGCTCGACGGAGGTTCCCGGCCTGATTGTCTACTTCTTGGCCGAATCCCCGGAAGCTCCAGGGGCGGAAGTCGTGGGCGGCGTTGCGAGAAACGCCCGCTTCACCGCCTGCATCGGGGGATTGCCGACGGCCGCGTCGACGTACCCGTAGTTGATCGTCCAGACAATTGCGCCGCCGCAGTTTCCGGCCCGGGCCCAGGCGCCCTTGGCGGCGATGCTCTGCAGGTCCTCGGTGATGACCATGCTGACGGTGTTGCCGAGGAAGGCGCGCGGCGGCGAGTAGGTGTAGTAGCCGGTCTCGGCCGCCGCGTCGAAATGGTAGCTCTCCGAGGAGAGCATCCCGGCCCTGTACAAGGCAGCCCAGCTGCCTTCGTAGTCCGTCCAGAAGTACTGGTGGCTGATCGGCTGCCGGGGGCCCGTCACCGGCGCCGCGTAGCCTCCAGAGTAGAGGCCCAGGCCGATACCGAGCTTGCTGCGCGGCACGCCGGCATCGACGTAGGCCTGGACGGTGGAATCGACGGAAGTCGGATGAGTCTTCCCCGCGTTCTTGAGCGCTGCCCAGAGCCAGGTCTCCCACCCGGTGGCGCTGTAGGCCATGCCGTAGCTCATGAGGTTGTACTGGTCCACGAGCGAGGCGACGGTTGCCCTCCACGATGGCAGGGGCAGGTCGGTGTTGACGTTCACCCAGTAGCCGGCGAACGTGATGACGAACGGGGCGTGCGGCGGCTGGTAGCGCGGCCGGCCTGCGGCGGCGGAGCGCAACTCGGCGAGGAAGGCGGTCAGCTGGCCCTGCTGCCTCGTGGTGTCGAGGCTGTCTTCCCAGTCGACGTCCACGCCGTCGTAGTTCTTGGCGACGCACTTGTCGAGGACGGTGCGGATGAACGCCGCGCGAGCGGGCGGAGCCGTCGACGCGACCCAGCCGGGGCCATCCCCCGAGCCGCCGAGCATGGCCAGGGCCTTGATGCCTGCCGCGTGCGCCTTGGCCACCAGGGCATCCTCGACCGCCGCGTGCCCTGTTCCCGCGCCCTCGACCAGCTGGCCCGGCTCGCCGCGAAGCGTTCCTCCGCCCGGCGCATAGCGGCCGAAGATGAAGTGCGTCATCGTCGTCATGTCCACGGCGCCCACCGCGCTGGCCGGATCGGAACGCACGTCCCAGAACCATCCCGCATAGTAGCCGGACACCCAGATCGGGCCCGTCATCGCCGGCATCACGGGCGTCCCTTCCGGGGAGGACGCAGGCAAGGGGCCGGGGGCGGCACTGCACGCGGGCGCCAGCACCGCAGCTACGGCCAGGGCTCGCAGCGCGAGTCGCCACCGTTCGGAGGATCTCATGCTCTCAAGATACCCCAGCGCGGAGCGCACCGGAACTCCCAGCACCCGAAGGAGGGCTAGAATCCACCCGTGATGCGCTCATTCCCGCTCGTCCCGGCCCGGCTTCTCAGCGCCTGCCTGGCGCTCGGCCTCGCCGCGGTCTGCGCTACGGCGTCCGCGCAGACGCAACCCCTTCCGACGCTGCCTTCCGCCGGGCGGGAATCCTCGCAGGCCCCCGAGGGCCTGCCGCCCGACTCGGACGCGGTTCCAGAGGGCTCCCGGCCTTCCTCCTCGGACTACTCGCTCGGTGTGGGTGCGGGCTGGGAGAGCAACGTCGGCGAGCAGGCATCCGCGGGTCCGAGCGACTGGGCAGGCGGCCTGCGAGGAAGGCTCGAGCGCGACGTCCGGCGCCCGCGGCGCGAGATCCGCCTCACCGCAGGGGGGCAGGGCTACTTCTACGCGGAGCAGACCGCGTTCAACAGGCTCGACGGCAACGTGGGCATGGAAGGCGACTTCCGCTTCTCTCCACGGACGGGCGGCTTGCTGGCCTTCGGCTTCGACTACGGCCACTCAGACACCTCGCGCATCCTGATCGACCAGGGGATCCTCCTTCCGCTGACGAGGACGATCGGCTACACGGCCGACGCGGGCCTCCAGCACCAGGTCTCCACCAACGTCGTGCTCCGTGGCGGTGCCCGGGCCCTTCGCGTGGATTTCCCGGACTCCGGGGCCTTCCGGGACAGCACGAGCCTGCGCCTGAGCGCCGGCGCGAGTCGTCGGCTCGGCCAGCACGACTCCCTCTCGTTGGACCTCTCCGCCGAGCGGGCGGACGGCGCCCAGACAGGCGTCCCCGACCGCAGTACCGCGTTCTGGACCCAGTATGGATCGGTCCAATGGGCCCACGTTCTCTCGCTGCACACGGCTTTCCTCCTGGAGGCTGGGACCAGCTACACGAACCTGGCGATGGAGTCCGGGCTCGGCCGATCGTGGAGCTTCTTCGGCGGCGCGAGCCTCAATCACCGTGTGCGCAGCACCACTCTGACGGCTTACTACCGGCGCGAGGTCCTGCCCACCTTCGGCCTGGGGGGCCTCCGCCTCGCGAACCGTGTCGGCCTGAACGCGAACGCCCCCGTCGGCGCGTCCTTCTCCATCGGAGTGGGTGGCAACTACGTGCGCGACAGCCAGAGCAGCCAGTCGCTGATCGACCCCCAGAGCATGATCGACGCGTCGCTGACGCTGTCGAACCGGCTGGCCAGCCAGCTGACCCTCTCGCTCGAGAGCCGATATCGTCGTCAGTTGGCGGCGGCCGGCATCCCCGCGCTCGACGACTTCCGGGTCGGGCTCTTTCTCAGCTTCGTGCCGCCGTCTTCGGCCAGACCGTCGGGGCCTTGAGCACCTCGGGGCGCGAGGCGCCCGTCTACAAACCGCGTTGGCTGGGCCTTCTGGGGCACGAGATCCGGAGTATTCACTGGCGCCTCGCTTTCGCCGACCTGCTGCTCCTGTTCCTGCCTCGCATGAGCTTCGGCTGGCTGCGCCCGCTGATCTATCGGGTTGCCGGGGGGCTCCAGATTGACGCTCGCTCGATCATCCTCGGCCGGCTGGACCTCGAGGGCGCGGGGGACGTCAGGCCGAACCTCCGGGTGGGGCGCGGGTGCATGCTCACCACTCCGCTCTACCTGAACCTGAGCGACCGCATCACCA
This sequence comes from uncultured Acidobacteriota bacterium, assembly GCA_963818355.1. Taxonomy (GTDB): domain Bacteria; phylum Acidobacteriota; class Vicinamibacteria; order Fen-336; family Fen-336; genus DATBSL01. Next base: position 183,904 of record CAWFSB010000040.1, on the reverse strand, counting down.
TTGGAGACAGGGTCGTCATCGGTCACCACGTCCTGGTCATCACGGACACGCACGACATGAGCGATCCATCTCGCCGAGGGGGCACTCGACGCTCTTTTCCCGTGAGCATCGAGGACGGCGCGTGGCTTGGCGCTGGATCGACGATTCTGCCGGGCGTGACGGTCGGGCGCGGGGCGGTCGTGGCGGCGGGCGCGGTGGTGGCGCGCGATGTCGCTCCGAACACGATGGTCGGCGGGGTGCCGGCGCGGCTCCTGAAGACCTTGCCGACCGGTTAGCCGAAGCGACCGCGGGATGCTATCTTCACCACGGCCACCATGGGCAAGCTCCTCATCGCGTCGATCCTCTTCGTCCCCTTCCTGATCGCTCGTTACGGGGCTGGTCTCAAGGGCCCCCGGCGCGGCTTCAGGTGGACGGTGGCCGCCGCTCTCGGATTCAACGCCCTCTATGCGCTGTCTCTCGTCTATCTCTACTTCAAGCTGGTCTGACGACCGGAGTCCCGCGCGGCGAGGGGAGGGGCCGTCGTGCTAAGAGCCCTGGTCGGCTTCCTCGTCTTCGTGGCCCTGACCGTCGAGTCCGACGAGACGTTCGCATTCGGGCGATGGCACACCGTGATGGCCATGGCACGGCCCCTGTTCGAGTTCAAGCTGCCCGGTGTCGGCCTGGGTCTGTGGGATCTGGCGCTGGCCGGGGCAGTCCTGGTCGTTGCAGTGCGGCCCCATACGTGGAAGGGCCGCGTGGCCGCCCTCGACCTGGTCCTCCTGTCGAGTCTCCTCGCGATCGTGTCGTGGACGGTCTTCGGGGTGATCCGCGGTGGCGATCCGCGGCAGGCGCTGACCCAGCTGAACGCCCTCCTGCGGATGTTCATCCTGTTCTTCGTGATTCACGCGGTCTTCCGCACGCCACGAGACGCCAGGCGGTTGACCTGGGTGATCCTGGCCGCTGCGGCCTACCGCGCCGTCGCGTGCCTCGTCTTCTTCTTCTTCTTCGTCCGGGGGCAGGGGCTCGACCCCTACCCCGAGACCATGACCGATCACCACGATTCCGCGCTCTGGGCGACTGCAGCCATAGGCCTGGTGGGCTGGATCCTGGCGTCGCGGCGCTGGCGGAGCGCGGGGTTCGCGTCGGCCGCAGCACTGCTGATCCTGCTCCTGCTGGCCATCCGCTACAACGACCGGAGGATCGCCTGGATCGAGCTCGTCGGCGGGCTGGGTCTGCTTTACGTGGGCATGGCGGCCGGGCGGCTGCGAAAGGCCGTCCACCGCCGCGCGGTAGTCGCGCTGCCGCTGTTGACGCTCTACGTCGTCGCGGGCTGGGGCCGCACCGAGACGGTGTTCCTGCCGGTCCAGCAGCTGAAGTCCTCGCTCACCGACACCACCGACCCGTCCAACGACGCCCGCGAGCTCGAGAATCGCGGGCTCGTCGTCACTCTCCAAACCCGAAAGCTCCTTGGCACAGGATTCGGGCACGAGTTCATCGAAGTGTCCGACCTGTACTCGCTCGGCATGTCACGCCGCTTCCCGAACTACCGGTACCTGCCCCACAACTCGCTCGTCGGCCTCCTGGCCTTCACCGGCGCGGTGGGTTTCTCGATCATCTGGACGTTCCTCCCGGCGTCGGCCTTCCTCGCCGCCCGGGCGTATCCCCGGTCGCGAAGCCCGTGGGAGGCCGCCCTGAGCCTGACCGCGTTTGCCGTTCCCTTCGTGTACTCGGCGCAGGCCTTCGGCGACATGGGCCTGCAGTCGCTCAAGGCCAACGTGATCCTGGCGGCCTCCATCGCGATCGCCGCCCGGCTCGCGGTCGACACGGGAGCCTGGCATTCCCCCCCCCGCCGTCGCCGATCTCTCCCGGCGGCCGGGATCGTGGCGCCCCCTGATCCGGCGGTGGCCGGGTGATCGGCACGCTTCGCCGGGAGGCGAAGGAGCTGGCCCTGGCCATGCGGCGAGGTCCCTCCGATCGAGTCGCGATAGTCACCGCCCTCGGCCAGGACTCCTACCTCATCGTCGCTCTCTGGAGAGCGCGCTGTGTGGCGCGGCGCTGGCGGGTCCCCCTGGTGAACCACCTGCTTCGCCGGGTGCAGTCGGTGGTCTTCGGCATCGAGCTCGGAAACGACATCGAGTTGGGGCCTGGCGTCTTCTTCGTGCACCCGGTGGGCATCGTGGTGGGAGGCACGGCCCGGGTCGGGGCCCGCGTCCGCTTCATGGGCTCGAACACGGTGGGCACCGCGAAGGACAACGGATGCCCCGTCATCGAAGACGACGTGGTCGTGGGGGCGGGAGCCCGCGTGCTGGGGCCGGTTCGCGTGGGTGCTCGAGCCGTGATCGGCGCGAATGCGGTCGTTCTCGCCGACATCCCTCCCGACGGGGTGGCGGTGGGGATTCCCGCGCGCGTCGTGCGAGGCTAGCCGCCTGGGAAGGCTCCGCCCGCTCAGCCGGGCTCAGGAGTCGGCCAGGGGCATTCCAAAGTCGGGCTTGTCCCGTTGCCCCAGGACCCAGCGCCACACCTCGAGGACCTGCAGCGCCTTGGCGTCCCAGGTGTACAAGGACAGAACGCGCCGTCGTGCCCGCTGGCCCATGGCACGGACCCCCCCGGGGTCATTGGCGAGTCTCTCCAGGGCCTCGCGAACCCGGGCGACTATTTCCGCGCGGGCCGCCATGGGCACGGCGACCCCGGTGGCCGGGCTCACGTGCTCGCCGGGACCGCCGTAGTCGACAACGATCGGCACCAGGCCGAGAGCCATCGCCTCCAGCACCACTGCGCCGCCGAACTCCCTGACGCTCGGAAACCCCAGGACATCGGACCGGGTCAGGCGCTGTTGCAGCGTGCCGTGGGGGACCCAGCCGGCGAACTGCACCAGGCCGGTGCCGGAGTCGGCGGCCCTCGCCAGCTCCTCGAGCCGTGCGAGCTCGGGGCCTCCGCCAATCACGTCCACCACCACGCGCTTGTCGCGGACGAGCGGAGCCGCCGCCTCCAGGAGGATGTCGGCCCCCTTGTAGGGGACGAGGCGTCCGACGAAGGCGACGCGCAGGGGCCCTCCTGCCGGCCGCTCGACGGGGCGGTCGAACCTCTCGGGCTCGACGCCGTTCTCCGGCACGTACACCACCTTTGGCCGGGCCCAGTCCGGCAACTGCTCATAGGTGGCGCGGGAGCCGGCCAGGATGGCCGAAGCGTGAAGGCGCGTCGCGCGATAGTACGGCATGAGACGGTGGCCCCCCCGGGCGTACGTGAGCCAGTCTCGCTGCCGGTGGATCTCCCCGGAGAACTCGGACGGCCACGGCAGTCCCCCGTTGAGAGGCCCCAGAACGAACGGCACGCCCGCCTCCCGGCATTTCGCGGCGATGGGGCTCTGGGCGGTGGGGCTGAGGGGAGTGAGCCGGTGGACGATGTCGTAGGCCCCGGCGCGGATCGCCGCCCGGAATCGCCACCAGACCCGACGCTCGAAGAAGTAGTAGAGGAGGCTATCGCTCGCGGTGGCCAGGGTCCAGGCGTGGTTCTCCCCACCCCGGAGCCGGCGGACGAGGCGCCAGACCGGCCGCTCGACCGCCAGGGCGTCGAGAGCGGTGAAATCGCGACCCTCGACCAACCCCGCGTTGAGGATGTTCGCGCGGTTTCTCGAGTGAGTGACGAGGTGCACGTCGGCGTGCCGGGCGAGCGCGCGCGCGTGGCACCAGCCCTCGAGGGGTACACTGACCCAGTTGGGGTTCGCCAACTCGGCGATGAGAAGGACCCTCGGTCGCGACGACAGGGGCTGGTGAACGGTGCTCAGGCGTATCTCCGAGGGTTGACGATCGATCGTGCTGTCGATTATCCTCTAGGCCCCTCCAGTCTGGCAGATCGGGACGGAAATTCAAGAAGAGGACCGCGTGCGCCCGCACCACGGCCGCAGGTTCGACGGGTTGAGCATGGAGAGCAACTCCGCATGACGGCTCCCAGTATGAGCGTCGTCGTCGCGACCTGGAATCGGCCGGAGCTCGCCAGGCGCCTCGTCGCCCAGCTGGACGGGCAGGTAGTGTCGAGTCGCGCCTTCGAGGTGGTGGTGGTCGACGACGGCTCGGAGCCGCCGGTCTGCCTCGCCGCGCCCGCGCCCGAGTCCTCCGCGCGGCTCACCCTGCTCCGCCAGGCGAACGGCGGGCCGGCGAGAGCCCGTCACCGCGGCATCCTCGAGGCCCAAGGAGAGCTGATCGTCCTTCTGGACGACGACATGAGCGTCGGCCCTGGCTTCGTGGCCGCGCACCTGAGAGCGCACGGAGGTGGGTCGGGTCGGGTGGTCCTCGGGCAGATACGATCCGACCCGGCCCTCGCTCGCATGCCGCTTTTCGAGCGCTTCCACGCGAAGATGCTCGAGCGCTTCGAGGCAGACGTCGAGGCCGGCCGCCTCGCCGTGCGCGGGACCCACCTGTGCACAGGGAACGTCTCGTTCCGCCGGGCCGACTATCTGGCCGTGGGGGGATTCGATCCCGCCTTTGACCGCTCCGAGGACGCGGAGCTGGGCATCCGCTTCGAGAAGGCCGGCCTCGAGCTCGTCTTCAGCCGGGAGGCCTTCAGCACCCACGGCTCGGACCACACCAGCCTGAGGGTGTGGATGCGCCGGGCCCACCGCTACGGCATCAACGATCGCCTGATCGGCCGGAAGCACGGCGACACTCTGGCGGCGGACCCGTGGCGGTTCCTGCACCTCATGAGCCCGGTGGCGAGGCCGCTCCTCCTCACGAGCGCGTTCCTGCCGCGGGTCGGCCAGGTCCTCGCCGCCGCTGGCATGCGCCTCGCGATGGCTCTCGACCGGCTCGGCCTCGAGAGGCCCGCGGTGGCCGGCACCACGGTCGTTTACGGCATGCAGTATTTCCGGGGCGTTCGCGACGCGGCGGGATCGGCGCGTCGGACCCTGTCGGACCTGCGGTCCTATGTCGCCCGCCGCCGGGCGGAAACGGAGAGCCGGGCATGACGTCCGTGATACCCCGCGGACCGCGCATCGCGTTCTTGACTCCGGAGTTCCCGGGGCAGACCCACAGCTTCATCTGGCGCGAGCGGTCGTTCCTGCGGGAGGCCGGCTTGGAAGTCCCGATCGTCTCGACGCGCCCGCCTCCCGCGGCGATCGTCTGCCAGGACTGGGCGCCGTCGGCGCAGGCCCAGACGACGTACCTGCTGTCGATGGGGCCAGGGGACCTTCTCCGGGCAGCTCTCGAGGTCCTCCGGGCCGGCCCTCGGCGGCTGCTCAGCGTGCTTCGGTTGATCCTCGACGCGCGGGGCGTCACGCTCAAGCACCGGGCGCGGTTGCTGGCCAACGTGGTCGTGGCGGCCCGCCTCGTGAGCCTGTCCCGGCGGCAGGGGTGGTCGCACGTCCACGTCCACTCCTGCGCCGAGGCCGCCCACATCGCCCTGCTCGCCTCGCGCCTGTCGGACATCACCTACAGCCTGGCCTTCCTTGGGCCGCGCCTGAGCGTGTACGGCCCCAACCAGGCGACCAAGTGGAAGAACGCGCGCTTCGCCACCGTCATGTCCCAGGCGATGCTGGACGAGGTGCGGGCCAAGCTCGCGGGTTCGCTTCCCGAGATCGTGGAGATCGCCCCGCTAGGGGTCGACACGACTTTCTTCGAGCGTCAACGCCCCCTCGAGCCGTGGCAGCCGGGCGACCCCTGCCTGATCTACAGCTGCGGGCGCCTCAACCCGGTCAAGGGCCACACCTACCTGATCGAGGCGGTGATCGAGGTCCGGCGGCGCGGCGTGAACGCGCGCCTGGCCATCGCAGGAGAGGACGAGCAGGGCGGGCACGGATATCGCGCCGAGATCGAACGGTTCATCCGTGATCGGGAGGCCGGCGGGTTCGTGGAGTTGCTCGGGGCCGTCTCGGCGGAGCAGAGCCGTGCGTGGATGGAGAGGGCGCAGGTGTTCGCGCTGGCCAGCCTCGACGAGGGCGTCTCGGTGGCGGTGATGGAGGCGATGTCCATGGGAGTGCCGACGGTCTGCACCCGGGTCGGAGGGATGCACGAGCTCGTCGACGGCGGGGTCGACGGGATCATGGTGGAGGCGCGCCAACCCGAACCCCTCGCCGTCGCAATCCTCGACCTCCTCTCGCTGCCGGAGCGGGCGGCGGCTTTGGGGCGCATGGGCCGCCAGAAAGTGTTATCCCGCTTCGATCATCGTCTCGGTGCGCGAACGCTCGTGAGCCTCCTCGCGAGAACGGGAGTGATCCAGGCTCCGATCACGCAGCGCGAGCCGCATCTCGAGGAGCCGTCCCGGACCGGGACGCCATGATCCGATCGAGCAGGGCCGCGGCGCAACGGCCCGCACCGAACTCTGCGGCCGCGCGCCGCCGGGCCGCCCGACCCATACCCAGCCGCTGGTCGCGGTCGGTCGCCAGCCGACGCAGGGCGCCGGCCAGGCCCGCCGAGTCTTCCTGAGGCACCAGGAAGCCCTCCTGGCCGTCGGTCACCAGCTCGGGGATGCCCCCGATGATCGAGCAGACGACGGGAAGCGCGGTCGCCATGGCCTCCATCACGGCCACGGGTGCTGCTTCGCCGAGGCCGACGCTCGGGAGGACGAACGCGTCGGCAGAGCGGAGAAGATCGCGGACCTGACCCTCGTCGAGGCTTCCGGCCATGGTCACGCGGCCCGACAAGCCGAGCCGTGCGATCTCCGCTTCGATCAACGCCCGATCCGGTCCGCTGCCGGCGATGGTGTAGGCGGCGTCGACGCCACCGTCCACGAGAGCCCGCAGGGCACCCAGTGCGAACCGGTGCCCCTTGCTCTCGCCCAGTCGTGCCACGGTCACGAAGTGGAACGCCCCTTCCGTGGGAAGGGCACGGTCGCCCGGCGTGAAGAAATCGCTGTCGATTCCCATGCGGACGACGGGCAGGCGATTCGGAGGCAGGCCCACGAAGCGTGCCACCTGCTGGTGGAGGTCGCGGGTGACGACCGAGACGAACGTCGCCCTCTCCATCTTGGCGTGGTGATCGTGGCCGTAGACCGGCAGGTCCCCGTGCAGGGTCAAGCTGTACGGCAGGCCCGACAGCCGCTCGGCCAGGGCGGCGAGGTGAGCCGCCTCGGCGCAGGAGTGGACGTGGAGGTGGTCCAGCGATCGCCGGCGGGCGAATTCGGCGAGGTCCGCGGCACAGGCCAGGAGCCCCAGTCCGCGCGCCCGCTCGGCAAGGGACGACTCGCGCAGGCTCGCCAGGTACCGGAGCGATCGGGCTCCGCCGAGCGGGGAGCGCAGGAGGCTCGCGAGGGCCGTGGCGGGGCGCGGCGGATACACGTAGTGCGTTTCAGCCGCCGCCCATGCGCCGAAGGCGTGGGGGCAGGCGGTGGACGGGCGTCGAGTCGAGATCCAGGTGAGATCCACCCCGAGCGCCCTCAGGGCCTGGGCCTCCCGCCAGAAGAAGATGTGAGTCAGGGATGGAAACTCGGGCACCAGGTACCCGAGGCGGATCACGGGTGTCGCACTCATAGGTGGCCTGCAATGTTATCCTGCCACGCCCCGTGTGGCCACCATGCCCCTCATAACGGCCTCCCGTCCACGATGAGCGTCCCGGCCGGAGCGGGAAATCAGGGGCTCTCCGTCGAGACGCGGCAAGCCGCCCGCAGCGCCTTCCAGCTGGGACTCTCCCTGGTCGGGACCTGGTCGGTGGCGATCCTGGTCCGCCTGTATCTTCCCCGCCATCTCGGGCCGACGGCCTTCGGTTCCTACGCCTTCGCCGAAGGCCTGGCCGCGACGGTCATGGCTTTCCTCAGCCTCGGCATCGAGCAGTACTCGCTGCGCGAGCTTCCCGTGCGGCCGGCCCACGCCTCGGACTACTTCGGGGGGACGCTGGTGCTCCGCGTCCTGCTGGGCGGGCTTCTGGCCGGGGGGCTGGTCGCCATCCTGACCGCGACGGGTCGCAGCGCCGACACCACACGTCTGGCGTTGGTGTTCGCCCTGGGCTACCTGGCGACGGCGGTGGGTCAGTTCTCCTCGGCGTGCCTGCAGGCCAACGCGACGGTCGGGCGGCTCGCCATCACGAACGTCGCGGCCAAGCTCGTCTGGGCCGGGGCCATCCTCGTGGCGCTCGCTCTCGGGTGGCCGCTCGAGGCCCTCGCGGCGGCCTTCGTCCTCAGCGAGGTGGTGAAGGCGATCGCCCTTTACCGCGAGACACGGGCTCGGCTGGCCTTGTCGTTCCGCATCGACCTGGCGGCGACGGGGGCGGTGGTCCTGGCGAGCCTGCCGTACTACGCCAACACCGTCGCGTTGAATCTCAACCGTCTCGACGTGACGGTCCTCGGGTTCATGGCGGGCGAGCAGGACGTCGGCTGGTACGGGGCCGCCAGCAGCTTCTCACTCCTCGTCTTCCTCCTGGCACCGCTCATGGGCTCCGTGGTGCTGCCGTTGCTGGCACGGGTATTCGCGCGGTCGGAGCAGGACTTCTTGCGTGTCATGGGGCGCCTCACCGAGGGCCTGATCATGGTGGCCTCGCCCCTGGCGCTCATGGTCGCTCTCGGGGCCGACCTCTGGGTGCGGATCGCCTTCGGCGACAAGTTCCTGCCTGCCGCGTTGAGCCTGCGCGTCATGGCCCTGCTGGCCGTCCTCTCGTACCTCACCTCCCTGCTCTCGATGGCTCTCATCACGCTGGGCCGACGGTGGACCGTGACGCTGACATCGGCAGTGGGTCTCGTCATCAATCCGCTCCTGTGCGCCCTGCTCATCCCGTTGGGCGCCCGGTGGCTCGGGACGGGTGGCGCGGGCGCGGGGGCCGCCCTGGGCGTCGTGGGGATGGAGATCACGATCATCCTGCTCCAGCTCCGGACCGTGGGACTCGGGGTGCTGGGTCCGCGCACCCCGTCCGTGGCCGGGCGCTGCCTGGCGGCCTGTGCCGCCGTGATCGCTCTCCACATCCTGATGGCTCCCCTGGGCCACCTTCGCCTGCTGCTCGACGCCCTCGCCTACGGAGCGGCCGGGTTCGCGCTGGGTATCCTGCCGGGACGGGAGCTCGCCTCGCTGGCGAGCGAGGTCCTCAAGTCCCGCCGCACCACGTCGACGCAGGGCTGAAGGATAATCAGTCACTGGAATGCCCTGGCTCGACGTCGTGCTCTCGCTTCTCGCCATCCCCTTCCTGGCGGCTGGCGTCTACCTCGCTGGGCTCGCCTTGCTGGTGAGGCGGGCGCCGCCCCCGCCTCCCGGCCGAAACGCGCGCTTCGACATCGTGGTGCCGGCCCACGACGAGGAGTCCGGGGTCGCGGAGACGGTACACAGCCTGCTGGCGGTCGACTATCCGCGGGAGCGGTTCCGGGTCGTGGTGGTGGCGGACAACTGCGCAGACGGAACGGCCGAGCGTGCGCGGGGGGCTGGCGCACGGGTCCTCGAGCGCAAGGACCCCGAGCGACGGGGCAAGGGCTACGCCCTCGCCTTCGCCTTCGAGCGCCTCGGCGCAGAGCACCGGGCGGACGCGTTCGTCGTCGTCGACGCGGACTCCGTCGTTTCGCCCAACCTGCTCGGCGCCTTCGCGGCGCGGATCGAGGGCGGCGCGGAGGCGCTCCAGGCGAGGTACGGCGTGCGGAATCGCGACGCGTCCTGGCGCACACGGCTGCTTCACCTCGCCTTCACCCTCTTCCACGACGTGCGGTCGCGCGGGCGCGAGGTGCTCGGGCTCTCCTGCGGCCTCCGAGGCAACGGGATGGCGTTCTCGACGGGCCTCCTCCGGCGAGTCCCGCACGGCGCCTTCTCCATCGTCGAGGACCTGGAGTACGGGATCCAGCTCGGTCTCGCCGGCTGTCGCGTGCACGACGTCGCCGAGGCGTCCGTGGTCGGCGACATGGCGGCGTCGGAGACCGCCTCGCGGTCGCAGCGAACGAGGTGGGAGGGAGGCCGGCTGGCCCTGGCCCGCCGGCACGCCCCCGAGCTGCTGAGACGGGCGTGGCGAGAGCGGAGCCCGGTGCTTCTGGACCTGGCTCTCGACCTCCTGGTGCCGCCCCTCACCTATCTCGTCCTCGCCGTGGCGTTGGGGCTAAGCGTTTCGACGACCGGCCTCGCTCTGGGGCTGGGGACGACTCTCGCCACCGTCATGTGGGCCGCTGCCCTCCTCGGCCTCGCGGTCTACGTGGCCGTGGGCTGGATCGAAGCGTGCCTCGGCTGGAGGGGCGCCCTGGACCTCCTCCACGTCCCGCTCTTCATCCTGTGGAAGCTCACGTTGTGGGCGAGGGACGATCCGGGTCGGAGGGGCGAGTGGGTCCGGACCACGCGCGAGGACCGCGCACGTTGAGGGAGGCGCTCGCGCGGGATCCGCCGACGGAATCGTGCTACAATCGTCTTTCCCTCCGGAGTTTGATGAAGTCCCGGCAAGCCACGAGACCGCAGGTCGTGGCCGCTTTGGAGAGGCCATTGAGATCATACAGACGGTCAAGGGTCGCCTTCGTGGTGATGGCCCTCGCACTGCCCGCCGCGCCGGCCGCGCTGCGAGCCCAATCGGCGGAACCGGGAGAGACCGCACCGGCGACGCCGCCGGAATACGTCATCGGTCCCGCGGACGTTCTGCAGATCACCGTGTGGAAGGAGCCGGAGCTCACCCGCGACGTGACGGTCCGCTTCGACGGCATCGTGACCGTCCCGCTCCTCGGTGACCTGCGGGCGGCGGGGCAGACCCCGGGCCAGCTCTCCCAGGCCCTGTCGAAGGGGCTCGAGCGCTTCGTCGAGGTGCCTCGGGTCACGGTCGCGGTCAGCCAGGCCAACAGCGCCCGATTCTACGTTCTCGGTCAGGTGGCGAGGTCGGGCGACTTCCCGCTGGCCGGGCCCACGACCGTGCTGCAGGCGCTGGCGCTCGCCGGAGGCTTCCGCGAGTTCGCCAAGACCGAGGGCATCGTCATCGTCCGCAGGGATCAGACGGTCGTGCCCGTCAACTACAAGCGGATCGCCGACGGGAAGGACGTCGCCCAGAACGCCTTGCTCTCCCCCGGCGACACGATCGTCGTCCCATGACCGGCGACGAAGGGCGTTTTTCACCCGGGTCCACCGGTCTCGATGCGGAGCAGGAGGAGGGCTCCCTGTCCTGGGGACAGATCAGGCACCTTCTCCACGCCCCGGCCCGCCGGCCGCTGCTGGTCCTGGTGCCCTGGGCCGTCATCTTCGCCCTCTCCGCGGCGGCGCTCTCCGTTCTGCCCAAGAAGTACCGCTCCTCCACCTTGATCCTCGTGGAGTCCGAGAAGGTCCCCGACTCGTTCGTGGCCAAGGTCGCCACCGAGAACTCCGGGCGGCGCCTCGAGAACGTCAGGCCCGAGATCCTCAGTCGCACCCGTCTGGAAAGGGTCATCGCCGAGACCAGCCCCTATCCGGAGATCTCCTCCACCACCCGGGCGGTCGACACGATGCGCGACTCCATCACGGTGAACCCGAGCGGCAGCGACGGGTTCACCATCGAGTTCGTGCACCGCGACCCCCTCAAAGCCCAGGCGGTCACGGACCGGCTGGCGACACTGTTCATCAGTGAGAGTGTGAACGCGCGGGGGCAGCAGGTGTCGGACGCGGTCGAATTCCTGGTCACTCAGGTCGGCGACGCCCGAAAGCAGCTCGAGACAAAGGACGCCGCCCTGCGCAAGTTCAAGGAAGAGCGGATGGGCCGGCTCCCCGAGCAACTGCAGACGAACCTCGCCACGATGGAAATGCTGCAGCGGGAGATGCAGAACGTGGAGGAGAGCCTCTACCTCGCCCGGGAGAAACGCGACGCGCTGGCGCGGGGCGCGGGCCGGCGGAGCGCCGCCGCGCCCGCGGGGTCTGCCGGCGGAGCCGCCGACCTCGACACGCTGCGCGACCAGCTGGCCCTGCTCCGCAGCCGGTACACCGACGCACACCCGGACGTCGAGAGCCTCCGGTCGCGAATCGCGCGGGCCGAGGCGCGGCTCGCCGCGGGGTCGGCGGGGGAGGGGTCGGCTGAGGTCGATCCTTCGAGCGCGATCACCCAGGCGCAGCTCCAAACCGCCACGCAGGAGGTTCGGAAGCTGGAGGAGCGCCAGGCGGACCTCGAGCGACGGATCGCAGTCACCCGCAGCCGCGTGGAGGAGACGCCGCGCACGGAGCAGGAGCTGGCCAACTTGAGCCGGGACTACAACAAGCTCAGCGACAACTACACGGCGCTGCTCAGCAAGCAGCTCGAGGCCCAGATGGCCGGGCCGCCTCGAGCAACGGTGGAAGGGCGACCGATTCCGCATGCTCGACCCCGCGCACCTGCCGGAGAAGCCGGATTCCCCGAAGCCGCTCCGCATCCTCGGGCTCGGAATCGTGCTGGGCTTGCTGGCGGGACTCGGCGCGTCGCTCGCCGCCGAAATGCTCGACTCGACCGTGAAGGACTCCGAGCAGCTGCAGCAGCTCCTGCCCCACCCGATCCTCGCCCGCATCTCCCACCTGCCCGGCCTGACGGGCCCCTCGGACCGATGACGAAGCAGAGCACCCTCACGAGCGCCCCGGGCGAGGTGGGCTTCCTGGAGGATGGGTTCGTCACCCCCTCCAGGGTCGCTCCGGTCCTGGAGAGCCTGCGCGATCCCCACTCGGTGATTGGCGAGGAGCTGCGGCTGCTCCGGGCCAAGGCCCGGGGCATCTGCCAGCAGCGCGGCATCAAGTGCCTCGCCCTGAGCAGCGCGCTCCCCGGGGAGGGCAAGAGCACGATATCGCTGGGTCTGGCCACGGCGCTCGCCCGCGAGCGCGGCCAGCGCGTGCTCCTCGTCGAGGCCGACGTCCGTCGGCCGAGCATATCCACGACCCTCGGCCTGGCCCCGGCGCCGGGCCTCGCGGAGTGGCTGAACGGTGCGTTGGACCAGGTGCCCGTGCGCCTCGTCGACACGGGAGGGTTCCACCTGCTGGTCGCGGGTCAGGCCTCCCTGGAGCGGCCGGAGAATGTCGCGTCCCCCCTGATGGATGCGCTCCTCCGTTCGGCGAGGCTCTCGTTCGACTTCGTGCTCCTCGACGCGCCCCCGGTCCTCGCAGTGGCCGATACCATCCTCATGCAGGATCTGGTCGACGGCTTCATCCTCGTGGTGCGCTCCCGCCTGACGCCACGCCAGGCGATCCTCGACGCTCTCGGAAGGCTTCGCGCCGAGAAGATCGTCGGGATCGTTCTCAACGATCACCGGGAGTACCGCCACTCGTACACGGCGCACGCTTACGAGCGGTACGGCATGGCCTACAGCCGCCGGTCGTCGGAGAAACCGGAGCGCGAGCCGAGCCGCTGAGGATCGGCCATAGACTCCGATGCTCGGCTGGCTTCGCCGCAGGCGGCACCCTCTCAACGGTTTCCGGGGCGTGTTCCGAGACTTTGACGAGGCGGTCGGGCAGCCTCCGGCCAGTAGCGCGATCGGCTACGACAATCCCGCCGCCGCATCGTTCTACCGCGAGCTTCTGGACCAGGTCCGGCACGACGACTATCCGGTGCTCTTATGGCTCGCTCGGGCGCTCAAGGGCAGCCGGACTCTCCTCGAGATCGGTGGGCACGTCGGGGTCGCCTACTACTCCTTCGAGCGGCTCATCGGATTCCCGGCCGAGCTCACATGGACCATCCTGGACACACCGGCAGTGGCCGAAGCCGGCCGTCAGCTGGCGCGCGAGCGCGGACGCAGCAACGTCCGCTTCATCACCGACTTCTCCGAGATCGAGGGTCCGGTCGACATCCTCTTCGCGGCCGGATCCCTGCAGTACGTGCCCGGGCCGTTGCTGCCCGAGAGAGTCCGTGAGATGCCGTTCGTCCCAGACACATCCTCATCAACAAGACCCCGGTCACGGATGGCGAGGGTTTCGTGACTCTCCAGAACATCGGCGTGGCCTACTGCCCCTATCGAATCCACTCCCGGAGAGAGCTCGCTCGATCCGCTGGAGTCAATGGGGTACCAGATCGTCGATACCTGGCAGAAGGACCGTCGGCTAGTCGTTCCGGGCCACCCGGACCGCACCCTGGAGCACTACCGCGGCTTCTACCTACAGCGTCTCCCTTGAGGCCCTGCCGCCGTGCGCTGGCGAGTCCGCGCGCCCGCTGGCGCCGCCTGTCACGAGGCCCTCATGGAAACGCCCGACGCATCCAGTTGCAGGTGCGCTCGACCAACGCGCCGCGATCGCTCGCCCGCGAGAACAGGTGGTCGGCCATCGGGAAGAAGTCCACGTCCACGATGTCTGCGGTGGCCGAAGGTATCGTAGAACTGTCCACGATAATTGTAGAGTAGGTCCATTCCCGACGTGAAGACGAAGCGAAGCCGTGCCCCGCGTGCCACCAGCGCTTCGAGATCCTCGGCAAACTGACGGCGTGAAGGGTACTCCCGCACCCACACTTCCGTGCTCCGACGCCACTCTAGATCCGCGCCGCCGGACCTTCCGGCGCCAGAATAGGCGACGCCACCGGGCGACCTGGAACGGACGGTACAGCCATCGGCGCCACCGGTACCCCACGTTCCGATACGCATAGCCGTCGATGTAAACGGCGCCGGCTACCCGGTGATCGACCCGGGCGAGCGCATGCAGGCTGTCCACCCCGGAGCAGTTACCGACGATCACGGCATTCTGCGCTATCGAACGATCGACGAGCCAGTCCACAGCCTCCTTGAGGTCGATGACCGCGCGCTCCGAGTCGGATCGGGTATCCCGGCGCGGCCGGCTGTCGCCGAGCCCGGAGAGGTCGAAGCGTAGGCTGGCGTAGCCCTCCGTCGCCAGGGCCCGCGCCAACTCCACCCAGCATCGGCTGGGGCCGACGTGGTGGTTGAGTCCGACATTGGCGAACACTACCGCGGGTACGTCGGGCCGCGAGCCCCCGTCGGGCTCGCACAGGACACCCACCAGACCGCGGTGGCTTCCGAGAACGTGGACCTTCTCCTTCATGGCGCGGCGCTGGCCAGGAACTCGACAATCCGCTGCGGGGCCCGCGTGGACTGGAGGAACGGGCTGCCTCCAGCCTCCTCCGGGCGTGCGAGGTCCGAGGAGACGTGTGGTACTTCCGCCCCGAGGCGCTCCACCAGCGCTTGGCACGTCGGCGCATCTCTTCGAGGCGACGACCCGGACCCGCTCGGCTCTACAGGCGAACGGAGGTGCCAATTCGAGGGCCTCGATGCCCTGCTGTAAGGCGGGAGGAAACGGATGGCCGGCCACCTCCAGCACAGGGCCGCGAGTGGGCAGGCGCGGAGGGTAGAGGCAGTGGACGAACTGCTGGTCGTGTAAGGACCCGAAGATCGTCGATGTAGGCCTCGTCCGTGGACCACAGGCTCCCAGAGCACGAGGCTCCTGAGGCGAAGATCGACCATCGTCGTCATCGCGGCCCCAAGCCGAAAGCCCACGGCCGACAGATGACGGGCTCCGGAAAGGTCGAGGATCTCGTGGGCGGCGGCGCGAATATCCTGACACCACTGTGCGAGCGTTCCCTCGTCGCTCTCGCCCGCCGAGTCTCCGGTTCCGAAGTAGTCGAAGCGCAGTACGTGGAAGCCGGAGTCGGAGAGCTGCCGCGCGAGTCTCCTGAACGTCCAGTGGGCCTGCATGTACTCCTGGGGAGCGGAGTAGCACAGAACGACCGCTTCGTCACGCGACGCTTGCTCGCTCGGGGCCTCGTGCACTCCGAAGAGACGCCGCGGCGATCGTCCGAAGAAGAACGGCTTCATCGGCCAGCGGTCCCTCCGGGCAACCGGCTCGCCACCGCCTCGAGAGTTCCGAAGAGCATGTCGCGCGGATTGAGGCGTACACCCGAGCGGCGCTCCAACTCGGCGATCACTTCGAGGCAGAGGAGCGAATGGCCGCCGAGGTCGAAGAAGTTGTCGTGCGCACTCACACGCGGGACCCTCAGGCTCCGGGCCCAGAGCTCGGCCACGAGGACGCTCCCGGTCGTCGCGCGGGGACACGAAGACGTCGTCTTCCTCGCGGCGTGCGCCAGGAGCGGGGAGAGCCCTGCGGTCCACCTTCCCAGTCTTCGTCAGGGGCAGGGCGTCGAGCTCGACGAAGAAGGAGGGAATCATGTAGTCCGGCAGAGTCTCCCGGAGGAAGTCCCGGAGCTCAGTGCTGGTGAAGTCTCCATCGTGCTCCGGGACGACATACGCAGTCAATCGCACGTCGCCGGGTCGGTCTTCACGCGTGATCACGGTTGCCTGCTTCACCGACGGGTGCTCCACCAGCCTGGCCTCGATCTCGCCCAGCTCGATGCGGAATCCCCTGACCTTGACCTGCGCGTCCCGCCGCCCGACGAACTCGATCGTGCCGTCGCGGAGGTAGCGGACGAGATCACCCGTCCGGTAGAGGCGATGTCCGTCCGCGCACGTGGGTAAGCCGCACGAACCTCTCCAGTGTCAACTCAGGGCGCCCCAGATAGCCGCGGGCCACGCCGGCCCCCCCGACGTACAACTCGCCGATCACACCCGTCGGCGCGAACTGTTGCTCCGCGTCGAGGACGTACGCGCGGGTATCTAGGATGGGACGGCCGATCGGCACCGAGCGAGACGAAGAGTCGAACGGCCGGGGAATCCGGTAGGTGGCCGTGAAAGTCGTGCATTCGGTGGGACCGTAGGCGTTGATGATCTCGGTCTCAGGCAAAGCCTGCTGAGCACGGCAGACATGGGAGACTGAGAGCGCCTCTCCGCCGACCAGAATCTGGCGGAGGCCGTGCAAGTACGCCGGATCTTCGTTGACGACGGCGTTGAACAGGGCCGTCGTCAAGAACGCCGTGGTCACGCCGCGACCCTGGATCGTCTCGGCCAGGCCCTTGGGAGTCGGGACGGCCTCGGTGTGCAGGACGCAGCGGCCGCCGTTCAGGAGCGGGCCCCAGATCTCGAAGGTCGACGCGTCGAAGGCCAGCGTGGCGGTGTGCAGGACCGAGACCTCAGGGCTGAGCTTCGCATAGTCGACGCGCCGCACCAGGCGATTCACTGCCCGGTGAGGGATCTCGACGCCCTTTGGGACGCCAGTCGAGCCCGAGGTGTAGGTGACGTAGGCGAGGTGCGAGGCCGTGACGTCCGCGAGAGGCGTGTCGGTCTTCTCGGCGGAGACGGCGGGGGCGTCCCGGTCGAGACAAACCAGGCGCCCCCGGAACTCGGAGAAGGTAGGGGCGAGCTCATCCGTGGTGACGATCAGCGTCACTCCTGCGTCTTCCAGCATGAACTCGAGGCGCCGCTGAGGGTATGTGGGCTCTAGTGAAAGGTACGCACCCCCCGCCTTCAGGATGCCCACCAGAGCCACCAGCGTGTCCAGCGAGCGCTCCATGCATAGGCCAACCGGAACGTCCGGGCGCACGCCGGCTCGCTGAAGGAAGCGGGCCAGCTGATTCGAGCGCTCCTCGAGTTCGCCGTAGGTGATGGCGGCATCGCGGTGGACTGCAGCGATCGCTCCGGGTCGTGCCGCAGCCTGCTCCGAGAAGAGCTCGTGAACGCAGGCCTCGGGGCGGTCCACAGCCCCGGCCGAGTTCCAGACCGTCAAGAGACTGTGGCGTTCATCCTGGGGCAGCAACTCGAGCTGGCCGACTGGGCAGTCCGGGCTCGCGACTATGGAGTCGAGCAACTGCCGGTAATGGCCGACCATGCGCTCGATTGTCTCCGCGTCGAACAGATCAGTGCTGTAGGTGAACGCCCCCGAGAGGCCTTCCCGTGTCTCCACTAGCTCAATCGTGAGATCAGTCTGGGCACCAGAGAAGGGCACGGGTACGGAACTGAGATGGAGGTCGCCAATCGAGACGGATCGGGTGCGTCCATCTTGATAGGAGAACAATTGCTGATAAAGGGGTGTGCGACTCGAATCCCGAGTGACGTCGAGCTCGCGAACGAGACGCTCAAACGGCATCTCATCGTGACTGAAAGCGCCGAGCGTGGTGTGGCGCACCTGTGCCAGGACATCGGCAAACCGCATGTGCGGCTCGATGTGGGTTCGCAGGACCAGCGTGTTGGCGAAGAAGCCGATGAGATCCTGGATGTCAGCGTGCGCACGGCCGCGCACGACACTTCCTGTCCGCACGTCGCCACGTCCTGTATACCGGAACACGAGCACCTGGAAAGCCGCCAGTAACAGCATGAACGGCGTGCAGTCTCGGCTGCGCGCAAGAAAAGCTATCCTGTCGGCCTGATCGCGAGTAAGCGGTCAGTCCTCGGGTATCGCCGCGATCCGAGCGCACCGCAGGCCGGGGGCGGTCGGTTGGCAAGTCGAGAGGTTCCAGTTCGCCCTTGAGCTGTTCTTTCCAGTACGCGAGGTGACGTTCCAGCTCGGGACCACTCAGGCGTTCGCGCTGCCATGCGGCGAAGTCGGTGTAGCTGACGGGCAGCTCGGGGAGGGGACGGCCTTCCATCAGCAGAAGGCCCGATACAGCAGGTCCAGCTCCCGTCGGTAGATGTCGAAGGACCAGCCGTCCCAGACGGTGTGGTGTGCGACGAGGGAGAGGACGTGCTCTTCGGGAGCGAAGCTGACGAGGGCGACGCGCACGAGCAGGTCGCGGGTCAGGTCAAATGGCTCACGGATGCGCTCGCGGAGCAGGGAGAGAGCCTCCTCCCGTCCGTCCGCCGGGACATCGCCGAGGTCGATGTCCAGTAGGCTGACGGTGGCCGCGGGGCGTACGTGCTGGACGAGTCCGCCCTCGCGCCACTCGAAGGTCGTGCGGAGCGGGGCGTGCCGTCTGACGATCTCGTTGAGTGCACGCTCGAGCGAGGCGCGATCGATGCGCCCCTTGAGGCGGAACGAGGAGGCGACGTTGAATGCCGTCTGGCCAGGAAGCATCTGCTCGAGGAACCAGACCCGTTCCTGCATGGCCGACGCGGGGCCCTCGGTCTGGTCTGGGCGGCGTGGTATGGGCTGAGTGGGTGCGCCCGCGGCCGGCGCCTTGCCGTCCTGACTCTCAACGACACGAGCCAGCCTCTCTACCGTGGGCGCCTCGAAGACGCTCCTCATCCCGAGCGAGATGGAGTGATCCTTGGCAAGGCGAGCGACGACCTGTGCCACGAGGAGTGAGTGACCTCCCAGCTGGAAGAAGTTGTCACGGACGTCAATCCGTGGAATTCCCAGAACCTGTTGGAAGACGGTGGCGACGACCTGCTCGAGCTTCCGTGCGCGGGGTGAGGTAGTCGGTACTGGCTGATGGGCCCTCCGCTGGCGCCGGCAGAGCCTTGCGATCGACCTTGCCCGAGGGGGTGAGGGGCAGCGAGCCGAGCGGCACGAAGTGCTGCGGGATCATGTACTCGGGCAGGAACCCTGCCAGGTGAGAGCGGAGGACGCTCTCGTCCCAGGAGGCCTCCGCGCCGAGGCACGCCGTAGGCGACCAGGCGGACGTCACCGGGCGGTCCTCACGTGCAGACCACGACGGCCTGCGCCACCGCGGGGTGCGACGCGAGCACGGCCTCGATCTCACCGAGCTCGATGCGATAGCCGCGGACCTTCACCTGGAAGTCGGTCGCGCCCGAGGCACTCGAGGCGGCCGTCGAACGCAGGCGCCCGAGGTCGCCCGTCCGATACATTAGGCGTCCCGGCCGGTCGGCGAACGGATCGGCAACGAAGCGTTCGGCCGTCAGTTCCGGGCGCTGCCAGTAGCCCGCGGCGACGCCGTCGCCGCCGATCCAGATCTCGCCGCGCACGCCGACCGGGCACGGTTGCGCTGCTCGTCGAGCACGTAGACCTGGGTGTTGGCGATCGGGCGACCGATGGGGATCGAGTCCTCGGCGCCGTCGATGCGCTAGCACGGTCGACCAGACGGTCGTCTCGGTCGGGCCGTACATGTTCCAGACGCTGCCTGACGCGCGTCAGCAGGCTCGCGGCAGAGGTCGGCCGGCAATCGCCTCGCCGCCGCACAGCGCCTTGAGGCGCGCGTGCCCTGCCAGCCGCTCTCGAGCAGCAGGCGCCACGTCGAGGGCGTCGCCTGCAGCAGCGTGATGTCGTGCGCGGCTCGAGCAGTTCGCGCAGCGACTGGCCGTCCATCGCCGTCGTCGCGGGTCGCGATCACCACCTGCGCGCCCACGCTGAGCGGCAGCAGCAGTTCGAGCACCGCGATGTCGAACGACAGCGTGGTGACGGCCAGCAGGCGATCCTCGGCAACAGTCCCGGTTCGCGCTTCATGCTGCCGAGGAAGTTGACGACCGCGCGATGCGGCACGCAGACACCCTTCGGCTTGTCCGGTCGATCCCGACGTATAGATCACGTAGGCGATGTCGTCGCCGCCCGGCGCGCGCGGCGCGAGCGCGAGATCCGCGCCATCGACGGCGCCGGAATCCTCGATGCGCAGACGTCGGCAGTCCCGCCCGACCCAGCGGGCCTCGCAGCGAGGCCTGGGTCAGCACGACCGCAGGTTCGCATCCGCGGCCATGAAATCGAGGCGATCGTCCGGGAAGGCCGGGTCGAGCGGCACGTAGGCGCCGCCCGGTGCGCAGGACGCGCGAGCAGCCCGCGACCAGCATCGTCGGCGAGCGCTCGAGGCTGAGGCCGACCCGTTCGCCGGGCGCTCGCGCCGTGGCGCGCGAGGCGCGTGGCGAGACGCTCGACCGACTCGACCAGCTGCGCGTAGGTGAGGCGCTGTCGCCCTGGCCCGTGACCGCCACGCGCTGCGGCGTCGCCGCGGCCTGCCGCGCCACCAGCTCGACCAGACGTCGTCTCCCGGCGTCGTACTGCGCCTCGGTGGCGTTCAGCGTGGCCCAGGCCCCGCGGTCCGCGTCGCTGACGAGCTCGAGCCGGCCGACGGCTGCGGCGGGATCGGCGCAGACGTGGCGCAGGATCGCCGCGTACGATTCGAGCCAGCCGCGTACCGTGCGGCCCTCGAACAGGTCGCTGTTGTACTGACACTCGCCGTGCAGGCCGCCGTGTTCCTGCACGGCGTTGACGAAGAGGTCGAAGTTCTCGAAGTGGCGCGGGTTCGAGCGAAACGGACGTCTCAGCCCGTCGAAGCGCAGGGCGTCGAGGTCGAGGGCCTGGTCGAGGTTGAACACGACGCCGAACGAGCGGCTGGCGGCTGCGGATCACGCGTCGACCGGCGAGCTTGCGCAGCAGCTCGCCGAACGTGTAGCTGCTGGTGGTCGTAGCCGTCGAGCATCGATGCCCCGCACCCGCTCCAGGAGGACCCGGAACGGCTCCTCGGGTCGATACGGCTGCGAAGCGGCAGCGGTATTCACGCATGGCCAACCAGCGTCCTCGCGTCCCCGAGACGGCCTGGCCCGCGGCGGGTACGCCGACCACGAGGTCTCGCTGGCCGGTCAACCGGTGGACGCAGCGGCCTTGAACGCCGGCAGCAGGGTGGCGAACAAGCTCGCGCCCTCCGAGCTCCTGCCTGCTTCACGGCACGCACCAGCTCGGGTCGAGCCGGACGTCCTCGCGCCGCGCAGCGAAGGTCTGGAAGGCGGGGCGAGGCCGGTCGGACGGAAGGTCCAGCACCGGAATCTCCCCCCCGAACTGCTTCAGCCAGTACGCCTCGTCGCGCCTTGAGCGCCTCCGACCTCCCGCGCGTGCCGACTGCTCCTTGGCGTACTCGGAGAAGGGATCGGCGGGCGGCAGGGCTGCCGCCGCACCGCGGATGCGAGCGCTGTAGAGCCGGGCCCAATCCGAGACGAGGATGGCCCACGACCAGCCGTCCACCACGATGTGGTGGGCGGTGAAGACGACGACGTGATCCTCCGGGGCGAGGCGGAGGAGCACCACCCGCGCCAGAGGGCCCTTCTCGAGGTCGAAGGGCGTCTCGACCTCGCGGGCCCGCACTTCGGCCCGGGCGGCGGTCCGGGCGTCGCCGTCCTGTGCCGCCAGGTCCAGGACCTCGAGCGGCACCGCCGCGTCGTCGAGGACACACAAGGTCAGCCCGTCCGGCGTGAACGTGGAGCGCAGCGACTCGTGGCGGAGGACGAGGTCGCGGAGCGACGCGCGCAGCGCGTCCTGATCCAGACGTCCCCGCATCTCGAGCGAGATCGACTCGTTGAACGCGAGCGAGGCCTCGGGTCCCAGGCGGGCCGCAGTCCAGATTTCGCGTTGCGGCTCGGTCGAGGGGACCGCTGCCTGAATCTGCGGCCCGGCGAACGGATCGAACTCCGCGGCCTTCTGCTGGGGCAATGTGTCCTTCTCCGCCATCAGCTCACCTTCACGAACTTACCCGGCGCCTCGGGGTTGGCGACGAACCAGGCCGGCGCTCCCTCCTCGTCGCGGCCGAGCCGGGCTCCGGGGACGGGCGGATGGGCGGCGTCGCGGACCGCGGTCTCCGCCGGGGGGCGCGCGGGCAGGAACCCGGACTCCTGCATCTCGACGATGCTCTCGCGGAAGGCATCCACGATGAGGCGTGTCGCCTGCTCGTCGTGCGAGGTCGTCATGAAGCAGGGGAACCCGTCGTAGATGTGCAGACCCCGGTCGCGCAGCATGTAGAACAGCAGGTCGCCAAACGGATGCTCCTCGAGATAAAAGGCCTTCCAGAGGGTGGAGAACTGCTTGATCTTCAGCGGGGCCCCCAGGTTCGTCAACTCGGCGTTGATTGACCCGGCGAGGGCCTCGGTACGGGAGTTCATCTCGCGCTGGAGTCCCGGTCCTTCCGCCTTGAGGCGCTGGAGTACGGCCTTGCACGCGGCCAGGGCCAGCGGGTGACGGACGAAGGTACCGGCGAAGTAGGTGACCCCCACCGTGGGCATGGAGTCGTCCCCGTACTGCCAGGGCCCCCCGTCGAGTGCGTCCATGTAGCGGGCCTTTCCGGCAATGATACCGATCGGGTAGCCCCCGCCGACGACCTTGCCGTAGCTCGCGAGGTCGGCCTTGATGCCGAAGTGCTCCTGCGCCCCGCCGGGGGCGGTCCGGAAGCCGTTGATCACCTCGTCGAAGATGAGGAGGCTGCCCGACTGCTCGGTGAGGCTGCGAACGGCCTGGAGAAACTCCTTGGGCTGGAAGTCGGGCCTCCGGCTCTGGACGGGCTCCACCAGAACCGCTGCCAGCTGGTCGGCGTGCGCGCGGAGGATCTCGAGCGACTCGTCCGTGCCGTAGTCGAGGACGAGGACGTTCTGAGCCGTATTGGGGAGGATCCCGGGGGCGGCCGGGAAGGCCTTGAGCTTCTTCGAGCCTCGGACGATGACCTCGTCGAAGATGCCGTGATACGAGCCGGTGAACAGGGCGATCGTGTCTCGCCCCGTCACCGTGCGGGCTACCCGCATGCAGCCCATCACTGCTTCCGAGCCGGTGTTGCAGAAGGCGGCGCGCTCGTTGCCCGTGTAGTCGCAGAACAGCTCCGCCACCTCCGCGGCGAGCGGCGTCTGCGGCCCGATCTCGATGCCGAGATCGATCTGCCGCTTGACGGCTTCGCTCACGAAGTCCGGCTGCCAGCCGAAGTAGTTACAGCCGAATCCGTTGAGGGTGTCCACGTACTGGTTGCCGTCGAGGTCCCACAGGTGAGGACCCCTCGAGCGCTCCACGACGATGGGGTAGATGAGCTCCTTGACCGCCGGCCGGAAGCCCGTCACCGCGCGCGGGTCGGCGTGCACTCCACGATAGCGCTGCGTGAACTCCTTGGACTTGCGGGTTCTCTCGGTGTAGCGGCGGATGAAGGCCTCGAGGCGCGCCTTCTGCCGAGGAGTCAGCTCCTCGTGTGCGGTGTGGATGCGCGCGATCGCGCCGAACGCCTTCTTGGCGTCGTACTTGATCTGGCCCGTCGGCACCTCCGCGTCGGCCGCGGGGGGTGCACTCGAGACGGCCGATGGGGACGCGGGCGCGGCGACGGGCAGCGCTACGGCCGGGGCGACTGCCGTTGGCGTGGCCACCGCCGGCGCCGTGGGAATCGCGGCCGCCGGCGCGAAGGCGGGCAGGCCCGCCCCCGAGAGCAGCGCCAGCTGCTGACGCATCAGCTCGAGCTGCTGGTCGATCAGGTGCTGCAGGGGGCCGGCTGCCGCCGGCGAGGAGCCGGCGAAGACGGCCGGAGCCATCGGGGCCTGAGCGAACGCCCACGTGGCGGGTGCCGTCGGCGCCGTCTGCCCGGCGGGCACTGGAGCTGCCGCCACAGGTATCGCTGGCGCAGGAGCCGGCACAGCATCGGGCGGCATCTGCTGGTCCATGTGCTCCGCCAGCGCCGAGAGGCTCGAAAAGGCCTCCATCATCTGCCGGAAGGTGACCTTGACTCCGAGCTCCTTCTGGATCTGCTGGGCGACCTGGGTGAGGGCCAGCGAGTCGAACCCCAGCTCCAGGAAAGTGACTTCACCCTCCTCCGGCCGGACTTCGATTCCCGACACTTCCTCGAGCAAGCGGGCCAGCCGGGGGACGAGTCGTTCCTTCCGCGGCTGCATCTGGGACGCTGAAGACGTGACTGTGTCGGTCATGGGCGGTGTGATCACCTCTGGGAGGGGCGCCGGCGCCGCGACGGGCGTCGGGTGGCACCTCCCGGTCAGGGCCCGCCGGTGTGGCCGGTCGGGCAGGGTCGATCCAGAAGCGCAGGCGTTCGAAAGAGTAGGTCGGGAGAGCGACGCGTCGTCGTCGGCCCTGGTCCTGCAGGCTCTCCCAGTCGATTCGTGCTCCCGCCGTCCACAGCTGGCCTGCCGCAGCGAGGACCGCCGTCCATTCCGCGTCAGTGTCGCTGTTGTCGGGGAGCGAGGCCGCCGCGATGCGGCCCCGGTCGAAGCCCTGCTGGCGCGCGAGGGTGGTCAGCGTGGCGCGGGGCCCCACTTCGAGCAGCACCCGATCGGGCTTCTCGGCGAGCGCGCGGACGCCGGACGCGAACCTCACGGTCTCGCGCAGGTGCCGCGCCCAGTACAGGGGGTCCGTGGCCTCCTCGGCACGGATCCAGGTTCCGGTGGCCGTGGAGACGAACGGGATGCACGGGGCCGACAGCCGGACGCCCTTCACGACCTCGGCGAAGGCCTCGACCGCAGGGTCCATCATCGGCGAGTGAAAGGCGTGGGACGTCTGCAATGCGCGGCAGACGGTCCCCTCGGCCTCCAGCTCGACCTGCAGACGAGCGATGGCCTCCTTCGGCCCCGAGGCCACGCACAGCGCGGGGCCGTTCTCGGACGCAATGGAAAGTCCGGCGGCCAGTCTCGGCTCGAGGGCCTGGGCGGACAACCGGACGGAGAGCATGGCCCCCTCCGGCTGCCGCTGCATGAGGCGGCCGCGCTCGCCCACGAGCCGGACGGCGTCCTCGAGCGTCAGCACGCCCGCCAGCGCGGCGCAGACGAACTCGCCGACGCTGTGGCCGATCATCGCCTCCGGGACGACGCCCCAGTGCATCCACTGCCGCGCGAGGGCGTACTCGACGGTGAAGAGGGCCGGCTGCGTGAGCGACGTCTCCTTGAGGGCCTCCGCGCTGGCGCCTTCGGCCCCCGCGGAGGGGTAGAGGCGCTCCCGGAGATCGAAGCCGAGCACGGGCGAGAGAATCCCCGCGCAGCGGTCCACCTCCCCGCGGAAGACCGACTCCTCGCGATAGAGACTGGCTCCCATGCCCACGTACTGCGAGCCCTGGCCCGGGAACATGAAGGCCACGGGAGGGCTGTGCGGCGGGGCCTTTCGGGTGACCCCGGCGGCTCGCGGGTCGCCGCCCCGCAGCCGGGCCACCGCCTCCCCGGCGTTCCTCGCCACGACAGCCCGGCGGTGAGCGAAGGCCTTCCGGCCTGCCTGCAGGGTGTAGGCCACGTCCGCGAGGGCGAGCTCCTGGTGACTCTCGAGGTGGTCCGCCAGGCGCGCGGTCCCGCGCTCGAGGGCCTCGGGCGTCCGCGCCGACAAGACGAGCAGCTGGTGCTCGCGCGCCGGACCCGTCGCCTCCGGCTCCGGCGGCTCCTCGACCACCATGTGAGCGTTGGTGCCGCCCACGCCAAACGCGCTCACGCCGGCGCGCCGGGGCGCGTTCTCCGAGACCCACTCCCGGCGTTCCGAGGCCACGTAGAACGGGCTCGAGGCGAAGTCGATCTTCGGGTTGGGGGCCCGATAGTGCAGCGAGGCGGGGATGACGCGATGGGTCAGGGCGAGCGCGGTCTTGATGAGTCCCGTCGCGCCCGCGGCGATGACGAGGTGACCCACGTTGCTCTTGACCGACCCGACCGAGCAGAACCCGCGGTCCGAAGTGCGGGCCCGGAACGCCTGGGTGAGCGCCTCGATCTCGATGGGGTCTCCCAGGGGAGTGGCCGTGCCGTGGGTTTCGACGTAGCTGATCGTCCGCGGGTCGATGTCGGCCACGGCGTGCGCGGCGGCGATCACCGAGGCCTGCCCCTCGACGCTGGGGGCGGTGAAGCTCGCCCGGTTGCCCCCGTCGTTGTTGACCGCTGCGCCGAGGATCACGCCGTAGATCGTGCGGCCCTCCCGAATCGCATCTGAGAGCCTCTGGAGGACGACGACGGCCACGCCGTCGCTGAAGACCGTGCCGCTCGCCGAGGCGTCGAAGGTGCGGGTCTGGCCGTCGGGCGAGAGCATCGCTCCTTCCTGGTAGAGATAGCCGCTCCTCGGAGGACAGGTCACCGAAGACCCGCCGGCCAGAGCGACGTCGCACTGGTGGTTGCGCAGGGAGTCGAAGGCCTGGCAGGTCGCCACGAGCGACGTCGAGCAGGCGGTGTGGATGCTCAGCGCCGGGCCCGTCAAGCTGAGCTTGTGGGCCACCCTGGTCGCGATGTAGTCCTTCTCGTTGGCGACCATGACCTGGAACTCGCCCACTCGCGCGACGAGGTCGGGCCGCGTCACCACGTGCTTCTGATAGTAGGTCGCATTGTACATGCCGGCGAAAACGCCGATGTGCCCGGGGTGCATCTCGGGCACGCAGCCCGCCGACTCGAGAGCTTCCCAGCAGGCCTCGAGGAACAGTCGCTGCTGCGGGTCCATGAGCTCCGCTTCCTTGGGGTTGATCCCGAAGAAGGGGGCGTCGAAGCACTCCACGTCGGCCAGAACACCGCGCGCGGGGACGTAGGCGGGGTCGTTTCGGAGCGTGGGGTCGATGGACGGGTCGAGCTCCGCGGGTGTGAAGCGGGTGATCGAGTCGCGGCCTTCCAGGAGGTTGCGCCACAGCTCGTCCACGTTCATGGCGCCCGGGAAGCGGCCGGCGAAGCCGACGATGGCCACGGGCTCCGCCGTCGACGGAGCCCGGCGACGAGCCTCTTCCTGGAGCCGGGCACGCAGTGGCTCCTCGCCGCCGGAGGTGAGCACGCGCGCCAAGCCTTCCACCGTCGGATACTGGAAGAACCGGACGGCGGGCAAATCGCGGCCCTGCTGGCGGAGACGAGACAACGCTCGAAGGGCGAGCAACGAGTTGCCACCGAGCTCGAAGAAATTGTCGAGCACGCCTACGCTCGACAGACCCAGCTGTTCCGCGAAGACCTCGCAGAGCGTGGTCTCGAGGGGCGAGCGGGGAGCCACGTACTCGACCCGCAGTTGAGGTCGATCCGCGGCGGGCTCAGGCAGCGCCCGGAGATCGACCTTGCCGTTGGCGGTGACGGGGAGGGCGCCCTGCCACACGAAAGCGGACGGGATCATGTACTCGGGCAGGTGCTCGCCGAGCCAGTCCCGAAGTGCGGAGGCGTTCGGAGCCATGCCGGCCTGTGTGGGGACACCGTAGGCCACGAGGCGCTTTCCCCCGTCCGCCGTGGGCCGGGCGGTGACCACGCAGGCCTGGATCGCCGGGTGCCGCGAGAGGACGGACTCGATCTCTCCCGGCTCGATGCGAAACCCGCGGATCTTGAGCTGCTCGTCGGCGCGGCCCAGGTAGTCGATCGTCCCGTCCGGTCTCCACCGGACGATGTCGCCGGTACGGTAGAGCCGTTCCCCGGAGTGCAGGGGGTCGGCGACGAAGCGCTCGGCCGTCAACTCGGGGCGCTTTCGGTAGCCGCGGGCGAGCCCTTTGCCGCCAACGTAGAGCTCTCCCGCGACCCCCACGGGGACGGGCCGCCGCAGGTCGCTCAGGACGTAGACGCTCGTGTCCCGGATCGGGCGGCCGATCGGCACCGAACGGGCCTCGGGGTCGAACGGAGACGGGATCCGGTGGACCGTCGTGAACGTGGTGCACTCAGTCGGCCCGTAGCCGTTGAACAGCTGGACGTCGGGCAGCGCCTCCTGCGCTCGACGCACGTGGGCGGCCGACAGCGCCTCGCCGCCGGTGAGCAGCTGACGAAGCCCGCGAAGACTCGCAGGGTCCTCGTCCACGATCGCGTTGAACAAGGCGGACGTGAGCCACGCGGTGGTGACGCCGTGACGGCGGATGGCGGTGGCCAGACCCTGCGCGGTCGGGACGGGCTCGGGGTACAGCGCGCAGCGCCCGCCCGTGAGCAGGGCGCCCCAGATCTCGAGTGTCGAAGCGTCGAACGCCAGGGGAGCGGCGTGGAGGAGCGTGTGCCCTGGCCCCAGCTCGACGTAGTCCACGTCGCAGACCAGGCGGTTCACCGCGCGGTGGGTGATCTCGGCGCCCTTCGGCTCTCCCGTCGAGCCCGAGGTGTAGGCGATGTAGGCCAGGTTCCGGGCGGTGGCCTGCGATTTCGGGCGATCCACGCTCTCGCGGGCGAGGCGATCGCGGAGCCGGTCGAGGCACAGCACCTGGGCCGCCGTGCGCGGCAGCAAGGCCTCGAGGCTGGAGTGCGCCAGGACCACGGGGGCCCCCGCGTCGGCCAGCATGAAGGCCATGCGCTCCTTCGGGTAGGACGGCTCGAGCGCGAGATAGGCCCCGCCCGCCTTGAGAATGCCCAGCAGGGCGACCACGGTGTCGATCGACCGCTCGAGGCACACCGCCACGGCCACGTCCGGAGCGACCCCCAGCCGCTGAAGCGCGTGCGCCAGCTGGTTGGAGAGCCGGTCGACCTCGGCGTAGCTCGCCGATCGCTCCCCGTCGAGGACCGCGGGCGCGTCGGGACGCTGGGCCACCTGGTCGGCGAAGAGGTCCGCGATGGTCGCCTCCGCTCGGTGGTCCGAACCCGTCTGGTTCCAGGCGACCAGTACCTGCTGGCGCTCCTCCTGCGACAGGAAGTCGATTTCACCCACCCGAATGCCGGGCGAGGCGAGAAGGGCCTCCAGCCCGAGGCGGAAGTGCGCCACAACTCGGTCGGCGACCCATGGGTCGAAGCGACCCGCGTCGAAGTCGAGCTGGAGGCGGCCCCCGGCGAGGCTGCACTTCAGCGTCAAGGCGAAGCGGTCCAGTGCGGAATTGGCGGAGACGGTGTCGTCGTCGGTCACGCTGACGACACTCTCGAAGAGGGGGGCGGAGGCGGGCATCTCGCTCCAGCCCTGGACGCTCTCCAGGGGGGCTACCGGGAGCGTCCGCGCCCGCTGCCAATTTCTCTCGGCAGACACGATCCATTCGGCCAGCGGCACCTGCGAGTCGATCGCGGCGCGCAAGGGCAGGATCGTGTCGGATGCCACCACGCCGCCGAACAGGACGTCAGCCTCGCGCGCGTAGAGCGAGAGAAGAATCGCCCAGACGCCCTCCAGCGCTCCACGGGGACTGGGGCCTCCGTTCGCGGCGAGGCCCTGGAGACGCCGGTGCGCGTCAGGCGGCAGGGCAGACTGGCTGCGGGCGCGCCCTGTGGTCCAACCGGGCCCCCGATCCATCCACAACGGCGTGGGTGCGGTGAGGCCCCCGAGAATCGATCGCCAGGCCGACTCGGCCGCGGTCTGCATGCCCCCCTCCACCTGATCACATCTCGCTCGATAGGACCTGTGACGCCTATCGCCGCTGCGGAACCGTCATCGTTGCCTTCCCTGTACTCACTCTACGGAGGGAGAAGAGTGAGACCCGCGTCTCTTGCGGGATCGGATCAGGGAATGCACGGAAGTATACGCACCGTCCTCCGCCCAGATCAAGGCTGCGATGAGCTGTCCGAACCGATTTGTGTCCTGTGCCGTCCATTCGCCGCACGCAATTCGTATCGGCACGTCGCGAGGTCCGCGTGCAAGCCCCCTTGACACTAGACCACGCCCGCTGCTACCTATCAGCGCAGCCCTGTGACAAGCTTCCCACACCTCGCGCACGTACTCGGGAGCCCGGGACGCGATCTCCTCGAAGCGCCATTGCGCAGGCCGTGGCTAGTTCTCGTCCCGACCGCGCTGGCCTTCGTCGTCGCTACGGCCGTGGCTCTGTTGCTTCCGCCACGATACCGAGCCGTGGCCCTCGTCCGGGTCGACTGGGCGGCCGAGGACGCCTCGGTGGCGCAGAGGCTCGGAGCGGATCCGGAGAGCCGGCGGCTCTCATTCCTGAGGCTGCGAGTGCTCAGCCGCCCGGCAGTGGAGCGGGTTCTGGAGGAGGCGAAACCCTACTCCACTCCCGGCCGCGACTCCAGTTCGCCCCTGGAGCCAGCCGAGAGGCTTCTGTCTGGCGTCACGATTGGGCTCCAGGGAGACGACGCCTTCGCCATCGAATACGTCCACGCCGATCCCGAGAAAGCGGCACTCGTCCCAAACCGGCTGGCCAGCCTCCTGGTCGCGGAGGCCGCCGACGAGCGGGCCAGGCGGTCGGCGACCGATCCGCGGCTTCTCGAGGCTCGCCTTGTCGAAGCGCGCAAGGCGATCGAGGAGAAGGCGGCTGTCATTCGCCGTCTTCGGGAAGGCGGGGCCAGCATGGTGCCGGCCGACGGGGACCCGGAGCCGGGTCGGCGCGAACGGCTCGAGGCGGAGAAACGCGCGGTCGCGCTCGACCTCTCGACCGCCATGGCGCGCGCGGAAGGCCTGCGACTGGAGATCGCGGCCGAGGAGCGGTCCTCGACGAGCGGCGCGAGCGGCCCGTCGGCGGAACTGGCGCGGCTTCAGGCGGAACGGGCTGAGCTGCGAAAGCGCTACACGGAAGAGCACCCCGATGTGGAGGCGCTCAATCGGCGGATCCGCCGATTGGAGACGGAGGCTGCGTCGGCCGCGGCCTCCGCGCCCGGAGTCGCGACGTCGTCGTCGCGGGCACAGCTCGACGGGGTCGAAGCGGAGATCGCGACCCTGAGGCAGCAGGCCGCCCGACTCGACGTCGAGAGCGCCCCGGCGCCCGTGGCCCGCCCCGCGAGGGACGTCCGCTCCGGCTCGGCTTCGAAGCGAGACCTCGAGGCGCTCACCCGGGACCACGATCAGGCGCAGCGAGCTTTCCTCGAGCTCCAGGACGAGTGGAACGCGGTCGAGACGGCGTCGCGACTGGGCCGCGGCGCCGCCGCCCGATTCGAGCTGGGAGAGCCTGCACGCGTCCCGGAGAGGCCCTACTTTCCGGACAGACTCCTCTTTGCCGTCGCTGGTCTGGCTGTGGGGCTGGCGCTGGGGCTCGTGTGCGCCGCCGTGGCCGAGATCCGTGACCGCTCGGTCAAGGGGCCCGCGGATCTGGAGACGATTCTCCCGCAGCCCCTGCTGGCGGTCATCCCCGAAGTGCGGGTGCGCGGTCGATGACCAGCGCAGCCACGTAGCCCGACTCGGGCGACCAGGCGCTCATCGACCAGCGGGTAGCCGCACCTCCCTCGGGCTCGCAACGGAGAAGGCGCGCCGGGCGGTCCGGGGCCAGGGAGACGTCGAAGGCCTTCAAGGGGAAGCCCAGGCCCTGGCCGAGGGCCTTCACGAACGCCTCCTTCCGCGTCCACCCGTTGAAGAAAGCCTCGACGCGCCGATCGGGAGGCACGGCCAGCCACTCGGCCAACTCCGTCGCCGAGAAGACGTCGTGCGCGAGCGTGTCCATGTCGGACAACGGCCGGAGCGCCTCGGCATCGACTCCCAGCTCCCGGCCCATGGCGAAGGCGTAGAGCGCGCGCCCGGCGGTGTGAGAGAGGTTGAAGCGCAGGTCCGAGCCGAGGCTGGCGGCGAGCCGCGGCTTGCCGAGGCGGTCTGACTCGATCGGCACATCCGCCGGCGAGAGGCCGAGCTGACCGGCGAGCAGCCCCCGCAGTGTGCCGCGGGCGCAGGCGAATCGGCGGCGATCGATCTCGAAGTGAAAGCGGTTCGCGCGCTCGCGCTCCAGCGGGCTGAGCCGGCCCTCGAGCGCGGTCACGGGCTCAGGCGGGTCGTCCAGATCGACCCAGGCGACGCTCACCCCGGGAAGAGGGCCCGGCCGCAGGGTGGAGTGGCTGGTCATCGCGTGCGGAGGGACACCCGGGGGAGGATCCTCGACGTCTCCACTCGCCCCGCGAGGGCCTTGCGAAGTCCGTGGGGTGGGATGAGATCCCGGCCACAGACCGTCACCCGGTTCCAGTGGCCCCGCACGTCCAGCGAGACGATGCGACCGTCGAACGGCCGCATGGCCCGGACGATCGACGGCATCTCGTGGATCGTGTTCGAGACGACGTACCCGCCGGGACGGAGTCGCCGACGGATGAGCCGATAGCCCTCACCGAGGAGCCAATCCGGCTTCCGGACGGAGCGGGAGGGTCCGACGAACAAGTCCTCGACGATCAGGTCGAACTTGCGGCGATCGTGACGCAGGAACTCGAGCGCGTCGCCCTCGACCAGCTCGATGCCCAGGCGGTCGAGCCCGAAATGGCGGCGTGCGAGGCGAACGACCTCCCGGTCGAGCTCGACGCCGACGACCTCGGCGGTCGGGTCCAACGCGCGCACCGCTTGCCCCACACTGCCGGCGGCGAGCCCGAGCAGCAGGACGCGCCGGCGGTTCGGAGGGAGAAGCAGGATTGGCGAGGCGAGCGCCCACCAGACGACACCGGTGAGCGCGCCGCCCGGCCGGTGGACCGAGGCCTGCGTGCCGTCGATCCGAAGCTCGAGCCCGCCACGAACTCGCCGGAGCTCGACCCTCGGCCTGGGTTTCACAGCTCCTTGCACGCGGCGGCGCCCGGGATGTCGCCGTACTCGCCCTTCCAGGCGCGGTCGCGGATCACGCGGAGCATCCGCAGCAGCTCGTCCACCTCGACCTCGTCGTTGAAGATGCCGAAGCTCGGGCGGATGGCGCCGGGCAGGTCGACATCCTCGCCCGCCACCAGCTTGTTGCGCAGCTCGGTCGTGTCCGTGAGGCCGAGGAGCCGGTGCAGGTACGGGTGGGCGCAGAAGCAGCCGTTGCGGACGGCGATGGCCGCCTCGCGGTTCAGGATGCTGGCGGCCAGCTCGTGGGGGATACCGTCGATCGTCAGCGAGAGGGCGCCGATCCGCTTTGCGGCGTCGGGGTGTCCCAGGAGCTTCACGCCGTCGAGCTTCCGGAGCCCGTCCACCGCTCGTTCCACGAGGACCCGCTCGTGGGCCCGTACCTCCTCCATCCCGGCCTCCTCGAGGAAGCGGAGGGCGGCGGCGAGGGCCACCGCGCCGGCGATGTTCGGCGTGCCGCCCTCGTGCCGGTCGGGGGACTTCTTGTAGTACGCCTCGTCCTCGGTCACGTAGACGACCGTGCCACCCGACGGGATGTAGGGCGGGGCCTCGTCGAGAAGGTCGGTCGGCCCGAAGAGGAACGACGAGCCAAACGGCGCGTAGGCCTTGTGACCTGCCCCCGCGAAGAAGTCGACGTGGCCGGGATCGGCGTCGGGGAGCACGTCGAACGGCGCGTGGGCGAGGATCTGGGCGCCGTCGATCAGGATCCTCGCCCCGCGGGCGTGGGCCATGCGCGCGATGCGGTGGATGTCCGGGAGGTAGCCGGTCACGTTCGAGGCGCCCGTGACCGCCACGAGCTTCACCTCGTGCTCGCGCAGCTTCGCCTCGAGGTCGTCGTAGTCGAGGGTCCCGTCGTCCTTCACCCCGAAGTGGACGACCCGGCCCCGCGCGCGGTGGGGCAGGTCGTTCGAGTGGTGCTCCATCAGCGACACGAGGGTGACGCCCTTGCGGTGCGCCATGACGTGGGCCGCGAGGTCGAGGGCCTGGGTGGTGTTCCCGCACAGGATCACCGTGTTCGCGGAGCGGCTCCCGTGGATGAAGCGGAAGATGTCGTCCGAGACGTGCTCGAAGCGGTCGGTGGCCATCTCCGAGAGGTAGTGGCGTCCCCGGTGGACGTTCGCGTAGGAGTGCTCGAGGAAGTCCTTGTAGGTGTCGAGCACGGGTGAGGGCGGATGGGTGCTCGCCCCGTGGTCCATGTAGATGAGGGGCTTCGGCTCGGTCTGGCCGAGCACCTGGAAGCGCTGGCGGGTGATGGGGAACTGATCCCGGATGCGGCGGATGTCGAGCATGGCGATCTCCCGGGCCGCGAGCATATCGCAGGGCGCCCACGCGAGGCGACCGCGCCGAGCCCTCTCGGCTACTCCAGCAACGACCGAAGGAGCTCGCGGTTGTCCTCCAGGCGCGAGCGAAGGTAGGTGACGTGGTCTCCCGCGGCCCGGTGCACGCGGACCGCGGCCACGTGAGGCTCCCAGGCCTGCTGAGGGAGGCGCCCGGCGAGACTCTCGCTGACGACGTAGTCCAGAGCCCCATCCCAGGGCCGAAGGCGGTAGCGGGCGAGCTCGAGTGTGTACTTCTCGCTGTACCTCGGCGGGACCAGGTGCCGCGCGAGGTCCAGGTGCTCCCGACCAGCGGTGGCGCCACGTCCGTCCAGTCGCGCCTTCAGCGCCGCCAGCCGGTGGCCGCCCGCCAGGCACCTGAGCCACAGCCGGCGCGCCCGCGTCGAGCCCCTCGCCGCCTGCGCGAGCCTCGAGCCCGGCCGACGTGCAGGATACAGGGAATCCAGAAGCACGAGCCGCCCGACCGTGCACCCGCGGGCCGTCAGCTGGCGGGCGATCTCGAAGGCGAGCACTCCACCGAGGCAGTCGCCGACGAGGTCGTAGGGGCCCTGCGGCTGGACGTCGCGCAAAGCGTCCACGGCTTCTGACGCGATGGTCTCGACGTCGGGCTGCTTCCGGGAATGTGGCGGGTACAAGACGTGGACCGGGCGCTTCCTTCGAAACGTCCGGGCGATCGCGGCGTGGACGTACCAATGCTCCTCGCGAGCATGAGCGCCGGGCACTGCCCAAAGGGGCGCAATGGGTGGTCCCGGGGCGACGTTGCGCCACAGCCCGCGCGCACCGCCATCGCCCGAGAGGGCAATCGTGGCCGCCAACCCGCCAATCGTAGGGTTGTCGAAGAACGTCCCCAGCGGCACCTCGACCCCGAACGCCTCGCGGATGCGGACCACCAGGCGCACGGCCAGCAACGAATGGCCGCCGAGATCGAAGAAGCGCTCATCGGGGCCAACCGGTCGTTCGAACCACGCCGCCCAGATGCGGGACAGCTCGCTGCGGATGTACTCGCCGCGCGGGTCATCCGACGGTGGAGGCCGCTTCGAGCTTCCCGTCGGCGGAGGAGCGGCCGAGGCCGTCGCTACCGGGGGGCTCGCCGTGGCGCCCGCGAGCTCCGAGATCGGCCCTGCTGCCGACCGGGGCAGCCGCTCGAGCAGGTCGAGGTATTCGCCGCGCCAGGCGTGCATGGTGCGTTCGGTGAAGCGCGCGGTGCAGTGTTCCCAGATCAGCGTCATTGCCGGCGCGTCCGGATCGTCCGGGGCCTCCGGATCGGGATGCGCCGGCAACAGGACGACGTTCAGCGGCACCTTGGCCGTGCCGTAGCTCAGGCCCTCGGTCACGCGGACCTTCAAGCCGGGCCAATCGATCGGCGTGGAAGGCGAGTTGTGGACGCTGAACATCACCTCCGGCGACGACCAATCGCCGATCGGGCCGTCCTCACGCAGGAGCGACACGACGCGGTCGAACGGCATGCCCTGGTGATCCCAGGCTGCCAACGTCGTGCGGTGCACGCGCTGCGCGAGCTCGGCCACGCTGGGGTCGCCGGCGAGGTCGAAACGCAGCAGCAGGGTGTTGACGAGCATGCCGGGCAGGCGCTCGACCTCCGGGTCGGTGCGGTTGGCGACGCCGCTGCCGATACACAGGTCGTGCTGCCCGCTGTGGCGGTGCAGCAGGATCAGGAAGGCGCTCAGCAGGGTCACGAAGGGTGTGGTGCCGAGCGCTCGGGCCAGATCCCGGTGCGCGTCGATCAGGCGCCGCGACAGTGGCAGGCGCACCGTAAGGCCCTCGAACGACTCCCGACCGGAGGGCGCGTGATCCCAGGGCAGCGACATCGCGGGCGCGCAGCCGTCGAGGTGCTGCCTCCACCAGCGCTCGTCCTCGCCCCGCCGCCGCTCGTAACGCGCCCGGCAGGCGCTCATCACCGCGGCGAAGTCGGGCGCCGGGGGAAGGGCCGAGGGCCGGCCCTCCCGGGAAGCGCGGTAGAGTCCCTGCATCTCGTCGAGCAGGAGGTTGAACGACCAGCCGTCGTGCACCAGGTGGTGCTCGGTCTGCACGAGCAGGTGACGGTCGGGCCCGAGCCGGAGCAGTCGCCAGCGGACGAGCGGGCCGTGGACGACGTCCATCGGCGCGAGGAACTCCTCGGCCAAGAGTGTTGGCACGTCGTCTGTCCGTAGCGGAGCGAGGACGACGGGTTCCGGCTCACGCGGGGCCATCTCGGGACCCTGGCGACCGAGCGGGAACCCCGAGCGCAAGATGGCGTGGCGGCGGACGATCTCGCTCAGCGCCCGTTCCAGGGCCGAGACGTCCAGCGCGCCGGTGAACTCCAAGGTCGCCTGGAAGTGGTAGGCGCGGCAGTCCGGGTAACGCTGCTGCAGGAACCACACGCGCTCCTGCGGGAAGGACAACCCGGGCGTGGGTTCGATGACCGGCGGCGCCGGCATGATGGGGTCGGGTTCGGGCGGGCGGTCACGCAATGCCGTGGCCAGGGCTGCCGGCGAGCCGTAGTCGTAGACCCAGCAGAGCGGAATCCGGCGGCCGTACTCACGCTCAAGGCGGCTGGCGATCATCAGTGCCTGGATCGACTGCCCGCCGAGATCGACGAAGCGGTCGTCGGGTTGGCAATCCGGTACGTGGAGCGCCCCTCGGTAGATCTCGAGTACCCGGGCCTCGAGCGCGTCCGCCAGTTCACGCCGGGGAGGGCCGCCCAACATGGAGACGCTGGCCAGCAGCTGCTGACGATCGGCCTTGCCATTGGCGTTCAGGGGCAGGGCGCCGAGCAGCACGAACCGCGTCGGGATCATCCACGCCGGCAGTTGCTCGGCGAGACGGGCGCGGAGGTGATGCGGGTCGCCGCCTCCGCCGTGGCCGACGACGAACGCCACCAGCGACACATCGCCGCCCGGGGAAGAGTGCGGCACGACGACGGCCTGGCGCACGCCTTCGATACGCGCCAGAGCTGCCTCGATTTCGCCCGGCTCGACGCGATAGCCGCGCACCTTCACCTGCTGGTCTCGGCGGCCGTGGAACTCGACGAAGCCGTCCGGCTGACGCCGGCCCAGGTCTCCGCTGCGATACAGGAGGGTCCCCGGGGCTTCGGGGTCGGGAACGAAGCGCTCGGCGGTCAGTTCCGGCCGGTTGAGGTAGCCCAGGGCCACGCCGGCGCCCCCGAGGCACAGCTCGCCGACCTCCCCGGACGGGACTGGCCGCAACGTCTCGTCGAGCACGCGCACGACGGTGTCGCGAATCGGGTAGCCCAGGGGGGAATACGGTAGAGCCCCGTCGATGTCCGATGGAACGGTGTAGCAGGTGGTGAACGTGGTGTTCTCGGTGGGGCCGTACCCGTTGATGAGCCTGAGGCCGGGCAGTGCCGCCATCGCCCGCCCTGCGTGCGGGAGTGACAACGCTTCGCCACCGGTGAGAAGCTGGCTCAATGGCCGGAGGATCCAGACCGACTCGTCCACGACGACGTTGAAGAGCGATGCCGTCAGCCACATCGTGTTGATCCGCTCGTCCGCGATCAAGCGTCCGAGGGTGACGAGGTCGGGAATCCCGGGAGGGGCCAGAACCAGGGTGCCGCCGTTCAACCATGCGCCCCAGACCTCGAACGTCGCGGCGTCGAACGAGTTGGGCGCCAGCTGCAGGATGCGGGTATTGCGATCCAGTTGCACGTAGTCGACATCGCACACCAGCCGCAGGATGCCGCGCTGTGGCACCACGACGCCCTTGGGGGTGCCGGTCGAGCCCGACGTGTACATGACATAGACCGGCGCTGACGGAGTCACGGAAACGCCGGTCATCCGTCCGTCCGGGGTGTCGGCAATGTCGCGCGCCGGGCAGGGCACGGAGGCGAGTAGCGGCAATCCCCCCTGAGTCAGCAGCAGGCTCAGGTCGGCATCCTGCATCATCCATCCCAGGCGCTCGGCCGGGTAGGTCGGCTCCAGAGGCACGTACACGGCGCCGATGCGGACCGTGGCGAGAATCGCGAGCATCAGTTCCGGCGAGCGCGTCATGTGCAGCCCGACCCGATCACCGGGCCGAACACCCAGCGCTTGCAGGCTCCCGGCGAGCGCGGTCGACCGCTGATCGAGCTCTCCGTAGGTCAGGCTGCCATCAGCCCAGACCAGGGCGGGATGCTGCGCGCGCTGAGACGACACTGCCCGGAATCGATCGCCAATCGTGGTGATCGTGCCTGGCCCGCTCGTCTTCACGATCGACGTGACCTCAGGGTGCGAGCCTGGAGGGCGTTGCGCCTGGCAGTGGCGCGCGAGGCGCTCGTCTCCAGGGCCGCGTCCTCGTTGCCGCTCGCGGCCAGGAAGCGCGCGAGCGCTCGGATCGTGGTGTGGCGGAAGAGGTCCACGAGGGTGACCGAGGCGTCCACGCGCTCCCTCAGCCTGCCGAGGACCTGGACCATCGCCAGCGAGTGGCCGCCGAGATCGGCGAAGTTCGTGTCGACCCCCACGTCCGGGAGCTCGAGCACCTCGCGCCAGACCGCGGCGATCGTCTCCTCGAGAGCCCCCTCCGGTCGCGCCGCGGGGGCGACGACGACGGGATGTCGGTGGGGCGCGGGGAGCGCCTTGCGGTCGATCTTGCGGTTTGGCGTCATCGGCAGGGCCGAGAGCGTGACGAACGCGCGGGGGATCATGTGCTCCGGCAGGCGGGCGCGCAGGTGCTCGCGCAGGTCCGTCTCGGCCGAGCGCGCCGTTGCGCGGGACGACATAGCCCACGAGGTCGGCCCCGGCCCCGTCGTCGCGCGCGACCACGACCGCCTCCCGCACCCCGGGGTGCTCCGCCAGGCGGGCCTCGATCTCCCCGAGCTCGATCCGGTGGCCGCGGACCTTCACCTGGTGGTCGAGCCGCCCGAGGAACTCGAGCGCGCCGTCCTCGCGACGGCGCACGAGGTCGCCCGTGCGGTAGAGGCGGCCCTCGCCGAAGGGGTTCGGCACGAAGCGCTCGGCGGTGAGGTCCGGGCGGTTCCAGTAGCCCCGGACGACGCCGCTCCCGCCGATGTGCAGCTCGCCGGCGAGGCCGACCGGCGCGAGCCGGCCGTCGCGGTCGAGGACGTGCAGGCTCGTGTTGGCGATCGGGAACCCGATGGTCACCGGCGAGCCGTCCCGGGGCACGCGGGCCACGGAGGACCAGACGGTCGTCTCCGTGGGCCCGTAGACGTTGGTCACCACGCCGCCCACGAGGCCGGCCAGCTCGTGCGCGAGGCGGTCCGGCAGGGCTTCGCCGCCGACGAGCATCTGGCGCAGGCGCCCGAGCGCGCGCCGCGAGGGCTCGTCCTGGAGCAGGATCTGGGCCATCGTCGGCGTGCACTGGAAGTGCGTGACGCCGTGGGCCTCGACGAGCGCCGGGATCGTCTCGGCCTCGGCGCGCTCCGGAGGGCGCGCGGGAACGGTGTCTCTCCCGAACGTCCGCGCCACTTCGGCGAGGCGCGGCAGGTGGGCGAGCACGGTGTCGCTGGGCACGCCGAAGTCCACGAGGCAGGCCACCTCGTCGACGCCGATCCCACCCAGCCGTTCGACGAAGCGGCGGCAGGTGTCGGGGCTGCCGAAGAGCCCGCTCGTCGCGAAGTAGCGCTCGAAGGCGTGCTCCAGGAGCGCGTCCATCTCCTCGGGAGACAGGCTGTCGGGGTCGAACTCCCCGCTCGCGCTCGTGGCCTTCTCCTTGAACGTGGGGAACGACCAGGCCGCCTCGCGCACGAGGCCGACCGCGCTGCGCAGGTAGTCCTTCATGGGGCCGCGGACGACGTCCTTCACCGCCTCGTCCGTGTCTCCCACGAAGGCGTGGACCATCAGGCTGACCGTCCCCGACCCGCGGTGTCCCGCCTCTTGCCAGGCGCGGCGGTAGAGAGCCACCTTCTCCGCAACCTCTTCGACGCTCTGTCCCAGGAGGTGGGTGAGGACGTGGGCCCCCGATCGCGCCGCGGCCACGAAGGTCTCGGGGTTGCCCGCGATCGTGACCCAGACCGGAAGCTCCGGCTGGACGGGCCGCGGGAGGGTCCGCACCTCGACCGTCTCGCCGGCGCCGTTGGCGCACGACACGGCCTCGCCGCGCCAGAGGCGGCGCACCTCCTCGATCTGGTCGAGCATGACCTGCTTGCGCGCGGCGAAGGACTCGGGGCGGAGGACGAAGTCGTTCGGCTGCCAGCCCGCGGCGAAGGAGATCCCGACGCGGCCGTTCGAGAGGTTGTCGACCACCGACCACTCCTCGGCGATCCGCAGCGACGAGTGCAGCGGGCTGACGAGGCTTCCGGCGCGGATCCCGACCCTCTCGGTGATCGCGGCCACGGCGGCGCCGGTGACGGCGGGGTTCGGGTAGAGCCCGCCGAACGCGTGGAAGTGGCGCTCGGGGGTCCAGACCGCGACGAAGCCGTTGCGGTCGGCGAAGCGCGCGCCCTCGAGGAGCAGGCGGTACTTCCCCTGCTCGTGCTCGGACGCGTCGCTCGAGAAGTAGAAGAGGCTGAAGTCCACCGGGCGTCGCGGGGCAGCGGCGGCCACGAAGGACTCGCGCTCCTCGTCGCGGTGCAGCACGACCGTGAAGCCTCGCGCGAGCGTCCAGAGCAGCTCGAGCACCGAGATGTCGAAGCTCAGGCTGGTGACGGCGAGCCAGGTCTTCGGATCGGACCGGTCGAGGTGCTCGTCCATCCCGACCGCGAAGTTCGCGACGTTGCGGTGCTCGACCATCACGCCCTTCGGCCGGCCGGTCGAGCCCGAGGTGTAGATGACGTAGGCGAGGTCCGAGGGAGAGGCTCCGCCCTCGAGCGGCTCGGCCGACGCCGCGCGCGATCTCGCCGGGCTCCGTGTCGAGAGCCACGACCCGTCCCGTGCCCGCCGGGACCCGGGAGCGGAGGCTCTCCTCGGTCAGGACGAGCCCCAGGCCGGCGTCGCGGGCCATGAAGTCGATGCGCTCGGCCGGGTAGGTGGGGTCGAGGGGCACGTAGGCGCCCGCCGGCCTTGAGCGTGCCGAGGACGGCCTCCACCATCGCGAAGGAGCGGTGGAGGAGGATGCCGACGAGGGTCCCGGGCGCGACCCCGAGGCCGCGCAGGTGGCGCCCGAGGCGGTTCGTCCGCTCGTCGAGCTCGCGGTAGCTCATCCGGCGGCCGCGGAAGACGAGGGCGGTGGCGTCCGGCGTGAGCCTCGCCTGCTCGGAGAAGAGCGCGTGGATGCAGGCCTCGGGGACGGGGCGGGCCGTATCGTTGCAGGTCCCCAGGAGCCGATCCCGCTCCTCCGGGGTGACGAGATCGATTTCGGCGAGAGGTCGCTCCGGCGCGTCGCAGACGCCGGCGATCACCGCCTCGAGCTGGGCGGTGAGAGCCTCCACCGTGCTGTCGCCGAGCAGCGCGGCAGTCCGAGCCGTCGACAGCCAGCGCGATGCGGATCCGTCCCGCGGGCGGCTCCACGCCGACGCCGACCGACACGGTCGCCGCCCGGAGGCCGCCCACTCGAGCGGCCTCCTGTAGCGCGGGGTCGCGGGCCCAGAGGTCGGCGGCGTGGGGGCCACGCCGCTGGAGCTCCTCGCGCGCCGCCCTTACGGCCGCCACCGCGGCCGCAAACGGCGCGGTGCGATCGAGCGTCACGCGCAGCGGCAGGGCGGCGGGGAAGGTCCCGTGGGTGCCCTCGACGTGCGAGGACAGTCGGTCGTCGCCATACGCGATGTCGAACGACGACGTCCCGGACCGGCGGGCGGTGAGGACGGCGATCGCCGCCACGAGCGCGTCGACCCGCCCGGTTCGCGGGAGGCGCTCGAGGAGGGCCGGCTCGAGCGTGCGCCCGGCGAGCGCCGAGCGTCCGTCACCCGTATCCGCCGGGAGATCGAGGTCCGGGAACGCGAGGCTCGAGAGCGTCGCTCGCCAGGCCGCCTCGGATCGCGCCGCCCCGGCCGAGAGCTCGGTCAGCCGCGCGGCCATCGCCGCGGTGAGGGGCGGCAGCGTCTTCCCGGGGACGAGGCCGTGCCGTCGCGCGGCCTCGGCGACCGTGACCGCGGCGCCGTCGGGCTCGCGGAACTCGCCCAGCACGGATGTCCGCCGTGCGAGTGGCGACCTGCAGGCCATTCGGCAGGACGGCCGCCACCGTTCCCGGCGGCAGGCCCGAGGGCCCGTCGGTCACATCGGCGCGGCCGACGAAGACGAAGCCGTCTCCCAGGAGAACCTTCGGCAGCGCGAGGGGGTTCGGGTGCGGCCCGAAGTCGAGGGCGCGCGCGAGGGCGGCGATCTCGTCGGCCGCCGCCTGCCAGTCGATCACCGCGGCCGCCGCCGGCCGATCGTGGCGGCCGAAGTAGCTCCGCCCGGCGAGGTCCTGCTCGCG
The DNA here is from genome assembly GCA_963818355.1 of uncultured Acidobacteriota bacterium. Taxonomy (GTDB): domain Bacteria; phylum Acidobacteriota; class Vicinamibacteria; order Fen-336; family Fen-336; genus DATBSL01. The sequence continues at coordinate 141,661 of CAWFSB010000040.1, read as the reverse complement.
ACCGCCGGTATCTCCCGCGGCGACGCGGCGCGCCAGGTCCGTGAAGGACTCGAGCCCGGCCGCGTAGCACTTCGCGTTGAGCGAGAAGGCCGTCTCGTCGGGAGCCACGTCGAAGATGCGCTGCTCCAGAAGCCGTCCCGCGTCGGGCCGCGCCGTCATCTCGTGCCACGTGACGCCGTGCGTGGTCTCGCGGCCGAGGATCGCCCAGCTCGTGACGTTGAGCCCCGCGTAGCGGGGCAGGGGCCCGTCGTGGAAGTTGACGGCGAGGCCGCGCACCAGGCCCAGCGCCTCCGCCGGGATCATCGAGAGATGCGCGATGCTCGCGAGGTGGTCGAAGTCGAGGCCCCGCAGGACGGAGGCGAGGTCCCGAGTCGGAGCGGTGGGTCGGGGATCCCCTTCTCCGAGGCCCAGCGCTCGATCGTCGGCTCGCGCCGTGACGACCGCCGCGACGCGCTGGCCGAGTCCCAGGAGGATGTCGCCGCAGCCGGCGAGGAGCGTCCCTTCGCCGACGAGGACCCACGAGTGGACCGCCAATGGACTCACCTCCTGCCCGAGGCTCTAGCTCCCGGACGAAGCACGGAGTAGGAGATCCTCGAGGAGGGAGGCGAGGACGCCGACGTTGGGTTCGCGGACGATAGTATCGTGGTTTCCCGGGCACTTCGACAACCTCGAGACGGGGAGCAGGAGCACCGGCTCCCAGCCGAGGCGCGGTCCCATGTGCGCGTAGACACGGTCCATCTCGCGGGCTCGGAAGAGCGTCACCCGGCCCCCGTAGGGGCCGGGCACGTGGCGGCGCGAGACCTCGAGGAAGTGCCGGGTGAGGTGCGCGTCGCGCAGGTCGTGGGGCAGCGGCCGGCCGCGGCTCAGGTAGTACCGCAGGCGCAGCTCCTGCGGCAGTCTGGAGAGGTGCCGGGCCGCGCGTCGCGCGCGCCCGCCGGGGCAGATACGGCGATGCCTTCGGCCGCCAGGCCGCTCAGGTGATCGCGCAGGGCGGTCCTGTGCGCCTCGGTCGCGGGGTGGAAGGTGTCGAGGAGCACGACCTCGGCTGACGCGCTCTCCCGCCGCCGTCAGCCTCCGGGCCATCTCGAGGGCCACGACACCGCCCCCGGAGTAGCCGCCGAGGAGGTACGGGCCGCGAGGCCGCACGCCGCGGATCGCCTCGAGATACGATCTCCGCCATCTCCTCGATGCTCGCCGCGGGCGGGAGGTGGCCGTCGACGCCGCGGGCCTCGAGGCCGTAGACGGGCTGCTCGGGCCCGAGCCTCTCCGCGAGGTCCCGGAAGACGAGCAGGTTCCCGCCGGCGCCGTGCACGCAGAAGAACGGCAGCCGCGAGCCTCCCTTGCGGATCAGGACGAGAGGCGACCAGCCGGTCTTCGCGGGCGGCGAGCCGGGCTCGACGGCCCCGGGGCTCGACGTGTCGAGGGTCAGGCCGAGGGGCTCACGCACCCTCGCGGCCAGGGCCTCGAGCGTCGGCGCCGCGAACAGCGTGGCGAGCGGCAGGTCCACGCCCCACGTCTTCTTGACCCGGGCGAAGAGCCGCACCGCGACGAGCGAGTGGCCGCCGAGGGCGAAGAAGCCGTCGTGGAGACCCACCTGCTCGACGCCGAGCAGGTCGCGCCACATCGCCGCGAGCTTCGCCTCGATCTCGTCGCGGGGTGCGGTCCCGGCCCCCTCGGGAGATGCGGTCGCCGGGGTCGCAGGCTGGGCCGGGCTCGTGACCGGTGGCTTCGGGCGCAGCTCCGCGATCATCGAGTGAAGATCGAGAGGGGAGACGAGGACCTGCACCTCGCGGTCCTGGGCGAGGACGCGACGGAAGAGGTCGAAGCCCTCGTCGGGGGTGATCCCGTGCTCGACCCAGCGCTCGAGCGGCGACGGTGGGCGCGGCTCCGCGCGGTGGCCGAGGACGCCGGGCTCGACCGCCTTCACCACGTAGCCTTCGATCTCGGCCACCACCCGACCCTGCTCGTCCGCGAGCGTCGCGTCGAGGACGCCGACTCCCGGGCCGGACCCGGGGCGCAGGCGCACGTGGCTGACGACCCGGCGGGGCAGGTGCTGTGCCGCGCGCAGCCGGCCGTACGACAGCGGCGCGTGCAGGGTGGCACCGCCCTCGACGAGGGAGAACGCGAAGCCCGTGGCCATGTCGAGGAGGCCGGGGTGAAGGCCGTACGTCTCGAGGTCCCCGGCGAGCGTCTCCGGCAGCTCGAGGTGCGCCACCGCCTCCGCCGAGCCGAAGGCCATGCGGCGGACCGCCTTCCATCGGGGCCCGAAGGCCAGCGCCTGCTCCTGCGGCAGGCTCTGCTCGCCGGGGCCGAAGCTCTGGCGGCCGAGCGTGCACCGGGCCTCGAGGCTCGCGACGTCGATCGTGCCCGGAGCCCAGCCGTCGAGCGCGCGCACACGGCCCGCCGCGTGCTCGACGGCCGGCCCGCGGGCCGGCACGCTTCGGATGGAGATCGCCACCGAGCCATCCTCCGCGGGGCGCAGCTCCGTCTCGACCAGGCGCGGTTCGCCCTCGGGCACGACCAGTGGGGCCGTGAACGCCAGGTTGGAGATCTCGATCGCGCCGTCCGCCGGAGCGGAGGCGGCCAGGGCGGCCCGCGCCATCTCGACGAACGCGGTCCCGGGCAGGACGGGGTCGCCGCCGCGGAGGCGGTGCTCGTCGAGGACCCACTGCTGCTTCGCGTCGAGGACGGCGGGAAAGACGGTCTCGCCGTCCCTCTCGAGGCGTCGCTGGAGGAGGGGATGCTCGACCGGCAGGCACCCCGGCGGCACGCGGACGGGCAGCAGCGCCGCCACGGCCATCCCCACGTCGCGCCAGGCCCCCCACTGCACCACGCGCGCGGGCCATCCCTCCGCGGCCAGCCGGCGGGCGTAGGCGTTCAGGAACGCGTTCGCGGCGACGTAGTCCACCTGGCCGGCGGGGGCGAGGGCCACGCTCGTGGACGAGAAGAAGACGAGAGCGTCGAGCTTCCGGCCGCGAAGCGCCTCGACGAGCGCGAGAGCGCCGTGCACCTTCGGTCGCAGCACGGCCTCGAGGCCCCCGCGCTCCTTCCCGTGGAGAGGGCCGTCGTCGATCACGCCGGCGGCGTGGACGGCGGCGTGGATCGCGCCGAAGCGCGCCTCGCCCTCCGCCACGGCGCGCCTCAGGGTGGCCGGTTCGGCGACGTCTCCCGTGACGACGAGGACCTCGCCTCCCGCCGCCTCGATCGCGCGGATGGCCCGGCTCCGAGCATCGTCGGGGTCGCTGGGATCGGGCCCCGTGCGGCCGACGAGGACGAAGCGGGCCTTCGCCTCGCGCGCGAGGCGCTCGGCGAGCGCGAGGGACAGGCCGCCCAGCCCGCCCGTGATCAGCACGACGCCCTGCTCGCGCCACGGCACGGTGGCCTCCGCGAGAGGCCAACGCTCGTAGGCCTCGACCAGCCGCTCGCCGTCGCGGATGGCCACGCGGCCCTCGTCCGTCTCCGCCTCCAGCTCGGCGGCGAGCTGCCGTGCGAAGGCCGCCGTGGGAGCCAGCGAAGAGGACAGGTCGACCGAGCGGCAGGAGACGAACGGCAGCTCGCGTGGGAGAACGCTCGCCGGGCCCTGCACGAGCGCCTTGGCGGGGAAGCGTGGCGCAGCGTCGCGTCCCGCGCCCTCCGCGCCGCTCGTCACGACCACGATCTCGACGCGGCCCGCGGGCTCCTCGTCGAGGAGGGCCTGGCCGAGCCGGACCAGGGGGAAGAAGCCTCGCTCGAGCGCCGAGTCGAGGCCGTCGTCCTCGTTCACCCCCCAGAGGTGGACGATCTGGGAGGGAGTCCGTCCGGCCGCGCCCACCTCGCGCAGGAGCGCCGCGTGATCCTCGCGGCTGTCCGGCCGGAGCCGGAACGCCCCGTCCGGGTCGCGTCCGAAGCCGTCGCCCGGCCGCACGATGTCGACCGCGTGGCCGGCGGCGCGCAGCTCGAGCGCCAGCTCCCGGCCGAGCCCGGTCCCGTCCTCGAACACGAGGACGTTGCGTGCCGCCACCGCCCGGCGCCGGGGTGTCTCGCTCCGCCGCCACACCGGCCGGTACGTCCACGCGGAGCGGTCCGGGTTCCTCGCGAGGGCCGTCGCTTTCTCCGGTCGGAGGAAGAAGCCGTCGCCCGGCTCGATCCAGTGCCGCTCGTGGTCGAACGAGTAGGCCGGCAGGCTGACCCGTTGGCGCCCCGGCCCGAAGAACGCCCGCCAGTCGGCATCGACGCCCGCCATCCACAGCTGACCCATGGCCGCGAGCACGGCCTCGAGATCGCTCGTGGGGTCCTGCGGGTGCCGCAGCGCCGGGATGACGGATCTCCCCGCGCCGACCGCCGGGTGCGAGCGGGCGAGAGACGTGAGCGTCCGGCCCGGGCCCACCTCGAGGAGGGCCGGGCTCCCTTGCGCGACGAGCGCCTGCAGGCCGTCGGCGAAGCGCACGGGCTGACGGAGGTGCCTCACCCAGTAGGCGGGATCGCGTGCCTCCTCCGGGCGGATCCACGTGCCCGTGACGTTGGAGACGAACGGCAGGGTCGGCTCGGCGAGGCGCAGCGATCGCAGGTACTTCTCGAACGGGCCCAGGATGGGCTCGAGCATCGGCGAGTGCGCGGCCACCGCGATCGCCAGACGCTTCGCCTCGACGCCGCGGGCGGCGAGCCGCGACTCGAGCCCGGCGATGAGGCCGACCTCGCCCGAGACGAGGCACAGGCCGGGGCCGTTGATCGCGGCGAAGGACAGGCCGGGGGGAAGATCCGCTGCGACCTCCGCCTCGGGGAGCGGCACGGAGAGCATCGCCCCCTCGGGCAGCGTCTCGAAGAGCCGGCCGCGGCAGGTCACGACGCCGAGCGCGTCGGCCAGGGAGAACACGCCGGCGAGGTGCGCGGCGGCGTACTCGCCGAGGCTGTGGCCGATCATCGAGACGGGCGTGAGGCCCCACGACCGCAGCAGCTCCGCGAGGGCCAGCTCGATCGTGAGCAGCGCGGGCAGCGCCAGGGAGGGGCGGAGGAGCTCGGCCGCCGCCGCGGCCTCGGCCCCCGCGACGGGGAACATGAGAGGGCGCAGGTCGAGAGATTCGCGCGTGCGGAGGAGCGCCAGGCACTCGTCCACCCGCGCCCGGAAGGCCGGCTCCGATCGGTAGAGGTCCGACGCCATCCCGGGGTACTGGGCGCCGCCGCCCGGGAACAGGAAGGCGACCTTCGTGCCCGAGCGGTCGCTCGCGGCGCCGAGCCGCCTCGCCGGCGAGCGCAGCGCCTCGACCGCGTCCTCGCGCGACGCGCACACGACGGCGCGGCGCTCGGCGAAGCGGCGCCGACCCGCGGCCAGAGTGAAGGCCGCGTCGGCGAGGTCGAGGGAAGGGTCGGCCTCCAGCCGGTCCGCGAGGCGGGCCGTGGCCCGGTCGAGCGAGGCCTTCGTCCGCGCCGAGAGCAGGACGAGCGTCGGTCCGCGCGAGGGCGCGGGAGGCGGCGGGGCGGCCGCCTCCTCGACGACGACGTGGGCGTTCGTCCCGCCGACGCCGAGGGAGTTGACGCCGGCCCGGCGAGGGCCGTCCGAGGGCCACGGCGCCGCCCGGTCGGCGACGAAGAACGGCGTCTTCTCCCAATCGACCTCGGGGTTGGGCTCGCGGAAGTGCAGGCTCGGCGCCAGGGTGCGGTGCCGCAGCATCTCCACGACCTTGACGAAGCTCGCGACACCCGCCGCGGTGTCGAGGTGGCCGATGTTCGTCTTGACCGAGCCGATGGCGCAGAAGCGCGAGCGCTCGGTGAAGGAGCGGAAGGCCTGGGTCAGGCCCGTCACCTCGATGGGATCGCCCACGGGCGTCCCCGTCCCGTGGCACTCGACGTAGGTGACGGAGTCGGCCGGCACGCCGGAGACGTGGAGCGCCTCGGCCACGGCCTCGGCCTGCCCGTCGACGCTGGGCGCCAGGTAGCCGACCTTCCGGCCCCCGTCGTTGTTCACCGCCGAGCCCTTGACGACGGCGTAGACGGTGTCGCCGTCCTCGAGCGCGTCCCCGAGCCGCCGCAGGACCACGACGCCGGCCCCGCTCCCGAAGACCGTGCCCTTCGCCCGCCGGTCGAACGCGCGGCAGTGCCCGTCGTCGGAGAGGATCTCGCCCTCGTGGTAGAGGTAGCCCAGGCCGTGGGGCAGCTCGATCGTCACGCCTCCCGCGAGCGCCAGGTCGCACTCGTGGTTGACGAGGCTCTGGCCGGCGGCGTGGATCGCGACGAGCGAGGTGGAGCAGGCGGTCTGGACGTTGACCGAGGGGCCGCGCAGGTCGAACAGGTAGGACGCGCGCGTGGTGAGGAAGTCCTTGTCGTTCCCCGTGTGCCGCGCGAGGAAGAGGCCCACCGACGCCATCAGCTTCGGGTTCGTGAAGAGGTGGTAGGGCATGTAGGCGCTCATGCCCGACCCGGCGAAGACCCCGATCCGTCCCGGGAACGACTCCGGCGCGTGGCCGGCGTCCTCGAGCGCCTCCCAGGCCACCTCGAGGAAGTGGCGGTGCTGGGGGTCCATGATCGCGGCCTCGCGCGGGCTGAAGCCGAAGAAGCCCGCGTCGAAGAGCTCGAGGTCCTCGAGCGGGGCGCCCCACTTCACGTAGGCGGGGTCGGCGAGGAGGGCCGGGTCCACCCCGCGGGCGCGGAGCTCGTCGTCGCTCAGGCGGCGGATCGACTCCTTGCCCTGGTGAAGGTTGTCCCAGAATTCGGATACGTTGCGCGCGCCGGGCACCCGGAGGGCCCGGCCGACGACCGCGATGTCGGTCGGAGACACCTCGGGCACGGCGGTACCGGCCGTCTGGAGGGCCTCCCGCGGCCCTGGAGTGGCTGACTCGATCAAGTGAGCAAGGTTAGGGTGCTGGCGCGCGTCGGTCAAGGATGCGGATCACAGCGCCGGCGGTCCGGAGACGCTACCGGAGCGGCCCGGTCGAGAGTCGCACGCCCAGGTGGTTCGCCACCGGCCGGACGTGGCCGTCGCTCGGGCGGTTGAGGACGCGTCCGGCCGTCGCTCCCGGCTCCCGGTGCCACATCGCGGACGAGCCGCCGCCGTCGAGGTTGACGGCGTTCCAGGCGCCGGCGTCGAGCATCGTCTGCGCGAGCTCCGGCAGGGTGGCGCCGATGCTCCAGCCCGCCTGCCGGCCGTCCACGACGAGCAGCAGCAACGTCCGCCCGTCGCGAGTGACGCCGGCCGCGGTGCGCGGGTGACGTTGGGTGGGTGCCACCTGGGCGGTCGCCCCGAGGTTTCGGCCGTTCTCGACGAGAAGCGTGCCCGGGTTCCCGTTCCGGGCGCCCATGCCCGCCACCGCTTCCTCGACGCCGTCGAGATCGCTCTCGCCCGCGTGAGCGGCGCGTGCCTGGCACGGGCAGTGCCCGTCCTTCGCCTCGTCGATGAGTAGCGCCGGGTCGGCGGGTGCTTCGACGCCTCCGCCGCGGCGCGGCGGGGAGACCGTGCGTCCCTCGCTCCGAGACAGGCCGACGAGATCCACCGGCAGCGCGTCGGTCCAGCCGAGCACCGGAGCGCCGGCTCCTTCGAGGCGTGCGAAGAAGCTGGCGTTCACCGCCAGGTCGACGCCCTCTCTCTCGGCCCAGACGTCGGTCGGCACGAGGCGGGCCTCGGCGCGCTCCGGGTCGCCCTCCCGCCGCTCCAGCGGGCCGGTGACGACGAAGCTGACGCGCGGGTCGTTGAGATCGACGCGGGCGAGCCAGGCGCGAACCGGGCCCTCCGGCGTCTCCCGGGCGAGGGCCTCGACCCGGATCGGCGAGGGCGGTCCGGCCGCCGAGCCAGGATTCCGAGCAGAGCGCGAGGACGAGAGATCATGGGGCCGTCCAGTGCTCGCCCGATGCTAGGATCGTCTCGTGAAGCTCCGACTCGGACGACTGCCCGCGCTCCTCCTCGTGACTCTCGCGGCCGTCGGCTGCGTCGTCTGGCCGCAGGGCGCCGGTCCCGACGCCGCGGCCATGCCGCTCGCCGAGGCGCTCCAGCGCCGCGACCGCGGCGAGGCGGTGCTGATCGACGTCCGCTCGCGCGAGTCGTATGCCGAGGGCCACGTCCCCGGCGCCCTGAACATCCCTTCGAGCGAGATCGAGGAACGGGCGGTCGAGATCCGGAAGATGGGCCGGCTGCCGATCCTCTACTGTGGCTGACCGAACGAGCACGAGAGCGCCCGGGCGGCGCGCACACTGCAGGCGAAGGGCATCGACGCTCGCGTTCTCGCGGGCGGCCTCGGCGGCTGGCTGACGAGCGGCCGCCCCCTGACGGTCGGCTCGAACCCCTGACGCGGCTAGTAGATCGGGTAGAAGCCCGCGAACAGGCTGGTCAGGAGCGACAGCACCAGCGCGCTGCCGATCAGGATCGCCTCGTGCACGCGGCGTGAGGTGATCGTCCCGAGCAGCATGAAGACCGGGAAGAGCGTCGCCGCGTAGCGCCCGATCCCCTCGAGCGCGTTCCCGCTGAGCGGCAGGTAGAGGCTCACCGCCACGTAGGCGCCGAGCGCGACCCCCACGCGCGTGAAGACGCTGGGCGTCAGGGCCACGAAGGCGAGCGCCACCATGCCGTGAAGGAAGTAGTACGGGGCGAGGGGGTCGGAGAAGAAGTAGCCGTAGAGGCCCTGCCGCTCGAGGCCGTCGAGGAGCCGCATCAGCTCGCCCCAGGGGCGGTTGCCCACCGTGTAGCCCCACTGGGCCTGCGCGTGCAGCCAGGCGAGGGGGTCGCCGGTGAGGCGGAAGGCGTAGGCGCAGAAGGCGCCGAAGCCGAGAGGCACCAGGGCGAGCGCCGCCGCGCGTCGCATCGAGCTCGGCGAGCCGCGGCCGCCCGGCGAGGGCGAGGAGCCCCAGCGGCAACGCGATCAGGATGCCGTTCGGGCGGGTGAGCGCGGCGAGCGCGCCGAAGAGGCCGGCCCAGCCCCAGCGCGAGGCCACGGCCGCGGCCACGGCCGAGACGCTCGTGAGCAGGAAGAGCGACTCGGTGTAGACCTGCGTGAAGAAGTACGCGAAGGGGAAGACGGCGACGTAGAGGAGGGTGCGGCGGGCGGTCTCGCGGTCGCCGAACATCTTCGCGGTGAGGCGGTGCAGGACGGCGAGCCCCAGGAAGAGGCACGCGTACGAAAGCGCGATCCCCGCGATCCAGAGCGCGCGGTCACCGCCTCCGAACGGCCAGGCCAGCGCCCGCATCAGCATCGGGTACAGCGGGAAGAACGCGATGCTGCTCTGCCCCGAGGCGCTCCAGTAGTAGCCGCGCTGCGCGATGTCGAAGTACCAGCCGGAGTCCCAGGCGGCGAACGTCTCGGCGAACTTCGCCGCTTCGAACGGCATCGGGAAGGGCCGGGGCCTCGCCGCCGGGAAGAGGACGTGGGCGAGGAACGCGGTGCCCTTGGGGAGGAGGTGGACGGTGAGCACGGCGACGAGCGCGTCGAAGGCGGCCGCGGCCCAGGGAGTGCGCCGGTCGAGGATCGTGGCCCGATCCCGAACGCGCCGCGCGGCGTCGGCCAGCAGGCGTGGCAGCCAGGAAGGGCGGGGGATGGCGGCGCGCAGCGAGGCGAGGACGAGCAGCAGCAGGAACGGCTTCGAGAAGCGCCGCACGCTGAGGAAGCCGAGGTCGAAGCCGCCGAGAACGAGGTAGAGGAGGCCCACGGCCGACGTGGCCGCGATGACGGCGTCGAGGGCCGCCAGCGCGCGGTCGGCGAGGCGGCGTGCCTGCGGGGTGGCCGGCCCGTCGGTGCGGGGCTCTGGGCTCATTCGGAGTGGTAGGGCGCCGGCGCTGCCTGGCGAGCGTCGGCGCCCCGGGGGACTCTACTTCAGGGCGGCGAGGGCCGCGTCGTAGTTCGGCTCCTGCGTGATCTCGGGGACGAGCTCGGCGTGGAGCACCGTGTCGTTCTCGTCGAGGACGAGGACGCCGCGCGCGGTCACGCCCGTGAGGGGGCCGCTCGTGATCTCGACGCCGTAGGCCTTCATGAACTCGCGGCCGCGCAGGGTCGAGAGCGTCACCACGTTCTCCAGGCCCTCGGTCGAGCAGAAGCGGCCGGCGGCGAAGGGGAGGTCCGCCGAGATGACGAGCACGACGGCGTTCGCCAGGCTGCCCGCCTTCTCGTTGAACTTGCGGGTCGAGGTCGCGCAGACGGCGGTGTCGAGGCTGGGGACGATGTTGAGGACCTTGCGCTTGCCCGCGTAGTCCGCGAGCGAGACGTCCTTGAGGTCCTTGGCGACGAGCTTGAACGCGGGGGCCTTCTGGCCCTTCTGCGGGAACGAGCCGGCGACGTCGATGGGGTTGCCCTTGAGCGTGACGGTGGCCATTCGGCGGGTCTCCTCTGGAATGCGTCGGTTGAAATAGAGAACCCTCCAAGCATACCCGACCCGCGGCCCCGGCCGCGCCCAGGCGGCGGTACGATGGCCCCCGTGGAACCCTCGACCTCGTCCCCTCGCTTCCCCCGCGCCGGCGCCGCCCTGATCGCCCTGGCCCTCGGCGCGGTCTTTCCCTCTCCCACGGTCGCCCAGGAGCTCTTCCGTCCCGCCCCGAAGGCGAAGGACGCCGTGCGCGTTCTTCTCGTCACGGGCGGGCACGACCACGACGTGTCGTTCTACTCGGTCCTCGACGGGCAGGACGACCTCGACGTCCGCGTCGACCCGCACCCGAACGCTTTCCGCGGCGAGGTCGCCCCGGGCCGCGATGCCGACGTCGTGGTCTTCTACGACATGCCGGCGGCGATGGCGCCCGAGCAGGAGGCGCACTTGCGGGCCTTCGTCGAGGCGGGCGGGGGTGTCGTCTCGCTGCACCACGCGATCGCCGGCCGGACGGGCTGGCGGTGGTGGTGGGAGGAGGTGATCGGCGGGCGCTACCTGGAAGCGCCCGAGGGCGACCGACCGGCCTCGACCTACAAGCACGATGTCGAGCTGACCGTGCGGGTGGCCGCCGCGCACCCGGTCACGGCCGGCCTGACCGACTTCCGCATCCTCGACGAGACCTACAAGGGGATGTGGATCTCACCGAAGGTGACGGTGCTGCTCACGACCGACGAAGCGACGAGCGACGGGCCCGTGGCCTGGGTCTCTCCCTACCCGAAGGCCCGGGTCGTCACCATCCAGCTGGGGCACGGGCGCGAGGCGCACCTGCACCCGTCCTACCGCCGGCTGGTGCGCAACGCCGTCCTGTGGGCGGCCCGCCGCACGCCGTAGCGCGCCTGGCCATCCCGAGGGACTCCGGCTCGATCCGGGACTGGAGGCGTAGCCCCGAGCACGACGGGGAGCCGAGAAGCGAGGGGGAATCCGCAGTCTCAGCGCCGGCGGGCCGGCGGATTCCTCGTCGCCCGGCAAGACCAAGCTCCTCGGAATGACAAGGGCAAGCGTCGAAGCTCCTCGGGGGACAGGCAGCGCGTTCAGGCGCGGAACAGGAGGCTCTTGCAGGTGAGGGCGGCCTCGGCCTTGACGAACTCGGATACGTCCAGGGGGCGGACGGCGTAGCCGAGCGCGGCGACACGGTCGAGGGTGCGCGGGAAGCCGGGGTGGGCGACGACGACGCCACCGACGCGGAGGGTGTTGGCGGCCCCGGGCTCGTCGGGGTCCACCGGCACCACGCCTTTCCCGACGAACGGGGACATGTCGATCCAGGCGGGGTTGGCCAGCAACCGCTCGTCGTCGAGGGCGGTGACCGCGCTCTTGAGGTGCAGGCAGCCGGTCACCGCGACCGGCCGCACCTGGTAGCCGAGGGGCTCGGCGACGGCGGCGAGGCGGGCGATTCCGGCCTCGTTCGTCCGGGCCGAGCGGCCGACGAAGAGCGTCCGGCCCACGCGCAGGACGTCGCCGCCCTCGAGGGTCGCGGGCAGCGCGGTGCGCTCGATCGGGCGGAACCGCTCGATCGCCGCCTCGACCGCGACGAGCTCGCCCCGCCGGGAAGCCGCCCCCGGCATCGTCAGGAGCGCCACCTCGTCGAGGACGACGGCCACGTCCTCGACGAAGCAGCAGTCGGGCAAGCGCGGGGTCGGCCGGCAGCTCGACGACCTCGAGGCCGAACGAGCGCAGGAGGTCGCCGTAGGCGGCGTGCTGGGCGACCGCGAGGCCGATGTCGATCGGCTCCCGCGCGTGGAACGTCAGCTCGCAGTCGGCGAGCGTGGGCGGGACGCCCCGCATCACGGCGATGCCGGCCGCCCCGCCCGCGGGCGTCACTGCGTCTTCACCGGGTCCGCCGGCCGCTTCGGCAGCGTCATCGGCTCGGCGTCCATCTTCTTGACGAGCTCCGCGACCGCCCGCTCGAGCTGGGGGTCGCGCCCGGCGATCACCGACTTCGGGTCGTTCTCCACCACGATGTCCGGCTCGACGCCCTGGCCCTCGATGATCCACCGGCCGTCCACGTCGTTGGTGCCGCTCGAGGGCACGGTCACGCTGCCGCCGTCGATCATCGGCCCCTGGCCGCCGATCCCGACGACGCCGCCCCAGCTGCGCTTGCCGACCAGCGGGCCGAGCCCGGCCTTGCGGAACATGTGCGGGAAGATGTCGCCGTCCGACGCCGACGTCTCGTTGAGGATCGCGATCTTGTGGCCGTGGAAGACCGTCCCCGGGTACGTCCCCGGGTGCTCCCGCCGGCCAAAGCGCGTGCCGAGCAGCTTCGTGTCCAGCCGCTCGATGATCCACTGCGAGACGTTGCCCCCGCCGTTCGAGCGCACGTCCACGACGAGCCCCTCCTTGCGGATCTGCGGGTAGAACCACTTGACGAACTCGTAGATGCCGGGCGCGCCCATGTCCGGGACGTGCAGGTAGCCGGCGCGGCCGTTCGTGAGCTTCGCCACCTTCTCGCGGTTGGCGCTCGTCCACTCGAGGTAGAGGAGCGGCTCCTCGCTCGTGATGGGCCGGTAGGTCGTCTTGCGGGCGCCCTCGAGAACCGGCTTCGCGTTGAGGGTCAGGGTCACCGGGTCGGTCTTGTGCCGGAGGAGGCGGTAGGGGTCGTCGTCGCCGCTCGAGCGCGACACCGTCGATCTCGAGGACGTAGTCGCCCACCCGGGCGTCGACGCCCACCTCGGTGAGCGGGGCCCGGTAGAGGTCCTCCTGGTTGTGGCCCTGGAGGATGCGCGCGATGCGGAAACGGCCGGACGCGGCGTCGAGCTCGAAGCGTGCGCCGGGGAGCGCGACCTTCGGACGGGACGGAATCTCGTAGTCGCCGCCCTGGATGTAGGTGTGGCCGACGTTGAGCTCGGCCACCATCTCCCCGAGGAGGTAGTTGAGGTCGGCGCGGTGGGCCACGTGGGGCAGCAGGGCGCGGTAGCGGTCGCCGATCGCCTTCCAGTCGTAGCCGTGCATGTTCGGGGCGTAGAAGAAGTCGCGGTAGCGCCGCCAGGCCTCGTCGAAGAACTGCCGCCACTCCTCGGCGGGGACGCGGTCCACCATCAGGCCCTTCGTCGCGACCGCCTTCTTGTCCTTGGCCTCTGGCTTGACGTCGTAGAGGTTGAACTTGTCCTCCTGCCGCACGAGGACCTTGGCCCCGTCGCGGGAGAGCGCCCAGCCGGTCGCGTTCTCGGCCAGGGTGGATTCCTTGCGGTCCTTGAAGGAGTAGAGCTTGAGCGCGGGCTTCACGTACGAGTCGCGGCCGTAGAAGGGCGCGCCGGTCACGGTGTAGAGCAGGTGCCCCTTGCCCACGGCGAGCCCGCCAATGTTGTCGCCCTCGATCGGCACGCGGCTGACGCGGGAGCCGAGGCCCTCGAAGTCGATGCGGAACGGCGTCTCCTTCTTCGCGGGCTTGTCCTTCGGCGTCGGCCTTCGGGTCGTCGGCCTTGCCATCGTCCGCCGCTGGCTTCTTCGCCTCGCCCTCCGCCTTCTTCTCCTCGAAGGTCACCTCGTCCGACTGCGGCGGGAACGGGCTCTTGCCGTCCTTCTTCAGGGTGACGGCGTAGATGCCGGTCGTGCGGTTCGTCGCGAAGTTCCACTCGAAGGTGCTGATCTGGGGGGCGAAGTCGCGGTCGGAGAGATAGAAGAGGTGCTCGCCGTCGAGGTCCCACGCGGGGGACTCCTCGTTGAAGAGCTCGTCCGTGACCCGGTGGAGCGTGCCGTCGGTGGCGCTCCAGACGTGGATCGACCGCGAGTCGTCGGGGTCGCCCTTCGAGAAGGCGAGGTACGCGCCCTTCGGCGACCAGGCGTAGTCGCGGATGGTGCCGCGCTCGTCGCGGGCGACCTCGACCACCTTCCGGTCGGCGAGGGTGACGACGAAGAGCCCGCCGTCCTTGTGCGAGAAGGCGATGTGCGTCCCCTCGGCCGACCACTCCGGGGCGTAGGTCATGCCCTGTCGCCCCTTGGTCAGCGGCTCCGGCTTCCCGCCCGCCTGGTCCACGAGCCAGATCTCGTCCTCGCCCGACGCGTCCGAGACGAACGCGATCCGCTTGCCGTCGGGGGACCAGCGGGCGTGCTTGTCGTGGACGCCGGAGGTCGCGGTCAGGTTGCGCGTTGGGCCCTTCTCGATGGGGAGGGTGAAGACGTCGCCGCGGGCCACGAAGAGCGCCCGCTCGCCCTTCGGGCTGAGCTCGAAGCCTTCGACGTTTCTCTCGACGCTCACCCGCGAGGGGCGCACCGCGACGCCGTCGCTCGGGACGAAGATCGGGATCGCCTGGTCGGCCTTCGCGCGGATGTCGTAGACGCGCAGCTCGCCGTTCAGCTCGTAGACGATGCGGGACGCGTTGTCGGACGACGGCCAGCGGACGTCCCACGTGGTGCTGCTCGTGAGCTTCGCGACCGCGTCGGTCTTCGGGTCCCAGGAGTAGAGGTTGAGCGTGCCGTCGCGGTCGGAGGCGAAGTAGATCCCGTCGCCGATCCACATGGGGTCGCGCTCGGTGCGCTTGCTGGTGGCGAAGGCCTTGGCGTCGTTCGTGGCGAGGTCGTAGACCCAGAGGTCCTGCGCCCAGCCGCCCTCGTAGCGCTTCCAGGTGCGGAAGTCGCGGAAGAGGGGCGAGTAGGCGATCCGCTTCCCGTCGGGCGAGAAGTCGCCCGCGCCCGAGGTGGGCATCGGGAGCGGCTTCGCGAGGCCGCCCTTCGCCGGGACGGTGAAGAGCTGGCCCTCCGAGCGGACGCCGTCGGCGTCGCGCTGCGAGCGGAAGAGAATGGCCGTGCCGTCGGGCGTCCAGCCCATGACCTGGTTGTCGTAGCCGCCGCGCGGCGGGAAGGGGCCGCGGGCGGGGTAGTAGGTGAGCTGCTTCGGCTGGCCCCCCTCCGCCGGCATCACGTAGACCTGCTCGTCACCCTCGTATTGGCCGGTGAAGGCGAGCCACTTCCCGTCCGGCGAGAACTTCGGGAAGAGCTCGAGGCCCGGGTGGGCGGTCAGCCGGGTGGCGTTGCCGCCCTTCGCGGGCGCCGTCCAGACGTCGCCCGCGTAGCAGAACGCGACGCGCTCGCCGGCGATGTCGGGGAAGCGGAGGAGCTTCGTCTGGGCCGTGGCGGCAGAGGGCAGGAGCCCCGTGCCGAGGGCCGCGAGCAGTCCCGCAGCCGTGTTCAATCGAATGGACATGAGTGCACCTCTTGGACGCCGAGATGCTATCAGGGCCCCGCCATCCCGGGGAGCGTCGATTTACGGCCCCTGTCATTCCGAGGAGCTTCGGCTTGTGCCGGGCGACGAGGAATCCGCCGGTGTCGGCGCCGCGAGACTGCGGATTCCTCGTCGGACCCGGCCCGATCGGCGTCCCTCGGAATGACAGCTACCTGGCCTTGCGCAGCTCGATGCCGCCGTTCACCGTCGAGAGCTCGAGGAGCCGGCCGCCGCTGCCGATCGTGCCCTCGAGCTTGCGGCGCGAGATCCGGCCGGTGACGGTGAGCGGGAAGTCGGTCTGGATGTCGCCGTTCACGGTCGAGGCCTTCACGTCGGCGCTCAGCCCCTCGGGCATCGTCATCTCGATCCCGCCGTTGACCGTCTTCAGGGTCAGGGCGCCCGTCCAGTCGGTCCTTCCGAGGCGCGCCGTGATGCCGCCGTTCACGGTCTCGGCCCGCGCGGTG
The DNA here is from genome assembly GCA_963818355.1 of uncultured Acidobacteriota bacterium. GTDB lineage: Bacteria > Acidobacteriota > Vicinamibacteria > Fen-336 > Fen-336 > DATBSL01. Next base: position 125,728 of record CAWFSB010000040.1, on the reverse strand, counting down.
CCGGTCGCGTCGAGCTCGACGCCCCCGTTGACCGTGTGGGCCTCGGCGTCCGCCGTGATGCCGCTCGCCTCGATGCCGCCGTTCACCGTCCGGCCGACGAAGCGCACCCCGGCCGGCACCTTCACCCGGAACTCGACGTTCACGTCGTTGTCGCGAACGCTCATCCGCCCGCCCGCGCCGGGCTTGCACTCGTTGGGGGCGCCCGTCGACGGGTAGACCGCGCAGATCGTCACCCCGCCCGCGTGCTCCACGACCTCCACCTTCACCTCGGCCGGGTCGCTCTTGCGGCCCTTCTTGACCGCGGTCACCTCGACGTCGCCGCCGGCGGCGCCGGTCGCGACGATGCCGCCGTTCACGCCCTTGATCTCGACCGCGGCCCCGGCCGCGACCTTGCCGGTCCAGTGGAACTCGTCCTGGGCCGACAGCGCGGGAACCGCGAGAGCCGCCGCCAACATCGTCGCCAGGATCGTCTTGCGCTTCATTGCTCTGCTCTTGTTCGCTGCGTGTCGTCGCGTATCCCCCGGGACTCGTGCCGGGCGGAGGGCCGCCGGCCCGCCGGCGCCGAGATTGCGGATTCCTCGGGACCCGTCCGACCGGAGTCCCTCGGAATGACAGGACGGGCCTACGGCCGCTTGCGGATGTTGACGGAGCCGGAGAGGGTCTCCACGGTGATCCGCGCTCCGCCGGAGCCGGTCGTGAACGAGAGCTCCTTCTGGGGGGTCCACTGGCTCGACTTCTCGGCCGCCGGGCCGAGCTCGTTCGTGATCGCGCCGCTGAAGGTGGACACCGAGAACTCCGCGCCGAAGCCGGCGGGGAGGAAGAGGTCCACCGAGCCGCTCACCGATTCGACCGAGAGCGTGGCCTTGGGGGAGAGGCCCGCCTCGAACTTCACGCCCCCCGACACCGACTCGAGCGCCGCCCGGTCGAACGAGCCGCCGGTCACGACGAGCTTGCCGTTGACGGTCGAGGCCTCGAGCTCGCCCGACGCGTCGCGGACGGTCACGGTGCCGTTGACGGCCTCGGCCTTGAGGCGGCCGCTCGCCTTCGTCATGTCGATCGCCCCGTTCACGCTCTGGAGCTCGACGCCCTTCGCGGCTCCCGTCTGGGTGATCGAGCCGTTGACGGTCTCGGCCGACACCGAGCCCGTGACCCCGGCCACCGAGATCGAGGCCGCGAAGCCCTCGATGGAGACGGAGCTTCCGGAGGGGACGAAGACCTCGAGGTCGCTCTTGATGCCCATCGGGTTGCCGTGCTCGGCCTCGACCTCGATCGAGGTCTGCTTCTCGGACCCGTCGAAGCTCAGCTCGCCGCCGCTCCCGACGGTGCCCTTGACCTGCACCTCGGCCCGGTCCCAGCCGGTCACCTTGACGGATCCGGACATGTTCTCGATCGTCACCTTCCCGTCGGCGGCGGCGGGACGCTTCTGGTCGACCGGGGTCTGGGCACTGGCCCAAGCTGATCCGGCGAGGACGGCGGCGAGGACGAGCGCTGCGCGCTTCATGGTCTTGCTCCTCTTCATCTCACAGCACGGTCGAAAGCTTGACGACCCGGCTCAGGACCTCGACCTTCTTGCGGTGGGTCGACACCAGCATGCGGCTGAGCTCGGGGTTGGCGGGGTCCTGGACGAGGGCCTAGCCGCACCTCGGCGAGCGCCCGGTCGATGACCTGGAGGTTCGTCTCGACGGCCGCCAGGGCCTCGGGCTGAAGGCGGGCCCGGCGCTGCTGCAGCGCCTCGAGAAGGGCGTTGGCCGCCGCCTCGTAGTCCCGCTCGGCGGCCGCCAGGACCGGGTCGGACACGACCGCGGTCCCCGCCACGAGCATCGTCTCGGGGCTCGGGGCCGGGATCTGCACCGTGCGCACGCGCGAGGGGGACGGGCCGTTCCACAGGACGGCGCCGAGGCCGACCACGACCGTCGCCGCCGCCGCCAGGGCCCAGGGACGCGACCCGCCCGCGGCCCACGACCAGGACCGCTCGCGCGTCACGCGCTGCGCGATCCCGGGCCACAGGTCCCGGGGCGGGGTGAGCGACCGCGGAAGGGCCGCGGCGTGCGCGAGCACGTGGCGCAGCCGGCGCTCCCGCTCGCGGCAGAGGGCGCAGGAGAGAAGGTGCGCCTCGACCTCGGAGGCGGCCGCCGCAGGCAGCGCGCCGTCGACCCAGTCGTCGAGACGTTCGTCGAGCTCGTGGCACGTCATGATCCGAGTGCCTCCCTGAGCAGTCTCCGGGCGCGGAAGAGCTGCGCCTTCGACGTCCCGGTCGCGAGGTTCAGCAGCGCCGCGATCTCGTCGTGAGTCCGGCCCTCCACGTCGTGGAGCACGAAGATGGCCCGCGCGCCGGGCGGCAGCGTCGCCATCGCCTTCTCCAGGTCGAAGCCCGCCTCGGGTCGTGGCGACCCCGGCGCCCTCTCCAGGCTCGCCGGATCGTCGGTCGCGAAGATCCGCGCGTCCCGGCGCCGCCTCGACCGGCGCTCGCTCAGCGCCACGTTCACCGTCAGCGGGTACAGCCAGGAAGAGAACGCGCTGTCCCCGCGGAAGCTGCCGAGCTTGCGCCAGGCGCGCACGAAAACCTCCTGCGTGAGCTCCTCGGCCAAAGCACCGTCGGACGACATCCTGAGGCACAGGGCGAACACCTTCCGCTCGTTGTCGCGATACAGGCGCTCGAAGGCCACGAGATCGCCGTTCTGGGCGTCCCGGACGAGCCGCTTCTCCGTGGCCCGGCGGTCCTCATCCTCACGCATGTGGGTCAGCGTTTCTCCGAGCACCGCTCCTGCAAGCCCCTCCATCATTTGCTCCGACCCTTGAGATGCCGGAGGGGCGCGCGCGGTTTGAAGCGAGCCGGGGGGCGGACGGGGAAGTTCCGGTCGGCTGGGGAACCTCGATGATGACAACCTCGCTTCGGATTCTCATAAAACGTATCTAAATTAGTCGTCCTGTGCCTGATGAAACCCTGATTCGGCACCTTCGTGCCATGCAACCCCCCACTTTCCGGCTATTCCCCAAGTTGGGCCTTGGGTGCATCCTGTCGGTGGACTTCTCGGGTGGCCGCAGTTTCTCCCTCCTGCGGCCACCCCTTCTTCTTTCAGCCCTCTTCGATCTCGCGGCCGGCCCGTGCCGCCTCGTCGAGCAGCGCGCGCAGGTCGTCCTCCCGCGTCCGGAAGTTGACGATGGCCGTGCGCATCGCCGTCCGGCCCTTCAGGATCGTCGGCGCCAGGAAGAAGGTGCCGCGGCCCACGAGCCGGTTCACGATCTGCCGGTTCAGCCGGTCGAGCTCGGCCTCCGCGAGCCCCCGGCCGGCCGGTCGGTACCGGAAGCCGACGATCGAGAGGACGGGCTCGGCCAGGAGCTCGAAGTCGCCCCGCGCCCGGACCGCGTCGGCCAGGAAACGCGCCATCGCGACGTCGTGCTCGACCGCGGCCGCGTAGCCGCTGCGCCCGTGGTGCTTGAGGCCCACCCACACCTTGAGCGCCTTGAAGCTGCGCGAGAGCTCCGGCCCCCGCTCGTTGAAGAGAACGGGGCCGAGGACCGGGCTGTCGGGGTCGTGCACGAGGTAGGGCGCGGGACGGCGGAAGGCCTCGGCCATGCGCCCCGGCTCGCGGACGAGGGTGGCGCCGGCCTCGTAGGGCACGTAGAGCCACTTGTGCGGGTCGGCGGCGACGGAGTCGGCGCGTTCGAGGCCCTTGAATAGAGGCTTGAGCTTCGGCGAGATCGAGGCCAGCGCCCCGTAGGCCCCGTCCACGTGGAACCAGAGGCCCTCGGCGGCGCACAGGTCGGCCAGCTCGTCGAGCGGGTCGATGGCGCCGGTGTTCACGGTGCCGGCGTTGCCCACGACGATCGCCGGCTTCCGGCCGGCCTTCCGGTCGTCGGCGATCGCCCGCTTCAGCAGGTCCACGCGCACCCGGAAGCGGTCGTCGGTCGGGATCTTCCGCAGCTGCTTCCAGCCGATGCCGAGGAGATCCACGGCCTTGTCCACGCAGTTGTGGACCTCGTCTGACACGTACACGACCAGCGGCGGCGTTCCCGCGAAGCCGTCCTCGCGCACGGTCGGGGCCTTGGCGCGCCGCGCCGTCGCGAGGGCGGTGAAGTTCGCCATCGAGCCGCCGGAGGTCAGCAGGCCCTCCGTCGCCTCCGGCAGGCCGAGGATCTCCGCGAGCCAGGCGACGACGCGCCGCTCCACGTGGATGGCCGCGTGGTCTCCGCCCCAGCAGTTGCTGTTCATCGCCGAGGCCAGGTAATCGACCGCGGCGCCGACGGGGTCGGCGGTGGCGTTGATGAAGGCGAAGAAGCGCGGGTGCGAGTTGCCGAAGGGGTGGGCGAGGACACGGTCGCGCACGGCGTCGAGCACCGCCTCGAGCGGCTGGCCGTCCTCGGGCAGCGGCTCGTCGAAGAGGGCCGCGGCGTCGCCCACCTTGCCGAAGACCGGCCGCTTCAGCAGGCCGGCGCGGTGGTCGGCCACGAGGTCGGCTGTCCGGTAGCCGAGACGGCGCACCGCCTCGGGGTCGAGATCGAAGTCGTCCATGCGCTCCGCCTTGAGACGAGGACCGCGCCGAGCGTAGCATGCCGCGCGCGGAGGCATCGGCATTGGGAAGCAAGGGCAAGGGGTACCGGACGGTCGAGTTCGAGGGGTTCGAGATCCTCGTCGGCAAGGCCGACGCGGACAACGACCGGCTCACGTTCGGCATCGCCGAGCCGCGGGACTTCTGGCTGCACGTCTCGGGCCCGGCCGGCAGCCACGTGATCGTCCGCAACCCGTTCGACCTCGGCGAGCTGCCGCGCCCCGTGGCCGAGCGCGCCGCCCAGCTCGCGGCCTGGCACTCGAAGGCCCGCGGAGCGCGCGGAAAGGTCGAGGTGCACCTCTGCCGCGTGGCCGACGTGCGCAAGCCGAAGGGCTTCGCCGCCGGCCAGGTCCTGCTGAAGCGCTGGGACGCGGTGAGGGTCTACCCGAAGGGCCTCGACGACCCGGACGAGGAGTGACCCGTGTCCCTTGTCATTCCGAAGGACTCCGGCTCGATGCTGGTCGCCGAGGCAATCCGCAATCTCAGCGCCGGCGGAACTGCGGACCCCTCGTCGCCCGACCCGGATGGAGCTCCTCGGGGCCGGCAAGGTCATTGCCACCGGCGACCGGCCACAGCCAGTTCCCGCTCGGAATGACACGGTGAACCTCGACCGCGGGGCGCGGCGTCTGGCTGTTCGAGGCTCCGAGGTGCTCCTGGATGGCGCGATTGCGGTCGGCTGGGTTGCGGTGAGCCTGGACCCGGCGCTCGAGCGCGAGTTCGAGGAGCGGGTCGCCGACTCGTCCACGCTGGCCTTCCGGGTCGCCCTCGGCGTCCTGCGTCACCGCGAGGACGCGGAGGACGTCGCGCAGGATGCCTTCCTGCGCGCGCACCGGGCCTTCGGCTCGCTGCGGGACCGGGACCGGTTCCGCGCGTGGCTCGTGCGGACGGCCTTCCGGCTCGCCCTCGATCGGCTGCGCGGCGAGAAGCGGCGGGCGCGGCGGGAGGACGCGGTGGCGGTCGAGGCGCCGGTCCGGACGGAGTCGGCCGAGGACGCGGCGGCGCGGGCCGAGCTGCGGGCTCGGGTGAGCGAGGCGGTGGACGCGCTTCCCGAGAAGCTGCGGATCGTGACGGTGCTGGCGGCGATCCAGGAGCACGACGTCGCGTCGGTCGCGCGGCTCCTGGAGCTGCCGGAGGGGACGGTGAAGTCCCGGCTGCACCTGGCGAGGAAGTCGCTGGCGGAGAAACTGCGATGGCTTGTGAGCGATACCGGGAAGCGCTAGCCGACGTGGCGGCGGGCCTGCCGGCCCCGGCCGGCCTCGAGGCGCACCTCGCCGCGTGCGAGGAGTGCCGGGCGGAGCTCGCACGGGCTGCGGCAGGCGCTGGCCGTGGCCGACGCGGAGCTGGCCGGACTGCGCGCCGCCGAGCCGTCGCCGGAGCTGGCCGCTCGCATTCGCCAGGCGGTGGCGGACCGGACTCTTCGCCCGGCTTGGCGCTTCGGCTGGCTCTGGCCGGCCGCGGCCGCGGCCGCGACGCTGCTGGTGGCGCTCGCGCGCTCGTGGTGCGCGGGACTCCGTCGGTCGAGCCCCGAGTGGCCGTTGGCGCGCACCGGTCACGGCCGACGCGCGACATCGGGCCGGCGGACCGGCCGTGCAGCCGTCGTCGCCTCGGGCGGAGACCGGACTGGCGCCGGTCGCCGATGGCCATGACGTTGTCACCCCGAGGAGCTCCGGTCAGGCCGGGCGACGAGGGGTCCGCAGTCCCGGCGGATCCCTCGGGACCCGGCAGGCCCGAGTCCCTCGGGATGACAGGGCGCCGGAGCCCGAGGTCCTCGTGCCGCCCGGCGAGACCGAGGCGCTGCTGCGATTCGTCGCGCTGGTGCACCGCCGAGCCGCTCGCGCCCGACCTCGCTGGCGCCGCGGGCCAGCCCTCGGCCGACCTCGCGGAGCCGGCGCCGATCGACATCGAGCCGCTCGAGATCGTCCCGCTCGACCCGGCCGAGAGCTCAGGGACGTAGGAGAAGGAGAACGCCATGACCCGTCGCACGCTCTTCCCGCTCGCCGTCGCGGCTCGCCCTCCTGGCCGTCCCGGCGCGACCGGTCAGGCCCAGGAGACGCCGAAGCCGGATGCCGCGAAGGCGGAAGCCAGCGCCGACCGCCCGGAGGCCCGGCCATGACCCTGCGGGTCCAGCTCGTGATCACCCGCTTCCAGGGCGAGCAAGAAGCTGGCGAGCCTCCCCTACACGTTCGCTGGCGCACCACGGGCGACAGGCCGCGTCCGCATGCGGATGGGAGTCGACACTCCGATCCCCGTGACCTCGACGTCCGAAGTCGGACAACGCGAAGTCGGCGCGGTCACGTCGTTCCAGTACAAGAACGTCGGCACGAACATCGACTGCGTGGGCGGAGGACCGGGGGGACGGCCTCTTACCAGCTCGAGCATCGAGCGTCGAGAACTCGTCGGCCTCGTTCGACCGAGCGCGCACGACGGGCGGGCGTGAACGAGACCGGCCTCGCTCCCGATCGGCCCATGTTCCGCACGCTTCGAACGTCAACCTCGACCCGGCGCTGCGCGACGGCCAGAGCATGCAGACGGTGGCCTCGACCGACCCCGTCACCGGCGAGGTCGTGAAGATCGACGTGACGATGAACGTCGTGAAGTGACCCGCTTCGCCTGGACCGGGCGCTGAGACTGCGGATTCCTCGTCGCCCGACTCGGACGAAGCTCCTCGGAATGACAGGGCACCTGACCCCTTACTGGATGTAGCCGAGGCTCTTGAGCTGCTCGAGGACGTCCTGGTCGAAGTCGCTCTGGGCCGCGCGTGACGTTGGGCGGCGGCCGTAGGAGTCGACGAGGCGCACCGGGTGGTCGCGGCGGAATGAGTTCGGAGAGCGCCGCCTCGAGCACGCGGCCTTCGAGCTCGCGGCTCTTCGGCAGGCCGAGCAGGTGCAGCACGGTCGGGGCGACGTCGCGCTCCGAGACCGCTCCGAGGTCGCCCGGCGCCACCGGGGCCCCGGAGAGAACGAGGAGCCCCTCGGCCGCCACCGTGCCGCCGCGCGCGAGGCGGCCGGGGTCGCCGACGAGCACCAGCACGTCGTTCGGCCCCAGCCCCGCCACGACCTCGGCGATGAGACCGTCCACGAAGCGGTACTGGTCGCGCACCGCGGCGAGCTTGGAGTCGAGGCCGGCGAGGTCGCTCGCCGGCGCCTCGCCCAGCTGCTGCATGGTGAAGATGTCGAGCCCGGAGAGGTAGAGCGCCTCGAGGTCCGGCGGCGCGTCCGCGCGCAGGGCGCGGGTAGCCGCGAGGTGAAAGCGGTCGAGACGGCGGGCGCGGTCCGGCTCGGACGCGTCGAGCAACGGCCGCAGTCGATCGAAGGCCTCGGCGGGGTACACCTCGCGGTCGGGCGATCCGCCCTTCTCCAGCTTGAAGGCGGCCCGGTCGGTGACGATCCAGCCGTTCACCGCGTCCGCCGGCCAGGTGGCCCACCAGTTGACGACGCCGACCCGCAGGCCCTTCTCCGAGGCCACGTTCCAGAACGTCTTGACGCTGCGCAGGACGGCGCTCGGGGGCTGCGGCCGGGTGAGGCGCAGCAGGTCGGTCGCGGCGCCGAGGGCGGAGGTGAACGGGCTCCGCTCGGCGTCGAGGCTCACCGGCGTCCGCAGGCCCGTGATCCGGCGCGTGTCCGCGGCCTGGATCCCGTGCGCCTCGGGGCCGCGCCCGGTGGCGATCGTCGTCCACACGATGGCGGGCACGCGCTCCGGCTCGGCGGTGAGCCGCGCGCGGGCCCCCGTGGCCAGGAGGGCGCCGAGGGCCGGCATCTCGCCGCCGGCGACGAGGTGCTCGGCCATGCGGCGCTCCAGGCCGTCGATCGCGAGGACGCGCACGCGCAGGCCGGTGGGCACGACCGCGTAGTCGGGGGCCGTCGCGCCCGTCGGGCCCGAGAGCCGCGGCGCCACCGCCACGACGCCGGCGAAGAGCGCGGCGGCGCCGAGGACGAGCGGCAGGACGCGCCGACGCGAGAGGCTCGCGGGCGGCAGGTGCGCGGAGGCTCCGCCCGCCGAGACGACGGCCACGGCGGCGAGGGAGGCGAAACGGCCGAGGGCCAGGCTCAGCAGGAGGCCGAGGGCGAGCGCGGCCGCCTGGCCGAGGACGGGCGCGCCCACGAGGTGCGACCGCCACCACAAGGCGACGTAGGCCGCGGCGAGGAGCGCCATCCCGAGGCCGACGCGGCGCGCCAGGCCGGCCCCCGGCTCGCGCCCGATTCCCCGCGCCCAGGCGGCGAGGAGGCCGCCGGCAAGAGCGACGAGGCCCGTCAAGAGGGCGAAGGCGACGACGAGGTAGACGGCCAGGACCAGCAGGTCCTGCGGCTCGGCGAGGAGCCGCCGGTCGAGGCCTGCCGCCGCGAGGGTCGCCGCCACCCCGAAGAGGACACCGCCCACGAGGCCGACGCGCACAGCCGCGCGGAGCGAGGCTCGCACCGGGGTCGTCCCGCCCGCGCCGCCGAGGACGAAGCGGTCGAGCGAGCTGTCGAGGTAGCCGAGGCGCCGCAGCTCCTCGCGCACCGTGTCGACGGAAGCGAGCGGCGGCCGGTCGCCGCCCATCAGGGCCGCCAGCGCCCGCTGAAACGGTAGATGACCGAGGCGTAGAAGCGGTGCGTCGTCACGGCGTAGCGCAGCGGCTGGCTGCGGGGTCGGGGGCACGTCGAACTCACCGCTCGGTCGTGGCCTGGGCGGCGACGGAGTACTCGCCGAACTCGTAGACGTACGCCACGTCGAACAGCATCGAGCCGAGGATCAGGCCGGTGCCTCCGGTGAACCCGTTGAAGCGGGGCGGGTACCCCCCGAGAACGGGCTCGATCTGGCGGTCGTTGAAGTACCCGGCGCGCAGCGGGACCTTGAGCCCGCCCCGGATCAGCACCCACTCGACACCGACGCGGAACTGCTCCGCGTCCTGCTGGCCCTGCAGCCTCAACGGGTCGTTGGGGTCGCTCGGGTCGGCGACGGGACGCAGGGTGGGGTACTGTCGCTCGGGATACACCACCGGCTTCGGGGGCACTGCGGGAACCCCGTCGTCGCTCGGCTGGGTCGCGGCGAGCTCGAAGTAGTCCAGGATCCGGGCGTCGGACCAGTGCGTGCGCGTGAAGTCCGCCGAGAGGGTCAGCGCGTCCCGCGGCCGCCAGGAGAGGCCGAACCCGTACGACGAGGGGAAGTCGAGCCGGACCGCTTCGCTGGAGGCCGCGTTGGTCGTGACCTCGTCGATGTCGCTGATCGTGCCCCACGAGTCGCGGCGCGATTTGTCCAGGCTCACGTCGGCGGTGAACGGTGTCTTGTAGACCGCGGCCACGTTGAGCTGCTCGAGCGGCGAGACGATCAGGCCGAGGTTGAAGCTCCACCCGCTCGGGCGGAAGTCGAGGCCGAACTCGCGGAGCGGGTGCTGGTTGTCCTTCAGGATCGTGCGCGACAGGGTCTGATCGTAACCGTTGAGCCAGCGGTTCGCCGTGAACCCGGCGCGGACGTGCCGGCTGAGGCGAAGGCCCGTCCCGACCGCGACCACGTCGAACCCGCCGTTGCTGCTCCCGTCCTCGATCTGCTCGAGGAGGCCCGTCGTCTGGTTGTACAGCTCGATCCGGCGCGAGCCGTCGAAGGAGATGGCCCGCTGGTAGCTCAGCTGGACCGCGCCCCTCACGTCGCCCAGGCCGACCGGCCAGGTGAAGGCGGCGAAGTCGACCGCTTGCCCCTGGAAGCTGTCGCTGCTCAGGCCCCGCGTGACGTCGAACGAGTTCGACACCCCGACGAGCGACAGCTCCGGGACCCGCAGGTAGCTGAGGCCAGCCGGGTTCCAGGAGGCCGCGGTGGCGTCGTCGGCGCGGGCCAGAAAGGCGCCGCCCATCCCGTACGCGCGGGCCCCCGAGCCGAGGGTGAGGTTCTGCCGACCCGTGATGTCGATCCGGTCCACCTCCAGCTGGGCGAACGCGTCCGGCGCCCGCAGGAGGAGGCAGGCGAGCCACACCCCGCCCGCGATCCGCGCAGGACACAGCACGAAGCGGGCGGTCGGACGCGGCGGCATGGGGCCTTTGGAGCATAGCACGCCACTCAGCCGGGCCCGACCGCCGCCGCCGTCGCATTATGATGGCCCGATGGCCCGGGCCTCCCGCGGGGGCGAGATCGCCCTCGCCGCCGTCTCGCTGCTCGTCGCGCTCCTGGTCGCCGAGGCGGCGGTGCGTCTCCTGCTGCCCGGTGGCCAGGGGACCGGGTATGCCCCCGTGCGCACCGATCGGCGGGACCGCCGGCCGATCAACTCGAAAGGCTATCGTGACCTCGAGCGCGCCGTCCCGAAGCCGGATGGCGTACGGCGCGCGGTCGGCATCGGCGACTCGTTCACCTGGGGCGTGAGTGTTCTCTTCGACGACGCCTGGCCGCAGAGAGTGGAGCGCACGCTCTCCCGCGAGCGCGGCGAGCGCTGGGAGGTCGTGAACCTCGCCGAGCCGGGCCTCAACGCCGTCCAGGAGGCGAGCCGGCTCGCCTCCGAGGGCCTCGCTTACGAGCCGGACGTCGTGATCGTGGCCTACGTGCTCAACGACAGCGAGGACGAGACGGCCGCCGAGGCGCGCCGGGCCGCGGACTGGGTGGAGGACGAGCGCCGCGGCCCGTCGGTGTCGCTCCTCGACCGCTCGGCGCTCGCCCGCCTCGTGCGGACGCGGGTCCGGGCCACGGTCGAGAACCGCCGACGCATCGAGGGCTTCCGCTCGATGTACGCCGACGAGTACGCGGGCTGGACGGCCGGCCGGCGGGCCCTCAAGGCAATGGGGGGGATGTGCCGGGCGCGGGGCGTGCCCCTCGTCGTGGCCATCTTCCCGCTATTCGGGAACCCGCTCGACGACCGCTACCCCTTCGCGGACGTCCACGCGAAGGTCGCGCAGGCCGCGGCGGAGGCGGGCGCCAGGGTGGTGGACCTCCTGCCCGTCTTCCGCGGGCTCGACGGGGCCCTGCTCGTGGTGAACGGCGCCGACGACGAGCATCCGAACGAGATCGCCCACCGGATCGCCGCGCGGGCGATCGCGCAGGCGGTGGACGAGGTGGTGCCGCGCCCGGCCCCGGGTGCGCCGCGCCCATGAGCCGGAGCACGTCCGTCGCGCTCGTGGCCGCCGCCGTGGCCCTCCAGGCCGGCCTCGCCATCCACGCCATGCGCGGGAGCTCGGCCACCTTCGACGAGGGCGCTCACCTGCCGGCGGGCTACACCCACCTCGTCCTCGGCGACCACCGCCTGAACCCGGAGCAGCCGCCGCTCGCGAAGCTCCTGGCCGCGGCGCCGCTCCTCGCGGTGCGGCCGGTCCTGAAGGAAGACGCCCGGTCCTGGCTGGAAGCCCGCCAGTGGGAGTTCGGGCGGAGCTTCCTCTACCGCTGGAACGACGCCGACCGCCTGCTCTTCCTCGGACGCCTGCCGATCGTGGCCCTCGCCTCCTGCCTCGTCGTCGCCGTCTTCCTGGAGGCCCGGCGCCGGTTCGGCGATGCCGCGGCCGCGGCGTCGCTCGGCCTCGCCGCACTCTCGCCCGACGTCCTCGCTCACGGCGCCCTCGTCACCACGGACCTCGCCTTCGCCCTCTTCTTCTTCCTCTCGGTCGCGGCGTTCTCGCGCGTCGTCGAGGAGGCGACACCCCGCCGCGTCGTCCTCGCCGGCCTCGCCGCCGGCGCCACCTTCGCCACGAAGTTCTCCGCCCCGATCCTCGTCCCCGTGCTCCTGCTCCTGGGTCTCGCCGGTAGCCGCGCGCGCCGGCTCGCCGCCCCCCTCGTCGCGGTGGGCGCGCTGGCGCTCGTCGTCGTGTGGGCCTCCTACGGCTTCCACTACGCCCTCTCGCCCGACCCGGCCGTCCGCACGGCCCAGCGTGCGCCGCTCGAGGCGCCCGCCGCGGGCCTGCTGCCGCGCGCGATCGCGGCCGCGGGGAACCTCGGCCTCGTCCCGGAAGACTACGCGCGAGGGGCCCTCTTCGTGACGGCGCACTCGGAGGCGCGCTCGACGTTCCTGCTCGGCGAGCTCTCGGATCGCGGCTTTCCGCACTACTTCCTCGTCACGTTCCTGCTGAAGACGCCCGTTCCCCTGCTCCTCCTCACCGCCCTCGCGCTCGTCCGGATCGGCCGGCTCCCTCGTCGCGAGGCCGCGTTCCTGTGGCTGCCGGTCCTCGTCTACGCCGCCTTCACCACCACCCGCGGCCTGCAGATCGGTCACCGCCACCTCCTCCCCCTCTACCCGTTCCTCTTCGTGGCGGCGGGCGAGGCGGCGGCACGGCTGTGGTCGTGGCGGCGGCCCGCCGGCCTCGCGCTCGTGGCCGGGCTCGGGCTCTGGTACGCGGGCGGCACGCTGCGCCAGCACCCGCACCACCTGGCCTACTTCAACGAGATCGCCGGCGGGCCGGCCAGCGGCTGGCGGCTTCTCGTGGACTCCAACCTCGACTGGGGGCAGGACCTGAAGCGGCTGGCCACCTGGATGCGCGAGAACGGCGTCAAGGGCGTCAAGCTCTCCTACTTCGGCAGCGCGGACCCGTGGTACCACGGGATCGACGCGGAGGCGCTGCCGGGGTACACGTCTCCCCACGCCCCGCGCATCACTCGCGAGATCCAGCCCGGGGACATCGTGGCGGTGAGCGCTACGAACCTGCAGGGGGTCTACCTCGAGCCCGAGGACCGGCGCCTCATGGCGCGACTGCGAGCGCTCGAGCCCATCGGCCGGGTCGGCTGGTCGATCCGGGTCTACCGCGCCGACTTCACCTGGCCGGAGACGGGCGCCTCGCCGGCGAAGGAAACGGTCGTCCCATGAGCCCGCGCTGGCGAGCCGCCCTGGGATCCGCGGCCCTCGTCGTGGGGTCCGTGTCCCTCGTGCTTCTCGTCCTCGAGTCCGCGCTCCGCCTCACCGGCTTCGTGCCGGAGAGGGAGCGTGCCGTGCGGCGGATGGTGGACGCCCGGTGGACGACGCTCCTCGACTGCTTCCCTTCGAACCCGCGCGGCACCTTCGACATCGACCTGCGCCTCCCGGAGAACGACGCGCGCTACCGCCGCCTCGCCCCCGGCCGCTTCGACGCCATGGCCCGCCACCACCCCTGGGCGGTCGAGTCCCGCTACAACGCCCTTCGCTTCCGCGACGCACCGCTCGGCCCCAAGCCGCCCGGCGTGCGCCGCGTCGTCATCCTCGGCGACTCCTTCGCCGAGGGGCAGGGGGTCCAGGAGGCGGATACCCTCGCCCGGGTGCTGGCCCACCTTCTGGAGGAGCGGGCGCCGGGCCGTTACGAGGTGCGCAACTGCGGCCGCCGGGGGACGGACTTCCCGGAGATCTACGAGGCTTTCGACGACGTGCTCCCCTACGAGCCCGACCTCGTGGTCTACACCCTGACCCTGAACGACGCGGTTCAGCCCCCGGGTTTCCGCGCGCGGCAGACCTACCTGAACGACTGGATCCTCGACCGGACGAACGCGCCCGACGACCCCGACGCCCCGACGTCCTTCGTGCGCCCCCGGGTCTTCGATTTCGTCTCGGACCGCGTGGCGGCCTTTTTCACGGGCCGCGAGACGACGCGCTGGTACCTGGACATGTGGAGCGATGCGAACCGCGAGGGGTGGGAGAGGACGCAGGAGTACCTGCGCGAGATGAAGCGAAGGCTCAACCAGAAGGGGGCTCGCCTGCTCGTCGCGCCCTGGCCTCTCTTCATCGGCCTCGAGCGTGGCTATCCGTTCACGCCGGTGCACGAGGCCATCCTCGGCTTCTGCACGGGCGCGCGGATCCCGCACCACGACCTGCTGCCCGTCTTCCAGGGGCAGAGCACCACCGACTTCTGGGTGCACCCGGTCGACCACCACCCGAACGAGGTGGCCCACCGACGGGCGGCGGAGTCGCTCCTCCCGGACGTCCTGAAGTTCGCCGGCCCCTGAAGTCGCTACCGCAGCGGCGAGTCGGGCTTCTCGCCGCAGAGCAGCGACTGCCGGGCGCCTTCTTCCGGCAGGCCGAGGCACTCGAAGAGGTTCCGCACGTGCTGGCCGAGGCGGTCGCCGCGGACGGGAGTCGCGAGGATCGCCGTCGACCAGGGCCCGGGCGAGGGCGGCCGCCTCGTCCGCGGCCACGAGCGCCTCCTCGGCCGGGGGGTCCTCGTCGAAGCCCCGCAAGCGCAGCTCGACCGCGTCGAAGGCCTCGGCGAGCGGCGCGGCGTGGCCGTTTCCGGCTTCGCCGAAGGCCCCCAGGGCCTCGAGCGATCGGCCGATCCGCTGCACGATCGTGCGGGCGTGGGGCAGGTTGAGCCGCGCCCAGCGCTGGTAGTCCTGGTCCTTCATTCGCAGGCTCGAAAGTGAGCGAGTCTAGCATGTGCTAGTCTCAGACCTCCGCCGGCGAGCGAGCCGGCGCATCCCCCGAATGATCGTCAAGGAGACGCTCCCGAACGGCCTCACCCTCGTCACCGAGTCCATGCCCGGGGTCCGCAGCGCGGCGGTGGGAGTGTGGCTCAAGCGGGGAAGCCGGCACGAGGCCGACGAGGTGAGCGGCGTCAGCCACTTCATCGAGCACATGGTCTTCAAGGGCACGAAGACCCGCTCGGCGGAGCGCATCGCCGCCGAGGTGGACTCGATCGGCGGCTACATGGACGCCTTCACCGCCAAGGAGTACGCCTCGTTCCACCTCAAGGTGCTCGACGAGCACCTGCCCCTCGCGGTGGAGATCCTCGGCGACGTCGTCCTCAACCCGCTCTTCGACCCCGCGGAGATGGCCAAGGAGAAGAAGGTCATCTTCGAAGAGATCAACATGGTCGAGGACACTCCCGACGACCTCGTCATGGAGCTCTTCGCGGAGGCGTTCTGGCCGGGCCACCCGCTCGGCCGGCCCATTCTCGGAACCAAGCGCACGGTGGGGCGCTTCCGGCGCCAGGACCTCGCGTCCTACTTCGCGCGGGTGTACCACCCCGCGAACATCCTGATCGCCGCCGCGGGGCACCTGGAGCACGGGGCGGTGTCGGCCCTCGTGGGCCGGCACTTCGCGGGCCTGCACAACGGCCGCACGCCGCGAGACGGCCGCGCCCCCACGGTCGCGACCCGCACCGTCACGCGCTCGAAGAAGGAGCTCGAGCAGGTGCACGTCTGCCTCGGGGCCCGGGCCTACCCGCAGGCGCACCCCGATCGCTACGCCTGCTACGTCCTCAACACCGTCCTCGGCGGCTCGATGTCGTCGCGCCTGTTCCAGAACGTCCGGGAGAAGCGCGGGCTCGTCTACTCCATCTCCTCGGGCCTCACCGCCTACTCCGACGCGGGGCTCGTCACCATCTACGCGGGGACGAGCCTCGACTCGGTGCCCGAGGTGATCCGCCTGACCCTCGAGGAGATCCGGCGCGTGCGGGGCGAGCTCCTGGGCGAGGAGGAGCTGCGTCGGGCGAAGGACCACATCAAGGGCGGCCTCGTGCTCTCGCTGGAGAGCTCGGGCGCGCGCATGAGCCACCTCGCCCGGCAGGAGATCTACTTCGGCCGGCAGTTCGCCGTCGACGAGATCCTCGGGAGCATCGAGTCGGTGAGCGCAGAGGACGTGCGGCGGGTGGCGGCCGAGGTCTTCGACGGCCGGCTCGCCGCGAGCGTCCTCGGCAACCTCCGGGGCTGGCGCCCGCGCGAGCGTGAGCTTCGAGTGTGACCTTGCGCTTTCGCGTCCTCGGCTCGGGCAGCGCCGGTAACGCCACCCTCGTCGAGGGGGGCGGGGCGCGCGTGCTGCTCGACGCCGGCCTGGGGCCACGGTCTCTCGCGGAGCGGCTGCAGTCGGCGGGGGTCGACCCCGCCTCGCTCGACGCCGTCTTCGTCTCGCACGAGCACGGCGACCACGCCCGCGGGGCCGCCGCCTTCTCCGCGAAGTGGGGGGTGCCGCTGGCGCTCACGCGCGGCACGTTCCGGGCGGCCGGCTTCACCGAGGCGAAGCTGCCGGCCTGGGAGGCCATCGCCCCCGGGGAGACGCGCACCATCCGCCGGCTCACGGTGCGGGCGGTCGCCGTTCCCCACGACGCCGCCTCCCCGCTCGCCTTCGTGGCGACGGCCGGCGCCGTGTCCTTCGGCCACGCCACGGACCTCGGCCACCTCAGCCGGGGCCTCGTCGAGGCCCTTCGCGGCTGCGCCGCCTTTCTCCTCGAGTCCAACTACGACCCCGCGATGCTCCGCGACGGGCCGTACCCGTGGTCGCTCAAGGAGCGCATCCTCGGGCCGCTCGGGCACCTCTCGAACGGCGACGTGGGACGGCTCCTGGAGAAGGGGCTGGGGGAGGCGTGCCGGCACGTCGTCCTCGCCCACCTCTCGAGGAAGAACAACCACCCGGAGCTCGCGCTGCAGGCCGCGGAGGAGGCGCTCGGGCGGGCGGGCCGTCGCGACGTGAAGGTGGCGCTCGCCGCCCCGGAGGGGACCGGCTGGATCGTGGTGGCCGCGCCCCGCACGGCCGCGGGCCGGCCCGACGGGCAGCTGCGCCTCTTCTGACGGCCGCCCACGCGGGCGTGCTACGCTGCCCTCGATGGCGCAGAGGGCCTCGGCCGTCGTCCTTCTCCTGGCCCTCGTCTCCCCCGCGTGCCTGCGCTCCGGGAACGGCGAGCGGTCCGCCGCGGTGGCCGTGGACAGGGTCGACCCCGTCGTGCTCGCCCCCGACGGGATCCGCGCGGGGGGAGCCCTGCCCATCGCCGCCGTCTTCCCCACCATCGGCCGCTACGCGGTGTCCGGCCTGCAGTCGCTGCAGGGCGCGCGCCTCGCGGTCGAGGACGTGAACCG
Source organism: uncultured Acidobacteriota bacterium (assembly GCA_963818355.1). Classification (GTDB taxonomy): domain Bacteria; phylum Acidobacteriota; class Vicinamibacteria; order Fen-336; family Fen-336; genus DATBSL01. The sequence continues at coordinate 108,482 of CAWFSB010000040.1, read as the reverse complement.
CGAGGGAGGCGTCCACGGTCGGAGGCTGCGGCTCGCGGAGTACCGCACCGGCAGCTACTTCGTCGACGCGCGCCGCGCCGCCTCGCTCGCCGCCCGCGACGGCGCCCTCGCCATCGTGGGGGCGAACTCGAGCGAGCTCTCGCGCGCGGTGGCCGAGGAGGCGGAGGCGGAACGGCATCCTCCAGATCTCCAACGTCTCCACCGCGGCCGACCTCACGTGGGACCCGCAGACGGGGCGCGACCGGCCGTTCGTCTTTCGCATGTGCGCCTCGGACGGCGTGATGGGCGAGCTGCTCGCCGGATTCGCACGGGACCGGCTGGGGGCGAAGCGGGCGGCCGTGCTCTACGAGGTCGGGCGGACCTACAGCCAGCGCCTCGCGCGCAGCTTCATCGGCCGCTTCAGCGACGACGTGGCGGGGCACGTGGTGGCCGAGTTCTTCTATCTCGCCCTCGAGACCGACTTCCGCCCGCAGCTCCTCCGGATCAAGGAGTTCCGGCCCGACGTGCTGTTCCTGCCGGGCTCCTTTCCCGACGCGACGCTGGTGGCCGCGCAGGCGGTGGAGGTGGGGCTGCACGTCACCCTCCTCGGTGGCGACGCCTGGTCGAGCCCGCTCCTTTTCCAGCGGGGCGGCCCCCCCGGCGACGCCTACTACGTGGAGCTGTGCTCGCCGGCCCCGGAGTTCGACCGCCGCTACGAGACGGCCGAGGGGCAGGAGCCGCCGGGGTGCCGCGCCGTCCTCGCCTACGACGCGGTGAGGGTGATCGCGGCCGGGCTCCGCTCGCTCGGGCCGCTTCCCGACGCGGCTCTCGACGCGTCACTGGCCGCGACGCGCCGTCGCCTCCGGGACGCCGTCTCCCGCAACGAGGTGGACGGGGCGACCGGGAAGATCCGCTTCGACGCGCACGGAGACCGCCGGCAGGGCGTCGCGCTCTACTCCGTGGAGAAGACGCCGCTCGGGCCCCCGCGGGCGCTCGTCCGGGGCTGGCTGGGCGAGCCGTGAAGGCCCTCCTGCGGTCGCTGCGCGACCTGAGCCTTCGCCGCAAGGTGACGCTCACCCTCGCGGTCGTGTTCCTGTTCAGCCTCGTCGCCCTCCTCCTCGTGCTCGCCCCGGTCCTCGCCGCCCAGCGCCAGCGGCTGCTCGAGCAGGACAAGCGGCTGCTCTCGACCCTGCGTCGCAACCACGAGCGCGAGTTCATCTACGACCAGCTCCAGAGAAACCGCGAGTCGCTGGCGCTGCACCTCGCCGATCTGGCGGGGCAGGAGGGGATCCTGTGGGCCCGGATCGAGGCGGGAGACCTCGACCTGGGAACGACCGCCGACGTCGCCGTCATCCGGAGGCTGCTGGGGCCCGACGCGGAGCCCTTCCTCGGGCAGCCCGAGGTCGTCCTGCTCGTGGACCGGGACGGCGAGGCCGACCTGGTGGGCCCGGGCGGGAGGCCTCTCCTCGCCGGGCGCAGCGTCAAGCGCGAGGAGGCGCTGCCGGCGGGCGGCGGGCCCGCGCCCGGGCAGGACGAGTTCCGCGAGGCGAGCTTCGGCGGCCAGCGGGTCCTGGCCCTCGTGGCGACGCTCTCCGCGGCGGGCGAGGCGTACGGGCGGCTCCACCTGATGAAGAGCCTGGCGCCCCTCGACCGGAGCGAGGCGGTGACCCGCCGGCTCGTCTACGGGGGCGTCGCGCTCTCCTTCGTGCTCGTGCTCCTGCTCCTCAACCTGCTGCTCTCGCGAATGGTGCTCGTCCCGGTGCGGCGGGTCCACGACGCGATGGCCCGGGCGGCCACGGGCGACCTCCAGGTCCGGCTTCCCGTCCACTCGCGCGACGAGGTGGGCAGCATGGCGGAGTCGTTCAACCGCATGGTGAGCGAGCTCGGGGCGAGCCGCCTCGAGGTCGAGGGCTACAGCCGCAACCTGGAGGGCATGGTGCAGGCCCGCACCGGGGAGCTGCGCGACTCGCAGGCGAGCCTCCTCGCCCTCAAGAACCATCTGGCCACCGTCATCGCCAACGTCGGCACCGGCGTCCTCTCGCTCGACGAGGAAGGCCGGATCGAGACCTTCAACGAGAGGGCGAGCGAGATCCTGGGCCTCGCCCCGGAAGGGGCACGGGGCCGCACGCTGGAGGAGGCGCTGGGTGACCTGACGACCTCGCGGCTGGTCGAGACGGTCGCGGTCGTGCGCGACGGGGGCGAGGATTGGCACGAGGCGCAGATCGTGTGCGAGCTGCCGCAGGGCCGCCGCACGCTCGCCGTCGTGGCCTCGGCGCTGCGCGGGGAGGGCCACCGGCCCAGCGGCACCGTGGTCGTGATCGAGGACCTCACGCAGGTCCTGGCCACGCAGCGGCTCGAAGCCTGGAAGGAGGCGGTCGAGCGGGTCATCCACGAGGTCAAGAACCCGCTCACGCCGGTGGGGCTGGCGGCGGAGACGCTGAAGACGGCCTGGTCCCGGGACAAGGACCGCTTCGCGGACCTCTTCCCCTCCGCGATCGACATGATCCTGGGGGCGGTGCGCGACCTGAAGGAGCTGATCGGCGAGTTCTCCCGCTTCTCACGGCTGCCCCCGATGCGACCGGAGCGGATCGACCCCAACGCGCTGGTGCTCGACGCGCTCTCGCCGTACACCCAGGCGCCGCTCGACCGGCTCCAGGTGCGGGTGGAGCTCGACCCCGGCGTGCCCGAGGTCGAGGTCGACGCCGACCAGGTGAAGCGCGTGCTGCTCAACGTGATCAACAACGCGCTCGAAGCGATGGCGGAGAAGGGCGGAGAGCTGCGGCTGCGCACGGCGCGCGAGGACGGGGGAGTGGCGATCCGTGTGGACGACGCCGGCCCCGGAGTCGAGGACGTCGAGCGGATCTTCGAGCCGCACTACACGACGAAGGTGAAGGGCACGGGCCTCGGCCTCGCCATCGCGCGGCAGATCGTCGAGGAGCACGGCGGCACGATCCGCGCCGAGAGCGCCCCCGGCAAGGGCACGAGCGTGCGAATTCACCTTCCGGCTGCGCCGAAGGCCTGAAGCCCAAGCACCGCCGAGAGCCACGGGTAGCGGCGGGCTCACGCGGAGAGCCCCCTCTCCCGGGACTCATCGGCTCGTGTCGGACGTTGTCCCGGGGGAGGGGGCGCGCGTGACCCGCCGCGGATCCGATGGCCTCGGCCGTGGCGTGGGGCCGTCACTGGGCGCTGGACTGCGAGACTCTCCGCAGGGCTTTGCGACAGGGCCTGCGAAACGAGCCGACGGACCGGCCCTCCAACCAGGGGGGCATCCCGCCCCCCTGGACCCCGGGAGCGCCGGGAGCGCTACGCCACGTCTATCGCCGGGTACGCCGGGTCCCACATGGCCGCGGCGACGGCCGCGGCCGGGTCTTCGGGCACGCTGCGGGCGACGCCCTCGCTCTCGGCCTGCCGCACCACCGCCTCGGCCACCCGCGCGGTGATGGCGCGCAGCCCCGCGACCCGCGGGAAGAGGCTCCCGGCCCGCAGGTCCTCCTCGGGCAGCTGCGCGGCCAGGGCGTCGGCCGCCGCGGCGAACATGCCGTCCGTCACCTCGCGCGCCTCCGACACCAGGACGCCCAGGCCCACGCCGGGGAAGACGAAGGCGTTGTTGCCCTGGCCGATGCGGACCTTCCGGCCGTCCACGTCGACCGGCTCGAACGGGCTGCCGGTGGCCATGAGCGCCCGCCCGCCCGTCCAGGCCATGACGTCGGCCGGCCGGGCCTCGGACGAGCTGGTCGGGTTCGAGAGCGGGAAGACCGCGGGGCGCTCGACCTGGGCGGCCATGGTGCGCACGATCTCCTCGCCGAAGAGGCCGGGCACGCCGGAGACGCCGATGAGCACGGTCGGCTTCGCCGCCTTCACCACGTCGAGGAGCGACGAGCCGGCCCGCAGGCCGTGCGCGGAGGCCATCTCGCCCGTCCACGCGAGGTCGCGGCGGTACTCGTCCTGCGCGTCCACCACGAGGCCCTTCGAGTCGAGCATGGCCACGGTGGGCCGCAGCGCCTCGCCGGTCACGCCCTCGCGGCGCAGCGCGCTCTGGAAGAGCCGGGCGATCCCGATCCCCGCGGCGCCGGCGCCCGCGATCACCAGGCGCTCGTCGGTGAGCTTGCGTCCGGCGGCGCGGGAGGCGGCGAAGATCCCCGCCACCGCCACCGCGGCCGTGCCCTGGATGTCGTCGTTGAAGGACGGCAGCTCCTTGCGGTAGCGCTCGAGCAGGCGGAACGCGTTCCACTGCTTGAAGTCCTCCCACTGCAGGAGGGCCTTGGGGAAGCGCTGCTTCACCGCCCGCACGAACTCGTCCACCACCGCGTCGTAGGCCTCGCCCCGCAGCCGGGGCTGGCGCCAGCCGATGTAGAGGTCGTCGCCCAGCAGCTCCTGGTTGTCGGTGCCCACGTCGAGGCTGACGGGGAGCGTCTGCGCGGGGTGGATTCCCGCCGCGGCCACGTAGAGCGCGAGCTTGCCGACCGGGATGCCCATGCCTCCCGCCCCCTGGTCGCCGAGGCCGAGGATGCGCTCGTTGTCGGTGACCACGATGAGCCGCACGTCCTCGAAGGGGGCGTTGGCCAGCACCTCGGTCATGCGCCCCTTGTGCTCGGGGGTGATCCACAGGCCGCGCGCACGGCGGAAGATCCGGCTGTACTGCTGGCAGGCCTGGCCCACGGTGGGCGTGTAGACGATGGGGAGGAACTCCTCGAGGTGGTCGCCGAGCACCTTGTAGAAGAGGTGCTCGTTGCGGTCCTGGAGCGCGGCGAGGCCGATGAAGCGCTCGAGCGGCTCGGCCTTGCGGACGATGTTGCCGTAGGCGCGCCGGGCCTGCTGCTCCATCGTGCTCGCGACGTCGGGCAGCAACCCCTCGAGCCCGAGCTCACGCCGCTCGTCGCGGGTGAAGGCGGTCGCCCGGTTGTACATGGGGTGGTTGAGCAGCTGCGGCCCGCGCAGGCGCACCTCCACGCGCTCCCGCCCGTCCGCGCCACGCTTCCTGCGGTACGCCTCCATACAGGTGCTCCTCCTTGCCGACGGCCAAACCGGGCAAGCTTACTACGCCCGGTGACGCTCGTGGCGCGCCGCAGCTTCTTCAGCCGCGCCCGCTGCCGGCGAACATCCTGCGGTCTGGGGGCGATCGGCGGCGCGCTCCCGGCTCGGAGAGTGCCCCCGCAAACTCTTGCTGCGCCTTCGCTAGTGCCGGTCCCGTCCGCTCGACTTCGGCTGGGCGCCGGCGGCGCGAGGATTGCACGCAGGGACGGTGGGCCTGGGCGCTCTCTGCCGAGCGCCCGGCAGGAGGAGTGATCCATGAGCGCAGGAATCGCCGAGCCGACCTCTTCCCGGGTCACGCCCGCCACGATGAGCTTCAGCATCAAGATCGACTCGTCGACCGGCCAGCCCTACATGGCCGTGTCCGAGCGGGGCCGGGCGCTGCTGCTGAACCCGCACACGAACAAGGGCACCGCCTTCACGCGGCGCGAGCGAGACGAGCTCGATCTCGGCGGCCTGGTGCCGCCGGCCGTCTGCACGATCCGCCAGCAGATGGACCGGACCTACGAGAACTTCAAGGCGAAGACGAGCAGCCTCGAGAAGTTCATCTACCTGACCAGCCTGCAGGACCGCAACGAGACGCTCTTCTACCGCCTGGCCCTCGAGCACATCGACGAGATGATGCCGATCGTCTACACGCCGGTCGTCGGCGAGGCGTGCCAGAAGTACCACCACATCTACCGGCGTGGCCGCGGCCTCTACATCGCCTACGAGGACCGGGACCGCATCGAGGACGATCCTCGCTCAACGCCGGGATCCCGCACCCCTCGGTGATCGTGGTGACCGACGGCGAGCGGATCCTGGGGCTGGGCGACCAGGGCGCGGGCGGGATGGGCATCCCGATCGGCAAGCTCTGCCTCTACACCCTGTGCGCGGGCATCTCGCCCTACAGCACGCTCCCGATCACGCTCGACGTGGGGACGAACAACCAGGAGCGGCTGAACGACCCCCTCTACCTCGGCATGCGCCACCCGCGCGTGCGCGGGGCGGAGTACCAGGAGTTCATCGACGCCTTCGTGGCCGCCGTGCAGAAGGTCTTCCCGCGCGTGGTGCTGCAGTGGGAGGACTTCCTCAAGGAGAACGCGCTCTTCCAGCTCGCCCGCTTCCGCGACCAGCTCTGCACCTTCAACGACGACATCCAGGGCACGGCGGCGGTCGTCCTCGCCGGGGTGTACGGCGCCTTGCGCATCACCGGCCAGCGGATGCGGGACCAGCGGGTGGTGTTCGCGGGCGCGGGCGCCTCGGCCCAGGGCATCTCGGAGCTGCTGGTGGCGGCGTTCATGGAGGACGGGCTCAGCCTGGAGGAGGCGAACCGCCGCATCTGGACGGCCGACAGCCACGGGCTCGTCTCCTGGAACCGGCCGAACCTCGAGAAGTACAAGGCCACCTACGCGCGTCCCGCGGAGGAGGTGGCCGGCTACGACTGCAAGGACCGCTCGCACGTCACGCTGCTCGAGACCATCGAGAACGCGAAGCCGACCATGCTCATCGGGACCTCGGCGACTCCGGGCGTCTTCGACGAGCCGGTGGTCCGGGCCATGGCCCGCATCAACGCCCGGCCCATCATCCTCCCGCTCTCGAACCCGACATCGAAGACCGAGGTCACGCCGGAGGACGCCCTGCGCTGGTCGGAGGGGAGGGCCATCGTGGCGACCGGCAGCCCGTTCGATCCCGTGACCGTGGACGGCAAGCGGCACCGCATCGGGCAGTGCAACAACTCCTTCGTCTTCCCCGGCGTGGGGCTGGGGCTGACGGTCAGCGGCGCGCGGCGCGTGACGAACGGCATGTTCCTCGAGGCCGCCAAGGCGCTCGCCGCCATGGTGAAGCCCGAAGACCTCGCCGAGACCGCCGTCTACCCGGAGCTCGCGCGGATCCGGGACTGCTCGTTCGCGGTGGCCTGCGCGACGATCCGCCGGGCCGTGGCGGAAGGCCACGCGGACCCGGAGATCCTCGACCACCTCGAGAAGACGGTCGAGCGGGCCATGTGGTTCCCGGAGTACCTGCCGATCCGCTTCGAGGCGTAGCTCGGGGTCCGTAGCGGGGCGTGGTAGTCTGCCCGTCGTCCGCGGGAAGGAAAGCCCATGATCCCTCGCTACTCGCGTCCCGAGATGGCCCGCCTGTGGTCCGACGAGAACCGCTTCGCGACCTGGCTGGAGGTGGAGATCGCCGCCACCGAGGTCCTCGTCGGGCGCGGCGTCGTGCCGAAGGAGGCCCTCGCCGCGATCAAGGAGAAGGCCCGCTTCGACGTCGCGCGCATCGAGGAGATCGAGAAGGAGGTCCAGCACGACGTGATCGCCTTCGTGTCCTGCGTGGCGGAGAGCGTGGGGCCCGAGGGGCGCTGGCTGCACTACGGGCTCACCTCCTCGGACGTGGTGGACACCGCTCTCGCCATCCTGATGCGCGACGCCTGCGACCTCGTCCGCGCCGACCTCCTCGACCTCATGGAGGCAGTGCAGGCGCGGGCCCTGCGCCACAAGCACGCGCCGATGATCGGCCGCACTCACGGCGTCCACGCCGAGCCCATGACCTTCGGGCTGAAGATGGCGCTGTGGCACGCGGAGCTGCAGCGGCAGCTGGCGCGGCTCGACCGGGCGCGGGCCAACATCGCGTTCGGCAAGCTGTCGGGCGCGGTGGGCACCTTCTCGCACCTGCCCCCGGAGGTCGAGGAGGCGGTGTGCGCACGGCTCGGGGTGCTGCCCGCGCCCGTCTCGTCGCAGGTCCTCCAGCGCGACCGGCACGCCGAGGTGATGACCACCCTCGCCCTCGATCGCCGCCAGCCTCGAGAAGTTCGCGACCGAGATCCGGGCCCTCCAGAAGACGGAGGTCCGCGAGGTGGAGGAGCCGTTCGGCTCGGGCCAGAAGGGCTCCTCGGCCATGCCCCACAAGAGGAACCCCGTGGGCTGCGAGCAGGTGGCCGGCCTCGCCCGCCTCGTGCGCACGAACGCCCTCGCCTCGCTCGAGAACGTCGCGCTGTGGCACGAGCGCGACATCTCGCACTCGTCGGTCGAGCGCGTGATCGTGCCCGACAGCTTCCTCGCCCTCGACCACATGCTGGCGCGCTTCACCCGCATCGTGAAGGGCATGAGCGTCGACGAGACCCGCATGCGGCGGAACCTCGACCTCGGCCAGGGGCTCGTCTTCTCCGGCCAGCTGCTTCTGGAGCTGACCGCGAAGGGGATGAGGAGGGAGGACGCCTACCGGGTGGTCCAGGCGCACGCGATGGAGGCCTGGAAGAGCGAGGGGGACTTCCGGAAGCGCGTGCTGGCCGACCCCGAGATCCGCACGGTCCTGAGCGAGGCCGCGATCGAGGAGGTGTTCCGCCTCGAGCGCTACCTCACCCACGTGGACGCGGTCTTCGAGCGCGTCTTCGGGAGCGACGCCGCGAGCTGAGGCCCGCGCGTCAGACCAGGTAGAAAGACGGCGCCCGCCGCCGGTCCGTGGCCCGACGATCGGCGACGTACGCCACGGGGCGGCCGCTCACGCCGTTCGTTGGCCCGGCGATCCACCACGATCGCGATCTCGGGCGCTCCGCGCAGCAGCGTCTGCAGCACGGGGATGGCCTCGACGCGGTCGCGGCTGACCACCAGCACCGGCGCGTCGTCGAGAGGGCCCCGCTCGACGCAGTCGTTGCAGATGCCGTGGCTCACGGCAGGGTTGTGGAGGGGCTCCTTGGAGCCCATGTACTGCTGGCACCAGGCACAGACTGTGACCATCTCGGACCTCGTCCTGGGAGGACGCTCCATACGCAGCAAGCTGCGCGGGGGAGATGCTAGCGCAACCCGTCCGCGAGGGGAAGTCCCCCTTTCAGACGCTCGGCTCGGGCTTGCGGGAGCTCGTGGGGCGCACCACCGCCGGGGCGGCCGCTCGAGGCGCCGGCTCGAGGCTCTCGCTCCACGCTTGCAGCACGGCGGGGACGTGGCCCGGGAAGGCCAGGTGCGACGGCAGCTCGTCGGCCGCGAACCAGCCGATCTCCGCCACCTCGTTCGGGTCGATCCTCGGCTGGGCGCCGGCCCGGGCCGTCGCGTGGAAGTAGATGTTGAGGGTCACCTTGTCGGCGTCGGCGCCCTCGGGGGCGTAGGTGTCGATCCACATCCCGAGGACGCCCCCGACCCGGACGGTCAGGCCGGTCTCCTCGCGCACCTCGCGCTCGGCGGCCTCGGCCGGGTGCTCCCGCGGCCCGCAGAAGCCGCCCGGCACGTCCCACGCCCCGCGCCACGGCTCGTGCGCACGGCGCACCAGCATCAGCTTTCCGCCCCGGGCGACGAGCGCGCCCGCGCACGGCTTCGCGTCGAGCCAGTGGCTGGTGTCGCAGGAGCGGCAGGTGACGGGCGGCGGGGACGGCAGCGGCGCGGCGCACTGGGAACAGAACCGCGGCAGGGCCATAGCGTCGAGCCTCCCCGAGTGTGCCCCTACTATACGCCGCGGCGCCGCGCGCGCAAGGCGCCTCTGGTAGGCTGGACGGGAGTGCCCGAGCTGCCCGAGGTCGAGACCGCGAGGCGTAACGCCGAGCGCGCCCTGCGCGGCCGGCGCATCGTCGCCGTGGCCGCCGCCCCCGACCCGATCGTCTACCAGGGCGTGAGCCCGGCGCGCTTCGCCGCCGCGCTGCGCGGCCGGCGCGTCCTGGCGGTTCGCCGGAAGGGCAAGCACATCTGGATGGAGCTCGACCGCCGGCCGTGGCCGCTCTTCCACTTCGGCATGACCGGCTCCTTCGCGATCTACCGAGACGGCGTCCCGCGGCCGCGCTTCTGGAGGGTCGAGATGGTCATGGAGGACGGCACGCGCCTCGCGATGCCCGACCCGCGCCGCTTCGGCCGCATCCGCCTCCAGGAGCGGCCCGAGGACGAGCACCCGCTCGCGAGCCTCGGCTTCGACCCGCTCGAAGGGCTGCCGCCCGCGCGCGAGATCGCCCGGCGGCTGCACGTGCGCGGCGGGCCGGTGAAGTCGGTGCTGCTCGACCAGTCGCTCTTCGCCGGGGTCGGCAACTGGATCGCCGACGAGGCCCTCTACCAGGCCGCGATCGACCCCCGCCGGCCTGCGTCCTCGCTCGCGCCTCCCGAGGTGGCCCGCCTGCGGGCGCGGCTGCACGCCATCGTGCGGCGCGCGGTGGCGGTCGGGGCGGACGACCGCCGCTTCCCGCGCACCTGGCTCTTCCACGACCGCTGGGGGCGAGAGGAGGGCGCGCGGACCGCTCGCGGCGAGCGGATCGTTCACCTCACGATCGGCGGCCGCACGACGGCTTTCGTCCCTTCCCGCCAGCGCTGAGCGCCGCGCGCGTCAGGCTCGCGTCGCGCGGCCGCCGATCCAGGCGTCGGCCATCGAGGCCAGCCAGATCGCCACGATCCACAGCGTCGCCCAGAAGAAGAACGACGCGTTGTCGCGGTGGATCTGGGCGGCGAGGCGGAAGGGGAGGGCCGGGTCGAGGATCAGGGCGGGGTCCTCGGGCATGAGCCGCTGCGTCTCCTGCATCACGCGCCGCGCCACCGCCACGAGCAGCGCGACGCTCGAGCCGCCGAAAGCCGAGCGCGCGCCAGGGGTGGCCGCTCGTCCACTGGCCGAGGCCGGGGAAGACGAGGCCCGAGAGCAGGACGGGACGCCACGGATCGCGCCCGGCGGCCTTGCGCGTCACGGGGCCGCCAGGGCGAAGGAGCGCAGCGACAGGGTCCCGTAGCGGAAGCCCTCGTAGACGCTCTCCACCCGGTCCCGGCCGTCGAGCGCGCCCAGGACGAAGAACAGGGGGTCGAAGTGCTCGCTGGTGGGCACGGCGAGCTCCGCGTGCGGGGCTCGCGACGCGTAGGCGCTCAGGCCCTCCCGGTCGAGCGCCAGGAGCCGCTCGTCCACCCAGGCGCCGAAGGCGGCGGCCCAGGGCTCCGGCGTCTCGCCGTCGTCCCCGCGCAGGCGGTGCAGGTTGTGGACGATGCCCCCGCTGCCGAAGAGCAGCACGCCCTCGTCGCGCAGGGGCCGAAGCGCCGCCCCCATGGCCAGGAGCAGCGCCGGCGTGCGGGGCGCCGGCAGGGAGACCGCGACGACCGGCACGTCCGCCGCGGGGAAGAGCAGGCGCAGCGGGACCCAGACGCCGTGGTCCCAGCCCCGCTGCGCGTCGAGGACGGGATCGAGGCCGGCGCCGGCGAGAGCTCCCGCGACCTCGCGGGCGAGGTCGGGCGAGCCGGGCGCGGGATAGCGCAGGTCGTAGAGTGCCTGCGGGAAGCCGTAGAAGTCGTAGATGAGCGGGGGGTGGGCCGCCACGTTCACCCGCACCGGGCCGCGGGCCTCCGCGTGGGCGGAGACGACGACGACGGCCCGCGGTCGGGGGCGCCCCCGGGCCCACGCGCCGAGCGCTCGCGTGTAGGCGTCGTCCTCGAGGGCGGCGCTCGGCGCGCCGTGCGAAACGAAGAGGGCTGGAAAGGCCATCGTCACGCCCCGCGCGCCGCCGAGGTGATCCCGCGCACTCGTCCCCCTTCCGCGCGGGCCCTATCATGACCCGCCTTGCCCACGCTTCCCGTCACTATAGATCGCGGGCCCCGCCCGTACCAGAACGTGTCGCCCGAGGAGGCCGAGCGCCTGCTGGCGCTCGGGGCGGTCGTCCTCGACGTGCGCACGCCCCGCGAGCACGAGGAGCTCGGCCACATCCCCGGCGCTCTCCTCCTGCCGGTGGAGCTCGCGGCCGTCGCCCCCGCGGTCGTCCCGGACGACGGCCGGCCGGTCGTGGTCGTCTGCGAGCACGGCGTGCGGTCGCGCCAGGCCGCGGCGCTGCTCGCGGAGGCCGGGGTCGCGGCGTGCAACATGGCGGGCGGGATGTCCCGCTGGACGGGGCCGCGCGTGCACGAGCCCTCGCCGATCAGCGGCCCCTCGCCGTGGCTCCTGTCGAACGTGCACCTCGCCCCCCGTGGGGCCCGCACGCTGGACGTGGCCTGCGGCCGCGGCCGGCACGCGCTTCTCCTGGCCGGCGCCGGCTTCCCGGTGCGCGCGGTGGACCGCGACGCCGGGCAGGTCGCGTGGCTGAACGCGCTGGCTCGTCGCCTCCAGCTACCGCTCGACGCCGAGGTCGTGGATCTCGAGGACGCCGCGGTGGACCTCGGCGAGGAGGAGTGGGAGCTGGTGCTCGTCTTCAACTACCTCCACCGGCCGCTCGTCCCCGCGCTCGTCCGCGCGCTGAAGCCCGGCGGGGTCCTGCTGTACGAGACCTTCACGGCGGAGCAGGCGAAGCGTGGCCGGCCGACGAACCCCCACCACCTCCTCGAGCCGGGTGAGCTGCCGCGGCTCGTGGCCCCGCTCGAGGTGCTGCGTCAGCGGGAGGGCGAGATCGACGGGCGATCGCTCGCGTCCGTGGCGGCCCGCAAGCCCCCGTCCCAACCCTCGCGCACCACCGTGGCGAGCCAGAAGCCGGATGCCGCGAGCGTCGCGGCCGCGCCGCCGAGCCACAGGCGCCCGGCCAGGAGGGCCGCCCCTGCTTCGAGGGGTGCGGGGAGCAGGGTGCCGGGGGCGAGGAAGAGATAGAAGCCGACGAGCCCCGCGGTCGCCGCCGCGGCGTGGAGCGGGCAGCGCCGAGCCATGGCATCCCCGGCGGGCAGCGAGAGGGCTCCGCGATCCTGGCGGATCCCTCGGGACCCGTCCGATCGAAGTCCCTCGGAATGACGAGTTCGCTGGCATCTGGCCGGGCGACGAGGAATCCGCCGGCCCGCCGGTCCACAGCAGACCGAAGGGCACCGCCCACAGCAGGTACTGCGCGCTCAGGAGTCCGTAGAGCGTGGAGAAGGCCAGCAGCGTGGCGAGGATCGCGCGCTCCGGGCCGAGCCGCAGCCGTCCGGACCTCACCGCGACGACGAGTCCCGCCCAGGCCGCCAGGAAGAGCGCCTTCGAGAGGAAGGAGGACACCGGCCAGAAGCGCGCTTCGCTGCGCGGCAGAGCACCCGTCGCCAGCCACTCGGCCCCGCGCAGGACGCCGGTCCAGCCGAAGTCCGCGATGCCGCCGTAGGCGAAGAGCTCGCGTCGCAGGGCGCCGAGGTCGGCGATCGCGAACGGCAGGAGCAGGAGCGCGCCCGGCGCGAGGGCGAGCGCGACGTAGCGCGCGGCGGAGCGCCACGACTCGCGTGTCCCGAACGCCAGGAAGGGGAGTGCCAGCACCGGGAAGGACTTCGAGGCGATCGCCGCCGCGAGGGCGAGCGCCGAGGCGTCGCGCCTTCCCCGGGCGAGCGCCTCCGTCGCCAGCAGGAGGAAGAAGAGCGGGATGGCGTCGAACTGACCGTGCACGCCGCCGACGAGCAGGCTCACGGGGTGGGCGGCGTAGAGCCACGGCGCCAGCGGCGAGGCGCGCCCGGCGCCGGCGGCCGCGGCGAGGAGCGCGACCAGCAGGAGGTCGGCCGCGAGGACGGGGAGCTTGACGTTCACCGGAAACGAGCCCGTCCCGCGGCGGGCGAGCCACTCGGCCGCCGCCTCCACCGCCGCCCACGGCGGGGGATAGGGGTAGAGCCGCTTCGTCTCGTAGGGGTTCCACGAGACGTCCAGGAGGTGGGCCGCCACGCGCTCGTAGCGCTCGACGTCCGCCACGACCCGGTCGGTGGCGAGGATGGCGACGAGGCGCAGCGCGAGGGCCAGCAGAACGGGGCCGAGGAGGGCGCGCCTCACCGCAGCGGCTCGCGCGGGTCGCGGGCGAAGACGACGGGCACGGCCCAGCCGAGCGAGGAGGTCCCGTGCTCGCGGCCCACTGCGACCCGCGCTTCGCGCGCCGCGTCACCGAGGGCGCTCCCGGCCGCGAGCTGGGCGTAGAGCTCGCGGGCGAAGGCGGTGGCCGCCGCGTCCTCGACCGGGTACTGGTTGGCGACGACGGCGGGGATCCCGGCGGCGACGAGCGCGGGCGCCAGTCCGCGGTTCCACTCCACGCGGCCTCCGCGCCCGGTCTCGCACGCGTTGAGGAAGACGAGGCGCAGAGAGCGCCCGCACAGGACCTGGCGGAGCGCATCGGTGCCCAGGGGCCTGGGCCGCCCCCGATCGTCCTCGAGGAGGAGCGACCCCTCGCGCTCCCGCTCGTCGAAGTCGCCGTGGCCGACGTAGTGCAGGACGTCGACCCCTCCCGCGGCGAGTCGGCGCTGCAGGCGGCCCGCGGTCGCCTTCGCCAGGACCTCGATCGTGGCGCGGCCGGCGTCCACGAGGGCGCGGAACGCCTGGCGCAGGTCGGTCGTCTCGGTCTTCGTGTCGAGGGGCGCCGCCCCGCGTGGCTGCGCGACGACGGCCAGGATGCGCAGCCGGCCCCGGCCGCGGGGGAGCGCGTCCGCGGGGACGGCGGTGAAGGCGTTGCGGACGAAGTTGACGGAGGACGTGGCGAGGAACTCGCGGCGCGAGGGGTCGAAGGCGAGCTCCCACGGCTTGTCCGCCACCCAGTCGAGCATCGAGGTGAAGACGACGTCGAGCGATTCGTGCTTGCGCAGCGCCCGGGCGGTGTCGTACAGGCGCCGCACGTCGCCGGGGAAGAGCACCTCGAAGAGGTCCCGCCCGAGCTCGCGCAGGCCCTTCCCGGAGGGGAGCGCTCCAGAGCGCGCCCGGCCCTCCAGGACGGCGAGCGTGCGCTCGTGGGCGCGGATGATGCGCTGCCAGCGGGCCCCGGCCTCGCCGCCCCGCCGCGGGAAGGGGACCAGGACGCGCGCGTTGCGGAACGTGGCGAGGATCGACGCGGCGTCGGACGAGGGAACGGGAGCGAGAACGAAGAGCTCGAGGACGTCGCCCGGGGCCACCCGACGCGCCGGCACGGGAGGCGCCCGCTAGCGCCGGTCCGGCCGGTCGAAGCGCGGGCGAGGGCCGCGCCCGGCGCCGGGCCGCGACCCGTCTCCGCGCGGCCGCTCCCGCTCCGGCTTCGGTTTCGGCCGCTGCTCGAAGAAGCGGCGGCAGGCGTGCTCGAAGCGGGCCGAGAGGTCGCGGCCCGCGCTCCCCTGGCACCGGGCCGAGGCGCTTCCACGCCGCCTGTGCCGCCTCGACCTCGACCGAGGCCGAGTGCCACTTGGCCTCGACCGCCTCGCGGCCGCCGATCGTGTTGGAGGCGAGCGCGTCGCGCAGCCGCGCGGCGAGCTCCTCCGCGTTCTGCGGCCGGGGCGCCCCGCCGCCCGGGAGGAGCTCCGCGAGGAGACCCTCGACGCGGACGACGAGCTTCTCGGCCTTGAGGCGGCTCGCCTCCGGGTCGAGGTCGCTGCCCTCGAAGGCGCGGGGGAAGAGCTGGAGGAGCCGGTCGCGCACCGCGGAGAAGCGCTCGTCGAGCGCGGCCATCTGGTCGTGGGGCAGGCCGCCCGCCTGACGCCACGCCGTCTGCGCCGCCTGCAGCCGCGCCACGAGGTCGGCGGGCGGCTCGGAGGTCTCCCCCTCGGCGGGGAGGAGCGCCTCGAGCTCGGCGCAGATCGTTTCCCGCGCGTCCTGCGCGGCCTGCCGCGCGTGCTCGTCGCGGTTCTTGTAGCGGTCGAAGAAGTGGTCGCAGGCGGCGCGGAAGCGCTGCCAGATCGCCTCGGACCGTGGCCTTCTTCACCGCGCCGATCGTGCGCCACTCGGCCTGCAGGCGCTTGAGCTCGGCCGTGCCGGCCTCCCAGTCGGTGGACTCCCGGAGGGCCTCGGCCTTCTCGCACAGGGCCTCCTTCTTCGCGAGGTTGTCGGCCCACTCGTGGCTGCGCAGGTTGCGGTGCTCCTGCCACCGGGTGAAGAAGTGGTCGCAGGGCTTGCGGAAGCGCTCCCACACCCTCTGCGACACCGTGCGCGGCACCGGCCCGATCTCCTTCCACTCGGCCTGGAGCTTGCGCAGCTCCTCCGCGGTCTTCAGCCAGTCGGCGGACTCGGAGAGGGCCTCGGCCCTCTCGCACAGGGCCTCCTTCTTCTTCAGGTTGCCCGCCAGCTCCTCGGCCTGCTTCGCGAAGAAGGCGTCGGTGCGCGACTTGACCTGGTCGCGCGCCGCCTTGAAGCGCGTCCACAAGGCCTCCGCCTGGTCCTTCGGGGCCTCCTTGGCCTGCTTCCAGCGGGCGTCGAGCTCGCGCAGGGTGTTCGCGGCCCGCTCGAGGTCCTCCTCCCCGAGGAGGGCCTCGGCCTTCGCGCACAGCTCCTCCTGCACGGTGGTGTTCACCCAGCGCTTCCACTCCGCGTCCTCGCGCAGCTGCTGCAGGAGCGGGTAGAGGTGCTTGCGCGCCGCGTCGAGGCGGGCGAGGGCCGCCTCGCGGTCCTTGCGGGTCGGGAAGTGCCCGGGGTGCTCGAGGGCCTCCCGGATCTCGCGCAGCGCGTGGTCGGCGTCGCGCAGGGACACCTCGGACCCCCGGGCCACGAGGGCCTCGGCCCGGCCGGCGAGCCGCACGAGCTGGTCGAGGTGCTGCTGGTCCTTCTGGGCCTGCTCCTCCCGGGCCGCGCGGCCCCGCGAGCGCAGGGTGGCGGCGACGGCCTCGAACCGCGACCGCAGGTCGGGCAGGTCGGCGCCGGTCGTGGCTTCGCGCCACTTCGCGTCGAGCGCCGGGAAGGCGGCGCGGGCGGCGCCGAGCTCCTGGCCGCCGAGCTCCTCCGCCTGCTGGACGAGGGCCAGAAGCTCCTCCCGGCGCGAGAGGCCGGCGAGATAGGCGGCGTGTCGTCTCTCGGCCGCCGCCAGGGCGGCGGAAACCTGGCCGTCGAGCCGCTCGCGATCGGCCTCGGCGAGGGGTGCCATCCCCGCCCACTCCTCACGCGCGTGCGCGATCGCCTGCGGGATCGCCTCGCCCTCGGCGGAGTCGACGGCCGCCGCGAGCGCCGTGCGGGCGTCCTTGGCCCGCGTGCGCTCGGCGGCCTCGCGCTCGAGCGCGGCGCGGGCCTCCTCGTAGGCGCGCCGCTCGGCCTCGTCGTCGTGCTCGGTCGCGGCGGGGAGGGGCGCGGCCGCGGCGGTCGCCGGCTCGCCGGTCTCGAGCCGGGCGCGGGCACGGCGGGCCGCCGCGCTCGCCTTGGCCTTCTGGGCCACGGCCTTCAGGGCCTCGGGATCGACCAGGCGGTCCACGGCGGCCACGGCCACCGACTTCTGCTCGATCTTCAGGGCCAGGGCCAGCAGCGTCGCGCCGTCCTCGATCCGCCCGAGGGCGAGGAGCCGGGTGGGGGTGTCCTCGGACTCCCGGACCACCGTGGCCAGGGACCTGGGGTCGGCGATCGCGCGGATGGCGGCTTCCCGCGTCGCCGCCAGGGGGGCGGCCTTCGCCACGGCCGCGAGGTGCTTCGCGTCGCGCAGCCCGGCCACCGCCGCCCTCGCCGCGGCCTCGTCGTGCTCGTGCGCCGCGACGTGGGCCAGCCGGCCCTCCGCCTCGTCCCGCACGCCGGCGTCCGCTTCGGAGGCGACGATCTCGACCAGCCCGGCCGTGTCCGACAGCTTCTTCACCGCGGCCCGGCGCACGCGCGGGTCGGCGTCCTCCCGGGCGAGGGCGAGCAGGACCTCGTGCTCGGAGGAAGGCAGGCGGAGCACGGCGTCCGCGCGGACGGCGGGGTCGGCGTGCTGCCACTCGGGCTTGCTGCGGAACCGTTCGATGAGCGTCTTCAGGGTCGTCTCCACCACGGCGGCCTCCGGGTCCCCGACTATATCCCAAGGCCCCGCCCACGCGCCCTCGCCGCCGGCCCTGTCATTCCGAGGAGCTACGGTCGTGTGCCAGGCGACGAGGAATCCGCCGGCGCCGGCGGACCCCTCGTCGCCCGGCCCGGATGCTCCTCGGGGTGACAAGTTCATTGCCATCGGCGACCGGCAGCCGCCGGTGCCCGCTCGGAATGACACATCGGTCGTTCCGGTCCCGCTTACCGGCCCGTTGTGCCGTCGAGCGACTCGATGGTGGCGGTCGAGGCCGGGCGTGCCTTGGCCAGCCGCTGCGCGACCAGCTCGGCCTGCCGCATCGCCCGCAGGACGTTGCCGCTCGCGAGCTTGCCGAGGTCCTCGTCGCTCCAGCCGCGCCGCACCAGCTCGGCGAGGAGGCGCGGGTAGCCCGACACGTCGGAGAGGCCCTCCGGCCACGAGTCGTTGCCGTCGAAGTCGCCGCCGAGCCCCACGTGGTCCGCCCCCGCGACCTTGCGGACGTGGTCGACGTGGTCCGCCACCTGGGCGATCGTGACCGGGACCTTCGGCATGCGCGCGGCGATCTCCTTCCCGATCCGCTCCCGCTCCGCGGGGTCCGCGACGCCCCGCGTGCGCTCCTCGTACTCCTTCCAGAGCGGTCCGCTCACCTTTGCCCACTCCGGGGACACGAACGCGTTCACGAAGGTCACCATCACGACGCCCCCGTTCGCCTTCATCTTCGCGAGCACGGAGTCGGGGACGTTGCGGGGGTGGTCGCACAGGGCGCGGGCGGAGGAGTGGGAGAAGATGACCGGCGCCTCGGAGACGCGCAGCGCGTCGTCCATCGTCTCGTCGGAGGCGTGGGAGAGGTCGACGAGCATGCCCAGCCGGTTCATCTCCCGCACGACCTCCTCGCCGAAGCGGGTGAGGCCGCCGTGGCGCGCGGTGTCGGTGGCGGAATCGGCCCAGTCGAGGGTCTTCCCGTGGGTCAGGGTCATGTACCGGACGCCCAGGTCGAAGTACGCGCGGAGCGCTCCGAGCGAGTTCTCGATCGCGTGGCCGCCCTCCATGCCGAGGAGGCTGGCCACGCGCCCGCCCTTCATGGCCCGCTCGACCTCGTCGGCCGTGGTCGCCAGGGCGAGGTGGTCCGGGTAGCGGGCGATCACCCGGCGGGCGATGTCGATCTGCTCGAGCTGCGTGCGGGCGAAGCCGGCCGGGAGCTCGGCGGGGACGTACACCGACCAGAACTGCCCACCGACCCCGCCCTCGCGCAGCCGCTCGAGGTCGGTGTTCCCCTTCGTGCGGGCGCGCAGGTCGTAGGCCTCGACGTCGCGCGGGGCGTCGGGGTTCTCCCGGATCGCCCAGGGCAGGTCGTTGTGCCCGTCGATCACCGGGTGCGCGGCGAGCACGCGCCGGGCGCGCTCGAGCGCCGCGTCCTCCGCATTGGACAGGACGGAGGCGAAAAGAAAAACCGTGCCGGCAGTGAACGCAAACGCCCTCGGATGCGTCATAGGCAATGAGGCGACCTCTAAGCGCCGGGGAGTCCGGCGATTATGCACCGAGCGTCCAACCCTTTGAACGACGCGGCAGAGGGGCAGCTTCTCTCGCTGCGCTTCGGGCCATTCGAGCTGGACGTGCGCAGCGGAGAGCTGCGCCGCAACGGCACCACGGTGCGCCTCCAGCCCCAGCCCTTCAAAGTGCTCGTCCTGCTGGCCTGTCGCCCCGGCGAGGTGGTCACCCGCGAGGAGATCCAGGCCGAGGTCTGGCCCGCGGGCACGTTCGTGGACTTCGAGCAGTCGCTCAACTTCTGCGTCCGGCAGATACGCTCCTCCCTCGGCGACAACGCGAATGCGCCTCGCTACCTGGAGACCCTGCCCCGGCGCGGCTACCGGTGGGTGGGCGGCGCCGTCGAGCAGGTGACGGCCCCCGCCACGGTGCGCGAGTGGCCGCGGCCGGTGCCGGTCGAGCCCCGGGCGCTCGGGAGCGGCGGAACCGCGCACCGACTCGCCGGCACCACCCCTCCCCGCGACCCCGCCCGTCGCGCGCGCCCGCGCGTGGTGGCCGCTGGCCGCCGCGCTCGTCCTCGCGGCCGCGGCAATTGCCGCCCGGGAGTGGCTCTCCTCGCGCCGCTCGCCGCCCGTCGAGCCGCCCGCCTTCCAGCGCATCACGTTCCACCGCGGCTCCGTCAGCGCCGCGCGCTTCGGGCCCGACGGCCAGGTCGTGTACTCCGGCTCGTGGGACGGCGGACGCCGGGGCCTGCACGTCGCGGGCTCGGACCCGGGCGACTCGCGGGCGCTCGAGATCCTCGACGCCACGGTGGCGGCCGTCTCTTCGTCCGGGGAGGTGGCCTTCCTTCGAGGCGGCGTGCTGGCCCGGGCCCCGCTGTCGGGCGGGCCGCCGAAGGACGTCCTCAAGGGCGTCGTCGCCGCCGACTGGGCCAAAGGGGGATCCGACTTCGCGGTGGTGCGCTCGGGGGAGGAAGGGTACCGGGTGGAGTTCCCCGTGGGCCGTGTCGTGGCTCGGGTCGCCAGGGTCAGCCGGGTGCGCCTGTCGCCCGACGGGAGCCACCTGGCGATCGCCGAGCACCCGATCCTGGACGACGACCGGGGGCTGGTGGCGATCCTCGACCGCGACGGCAAGCGCGTCGCGGTGTCGGAGGAGTGGGCCAGCCTGGACGGAATCGCCTGGGCGCCGGGTGGCCGCGAAGTCTGGTTCACGGCCTCCCCGGTCGGGGCGGACAACGCGGTGCGGGCGCTGTCCCTCGACGGTCGCGTGCGCATCGTGCTCTCGGGGATGGGACGCCTCGTCGTCCACGACCTGGCCCCCGACGGCCGCGTGCTTCTCGAGCGTGCGACGCTGCGCTCGGAGATGCTGTTCCGCCGGGCCGGCGAGCCGGAAGACCGCGACCTCTCGTGGCTGGACTTTTCGGCGCCGGAGGGCATCGCCCCGGACGGGGGCACCCTCCTTTTCTACGAGAGCGGCCAGGGTGGAGGGGCGGACTACTCGACCTTCCTGCGCAAGACCGACGGCTCGCTGCCCGTCCGGGTCGGGTCCGGCCGCGCGCTGGCCCTCTCGCCCGACGGGCGCTGGGTGCTCAGCGTCAGCCTCCGCCAGCCCGACTCCGTGGACCTCACCCCCACGGGGCCGGGGGAGAACCGCAAGCTCCGGGTGCCCGGCCTCGTGGCGCACGAGGCGGCCGGTTTCGTCGGGAATGACGGCCGGATCTTCGTCACCGGTCGCGACGCGGCCGGCAAGCGAGCCACATGGCTCACGGACATCGCGGGCGCGGCCCCGCGCCGGCTGCCCCTTCCCGAGGGGTACATCCTGATGCAGAACACCTTCTCGCCCGACGGAGGGCACTTCGTGACCTCGTGCCCGGAGAAGGGCGTCTCCTGCACCTACGACACTGGCACCGGTGAGTCCGTGCCCGTGCGCGGGGCGCAGAAGGGCTGGTGGCCCGTGGGTTGGGACGCGCGCGGGCGGCTCTATTTCCGGGACCGGTCGAAGCTCCTGCCGGAGACGCTGTGGCGCGTGGACCCGGCCACGGGCCGGGCCACCCTGGTGGCCGAGCTCGCCCCTCGCGACCGGGCGGGGGTTCTCGCCGTCATGGGCGTCCTGGTGGCCGGAGACGGCGGGGCGTGGACCTACAACGTGATGCGCCGCCTCTCCGAGCTCCACGTCGTCACCGGCGTGAAGTAGCCCCCGCCCTCGTCCGCTCCTCACCGCGGCCCGCAATCCGTTGCCGCGGCGCGGCTTCCCGGCTCATCCCGTCTTCGCCCTCATCTCCGCGCAACTCACGCAACGGGGCGCGGCCCGCGCACGTTCACTCTCGCAAGGACCGAGCACACGAGAGCGGGCGGCCGGCCCGGTGGCCAGCCGAGGGGCGAGGGGAGGGACGCGTGTCGACACGTTTCGCGGTCGCCGTCGTGACTCTGGCTTCGCTCGTGGCGGGCGCCGCCACGGCGGACGAATCCTATCTCCTGGACATCGAGAGCGTCGTGGGGGCGCGCCTGCGGCCTGCCCCTTCCGCCCCGCTCGCGGCATCCCCCGTCCTGCGCCTCGTCTGGGTGGACTCGACCGGGGTCGGGGTCGGGACAGAGGCGGTGGCCCGCGACGAGGCCCGGTCTCTCCTCCGGAGGATGGGCGCCTCGATCTCCTGGCGCCGCGGCGACGCACGGGAGATGGCCCGTCCCGGGGAGGTGCGCGTCATCCTGCTCGACCGCACCGCCGCCAGCTTCGGGAAGGCCGTCCTCGGCGCCACGCCGCCACGATTCGAGGTCGCGCCGTTCGTCTGGGTGCACGTCCCCAGCGTGCGCGCGGTCATCGGGCTCGATCCGCGCGGATCCGCCTTCACCCTGCCCCCCCCGGCGTCGCGCGCCCTGGCGATCGCCCTGGGTCGGGTCGTCGCTCACGAGCTGGTGCACGCGATCGCTCCGTCCGTTCCGCACGGCACGGGGCTCATGTCGGCCACCTTCACCACCCGGCAGCTGACGGCGCCGAGCATTCCCTTCGAGCCCGAAGTCGGTCTCGCCTTCCGGGCCGCTCTCCGCGGAGATCCCCCCGGGTCGCGACCGGACACCGGCGTCCTCGCCGTCGGGACCGCGCCGGAGCCGGTCCTCCGATGAGTCAGGCCGTCCTCACTTCCACCAGGGGAGCTTGAGCGGCGGCCGGGGCGTGGGCGTGGGCTTCGGCACCGGGGGCGCGCCCTGGTCGACCCACCCCAGCAGGGCCGGGGTCGTGGATGGGCGCTCGGGCCCGAACGCCATCCACCCGAGGCCACCCAGCAGCACGAGCGCACCGCCGACCACGAGGGCCTTCACGTCCCGGGGCAGCGCGGCGAACAGGCGGCCCGGCGACACCTGACGCGTGGGGCGAGGGGGGCGCCGCTCCGCGGGCGCGGCGGCGGCGGCGAGCTCCTCCGCCCGCGCGCGGGGCATCCCGCAGTGGCACGCCTCCGCCCGCAACGGCACGCGCCGTCCACAGGTCGGGCACGTCCAGGAGTGCGACGTCGTCTCCGCCACGGCCGCCATCGTAGAACAAGTCGCCCCGGGCGCGCAGTGAGCGCCCGCACGCCGAGGCCGGCCGGGGGATCCTGGGGCAGAATGCGGCGCATGGGCACTCCGGTATTCGAAGACCTCGGCCACGGGATCACCGCCATCGACACCGGCTACGTGCGCCCGTTCTTCGACGCGAGCCACCTCGTCGTGGAGGGCGGCCGGGCGGCTTTCGTGGACGTGGGCACGACCCACTCGGCGCCCGGCCTGCTGGCCGTCCTCGAGGCGAAGGGGCTGCGGCCCGAGGCCGTGGACTACGTGATCGTGACCCACGTCCACCTCGACCACGCGGGCGGGGCCGGGGAGATGATGCGGCGGCTGCCGAGGGCCCGCCTCGTCGTCCACCCGCGCGGGGCGCGCCACATGGTCGACCCGTCGAAGCTGTGGGCCGGCGCCTCGGCGGTGTACGGGGAAGAAGCGATGGCCCGAAACTACGGCCGGCTCGTCCCCGTCGAGGCGTCGCGGGTGGTGGAGGCGCCGGAGGGCTTCACCCTCGAGCTGGGCGGACGGCCGCTTCTCTTCCTCGACACGCCCGGCCACGCGAAGCACCACTTCTGCGTGTGGGACGAGGCCTCGCGGTCGATGTTCACCGGGGACACCTTCGGCCTCGCCTACCGCGAGCTGGCCAGCCCGCGCGGGGCGTTCATCCTGCCGACGACGACCCCGGTCCAGTTCGAGCCGGAGGCGCTGCTCGCCTCGATCGACCGCCTGGTGGGCTTCGAGCCGGCGGCCATGCTCCTCACGCACTACTCTCGCGTCGTCGAGATCGAGCGTCTGGCCGCCGACCTGCGCCGGCGGACGGTGGAGCTCGTGGAGCTAGGGCGGGCCGAGGACCGAAAGCCCGACCGCGCCGCCCGGCTGAGGGCCGGGGTCGGGGAGCTCCTCCTCGGCTGGGTCCGCGACCACGAGACGCCGCTGCCGGCGGAGCGGGTGCGCGAGCTGCTGGCCCTCGACGTCGAGCTCAACGCCCAGGGTCTCGAGGCCTGGCTCGACCGCGACCGGCGCGTTGTACCATGAGCTTTCGAAGGAGGCGCATGAGCGAACGTGTCGGGAGCTGGGTGGCCCTGGGGCTGGCGGCCTTTCTCGGCGGGGCCGTGCCCGCGCCGGGGCAGGAACCGGCAGGGGCGGCGGGGGCCGTGGCCGCGACCGTGGCCGGGAAACCGATCACGGTGAAGGATGTGGACGACGTCGTCGGGGCCCAGCTCATGGAGCTGCGCGCGCGGGAGCACCAGCTGCGCAGCCAGGCCCTCGACGCCCTCGTCGCCCAGGCCCTCATCGAGAAGGAGGCCGAGACCCGCGGGACGACGCCCGAGGCGCTCTACGGGGCCGAGGTCGAGTCCAAGGCCCTGGTGAGCGACGCGGACGCCCAGGCTTACTACGCCGCCAACAAGGCCCGATTCGGGACGTCCTCCGAGGCGGAGGCGCTCGCGAAGATCAAGGCCGGGCTCGGCCAGCAGCGCCAGAACGAGAGGCGCGCCGCCTTCGCCTCCGAGCTGCGCGCGAAGTACGACGTGAAGGTGCTGCTCGAGCCGTACCGCGTCCCGGTCGAGGTCGGCAGCGCCCCCGTGCGCGGCAACCCGAAGGCCCCGGTCACGATCATCGAGTTCTCGGACTTCCAGTGCCCGTACTGCGTGCGCGCGCGTCCCGCGGTCGCCCGGGTGCGCGAGGTGTACGGCGACAAGGTGCGCTTCGCCTTCCGGCACTTCCCCCTCGACTTCCACCAGCAGGCGGAGAAGGCCGGGGAAGCGGCGGCCTGCGCCGGGGAGCAGGGGAAGTTCTGGGAGATGCACGACCTGCTCTGGACGAACGCCGCGAAGCTGCAGGTCCCCGAGCTCAAGGCCCACGCCGCGACGCTGGGCCTCGACGCGGCGGCTTTCGGCCAGTGCCTCGACTCGGGCCGCTACTCCCACCTCGTCGAGAGCGACCTCGCGGCCGGCCAGGGCTACGGTGTCTCGGGGACGCCGGCGTTCTTCGTCAACGGCCGGCCGCTGGTCGGCGCCCAGCCCTTCGAGGCGTTCGCCGAGGTCATCGACGACGAGCTGGCGCGCCTGGGGCTGGCGTCCCCGGTCGCGGCCTCGAGGTGAGCGCGGGCCCCGACCGTCGCCCCGACTGGCTCCGCTGGGCGCAGCGGGTCCAGTCGATCGCGCAGACGGGGCTCACCTACGCGAGCGATCCCTACGACCGCGAGCGCTACGAGGAGCTGCGGGGGATCGCGGTGGCGATGGCGTCCGGCGCGCTCGCCGTGCCGCTCGAGGAGGTCCGCGTGGCCTTTGCCTCAGGCCTCGGCTACCCGACCCCGAAGGTGGACGTGCGGGCGGTCGTCTTCCGCGGCGAGGAGCTCCTGCTGGTGCGCGAGCGCAGAAGCGGGCGCTGGACCTTCCCCGGCGGCTGGGCGGATGTCGGCGACACGCCGTCGAGGGCCGCCGAGCGCGAGACGCTCGAGGAGAGCGGCTACCGCGTCAAGGCCGGGAAGGTGCTCGCGGTGCTCGACAAGTCGCGCCACGAGCACCCGCCGTCGATCGACTATACATACAAAGTACTGATGGGCTGCCAGCTCGAGGGCGGCGAGCCGGTCACCAGCCACGAGATCGACGCGGTGGGCTTCTTCGCCCGCGCCGCGCGGCCCGCGCTCGACCTCGACCGCACGACCCCCGGCCAGATCGAGCTGGCCTGGGCCACCTCGCCGACCCGTCGCGCCCACCGACTTCGACTGACCCGCCGGGGACGCGCGACGGGTGCCGCGAGAGTCCGGAGTCAGCGTGCGCAGCGAGAACGGCGTGAAGTCGGTCGTGCGGTCGAAGTAGTCCTCGCTCTCGGCGCGCTTGAGGAAGTTCACGATGCGGTAGGTGAAGGGAGTCATCGCGACCTCCCACAGCACCTTGAGGAGGTAGTTCGACACCATGACCCGCAGGACGAGGCCCGTCTCCCACGTGCCGAGGAAGGCGAGCGGGTAGAAGACGGCCGAGTCCACCGCCTCGCCCACGATCGTGGAGCCGATGGTCCGGCTCCAGAGGAGCCGGCCCCCGGTCACGAGCTTCATCTTCGCGAGCACGTAGGAGTTGCAGAACTCGCCGCAGAAGTAGGCGACGAGCGAGGCGAGCACGATGCGCGGCGTCCCGCCGAAGACCGTCTCGTAGGCCGCCTGGTGCGGCCAGCCGGGAGCGGGCGGGAAGGCCAGGACGGCCCAGCTCATGAACGAGGCGAAGGCGAGCGCGCCGAAGCCCGCCCACACGACCTTGCGGGCCCGCGCGTAGCCGTACACCTCGGTGAGGACGTCCCCGAAGACGTAGCTGATCGGGAAGAACAAGACGCCGGCGCCGAAGGTGAAGCCCCCCGACCTGGGCCACCTTGGCCGCCCCGATGAGGTTGGCGCAGAGCAGCACCGTCACGAAGGCCGCCATGACGAGGTCGTAGTAGCGGTAGCTGCGGTGGGGATGAGACGCGGGCCCGGCGGGCGTGTGGGTCATCTCCGTGTCGGGGATGCGTCCAGCCGCCGCGGCGGCTCTCGAGGCCTGGTGGGCGCTGAAGGATTCGAACCTTCGACTTCCACCGTGTGAAGGTGGCACTCTACCGCTGAGTTAAGCGCCCGTTCGAAGGAACGAGGATAGACCGACGCCGTGGGCGTGGTCAAGGCCGCCGCCGCGTCGGGCGACGGCGGCCCGGGCTCACCGCTCGACGGTGACCTCGCAGCAGACCCCGGTCTGCGCGCACACCTTGTAGGTGCCCGACGAGTAGACGAGAAGCGCGTACTGGTTCTCGGGGTGGTTGTCGCAGCCGCTCGCCTTGCCGGTGCAGTAGCTTGCCGTTGACGGTCCAGGTCGGGCCGGCGCGGCCGGTGTCCTTCGCGTTGCCCGACGCGCCACTCCTCGCAGGGCCGGCGCTCGGGGCTGTCCTCCTTGCGGACCGGGCAGATGGTCCTGCCGGTGAAGCCGACCGAGGCGCAGTACGTCGAGGTCCGGTCCGACGAGGGCCGTCGAGTCGAGCGTGTAGGCCTCGATCCCCGTGCAGGTGGAGCTTGCAGCTCATGCGGTTGATCTCCGGCGGGTACGGCGAGCCGCAGCCGCTGCCCGCGGGCGGCAGGTCGCCGCGGTCGACCGGGAAGGACGCGGGCGTGCAGGTCTCCGTGTAGATGCCGTTTCGTCCGCAGGAAGCCGGCGCCCGAGCAGGACGTCGAAGGTCTCGGAGAAGCCGTTCTCGTTCTTGGCCTGGATGCGCTCGTAGTTGAAGTCGTCGGGGTCGCGCTGGGCGCAGAAGCCGGCCGCCGTCAGGTTGGCGACGAGGCCGTTGAGGTACGCCTCCTTGTCCAGCACCAGGTACTGGCCGGTGCCGGCGCCCGCCTCCTGGGTCTTGTCGAAGATCTGGGGCCTCTGCTGGACGAGCGCGTCGATGGCGGTGATGCACGGCGTTCTGCAGCCGGGAGGAGCCCTTGCTCGCACTCGGCGTTGACGTTGCCCTTGCCGATAGGGCAGCTGGAGGCGCTCACTCCGCCCCCGCCGGTCGGCGCACTCGGCGTGGGCTGGGCGGGTCACCGTCGTGGGCGGGGTCGACGAGGAGGGAGACCCACCCCCGCCACAGGAGAGGGCGAGGAGGGCGAGCAGCCCGAGGGCGGCGACGGCCGTCACGGGGGTCCGGCTGCGGCAAGCGAGCATTGACGAGTCCTTCCTGAATCCGCCGATACGGGCGGCTCGGGGCACCGACACCGATGGCCCAAAAGAAAACTCTACGCCCCTCCACCACGCCAGGCAAGCCCTTTCGGGCCGGTGTCACAAGCTTTGACGCATCTGTGACATAGCCCACGTTCGGGGGCCGTCAGTGGGCGCCGCAGGGCTCCCGCGGCTCGGTCCCGGCGACGAAGGCCTCGGTCCGCGTCTTGGGACACCCGGGGCGGGCGAGGAGGCCCGTCTCCTTGTCGATGTCCACGAAGACGATCCCCTCCGGCGGCGGCCGGGAACGGCGTCGGCTTGCGCCCGCCGAGCGCCACCTTCATGAAGTCCACCCAGATCGGCAGGGCGGCCCTGGTGCCGGAGAGGCCCACCGGGGTGTTGTCGTCGAAGCCGACCCACACGACGCACAGGAGGTCCGGCGTGAAGCCGGCGAACCAGGCGTCGCGGTAGTCGTTCGTGGTGCCCGTCTTGCCCGCGGCGTCCGCGGTGAAGCCGAGGCCCCGCGCGCCGGCCGCGGTGCCCTCGTTGAGGACGCTGCGCAGCATGTCGGTGACCAGGAAGGCCGACTCCTCGCGCACGACCCGCTCCGGCACCGCCGCGTGGTGCTGCTCGAGCACGCGGCTCCTTCTCGTCGGCCACCTGCAGGATGGTGACCGGCTCCACCTTGAGCCCGCCGTTGGCGAGCACGTTGTAGGCGGTGGCCAGCTCGTAGGGCGTCGCCTCGAAGGAGCCGAGCGCGATCGCGGGGTAGGGCTGGATCGGGCGCGCCGATGCCGAGCTTCTTCGACCAGAGGTCCGCCACCTTGTCGTAGCCGACCATCTCCGCCACCTTCACGGTGGCCACGTTCATGCTCATGGCCAGCGCGCGGCGCAGCGTCACCATGCCGTGGTACGTCGTCCTCGTAGTTGGTCGGGATGTACTCCTTGTCCTCGTAGAAGAAGACCGACGGCGCGTCCTCGACCACCGTCGCCGGCGTGATCGGGGGCAGGCTCGGGTCGTCGAAGGTGGCCTCGAAGGCGGCCAGGTACACGAAGGGCTTGAACGTGCTGCCCGGCTGGCGCCGGGCCTGCATGACGCGGTTGTACTGGCTGCGGCCGTACGAGCGGCCGCCCACGAGCGCCACCACCTTGCCGCTCGCCGGCTCGATGGCGATCAGGCTGCCCTGGACCTGCGCGGTCGTGCGCTTCTTGATCAGCTCCTGGACCCGCTCGAGCCCGCGCTCGAGCGCCTGCTGGGCGAGGCCCTGCAGGTGCAGGTCGAGCGTCGTGTAGATCGAGAGGTTCTGGGTCGTGAGGTCCTTCGCGTCGTAGCGCTGGCCGAGCTGCTGGCGCACGAGGTCGACGAAGTAGGGGGCGTCCGTGGTGTCGACGCTGGGCTGCTCGACGAGGAGGGGCGCCGCGCAGCGCCTCCTCCATCGTCGCGGCGTCGATGAAGCCCGCGTCCTGCATGGCCCGGATGACCTCGTTCCGCCGCTCGGTCGCGCGCTTCTCGTGGCGGAACGGGTTGTAGGGGTTCGGCGACTGGATCATCCCGGCGAGGAGCGCCGACTCGGGCAGGGTCAGGTTCGCCACGTCCTTGCGGAAGTAGATCCGCGCCGCCTCGCCGACCCCGTTGATGCCGAACGAGCCCGCCTGGCCGAGGTAGATCTCGTTGAGGTAGAGCTCGAGGATCTCCTGCTTGGTGGCCCGCCGCTCGAGCACGAAGGCGAGCAGCGCCTCCTGCGCCTTCCTCCGGTAGCTCCGCTCGGCCGTCCGGTAGCCGCGCTCGTCGACCTGGGTCAGGAAGAAGTTCTTGCAGAGCTGCTGCGTGATCGTGCTGCCGCCGTAGGGGATCGCGCTGTCCGAGCGGAGGTTGCGCAGGGCCCGGGCGCGCCAGGGCGATGGGGTCGAGGCCGGGGTGGCTGTAGAAGCGACGGTCCTCGATCGCCAGCACCGCCTTCACGAGGTGGTCGGGCAGCTCCTCGAAGCGCACGCGGCGGCGCTTCTCGCGGTCCTCGTCGAACATGTAGGTGACGAGCTCCGGCTCGAGGGCCTGCTCCGGCGTAGCGCTTCTTCGCGCGCCCGCGCCCCGGATGTCCTTGACGAGGGTCACGCCCAGCTTGTCGGTGGCGAAGGAGACGAGGAGCGGCTCCGTCGCCCCGGAGTCGACCGGCCGCGGGAAGACACCGTGACCCCCGCCGGCGAGACGGAGAACTGGCCCGGCCTCGGTCGGCGTCCCGTCGCGCTCGGCCGTAGCGCAGGCCGTTGAGGACCTTCACGCAGGCCGTCGGGGGCGAGCACCAGGCCCGGCCGCAGCACGAGCGGCCGGGCGTAGACCCGCGAGGGCAGCCGCCCCTTCTCGCCGGTGAGCCGCTGCTCCACCATGACGCCGAAGCGCATGTACTGGTAGATGAGCAGCGAGGCGCCGATCACGATCGGCACGAAGACGAGCGTGAGCAGGAGGACGACGATGCGGAAGCGCCGGGCCGAGTAGACCTTGCGCGAGGAGTCGCTCATCGGAGGGGGGCGCTCATGCGGGCCGAGGACGGAGTATAGCGCCTCTCCCTCGGGTGGGCGTTCTGGTGTATGATGTCGCCATCATCGAGATCGACAGCCTGATACTGCAACCTTGGAGCAACCTGGAACCACAGCCTGAAATCACAGCCTGAGACAACCCGACACGCAGCCTGATACCGGGCCTCGTCGCGAGACGAGGCCCTTCTACTTTCCGGGCTTTCCGCCCTCGTCCTCGACGGTTTCGGCGGGGCGGTCGACCATCCGGTCGAGCCGGAGCGTGACGCCCGTCACGCGCTCTCCCCGCGGAGCCGGGCAAGTCCTTGTTCGAGTGCACCTTCGGGGTGCGCCCGGCCCGTGCGCCGGGCTGGCCCTCCTCTTGCTCTTCCCTCGGTCACGGCCCGACCCGAGCGGTCGGACCGGCGCTGCGGCGGCACGACGCCGAGCCGCGAGACCAGGGGCAGGGCAAAGGAGTGACTCAATGAAAGCATCTTCGCGGTTCCTCGCGCTCGTCGCGGTCGGTGGGGCCTTCACGCTCGCCGCCTGCGGCGGGTCGGACGTCTCGCCGGTCGCGTCGACGACCGCCATCACGAGCGACGGCGGCTCGGTCACGAGCTCCGGCAACGGGCCGGGCGGTCCGCCGAGCCCGCTGCCCTCACCGGGCACCGGCACGTGCACGAACGACTGCGACGGCACGGGCCAGGGCCCCGGACCGGGCGCGGGCAACGGCTACGGCCCGGGGCCGGCCAACGGCGGAGGCGCCGGTAATGGCTACGGCCCCGGGCCGGGCGAGCGGCCTTCTGCGGCAACGCCTGCACGGGCCCGGTGGGGCCCGATCCCGCGGACATCGCCGCGCTGCTCGTCGACGCCCTCCAGGAGGAGTACAAGGCCCATACGCTGTACCGGAGCGTTCTCGAGGACTTCGCCCCGAGCGCGCTGCCGTTCGCGGCGATCGCGGAGTCGGAGGCTCGGCACGTCGAGGCGCTGCAGATGCTCTTCACGCGGCGGCAGATGGCGCCTCCGGCCAGCGTCTGGACGCGCGGCGAGCTTCGGCCCCTTCGCCTCGATCCGGCGCTCGCCTGCGCGGGCGGCGTCAAGGCCGAGACGGAGGACGCGGACTTCTACGCGCCGTACCTGAGCCGCACCGACCTGCCGCAGGACGTCCGCAACGTCTTCACGAACCTGCAGCGCCGCCTCGCTCGAGAACCACCTCCCGGCCTTCGAGCGCTGCCAGTAGGAGACACCATGACCCGCAACGCCCCCGCCCGCTTCCACTGGCGGGCCTTCGTGACCCTCTACGTGACGCTGTCCTTCCTCCTGCTCGCGGTCTCGGGGATCGTGCTCTTCGTCGCCCCCCCGGGCCGGGTCGCGAACTGGTCCCGCTGGACGCTGGGCGCCCTCGACCGCCACGGCTGGCAGTCCGTCCACACGGTCGTGGCGCTCGTCTTCGTGCTGGCGGGGGCGTTGCACCTCTGGTTCAACTGGCGGACGTTCTGGTTCTACCTCCGCTCGAAGCTCGCACAGGGCCTGCTCGCGAAGCGGGAGCTGGCCCTGGCCACGGCCGCGGTGGCCGCGGTCGCGGGGCTCACCCTCGCCGACCTGCCGCCCTTCGGGTCGGTCATGGACCTCGGCGACCGGGCGAAGGAGTCGTGGTCGTCGGGAGGCGGCGAGCCGCCCGTCCCGCACGCGGAGCTGCTGACGCTCGAGCGACTCGCGGCGACCACGCAGATCCCGCTCGACCGCGTCCTCTCCAACCTCGACGCGGCCGGCGTGAACGGCGTGGAACCCGCAGGTCACCCTCGCCGCCCTCGCCTCCGCGAACGGCCTCACCCCTGCAGCAGGTCTGGGTCAAGCTCAAGGGCCGGGAGAAGCCGAAGGAGATCCTGGCCGGGGGCGGCTACGGCAGCAAGTCCGTGGGCGAGGTCTGCGCGCAGCTCGAGATCCCGCATCGACGGAGGGCCTCGCCCGCCTGCGCGCCAGGGGGATCGAAGCGTCCGCGGACTCGCCGATGAAGGAGCTGGCCGGGCGCCACGGCAAGCGCCCGCACGACGTCGTCGAGATCCTCGCCGGCGCGTGATGGTCTAAGCTCCTGTCCGTGAGCTCCGCACGCCGCAGCGCGCTCCTCGTCCTGGCCGCGACCGCGGTGGCGCTGTCTCTCGTGGGCCTCGTCGCCCTCGACTACCGCGCGACGCGGGGCGAGCTCGTCGGGCTGCTGCGCGAGCAGGCCCACGCGCTCCGGGAGAGCGTCGCCGCCGCCGCCCGCTCGAACCGCGCGGCCTCGGCGTTCGCCGCGGCCCAGCTCGGGGAGCGGCTGCTCGACCGGGCGCGGGCGCTCGCCGAGCTGGACCGGCAGGGCAGGCTCACGCCGGCCGCCGTCGAGGAGATCAGCACGCGAGAGCCACTCCTGCGCATCGCCATCTTCGGCCCTGGCGGGTCGCGTGAGGACCTGGCAGCCCCTGCGCCCGACGGCGAGCACGGGGGCCGGGGGCCACGCGCGGGGTGGACGCGGGGAGGCGGCCCAGCGGGAGGAGGGCCGGGCAGTGGCCGAGGCTGGGGCGCGGGCGAGGGTCGTGGCCCGGGTGGCGGCGGCGGTGTCGTTCGCCAGATCCTCGAGGAGGGCAAGGACGAGGCGGTGACGGGTGCCCACGCCTCGCGCTGGGGCGGCGAGCGCGTCGCGGCCGGGGTGAAGCGCGCGCGGGGTGGCGCCATCGTGGTGACCGTGGACGCCACGGAGATCGCCGCCCTCCAGAAGCCGGCGTCGCTCGAGTCACTCCTGGAAGAGATCACCACCGGGAGCCCCGAGATCGCGTACACGGTCTTCGAGCACGCGGAGGGGCGGATCGCCTTCGGCGACGAGCCGGCGGATGCCCCGGCCTCCCCGGGCGAGCGGTCGCTCGTGGTGAAGGGCCGGCCGGTGCTCGAGTTCGCGAGCGACGTGCCCCTCGCCGGCGGCGAGACCGCGCGCCTGCGCCTGGGGATGCGCCTCGACAACGTGCGGCGGGTCGAAGAGCGCATGCTCGCCCGCCTCGTGGCGACGGTGGCGGCGGCGGGGGCGCTGGTGGCGCTCGCCTTCGGCCTGGCCGGGCTGCGCCGCCGCTACGGCGTCCTCAGCGAGAAGCACGCGCGCGCGGAGGAGGCGCTGCGCCGTCGCGACCGCCTCGCGGCCATGGGCGAGCTCGCTTCCACCGTGGCCCACGAGGTCCGCAACCCGTTGAACGCGGTCGGCATGACGGCCCAGCGCCTGAAGCGCGAGTTCCTGGGAGCGACACCGGCGGGCGGCGCCGAGCGGGAGGAGCTTCAGGATCTTCTCGGGATCATGACGTCCGAGACGCAGCGGATCGACCGGATCGTGCAGCAGTTCCTCGAGTACGCGCGGCCGCCCCGCCTCGCGCCGGAGGCCGTGGACCTCGGCGCGCTGGTGGGCGACGCCGCCGAGACGGGCACGCTCCCTGCGCCGAGGCCCGCGGGGTCCGAGTCGAGGTGGAGGCTTCCGGGGCGGGAATCGCCGTCGTCGATCCCGCGCAGCTGCGGCAGGCCCTCGACAACCTCGTCCGCAACGCCGTCGAGGCGACGCCCGAGGGCGGGCGGGTCTCCCTCTGCCGCGCGCCGCGAGGGCGGGGGGCACGCGGTCGAGGTGCGCGACACCGGCCGCGGGATCGAGCCCGACCACCTGCCCCGGATCTTCGACCTCTACTTCACGACGAAGACGGACGGCACCGGCGTCGGACTGGCCGTCACGCAGCAGATCGTGACCGCCCACGGCGGGACGATCGAGGTGGACTCGCGGCCCGGCGGGGGCACGACCATGACCGTGCGCCTGCCCGCGGGAGAGGAGAAAGCGCGTGGCTGAGCGGCTCATCCTGGTGGTGGACGACGAGGAGCCCCAGCGGCGCGTCCTCGCCGGCTTCCTCCGCAAGGCCGGCTACGAGGTGGAGGCGGTCGGGAACGCGGACGAGGCGCTCGCGGTCGTCTCGTCGCGCACGGTGGACCTCGTGCTCACCGACCTGCGCATGCCGGGAAAGACCGGCGTCGAGCTCCTCGACGCGGTGCGCGGAGTGAACCCCGAGGTCCCCGTGGTGGTGATGACCGCCTACGGCACGGTGGCGAGCGCGGTCGACGCCATGAAGCGCGGGGCCGCCGACTACCTCGGCAAGCCCGTGGACCTCGACGAGCTCGAGGTCCTGGTGACGCGCACGCTCGAGCGCCGGGCGCTCGTCTCCGAGAACCGGGCCCTGCGCGAGCAGGTGGAGTCGCGCTACCGGCTGGCCGGCCTCGAGACGAGCAACGCGCGGATGCAGGAGGCGATCAACATGGCCGCCCGCGCCGCCGCGAGCCGGGCCACCATCCTGATCCACGGCGAGAGCGGGACGGGCAAGGAGCTCCTCGCCCGGGCCATCCACTACGCGAGCCCGCGCCGCCGCGCTCCGCTCGTGGCGGTGAACGTGGCGGCGCTGCCGGAGACGCTGCTCGAGTCGGAGCTCTTCGGCCACGAGCGGGGCGCCTTCACCGGGGCCGACCGCGAGCACCGCGGCCGCTTCGAGCTCGCCGACGGCGGCACCCTCTTCCTCGACGAGATCGGCGACCTGCCGCGCGGCACGCAGGTGAAGCTGCTGCGCGTCCTGCAGGAGCAGAGCTTCGAGCGCCTCGGCGGCACGAAGCCGATCAAGGTGGACGTGCGCATGGTCGCCGCGACCCACCGCGACCTCGAGGCGATGGCCCGCGCCGGGGACTTCCGCGAGGACCTCTTCTTCCGCCTCAACGTCGTCGCCATCACGCTGCCGCCGCTGCGCGACCGGCGCGAGGACATCCCGCTCCTCGTGGACCACTTCCTGCGGCGCTTCGCCGACGAGGGGAAGGCGCGCAGCGTCTCCCGCGAGGCGATGGACCTCCTCCTGAAGCACGACTACCCGGGCAACGTGCGCGAGCTCGAGAACCTCGTCCACCGCGCGGTGGTGCTCGCTCGCGGCGACGTGATCGCGACCGGGGACCTGCCGCTGCACCTCGCCGGCCTGAAGCCCGAGGTGAAGGGCGAGGCAGGCGGGCTTCACCGAGCGGGTGGAGGCCTTCGAGAGGGCGCTCATCCACGAGGCGCTCGAGAAGGCCGGCGGCGTGCAGACGCGCGCCGCGGCCGCGCTCGGCATGAGCGAGCGGCACCTGCGCTACAAGCTGAAGAAGTACGCAGAGTGACCCGTCATTCCGAGCGGGCACCGGCGGCTGCCGGTCGCCGATGGCAATGAACTTGTCACCCCGAGGAGCTCCATCCGGGACGGGTCCGGAGGCGAAGCCCCGAGCCTGGTTCCCTGCCGTGAAGCGAGGGGGGTCCGCCGGCGCCGGCGCGGAGACTGCGGATTCCTCGGGACCCGTCCTCCCGAAGTCCCTCGGAATGACAGGCTGATTACGGCTGTCCGCAGCCGTGGCCGCCGTGCCGCCGTGGCCCTGGCCGTGACCGCAGTGCCCGCACCCCTGGCCGCAGCCGTCTCCGCAGGCTGCGCCCTGGCCCGCACCGTGGCCCGCACCGCGGCCAGTACAGTGGCCAGCACAGTGCCCGGCACCTTGCCCGGCACCGTGGCGCGCACATCGACCTGCACCCTGCGTCGGGGCGACGCCGGCGCAACGCTCGAACGCCGGCTTGTGGTGGTCGAGGGACGCCATGCGGTTGTGGTCGAAGGCTCTCTTCACGTCGTCGGGGAGCGGCCCGGCCGCGAGCAGCCGATCGTAGAGGGCCACGTTCGTCGTCTCGAACGCGACGGCCGCAATGCAGGCCTCCTTCACGCTCGCGTACCCGGGGACCTCGACCCCGGTCGTGCGCGCGGGGACGTCGAGACCGCGGGCCTTCAGCAGCTCCTCGAGAAAGGCCGCATGCCGCCGCTCCGCGCGAACGACGTTCGAGAACGGGCGCACGTCGCCGTGGTCCTTCAGGACCCGGCCGTACATGGCCTCGCCACGGAGCTCGTCCTGGAGGGCCTCCTCGACCCCCGCCCTCAGGCTGCTGCTCAGAGGCGCGGACCTCTCTGCCCCTCCGGTCGCCGCCGGGGCGTGGCCCGGGTGGGGGGCCGCCGACTGCGCCGCCCGCTGGCAGCCGGAGCGAGCACGAGCAGGCCGGCGAGCGCCGCCGGCAGCGTCTTCGTCAGGGTGATCTTCACGGAATGCCTCCCGGTTGCCACCAGAGCAAGTCGCAGGCCAGGAATCGCCGGGCAACCCTCGCGCGCAACTCAAGGCCCGGCCGGAAGATGTGCATTCGATGCCGCTCGGTGGGACGAGCGCCTCGACCAGCCCGTCGAAAGCGCTCGACCATCTGGTCGAATCTCGCGCCGCAATCGCCCGGCTCGCCGGCCGTCCGCCGCCGAGCCAACTGGTGCGGGCGGAGCATGTTGGAAAGAGCGCCTCGCCCGGGCGGCTCGCGGCACGCCCCTTGCCGTGACGACGGGCAGCGGTCGACACCGGCCGCGGGTGTTCTGAAGGAGATCGAGCGATGAAGCGACTACTGATCGTGGCGGCCGTTCTCGGAGTGGCGACGGTGATGGCCAGCGCGGCCGGCGCGCCAGAGCGCCACCCCGCCGACCACCGTGAAACCGAGCTTCGTGGACGCGAACGGCGACGGCGTCTGCGACAACTGCACCGGGACCCCGCGGGGCCAGGGCCAGAAGGTGCGCAAGGGCAAGGGCGGGTCCGGAGCCGGGAACGGCACGGGCCAGCAGGGCATGGGCCCACGCGACGGCTCCGGCTCCGGTCGTGGCGGAGGCGGCAACTGCAACGGGACCGGCCCCAAGGGCCAGGGCCGGGGCCGCCGCTAGCCGCCGGACTCGCCGACTCAGCGGCTCGCACGGCCTCGGCCGCGCGAGCCGCCCTCCGGAACAGGCGGTCTATCATGGCCGTTCCATGCCCCCCGGACGCCGCCTGCCTCCTCGCTCGTCCGGTCCCTCGGGCCCACCGGCCTCCTGGGCGCTCGCCTGGACGGCGGCGCCCGCGGTGTGCGGAACGGCACTGCTGGCGAGCCTTGGGCCCCTGTCGGACTGGCTCCTGTACCACCGCCCCCTCGGCCTCGTGCTCTACACCGTGACCTTCGTGCTCGGGGCCGGGCTCGGCTTCCTGCCGACCTACGCGCAGTCGATCCTCGGGGGCTGGGTGTTCGGGGTGACCGCGGGCCTGCCCGCCGCCCTCGTCGGCTTTCACCGGAGGCGGCCTGCTCGGGTACCAGGTCGCGCGACGGGTCTCGAACGACCGCGTCGAGGAGCTCATCGAGGCGAACCCGAAGGCCCGCGCGATCCGCGAAGCGCTGGTCGGTCGGGGGCCGTGGCGGACCCTGCTGGTCGTCACGCTCCTCCGGCTGCCGCCGAACTCGCCCTTCGCCCTCACCAACCTCGTGATGGCCACGACCGGCGTTCCGCTCCCGGTCTTCGTCGCCGGCACGTTCCTCGGGATGCTGCCGCGCACGGCGGTGGCGGTCGCGCTCGCCGCGGCCGCCTCCGCGACGGGGGCGGAGGACATCCAGGCCTTCGTGCGCCACCGGGGGCCCTGGCTCCTCGCGGCCGGCGTGATCGGTGGGATGGCCGTGCTCGGGGTCCTCGGAGCGATCGCCCGCCGCGCCCTCCGTCGCGTCACGACCGGAGGGCGGCCCCGAAGCCTCGGGACGGGCGCGATGGGGCGGCCCCGCGACCTCGACTGAGCGGTCAGCGCCTCGCGAGCGCGCCGTCGAGACGAACCGTCTCTCCGGCCTTCGTTTCGATCGACACGGTCCGCGAGCCGTACTGGACGACACACGGGCCCGCCGCGGTCGGAGCGCAGGGTAGCCGACTTCAGCCGGCCGCCCTCCCACTCGACGTCCACCTCGAAGGCACCCCGGGCGCGCAGGCCGCTCACGCGGCCCGCTCGGCCAGGCGGACGGCAGGCGCGGGGAGGAAGCTCGACGACCGGCGTGCGGCCGTCCGGGGCGCGGCGGTGCGACTGCACGAGCATCTCCGCGATGCCGGCGGTCACGCCGAAGTTGCCGTCGATCTGGAACGGCGGGTGGGCGTCGAAGAGGTTGGCGTAGACGCCGCCGCCGCCCGCGTAGTTCGTGCCCGTCGTGTCGACGAGGCGGAGCAGGTAGCCGATCAGGCGGTGCGCCCGGTCCCCGTCGCCGAGGCGAGCCCACAGGTTCACCTTCCAGGCCATCGACCAGCCGGTGCTGTCGTCGCCCCGCAGCTCGAGCGAGCGGCGCACCGCCTCGGCGAGCGCGGGCGTCTCCGCGGGCGTGATGCTGCGGCCGGGGTGGAGGCCGATGAGGTGCGACACGTGCCGGTGGTGCGGCTCGGGCTCCTCGAAGTCCTCGCTCCACTCCTGGAGCTGGCCGCGCGGCCCCGACCCGGTACGGCGGGAGCCGGGCGAGCGCGCCCTCCATCTCGCGGCGCAGCGGCGGCGTCGACCTCGAGGATCGTCGAGGCCTCGATCGCGTTCGTGAAGAGCTCGCGCAGCAGCGCGACGTCGGACGTGGTCGATGACGAGGCCGGGCCGGACTCGCGCCCGTCGGGCGCGCGGAACTCGTTCTCGGGCGAGAAGGACGGCGCGGTGGCGAGCCCGCCCTTGCCGTCCGGGACGAGCCAGTCGAGCGCGAACTCCGCCGCGCCCCGCAGGAGCGGCCAGGCGAAGTCGCGCAGCCACGCGGCGTCGCGCGTGAACGCGTAGCGCTCCCACAGGTCCATCGAGTGCCAGACGGCACCCATCGGCCAGTTGGCCCACTTCGGGTCGCCCTGGCCCCAGTTGCCGACGGGGGCCGTCTGCCGCCAGAGATCGGCGTTGTGGTGGGCGACCCAGCCGCGCGCGCCGTAGTTGACGCGCGCGGTCTCGCGGCCGTTGCGCGCGAGCTCGGCGATCATCCGCAGCATCGGCTCGTGGCACTCGGAGAGGTTCGCGACCTCCGACGGCCAGTAGTTCATCTCGCTGTTGATGTTGATCGTCCAGTTCGAGCTCCACGGCGGGCGCACGTCCTCGTTCCAGATGCCCTGGAGGTTCGCCGGCTGGGTGCCGGGGCGCGAGCTCGCGACGAGCAGGTAGCGGCCGTACTGGAAGACGAGGGCGACGAGCGCGGGGTCCTCGCCGTGGCGGTAGGCGCGGAGCCGCTCGTCCGTCGGACGGTCGGCCGCCGGCGCGCCGAGGTCGAGGCGGACCCGGCCGAAGAGGCGCGCGTGGTCGGCGACGTGCGCGTCGAGGAGAACGGGGAACGGCTTCGCCGCCGCCGCGAGGGGACCGCGCGCCGCGGCGTCCGCGTCCCGGCCCTCGCGCCCGGGTGACCTGTCGAACCCGTTGAAGCTCGTCGCGGCCGAGACGAAGAGGACGGCCTCGTCCGCCCCCTTCACCTCGAGACGGCCCTCCGCCGTCGTCCGCACGGTTCCCCCGCGCACCGCGGCCTTCACGATCGCGGTGAAGCGCATGCCCTCGGCGTCCGGGCCCTCGTCGTAGCGGACGGGCGCCTTCGTCTCGCCGAGGTAGCTCGGGTCGACGTGGCTCGGCGCGCGGCCGCGGAGCGCGATCGCCGTCGGTGCCCTCGGCCGCCGTGGCGTGCCGCAGCTTGCTGGCGAGCCGCGCCGTGAACGAGACCTGCCCCGGGCGGTCCGCGCTCACGCGGAGGACGACGACCTGGTCGGGGAAGCTCGCGAACGCCTCGCGGGTGTGGAGCGCGCCCGCCGGCGCGGAAGGTCGTGGTGGCGACCGCGCGATCGAGGTCGAGCTCGCGACGGTAGCCCTCGACCTCGCCGGGCACGTCGAAGTCGAGGAGCAGGTCGCCGAGCGGCTGGTAGGACTGGTTGTACGGCCCCTGCATCTTCTTCGCGAGGGCGTCGGCCTCGGCGTAGCGGCCCGCGAAGACCGCCTCGCGCACCTTCGGCAGCCAGGTCTTCGCGTCGGGGTTGTTCCACTCCGTCGGGCCGCCGGACCACAGCGTGTCCTCGTTGAGGGCCAGCCGCTCGCGGAGCGGGTCGCCCGAACACCATCGCGCCGAGGCGGCCGTTGCCGATCGGCAGCGCCTCGACCCAGGCGGCCGCGGGCTTCTCGTACCAGAGGCGCAGCGGCGGCTCGGCGGCAAGGGCGGGTCGGGCGACGACGGCGAGGAGGAGGGCGGTGAGAAGTGGCGCGCGGGAGCGGGTCATGGACGGGAGAGTACACCCGCGCTACGCTGCCGCCCGAACGCTCGGAGGTGGTGATGCTTCTCGCCCTGGTGACGGCCCTGGCCGTTTCCGCGGACCTCGGCCCCGTGGACGCGTTTCGTCCGCGCCGAGATGGAGCGGCAGAAGGTGCCCGGCGTGGCCGTCGCGATCGTGCGCGGCGGCGAGGTGGTGAAGGCGCAGGGCTACGGCCTCGCCAACGTCGAGCACCAGGTCGCCGGTGAAGGCCCGAGACGATCTTCCAGTCGGGCTCGGTGGGGAAGCAGTTCACCTCGGCCGTGGTGATGCTCCTCGTCGAGGAAGGGAAGCTCGCGCTCTCGGACCCGCTCACGAAGTTCTTCCCCGACGCGCCGCCGGCGTGGGCCGGCATCACCGTGCGGCACCTCCTCACGCACACCTCGGGCATCCCCGACTACGCCGGGGAGACCCTGGACTACCGCAAGGACTACACCGAGGAGGAGCTCGCCGCGCTCGCCTTCGGGCTGAAGCTCGAGTTCCCGCCCGGGTCGCGCTGGAGCTACAGCAACACCGGCTACGTACTCCTCGGGATCGTCGTGGGGAAGGTCTCCGGCCGGTTCTACGGCGACCTCCTGGCCGAGCGCGTGTTCGCGCCGCTCGGGATGAAGACGGCACGGGTCATCAGCGAGGAGGACATCGTGCCGAACCGGGCGGCGGGGTACCGGCTCGTGGACGGCGTCCTCAAGAACCAGGAGTGGGTGGCGCCGACGCTCAACACGACGGCCGACGGCTCGCTCTACCTCAGCGTCCTCGATCTCGTGGCCTGGGACCGGGGGCTGCGCGCGGGGGCCGTGCTGAAGCCCGGGAGCTGGGATGCGGTCTACACGCCGGTGCGCCTCAACAGCGGGAGGACCTACCCGTACGGGTTCGGGTGGGACGTCAGCGAGACCGCGGGCCAGAAGGTCCGCCGGCACGGGGGCGCGTGGCAGGGCTTCAAGTCCGGGATCGCGCGGTTCCTGGGGAGCGACCTCTCGGTCATCGTCCTCGCCAACCTCGCCCAGGCCGACCCCATGCGCTTCGTCGACGGGATCGCCGGGCTCCTGGACCCGCGTCTCGCGCCGCGCGAGCTCTCCCCGATCCCCGACACCGAGCCGCAGGTCACGGCCCGCCTGCGGGAGCACCTGACCGCGGCCGCGAACGGGAAGCTCGAGCCCGGGGATTTCGCCTACGTCCGGGCCGGCTTCTTTCCCCACGCTGCCGCACAGCTCCAGGAAACCCTCGGGAGCCTCGGGCCGCCGACGGCGCTGCGCCCCCTCGAGCGCCGGGACCTGGGGGACGATCGCGTCCATACCTATGACGTGGACTACGGCTCGAAGCCCTTCCGCATCGTCCTCGCCCTCGCCCCGGACGGAAAGATCGCCCAGCTGTCGGTTCGGCCGCGGTAGGCCTAGCCGACGACCTCCAGCCGGACCTGTCCCGTGCCGGGGCCGATGAGGCCGATGGCCTTCGCCGCGCCGCGCGAGAGGTCGATGGCGCGGCCCTTGTGCGAGGGGAAGCGGTCGTTGATCCGGACGACGACGGACTTGCCGGTCGAGAGGAGGGTCACGCGGACGTTCGTGCCGAAGGCCCAGTAGGCGTGGGCCGCGGTCAGGGCGTCCTGGTCGAACACCTCGCCGCTCGACGCCTTCTTACCGTGGTAGCCCGGACCGTACCAGGAGGCGATGCCCTCGACGACGGTGCCTACCGCCGGCTTCTCCGCCGGCGGGAAGGCGTAGTCCTTCGGCTTCGGGTTGCCCGAGCAGGCCGCGAGGAGGGAGAGGAGGAAGAGAGGGACAAGGAGGACCGTCATTCTTCGGGGCATTCCCGGGAGGCGACGAGGGATGCGCCGGCGCTGAGACTGCGGATCCCGCGGGACCCGTCCCGTCGGTGTCCCGCGGGATGACATCACGAGACCGTGTGGACCCGCAGCATGTTCGTCGCCGCCGCGGCGAGGGAGTGGCCGGAGAGCATGAGGATGGTGTCGCCCTTCTGGACGAGGCCGCGCGCCCGCAGGCGCGCCTCGCCCGCGGCCA
Source organism: uncultured Acidobacteriota bacterium (assembly GCA_963818355.1). Classification (GTDB taxonomy): domain Bacteria; phylum Acidobacteriota; class Vicinamibacteria; order Fen-336; family Fen-336; genus DATBSL01. The sequence continues at coordinate 66,581 of CAWFSB010000040.1, read as the reverse complement.
GCAGGTCGTCCGTGTTCTCGACGAACTCGGACTTGATGGGCACGACGCCCCACCACAGGGCGAGCTGCCGGTACACGCGGTCCTCGTGGGTCACGGCCACGACCGGCATGCGCGGCCGGTGGGCGGCGACCAGGCGCGCAGTGATGCCGGACTCGGTGAAGGCCAGGATCAGCTTGCAGTCGAGCTCCTCGGCCACGGACGCGGCCACCCGGGTGAGGCTGCGGGTGATGGGAGTGCCCGGCCCGGCCGGGGCCGGGGGCGCGTCGGTCCGGCGCGCGTCGGCCCGGCGCGGGCGGATCGCGCCCATGCCGTGCTCCTCGGTGTAGTCGGCGATGCGCGCCATGGTCTCGACGGTCTCGACCGGGAACTTCCCGACCGCGCTCTCGCCGGAGAGCATCACCGCGTCGGTGCCGTCGAGGATCGCGTTGGCCACGTCGGAGGCCTCGGCGCGCGTGGGGCGCGGGTTCTCGATCATGCTCTCGAGCATCTGGGTGGCGGTGATCACGACCTTTCCCGCCGCGTTCGCCATCGCGATGATCCGCTTCTGGACGATCGGCACGTCCTCGGTGCCGAGCTCGACGCCGAGGTCGCCGCGGGCCACCATGACGCCGTCCGTCGCGGCCAGGATGGACGCGAGGTTGTCGACCGCCTCGGGCTTCTCGATCTTGGCGATCACCGGGATCGTCTCGCCCATCGACCGGATGAGCTCCTTGGCCTCGAGCACGTCCTCGGCGCGCCGCACGAACGACATCGCCACGTAGTCCACCTGGTGCTGGACCCCGAACGTGAGGTCGCGCCGGTCCTTCTCGGTGAGGGCGGGGGTGGAGAGGGCGACGCCGGGCAGGTTCATGCCCTTGTTCGAGCGGAGCGTCCCGCCGTCCACCACCTCGCACTGAACGCGGCCCCCGGAGACCTCGAGCACCCGCAGCTCGAGGTTGCCGTCGTCGAGCAGGATCGGGTCGCCCGGCTTCACGTCGCGCGGCAGCGGCTCGAAGGTCGTCGAGATGAGCTCGGCGGTGCCCTCGATCGAGGTGTCGGTGGTGACGGCGATCCGCGCCCCCTTCACGAGGAGGACCCCGTCCCCGGCCACCTTGCCCGTCCGGATCTTCGGCCCGGAGAGGTCCTGGAGGAGTGCCACCGGGCGGTGGAGCCGCGCGCCGATCTCGCGCGCGGACCGGATCACCGCCAGGTGCTCCTCGTGCGTGCCGTGGGAGAAGTTGAGGCGGAAGACGTTCACCCCGGCCCGAATGAGCCTCTCGAGCATCTCGGGGCTGCGGGAGGCCGGTCCGATGGTGGCGACGATCTTGGTTCGGCGCATGGTGCGGCGAGTATAGCCGGCTGGCCCCTGAGACCGATGGCCGGCTCTCCTCGGGGCCTTCCCGGGAGGCCAACGGGAACGGAGAGGGACCAGAGAGAAACGGACGCGAACGGACCGGACCGACGGACAGGTTCCCTCGGCGCCCGTCACAGCCGAGCGCTTCGGGAGACGATGCGTTGACACCCCGTTCGGGCGAACGCTATAGTTCCGCGGCTCACCGCCTTGCGGTTACACGGCGGTCCCCGGATCTCATGCCCAGCTATGCCCCGATAGTGATCCTGGGTGCGGTCGCGCTCGGCTTCGGCGTCTTCACCCTCTTCATGTCGCACCTCCTGGGACGGCCTCGCCCGAGCGCCGCGAAGCTCTCGACCTACGAGTGCGGCATGCCGCCCGTGGGCACCGCCCGCGAGCGCTTCCCGATCAAGTTCTACCTCGTCTGCATGATCTTCATCCTGCTCGACGTGGACGCCGCGTTCCTCTACCCGTGGGCCCTCGTCTTCAGGGACCTCGGCCTCTTCGGGCTCGTCGAGATGGGGGTCTTCATGGCGCTCCTCGGCGGCGGGTTCGCGTACGTGTGGAAGTCGGGCGCGCTCGACTGGTAGGCACCGAGAAGATGCAACTCACGCCCGGCAACAAGGCCCGCTTCGACGAGATCCTGACGCGCTACCCGGTGAAGCGATCGGCGCTGCTGCCCGCGCTGCACCTGGTGCAGGAGCAGGAGGGCTGGATCAGCCGCGAGGCGATCGAGCACGTGGCGGGGCTGCTCGACCTCAGCCCCGCGCAGGTGCACGACACCGCGAGCTTCTACACGATGTTCCGGCTGAAGCCGGAGGGCAAGACGCTCATCGAGGTGTGCACGACGCTCTCCTGCGCCCTCGGCGGGGCGGAGGAGCTGCTCGAGCACACGTGCCGCAAGCTTGGCATCAAGGCGGGGGGCACGACGCCGGACGGGAAGTTCACGGTCAAGGGCGTCGAGTGCCTGGCGGCGTGCGGCGGGGCCCCCGCGGTGCAGGTGAACGGCGAGTGGCTCGAGCACGCGACCGCCGCCGACATCGACCGCGTGATCGCGGGCGAGACCGTCCGCCGCAGCTTCGAGTGGCCGAAGAGCCCGGGCGAGCACATCCTCTTCCAGAACGTCTGGAAGGAGGGCTCCACCTCGATCGGCGTCTTCGAGGCGTCGGGCGGATACGCGAAGCTCGGCGAGTGGCTGAAGCGGACGCCCGACGAGATCATCGACGTCGTCAAGAAGTCGAACCTGCGCGGGCGCGGCGGGGCGGGGTTCCCGACCGGGATGAAGTGGGGCTTTCTCCCCAAGGACAACCCGAAGCCGCGCTACATGTGCGTGAACGCCGACGAGAGCGAGCCCGGGACCTACAAGGACCGGGTGATCGTCGAGCGCGACCCGCACCGCCTCATCGAGGCGATCGTGGTGAGCTGCCACGCCATCCGCTCGCAGACCGCCTACATCTACATCCGGGGCGAGTTCCACGTGGGCGCGCGGACCCTGGAGGCGGCGCTCGCGGAGGCGCGGGCGAAGGGCTACGTCGGAAAGAACATCCTCGGCACCGGGGTGGACGTCGAGATCCACGTGCACCGCGGGGCGGGCTCCTACGAGTGCGGCGAGGAGACGGCCCTCATCGAGTCGCTGGAGGGCAAGCGCGGCCAGCCGCGCATCAAGCCGCCCTTCCCGGCGGTGGTGGGCCTCTACGGCTGCCCGACCATCGTCAACAACGTCGAGACTCTCGTGAACGTCCCGCTCATCCTCACCCGCGGGGCGGAGTGGTTCGCCGCCTACGGCTCCGAGAAGAACGGCGGGCCCAAGCTCTACTCGATCAGCGGCCACGTCGCGCGCCCGGGCAGCTACGAGGCGCCGATGGGGAAGATCACGCTGCGCGACCTCATCTACGGCGAGGGCTACGCGCAGGGGATCAAGAACGGCCGCAAGCTGAAGGCGGTCGTCCCCGGCGGCTCCTCGACCCCGGTCCTCACCGCCGGCGAGATCGACATCGCGATGGACTTCGACGGCGTGGCGAAGGCGGGCTCCATGCTCGGCTCCGCCGGCACCATCGTGATGGACGACTCGACCTGCATGGTGTGGATGGCGAAGAACCTCATCTACTTCTACAAGCACGAGTCGTGCGGCAAGTGCTCGCCCTGCCGCGAGGGCACGGGCTGGATGCTGCGCCTGCTGGAGCGGATCGAGGCGGGGGAGGCGCAGATGTCCGACCTCGACCTCCTCCTGAAGGTGACCGACTCGATCTCCGGCAAGACGGTGTGCCCGTTCGGCGACGCCGCGATCGCCCCGCCCCAGTCGACGCTCGCGAAGTTCCGGGCCGAGTTCGAGTACCACGTGCGCGAGAAGCGCTGCTGGAAGTCGGTCGCCCCGACGTTCGAGGAAGCGCTCGCGAAGAGCGGGGTCACGGCATGAGCCCCTCCCCGCTCGTCCAGGACCTGATCCTCGCCGGCGCCAAGATCGCGGTCGTGGTGGGGTCGCTGCTCGGCCTCTTCTCGCTGATGACGTGGGTCGAGCGGAGGACGCTCGCGTTCATGCAGTACCGGCTCGGCCCCAACCGCACCGGGCCGCTCGGGATCCTCCAGCCGATCGCCGACGGCATCAAGCTCTTCTTCAAGGAAGAGGTGATGCCCGCCGCCGCCAACAAGTGGGCCTTCCTCGCCGCGCCCGTGGTGGCGGTCGGGACGGCGCTCCTCGCGGTGGCGGTGGTGCCCTACGGCCCGCCGTTCACGCTGCCGTCCTGGGGGCTGCTGCCGGAGTGGCTCCGCGCCCGGACCCTGCAGATCCAGATCGCCACGATCGACGTGGGGCTGCTGTTCATCTTCGCGGTCACCGCGCTCGGCGTCTACGGCGTCGTGCTCGCCGGCTGGGCGGCCAACAACAAGTACAGCCTGATCGGGGGGCTGCGCTCCTCGGCCCAGATGTTCTCCTACGAGCTCGCCCTCGGCCTCAGCTGGGTCGGCATCATCATGCTGGCCGGCTCCTTCCAGATCACCGACATCGTGAACAACCAGGGCGCACGCGCGGGCGGCTGGTTCCTCGGGTGGAACGCCTTCGTGCAGTTCCCCGCCTTCCTCGTCTACTTCTTCGCCGCCACCGCCGAGGTGGCGCGGATCCCCTTCGACCTGCCGGAAGGCGAGGCGGAGCTCGTGGCCGGGTTCCACACCGAGTACTCGTCGATGCGGTTCGCCCTCATCCAGATGGCGGAGTACATCAACATGATCACGGTCGCGGTCCTCGGCACCAACCTCTTCCTCGGCGGCTGGCACCCCGGGATCCCGGGGCTCCCCTCCGAGGGGCTCTTCGGGTTCGTCTGGTGGGGCGCGAAGGTGGCGGTCTTCCTCTTCGTCTTCATCTGGCTGCGGGGGACGTTGCCCCGCGTGCGCTACGACCAGCTGATGCACTTCGGCTGGAAGGTGCTGGTGCCGGTGGCGGCGGTGTGGATCCTGGTCACCGCCACGGGGGTCGCTCTCTTCCCTGGCCTCTTCCCGGTCGCGAGCCGCTGATGGACGCCATCCTCTTCTACGTCTTCGCCGCGATCGCGGTCGCCTCCGCGGTGGTGGTGATCGGCCAGCGCAGCCCGATGTACTCGGCCTTCGCGCTCGTCGTCACCCTGTGCTCGCTCAGCGTCATCTTCGCGCTGCTCGGCTCGCCCTTCATCGCCGTGCTGCAGGTGATCGTCTACGCCGGCGCGATCATGGTCCTCTTCCTCTTCGTGCTGATGCTGCTCAACGTGAAGAAGGAGGAGGACGGCCCGCAGCGCGGGGGGCGCACCCTGCGCGGGGTGGCGCTCGCTCTCGTCACCCTCCTCGTGCTCCAGGCGGGCGCCGTGCTGCTGCGCACCGGGCCGGAGCCGGTGCCGCAGTTCGACGCCTCCACGCGGACGATGGCGCGCATCCTCTTCTCGGCGCACTTCCTCTACGCCTTCGAGGCCACCTCCATCCTCATCCTCGCCGCGCTGGTGGGGGCGGTCGTGCTGGCCAAGAAGGAGCTCTAGGGCCATGGACCAGCCGGCGTTCGTCCAGCACGCCCTCCTGCTCAGCCTCGTCCTGTTCGGCCTGGGCACCCTCGGCGTCTTCCTCCGGAAGAACGTCATCACCGTCCTCATGTGCGTGGAGCTCATGCTCAACGGCGTCAACCTCGCCTTCGTGGCCTTCAGCCGCGCGGCGGGCACGCTCGACGGGCAGGTGCTGGTCTTCTTCGTGATGGTGGTCGCGGCGGCGGAGGCGGCGGTCGGCCTCGCCATCGTCATCGCGCTCCACCGGACGAGGGACACGCTCGACCTGGACGCGTTCAACCTGATGAAGGGGTAGGCCCTTGCTCGATCTGGCGCCGATCGACCGCACCCTGCCTTTCGCCATCCTGCTCCTCCCGCTCGCGGGCTTCATCGTCCTCGCCCTCTTCGGCGACCGGATCAAGCGCGACGGGGAGGCGGCGGGGGCGGGGTACGTGGCCTGCGCCACCGTCCTCGCGGCGTTCGGCCTCGCCGCCTGGGCCACGGTCCGGCTCTACGGCTACGTCGGGGGGGCCGAGGGCCTGCGCTTCACCCAGGCCACCCTCGGCTGGCCCCCGCTCGCCCCCCTCGAGCAGCGCGAGCCGCTGAGCTGGATCGAGGTCGGCAGCTTCCGCGTCCCCTTCAGCCTGCTGGTCGACCCGCTCTCGTGCGTGATGATGCTGGTCGTCACCGGCATCGGCTCGCTCATCCACGTCTACTCGCTGGGCTACATGGCCCACGACGACGACCGCCCCCGGTTCTTCTCCTACCTGAACCTGTTCACCTTCTTCATGCTGCTGCTGGTCCTGGGCGGCAGCCTCCCCGTCCTCTTCGTGGGCTGGGAGGGGGTGGGGCTGTGCTCCTACCTGCTCATCGGGTTCTGGTACAAGCGCGACAGCGCGGCCGCGGCCGGGCTCAAGGCCTTCGTGGTGAACCGCATCGGCGACGTCGGCCTCATCCTGGGGATGATCTTCATCTTCCACGCCTTCGGCAGCCTCGACCTCGTGGACATCGCCGACAACGCGGGGGCCCTGGCGCCGGAGGGGCTGTGGCAGTGGGGCCCGGTGACGATCGCCTGCCTCCTGCTGTTCCTGGGGGCCACCGGCAAGAGCGCGCAGATCCCCCTGCACGTCTGGCTGCCGGACGCGATGGAGGGCCCGACCCCGGTCTCCGCCCTCATCCACGCGGCCACCATGGTGACCGCGGGCGTCTACATGGTGGCGCGCCTGGGACCGCTGTTCCACCAGTCCGAGACGGCGATGCTGGTGGTGGCGGTGACGGGGGCGGCGACCGCGCTCATGGCGGGGACGATCGCGATCGTCCAGACCGACATCAAGCGCGTGCTCGCCTACTCCACGGTCAGCCAGCTCGGCTTCATGTTCCTCGCCGCGGGAGTGGGGGCGTTCGGGGTGGCGGTCTTCCACCTCTACACCCACGCGTTCTTCAAGGCGCTGCTCTTCCTCGGCTCCGGCTCCGTCATCCACGCGATGTCCGGCGAGCAGGACATGCGGAAGATGGGGGGCCTCCGGAAGAAGATCCCCTGGACCTTCTGGACCTTCCTGGTCGGGACGCTGGCCATCGCGGGCATCCCGCCGCTCGCCGGCTTCTTCAGCAAGGACGAGATCCTCCTCGGGGCGCTCGTCTCCGGGCACACCGTCCTCTTCGGGATCGCCCTCTTCACCGCGCTCCTGACCGCCGCCTACATGGCGCGCCTGCTGTTCCTGACCTTCTTCGGCGAGTTCCGCGGCGGCCACGAAGCCGAGCACCACGTCCACGAGTCGCCCTGGTCGATGGTCGGGCCCCTCGTGCTGCTCGCGATCGGCTCGGCCCTGGCCGGCTTCGTGAAGATCCCGTACATCGTGCAGCCGGTCCTGCGCCTGCCCGAGGAGGCCGCCCACCACGTGGCCTGGCTGCCGGTCGTGGCGACCCTCTCCGGCGTCGTCGGCATCCTGATCGCCTGGTACCTCTACCTCTCGATGCCCGACCTGCGGGCCTCGCTCGCCCGGGCCCTGCGCCCCGCGCTGCGCGTCTTCGACGCGAAGTACTACTTCGACGACGTCTACAACGCCTTCGTGCGGCGCGTGGTCGTGGGCGGCAGCGACGCGCTGCTCTGGAAGCGTGTCGACGCCGGGCTCATCGACGGCGCGGTCAACCGCGCGGGCACCCTCACCGGGGCGCTGGCCGAGACGCTGCGGCCGGTCGAGACCGGCTTCGTCCGGCACTACGCGCTCCTCGTCCTCGCGGGGGCGGTCGCCATCGTCTCCTACCTCCTCTGGTCATGAGCCCCGTGAACACCCACCTGCTGAGCCTGCTGATCCTCCTGCCGGTGGCGGGGGCCGTCCTCGTGGCCCTCACGAGGCGCGAGTCGGAGTCGCTGCAGAAGACCCTCGGCCTGGCCGTTTCCGGCGCCGCCTTCGCCCTGTCGCTGCTCCTCGTCTCCGGCTTCCGGGACGTGGCCGGAATGCAGTTCGGCGAGCAGCGGCCCTGGATCCCGGCCTGGGGCATCAGCTACCACGTCGGCATCGACGGGCTGTCGCTGTGGCTCGTGATCCTGACCACCTTCCTCACCCCGCTGTGCCTCCTCGGCTCCTGGAGCTCGATCGAGAAGCGCGTGCGCGAGTTCGTGGTCTTCATGCTGCTCCTCGAGGCGGGGATGGTCGGGGTCTTCGTGGCCCAGGACCTCTTCCTCTTCTACGTGTTCTGGGAGGCCATGCTCATCCCGATGTACTTCCTCATCGGGATCTGGGGCCACGAGCGGCGCATCTACGCCGCGGTGAAGTTCTTCCTCTACACGTTCGCCGGCAGCGTGCTGATGCTGGTGGCGTTCCTGGTGCTCTACACGAGCGCCGGGCTCGGGAGCTTCGACATCCCGAAGCTCGTGGCCGCGCCGGTCGACCCGGCGCTCCAGACCTGGCTCTTCCTGGCCTGCGCCCTCGCCTTCGCGATCAAGGTGCCGATGTGGCCGTTCCACACCTGGCTGCCCGACGCGCACGTCGAGGCCCCGACCGCGGGCTCGGTCATCCTGGCCGGCGTGCTGCTGAAGATGGGCGGCTACGGCTTCCTCCGGCTCGCCATCCCGCTCTTCCCGGACGCGGCGATGCGCTTCGCCCCGCTCGTGGGCGTCCTCGCCGTGATCGGCATCGTCTACGGCGCGCTCGTCTCGCTCGTCCAGCCCGACCTCAAGAAGCTCGTCGCCTACTCGTCGGTGTCGCACCTCGGCTTCGTGATGCTCGGCATCGCGGCCTTCACGACCACCAGCGTCGTCGGCTCGGTCTACCAGATGCTCAACCACGGCATCTCGACGGGGGCGCTCTTCTTCCTCGTCGGCATGCTCTACGACCGGCGCCACACCCGCCTCATCTCGGAGTTCGGCGGGCTGAAGGCGGTCGTGCCCTGGTACTTCGCGGTGTTCCTGCTGATCAGCCTCTCCTCGATCGCGGTGCCGGGATTCAACGGCTTCGTGGGCGAGTTCCTGATCCTGCTCGGCTCGTGGACGTTCAGCCCGTGGATGGTGGTCGTGTCCTCGCTGGGCGTGATCCTGGCCGCGGGCTACGTCCTCTGGATGGTCAAGCGTGTCTTCTACGGCGAGGTCACGAACCCGAAGAACCAGGGGCTGGCGGACCTCTCGCTGCGCGAGGCGACCATCCTGGTGCCGCTCGTCGTGCTCGCCATCGTCATGGGGATCGCGAGCCCCGCCTTCACGCGGAGGATCGAGCCCGCGGCCGACGCCCTGGTGCGCCAGGTGAGGGAGCGGACGCAGGCCGTCGAGGCGGCGCGCTCGCTGCCGCCCCTGACCCGGCCGGACGGGGAGGTGCGGTGATGGACGCCGTCCTCGACCTCCGGCCCATCGCCCCCGCCGCCATCGTCGCGGTGACCGGGCTCGTCGTGCTCCTCGCCCAGGCCTTCAGCCCGAAAGGGAAGGCGTCGCCGTCGTCCGCCCTGTCCCTGGCGGGCCTCGCGGCCGCGCTCGGCTCGGTGTGGCTGCTCGCGACCGGCCCCGGGCGGGGCTCGGTCCTCGCGGGCGCGGTCGCCGCGGACGACTTCTCGCTCTTCTTCCAGGCGCTCATCCTCGGCGTGGCGGCGGTCACGGTGCTGCTCTCCGCGCCCTACCTGCGGCAGAACGGGATGGAGCGCGGCGAGTACTACGCGCTGCTGCTCTTCTCCGTGGTCGGCATGCTGGGGCTCGTCTCCAGCCTCGAGCTGGTGTCGATGTTCGTGGCCCTCGAGATCATGTCGATCGCGCTGTACGCGATGGCCGGGATGAACCGGGCCCGGCCCGAGAGCCAGGAGTCGGCGCTCAAGTACTTCGTCACCGGGTCCTTCGCCTCGGCCTTCTTCCTGTACGGCATCGCTCTCGCTCTACGGCGTGAGCGGCAGCACCTCGCTCGACCGCGTGGCGCGCGCGGTCGAGGTGCTGTCCCCCGGGGCGGTCCCCCTCGCGGTGCTGGGCGCCGCCCTGCTGCTGGTCGGCTTCGGCTTCAAGGTCGCGAGCGTGCCCTTCCACATGTGGGCGCCCGACGTCTACGAGGGCGCGCCGACGACGGTGACCGCGTTCATGTCCGCGGGCGTCAAGGCCGCGGCCTTCGGCGCGCTGCTGCGGGTGTTCGACTCCGCCCTCCCCGCGCTCGCCTCCCACTGGCAGCCGCTGGTGGCGGTGCTCGCGATCGCGACCATGGTCGTCGGCAACCTCGCGGCGCTCGCGCAGACGAACTTCAAGCGCATGCTGGCGTACTCCTCGATCGCGCACGCGGGCTACCTCCTGGCCGCGCTCGTGGCCGCCCCCGTGCTCGCGGGCGAGGCCGTCCTCTTCTACCTCGTGGCCTACGCCGCGGTGAACCTCGGGGCCTTCGGCGCGGTCGCCGCGCTCTCGCGCGACGGCCGGGAGCCGCTCGCGCCGCGCGACCTCGCGGGCCTCGCCGACCGGCGGCCGGCGCTCGCCGCCGCGCTCACCGTCTTCCTCGTCTCGCTCACCGGCATCCCGATCACCGCCGGCTTCGTGGGCAAGTTCTACCTGTTCAACGCCGCGGTCGCCTCGGGTTGGGTGGTGCTGGCCCTCGTCGGCGTGATCATGAGTGTCGTGTCGGCCTACTACTACCTGCGGGTGGTGGTGGCGATGTACATGCGCGACCCGGTCGGCGAGGACGACTGGTCGCCGGTCTCCCCGGCGGCGGCCTTCGCGCTCGCGTTCTCGGTCGCGGTCACGCTGCTGCTCGGCGTCTGGCCGGCGCCGCTCCTCGCGCTCGCCCGCCTCGCCGCCCGCAGCCTGACTGTCATCCTGAGGGCGCGTCCGGCCGTCGCCGATGGATCCGCAGCCCTGTCGACTGCGAGGAGCTTCGTCTCGCCGGGCGACGAGGAATCCGCTGACCCGCCGGCGTGAGCAGGCGGATTCCCCGGCAGCGACCGACCGGCGTCCCTCGGAATGACGAACGACCGCTACAGCAGCGGGCCGATGACCGTCGGGTCCACGGCGACGCCGTGGAGGTAGACGCGCCACTGCAGCATCGGCTCGGGGGCGAGGCCGGTGTCGCCCGAGAGGCCGACGATCGCGGCCGCAGCCACGAGGTCCCCGACGCGAGCGTCCACGCGCGAGAGGTGCTGCAGGACGCTGAGGACGCCCTGGCCGTGGTCGATCACGACCGTCTCGCCCGAGAGCGCGAGCAGCCCGGCGAACAGCACGGTGCCCGCGGCGGGCGAGCGCACCGGGGTGCCGACCGGCACCGCGTAGTCGAGTCCGCGGTGGCGCTCGCCCTGCAGCGCGTCGATCCGGCTCTCGACGTCGGCTACGCCGGTGTACGTCCGCAACTCGCCGAAGCCGTTCCCGGTCGCGCCGACCGGCGGCAGGAGCAGGCCGGGAGCCGGCTTCGGCGACTCGGTGCGCAGCACGGCCAGGAGCCGCCGGCCGTCGTGCGCCGTCTCGGGCCGGCGCAGGCGCGCGCGCTCGCTCCTCCGACAGGAAGACGTACCGCGGCCGATACTCCCTCGAAGCGATCGTGATCGGGATGGAGACACGCTGCTCGCCCCGGCGGGCGGCGATCCCGACGCCGAGCGTGGCGGGACCCGCCTCGGCGGAGGCGGCGACCGGCACGAGCGCCCGGGGCACGCCCCGGTCCGAGTAGAACGCGGCGCGCCGCCCGTCGAGCAGCGCCCAGGCGGCGCCGAGGCGTCCCCGCGAGGCGAGCCGGACCACGACCACGCCACCGGGAAAGGCCTGGGACGTGTCCACCCGGAAGGTCACGCTCCCGACGCGCCGGACGATCTCCTGCGCGGCGGCTTCCGTGACGCCCGCGCCCGTCACCAGGCCGAGCGCGGCGATCGCCGTCCAGGAGCGCCGCACACCGCGCCGGCCGGCGGCGGCAACCGAATCGAGGCCGCCCTTCATCGGGCGCGGGCCGCCCGGGCGAGGGCGGCGAGGAGCGCCTCTTCCTCGTCCGGGCGCACGGTGCGCAGGTCCACGAAGACCCGGTCCTCGGCGACGCGCACGACGACCGGTGGCGAGCCCTGCCGCAGCCGGGCCGCGAGGCGGTCGGGGCCGGCCGGGCCGGCGTCGAGAGCGACGGCCACCGTGGGCACGCCGACCGTGGGCGCGGCGCCGCCGCCCACCGCGGACTCGCTGTCCACCAGGGCCGGGCGGAGCGCCGGGGCGGCCGCCGCGAGCGCGCGCGCGAAGGCCCCGGCTCGCGCGCGCAGCTCCTCGAGTGGAGCGTGGATCATGCGCAGCACCGGCACGCTCTCTCTCGCCCGCGCCGCTCTCGTGCTCGAGGAGCGTGGCGTCGAGGGCGGCGAGCGTCATCTTGTCGACGCGCAGCGCGCGGTAGAGCGGGTTCTTGCGCATCGGCTCGACGAAGGCCCGGCGGCCGGCGACGAGGCCGGCCTGCGGACCACCGAGGAGCTTGTCGCCGCTGAAGGTCACGACGTCGGCCCCGCCCTGCAGGGCCTGGAAGGCCGTCGCCTCGGAGGCGAGGGCCCCGGGGAGCGGCTCGAGGAGGCCGCTGCCCTGGTCCTCGACGAGGGGGATCCCCGCGGCCCGCGCGAGCTCGGCCAGCTCCGGGAGCTCCGGCTGCTCGGTGAAGCCCACGATGCGGAAGTTGCTGGGGTGGACCTTCAGGATCATCCCGGTCTCGGGGGAGAGCGCGGCCCTGAAGTCGGCGAGGCGGGTCCGGTTGGTGGTCCCGACCTCCCGCAGGCGGGCGCCGCCCTTGCGGACGACGTCGGGGATGCGGAACGAGCCCCCGATCTCGACGAGCTCTCCCCGGCTGACGAGCACCTCGCGCCCCTCGGCGAGCGTGTTGACGGCCAGGAGCACGGCGGCCGCGCAGTTGTTGACCACGACCGTGGCCTCGACGCCGAGCAGCGCCCGCAGCCGCGCCTCGGCGTGGGCCTCGCGGTTGCCGCGCTCGCCCCGCTCGAGGTCGTACTCGAGGTTGCAGTACGAGGACGCGATGTCGGCCACTCGCGCCGCCGCCTCCGGGGAGAGCGGCGCCCGGCCGAGGTTGGTGTGCACGACGACGCCGGTGGCGTTGAGGACGCGCCGCAGCGACGGACGCCCCGCGGCCTCGACACGTGCCGCCACCTCGCCCGCGATCCCGCGAATGGCCTCGTCGAGGCCGTCCGGGCGAGGAGGCGGCGCGGCCGCGCAGCTCGTCGAGGGCCAGGCGGAGCGCCCGCAGCACGGCGGGGCGCCCGTGGGCGCCCACGAGCGCCTGGACGTCGGGCCGCTGCAGCGCCTGGTCCACGGACGGCAGCCCGCGCCGCGGGTCGATATCGCTCGTCGGGGGCATCCCGGGAATATACACGCTCGCGCCGGGGGAGAGCGCGCGTCCGGACGCGGGGTGCCGCGTGGTATCCTGCCCGCCTATGGGTCGGGAGCGCCCGCCGGACTTCGCGGATCGCCTGCCCCGCGTGGTCCCGAAGGAGGAGACGGACATCTCGCACCTCTCCGACGAGATGGCCGACCTGCTCTACCCGGGCCGGCGGCCGCGGCCCTTCCGCATGGGGGTCCGCTTCGACGCGTTCGAAGGGCCGGGCTACGAGCGGGCGGTGGCCCTCGCGCGGCGCTCGCCCGTCTACCGGGAGGAGACCGTGGCGGAAGGGCCGGTGCACCACGCGGCGTTCGACGCGGGCGAGGCCCGCGCGCTGCGGGACCTCTTCGAGCTCGTCAAGGGGCGCCCGGGGACCGAGGTGCTCGTCGACGGCAAGAGGGTGCCCTACGCCCACGAGCTGTGGCTGCCCCTCTTCTGGATCTTCGTCGGCGGGGAGGCGTAGCGCGTGGCCCTCCAGGAAGACCTCGAGCGCCTCGACGTCGCGCTCCGCCAGCTGCAGGTGAAGTGGGAGCTCTTCTTCAACGGCGCGGAGAAGAAGCCGCCGTCGGAGCTGCAGACCCAGGTGGAGGCGCTCATCCGCCGCTACGGCAACGTGGAGATCCGCAACAACGGCGAGCGCTTCCGCTACCAGGGCCTCAGCGCGCGCTTCTCCACCTTCAACGAGCTCTGGCAGAAGAAGCTGCGCGCCCGCGAGGAGGGGAAGGCCTTCGGGCAGCACGGGCTGCGGGCGGAGAAGCTGCCCCCGCCCGCGCCGCCCCCCCCACCCGCCCCGAGCCCCGCGCCCGCCGCGCGTTCCGCGGCCGGCGGAGATCCGCGTCAGCGACCCTGCGCGCGACGGCGCGGCGGTGCGGGCCCTCTACGACCGCTTCGTCGAGGAGCGGCGGCGGGCGGGCGAGGGCCAGGCGCCGGCGTTCGAGAACTTCCGGGATCTCATCGGCAAGCAGACCGAGCGCATCCGGGCCGAGAAGGGCGCTCTGGCCGTGGACTTCCGGCTGGAGACGAAGGACGGCAAGGTGTCCCTCAAGGCCCGGATCGTGAAGTGAGGCTCCCGAAGCGCGTGCTCGTCGCCGCGGGCTTGCTGGCCTTCGTCCCCACCTGGGCGGCGGCCTGGCCGGCCGAGGCCGTCGTCGCGATCTCGCGGGACGCGCGCAAGCTGCTGCCCCGCTCCCTGAGCCGGCTGCTCGGCGAGCGGGAGGCCCTGGTCCTGGACGAGCTGCGGCGCTTCCCGCCCGGCCTCTCGCAGGCCCTGGCCGAGGACCTCCCGGGCGGGCGGCTGCGCCCCGACACCCTGGCCGGGCTCGAGGCCCAGGCCGATCGGGTGATCGAGCTGCTGAAGGAAGGGCAGGTCAGCCAGGGCGTCGTTCGCCTGGGCGGGCTGCTGCGGATTCCCGCGGACCTCTCCGACCCCGTCCTCAGCGTCGGCCCTGAAGGCTGGCCGCCGGGGGTCACGCGCGAGTACTACGCCCTCTTCACCGCGAATCTCCAGCGGATGCCGGTCGTCCTGGACGACCCCGAGGCCCTCAAGGTCTCCCGCAAGGACCTGCCGGCGCTGTGGCAGTCGCTCGTCGAGCGCAGCCGGGTCCAGGCGCCGGTCATCCGCACGGAGCTGTTTCGCGACGGGCGGGTCGTGGACCACCGCCGGCTCGACTACCGCTCGCCCGCGTGGGCCGTCTCCTCGATCGCCTACTCGCGCGCGGTGACCTCGACCGCCGCGACCTGGCTCGCCGTGTGGCGCGCCGCGCGGGGCGACACGACCCGCCAGCCCCGCGCCCGCGAGGTGCGTCCCCAGGACCCCGGGAGCGCCCTCGCCGATGATCGCCGTCCCCCTGCACCGGAGGCCCCATGACCAAGAGAGCGCTCCTGTCCGTGTACCGCAAGGAGGGGATCGTGGACCTCGCCCGCGGCCTCGCGGAGCGTGGCTTCGAGATCCTCTCCACCGGCGGCACCGCGGCCGAGCTGGAGAGGTGCGGGCGTCAAGGTGACCGCCGTCTCGAAGGCCACCGGCTTCCCGGAGATCCTCGACGGACGCGTGAAGACGCTGCACCCGGCGATCCACGGCGGCATCCTGGCGCGCCGCGACGCCCCCGAGCACCTGGCCGCCCTGGAGAAGCACAAGATCGGGCCGATCGACGTGGTGGTGGTGAACCTCTACCCGTTCGAGGACAAGGTGTCGAAGGGCTGCACGTTCGACGAGGCGGTCGAGAACGTGGACGTCGGCGGGCCCACGATGGTGCGGGCCGCGGCCAAGAACTTCCGCCACGTGGCGGTGGTCGTGGACCCCATCGACTACGGCCTCCTCCTCGAGCAGCTCGACCGCGAGGGCGGCATCGACGCGCCGACGCGCCTCTACTTCGCGCAGAAGGCCTTCCGGCACACCGGCCGCTACGAGGCCGCGATCGCCGGCTACTTCTCGCAGGTCGAGGAGCGCGAGGGGGCCTACGTGCCGGCCGAGATCGACGAGACCTTCCCCTACCGCCTGGGCCTCACCTTCGAGAAGGTGCAGGACCTGCGCTACGGCGAGAACCCCCACCAGCGCGCCGCGTTCTACAGCGACCTCGGCTCGACGCTGTACTCGGTGGCGGCGGCGCGCAAGATGCAGGGCAAGGAGCTGTCGTTCAACAACATCCTCGACCTCGATTCCGCCTGGCGGCTCGTCACCGAGATCGACGAGCCCGCCTGCGTGATCGTCAAGCACACGAACCCCTGCGGCACCGGCACCGGCACGAGCCCCCTCGAGGCCTACGAGCGGGCGTGGGCCTGCGACCCGACCTCGGCCTTCGGCGGGATCCTGGCCTTCAACGAGAAGGTGGACGCCGCCACCGCGAGGAAGGTGACCGGGCAGTTCGTGGAGGCGGTCATCGCCCCCGGCTTCGAGGGCGAGGCGCTCAAGGCCCTGGGGAAGAAGGCGAACCTCCGGGTCATGAACATGGACACCACCGGCATCCACAAGGCGGGCGGGTTCGACCTGCGACGCGTGATGGGGGGGCTGCTCGCGCAGCAGTGGGACCTCCACCGTCTCGAGCGCGACCGCTGCGAGGTGGTGACGAAGCGCGCCCCGTCGGAGGAGGAGTGGAAGGCCCTCCTCTTCGCCTGGACCGTCGTGAAGCACGTCAAGTCGAACGCGATCGTCTACGCCAACGCGGTGCAGACGGTGGGGGTGGGCGCGGGGCAGATGAGCCGCGTGGACGCCGCCCGCATCGCGGCGCAGAAGGCGGTGCTGCCGCTCGCGGGGACCGTGGTCGCCTCCGATGCCTTCTTCCCGTTCCGCGACGGGATCGACGAGATCGCGAAGACGGGGGCCACCGCCATCATCCAGCCCGGCGGCTCCGTGCGCGACGAGGAGACGATCGCGGCCGCGGACGAGCACGGCCTCGCCATGGTCTTCAGCGGCGTGCGCCACTTCCGGCACTGAGCGCGGCGGCGTGAGGGCGATCCCGAAGGCCGACCGCCTGGCGCTTCTCGCCCTCGTCCTGCTCGTCGTCGCCCTCTTCCGCGAATCGGTCCTCCAGGGCGGCGTCTTCTACAAGCGGGACATCCACCTCATCTGGCACCCCCAGGTCGAGGGTTTCGTGCGCGCGGTCTTCTCGGGTGCTCTGCCGCTCTGGGACCCGAGCCCCGCGTTCGGGCAGCCGCTCCTCGCCGACCCGGGGGCGCAGGTCCTCTACCCGCCGACCTGGCTGAACCTCCTGATGCGCCCCTGGGCCTACTACACGCTCTTCGCCTTCGGCCACGTCCTGCTTGTCCGGGATCGCGTTCCACGCGCTCGCGCGGCGCTGGGGGCTGTCGGCGGGCGCCGCCCTGGCCGGCGCGTGCGCGTGGGTGCTGTCGGGCCCCTTCCTCTCGCTCGTGGACCTCTGGCACCACTTCGCGAGCGCCGCCTGGATCCCCGCCGTCTTCCTCGCTGCCGAGCGCGCGGTCGAGAGCCGGCGCGCCCGCGACGCCCTCCTCCTCGGCCTCGCGATCGGGCTGCAGGTCCTCGCCGGATCCGCCGACGTCTGCGCGATGACGCTCGCGGCGCTCGCGGTGTGGGTCGCTCTCGTCCACGTCGACGCGAGGCGGTGGCGGGAGGCGCTGCCCCTGGCGGTCGGCGGGGCCCTGGCGCTCGCGGTGGCCGCCGCCCTCTCGTCGGGCTGTGGCTCGCGGCCCTCGACGTCGCCTCGCGCTCGTCCCGGCGAGAGCTGGCCGAGGCCGTGAGGACCTACTGGTCGGTCCATCCGGCCGCCCTCCTCGAGACGCTCGCCGCCGGCATTCCCGGCCGCCTGCCTCTCTCCCCGGCCTGGCGCACGGCTCTGTTCGAGAACCGCGAGCCGTTCCTCGCCTCGCTGTACCTCGGCCTCCCGGCCGCCGGGCTGCTGGCGGCGGCCTTCGCCGTGCCGGGGGGGCGGCGGCGCCGGGCGCTCGTGGCCGTCGGGCTGGGGGCCGTCGCTCTGGCCCTCGGCCGTCACGCGCCTTTCTACGACCTGGTGACGACCCTCCTGCCGCCGCTGCGCGTGCTGCGCTACCCCGTCAAGGCGACGGTCTTCCTCGCGTTCGCCTGGGCCGGGCTCGTCGCCTTCGGCGCGGACGCGTGGCGACGACCCACGCCCGGCCGCCGGTGGTGGCTCGTGGTCGTTCGTTCCGCTCGCCGTGCTCGTGCCCCTGGTCGCCGCCGGCGCTCTCTTCCTGGCGACGGGGCAACCGCCGTGGCGCGAGCCGCTGGTCGCGGGCGCGCCGGGACCGGATGGAGGCGCTCGCGCTGGCGCGCGGGCTCGGGCGGGAGGCGATCCTCGCGGCGCTCGTTCTCGCGCTGGCGGTGTGGCGAAGAGGCTCCGGCGCGCGCGCGCGCGGCCCTCTCCGCGGTGGCCGCGGTCCTGGCCGTCGCCGACCTCGCCCTCGCGCACCCCCGGCCGAACCCGGTGGCGCCCGTGGCGCTCTACGCGCACCGGCCCGAGGTCCTCGCGGCGCTCGGCGACCCTCTCGCGGCCCGCGTCTACTCGTACGACTACTCCGAGACGGGCCGGGCCGAGAGGTGGCTCGGCCGCTCGGCCGCGCACGGGCTGGAGCGCATTCCCGCCGGGTGGCGGCCCGACCCGGCCAACGCGCTCGGGCTGCAGATGAGCCTCACGCCGCAGACGCCGGGCCGGTGGGGCGTGCGCCAGGGCTTCGACATCGACTTCCGCGGCCTGCAGGCCGAGCCGCTCGCGAGACTGACGCGGCTCGTGCGGCTGGTAGAAGACCGGCCGGAGGAGGTGCGGCGGGTGCTGCAGATCGGGGCGGTCACGCACGTGATCGCCCTGCACCGCGTGGCCGGCGGACTGCTGAGGCCGGTCGCCGAGGTCCCGTCGCTCTTCCCGGACCCGGTCCTCGTCGAGGCCGTGCCCGAGCCGCTGCCCCGCGCCTACGCGGTCGGGGGCGTGCGCGTCGCCGACGGGATCCCCGGCCTCACGGCGCTCATCGACCCGGCCTTCGACCCACGGCGGGAGATCGTGCTGCCCGAGGGGCGCCCGGTGGCGGCGCCCGAGGGCTTTCGTGGCGAGGCTCGCGTGGTCCGCGAGTCGGCCGACCGCGTTCGCCTCGACGCGGAGCTGTCCGCGGACGGCTACGTCGTGCTCGTGGACGGGCACGACCCCGGGTGGCGGGTGCGCGTGGACGGCCGGCCGGCGCCGCTCCTCCGGGCGAACGTGGCGTTCCGGGCGGTCGCCGTCCCGGCGGGACGCCACGTGGTCGACATGGTCTACCGTCCCACCGCCGCCCTCGTCGGCCTCGTCGTGTCCGGGATCACGCTCGCGGCGCTCGTCGTCGCCTTCGCCGCGCCCTTCGTGCGCCGCCGACTCGACCCCGTCGCCCCCGCCTCGTAGCTAGCGGCGGCCTGCGGCGACGCGCGCCGCCGCGAGGACTTCGGCCGGGGAGGCCTGGGCGGTCCCGACCTTGCCGACGACGACCCCGGCGGTGCAGTTGGCGAGAACGGCCGCCTCCGCCAGGGACGCGCCGGCGGCCAGGGCCAGGGCCATGGCCGCGATCACGCTGTCCCCCGCGCCCGTCACGTCGAACACCTCGCGCGCCGCGGTGGGCACGTGCAGCGGGGGGCGCCCCCTCTCGCAGAGGCTCATGCCGTGCTCGCCGCGCGTCACGAGCACCGCCCGGCAGCCGAGGATCGAGAGGATGCGGCGCCCGGCCGCGACCACCTCCGCCGGGCTCCGGAGCCGCAGCCCGGTCGCCTGCTCGGCCTCGAGCTGGTTGGGGGTCACGACCGTCGCGCCCCGGTAGAGGCGGAAGTGGCGCACCTTCGGGTCCACGAGCACCGGCACGCCGCGGCGCTTCGCGAGGGGCAGGACGCGCTGGAGCAGCGAGGCGGTGACGACACCCTTCTGGTAGTCCGAGACGACCAGCGCGCCGCAGGAGGGAAGCTCCCGGCGGACCGACTCGAGGAGCGCCGCCTGCGCGCGGGCGGGCACGTCGGCCGTGTCCTCGCGGTCGGCCCGGACCACCTGCTGACCGTGGGCGACGACGCGCGTCTTCACCGTCGTGGGCCTCTCGTCCCCGAGGGCGACGAGGCACGACACGACGCCCGCGGCCGCGAGGCCTTCCCGGACCCGCTCGCCCGCCGCGTCCTCGCCCACCGCTCCGGCGAGCACGGCCGCGCCGCCCAGCGAGCGCACGCTGGCGGCCACGTTGCCGGCGCCGCCGAGGTGGAAGCTCTGGCCCGTCACCTGCACCACCGGCACCGGGGCCTCGGGCGAGATGCGCGAGACGCGGCCCCACCAGAACTCGTCGAGCATCACGTCGCCCAGCACGAGAACGCGCCTTTCGCTCATCGACCGCAGGAGGGCTGCCGCGCGCGAGGCGGAGAGGAGGGCCACGAGCGTCAGGCCCCGGCCGCGCGGGCGTTGCGCAGGGCGAAGGGCACCGCGGTGAGGAGGAGAAAGAGCATCAGGACCTCGGAGTCGCCGAGATTGTATTCGAACAGCCCGGCCACGAAGACCGCGGCGAGCGCCCCGAGCACTCCCCCCGCGGCCCAGGCGGGGCCCGGGCCCTCGGAGGCGCCGCGTCGTGCCTCGGCGAGCGCCGCCGCGAACGCGGCGACCACCCACCAGAGGAAGAAGGCGAGCCCGGGAAGCCCGCGCTCCGCCGCGACCTCCAGCAGGTTGTTGTGCAGGTGGGGCTGGCGAGGGTTCGGGGCCTCCGGCCAGCGGTAGCGGGGGTAGACGGCGAGGATCATGCCGGGACCCTGGCCGAAGACCGGCTTGTCGAGCACCATGTCGACGCCCGCCTGCCACATGTAGTAGCGGTCACGGCTGCTCTCGTCGAGGATCGTGAGGCGTGAGGTGACGCTCGCGGGCCGCAGGAGGGCGACGGCGGCCACCGCCGCCCCGAGGAGCCACAGCAGGCGCGGCGCGCGCAGGACGGCGATCACGGTCAGCCCCAGCGCCGCGCCCACCCAGGCGCTGCGGGTCTGCGACACGACGAGCGCCCAGGCGCACAGGGGCGCGGTGACCAGCGGCAGCGCGGCCTCCGCCGCCCGCGCCGCCGGGTGGCCCGAGAGCGCCACCGCCGCGCCGAGCGCCGCCAGCGCGGCCACGCACAGCCGCGTCGCGACGACGCCCTGCCCCGCCAGGGTCGCCGCCGCGACCGCCGCCACCGCGGCGAGCACGATCGCGGGCAGCCGCAGATCGACGAGGCGAGGCCGGGCGCGCGGGCCGAGCGCGAGGCGGGCCACCGCGAGCAGGAGAACGGCCATCGTCACCCCGGAGGCCGACATGTAGTGGCCCAGGAAGCCGCTGGGGCGCCGGTCGAGCCGGTCGTAGCCGAGGAGAAGGTGCTGCGCGACCATGAGCCCGGCGAGCGCGAGACCGCCCAGCAGGACCGAAGAGAGCACCCGCTCGCGCCCGTCCGGACGCGCGAGCGCCAGGACGCCGACGTAGAACAGCGCGTAGAGAACCAGCTTCTTCGAGCTCTCGTGCGAGACGACCGGGTCCTGGGCAAAGGACGCGGCGAGCAGCGTCCAGACCGCGAGCGCCAGGAGCGGCGTGTCGAGCGGGGTGCCGACGAGGCGCGCGCGGCGGGTGGCGAGGCGCGCGACGAGCACGGCGATCGACAGCCACAGCAGCAGCTGGCTCGCGAAGATCGAAACGGGGATGGTGGCCGCGAGCGCGGCGAGAAGCCCGAGCTGGGCCCGCTCCAGGTTCAAGGGAGGCCGCCTCCGGGCTGGCCTACTCCTCGATCTTCGCTTCGTCCACGAGCATCACCGGGATGTCGTCCTGGACGGGGTAGACCCGCCGGCACTTCGCGCAGCGCAGCCCCGCACCGTCCTTGACGACCTCGACCGGCGTCTTGCACTCCGGGCAGGCGAGGATCTCGAGAAGCTCAGGGTCGATGGGCATGGGCGGAGTCTAGCGCAGCCCCTGGCCGCGGCGGTAGCGGAACGGACCTGCCCTGGCACCGGCCTCGGGTAGTCTCCCTGGCACCGGCCCCTCTCCCGACCGGCTTGAAGACAACCCAAGGAGGTTGCGATGCGCGTGGTATTCGTGGAGAGGGACAGCGCCCCGGAGCGTCTCGTTTGCGAGGCGGAGGTCGTTTTCGAGGGCGAGGCCGG
The DNA here is from genome assembly GCA_963818355.1 of uncultured Acidobacteriota bacterium. Taxonomy (GTDB): domain Bacteria; phylum Acidobacteriota; class Vicinamibacteria; order Fen-336; family Fen-336; genus DATBSL01. The sequence goes on along the minus strand of CAWFSB010000040.1, from coordinate 44,864 downwards.
CCCCCTGGCCGGGATGAAGCTCGTCGGTTTCTCGCTGTGGCGGTCGCCCGAGGGGGAGGTCTACGTGACCTTCCCCTCCCGCGCCTTCGGCGCCGGCAACGAGCGTCGGTTCTTCGACTTCCTGCGTTCGGTCGAAGGAACGTCCGCCGACTCGAAGCGGGTGAAGGCCTGGATACTGGAGCAGTACCGGAGCTCCAGCGAGAGGCGTCCGACGCACCCGAGGACGCTCCGGTCGCGTCAGCGTCCGAGGATCGCGAACGACCTCGGAGAGCGGAGCAGCCCGGGGACGAAGCCGCCCGTAACGCCTACGGCTTCTCCCAGCTTTCCTTGTTCTCGGGGGGGCTTCGCACCCCCCAGACCCCCCGTGCCGGCTGTCCGTCAAGATTCGGTTTTTTGACTCCGTTCGAAAGCGCGTGGGAGAATCGACGGAGATGCCGATTCTCGCCTTCGTTCTCTCGCTCGTGGTGTCGACGCCGGCGCCCGCCCCGGCCGCGCGCTCCGAGGCCTACTATCACTTCAGCCTCGGCTTGCAGGCGCGTCTCGCCGGCGACACCGACGAAGCGCTCGTGGAGTATCGGCGGGCCCAGAAGCTCGATCCCTCCGCCTCCGCGATTCGTGTCGAGACCGCGCGCCTGCTGCGCGAGATGGGCCGACTCGACGACGCGGAAGCGGAGGCGCGCGCCGCCGTCGCCCTCGACCCGGACGACGCCGACGCGCACCTGATCCTCGCCCAGCTCGAGCAGATCCAGGCCGCGGGCCCCGCCGCGGAGGAGGCGCTGCGCCGCGCGGCCGCGCAGTACGAGGACGTCGCGCGTCTCCGGCCGACCGACGGCCAGTCCCTCCTGAACCTGGCCGGGATCTACGGCCAGCTGCAGATGCACAAGGAGGCCGCGCGCGCGTGGGCGATGTACCTGGCGCTCGACCCCGGCAACTTCGAGGCGCACGTCCAGCGGGGCACCCACCTCCTGATGGCCGGCGAGTCGGACGAGGCCGCGGCGGCCATGAAGACGGCCCTGGAGCTTCAGCCCGGCTCGGCCCGCGCGTACCAGATCCTCGGGGACATCTACGCCCGCGCCGAGGACTCCGACCAGGCGGTCCTCCACTACCGCAAGGCCCTCGAGATCGAGCCCGCCAACGTCCGCATGCGGCTCGCCCTCGGCGAGGTCCTCCAGCAGGCGAAGCGCCCCCAGGAGGCCCTCGCGGAAGCGGAGGCCGTGCTCGTCGCCGACCCCGCGAACCTGTTCGCGCTCGACCTCAAGGGGCGATCGCTGCGGGACCTCCGCCGCTTCGACGAGGCCGCGGCCGTGGCCGACGCGCTGGCGGCGGCCGACCCCAAGGACACGAAGGCCGCCTACCTCAAGGTCACGATCGCCGAGTCGCGCCGCGACTTCGCCGGAGCCGCGGCCTTGCTCGAGGAGATCGTGGCCCGGCCGCCGGCCGCCGACGAGGAGGGCGCGGGCAACCGTCGCATCTTCCTCGTCCACCTCGGCTTCGCCTACCAGCAGCTCGAGCGCTACCCCGAGGCCGCGAAGGCCTTCGCCCGCGCCATCGAGGCCGGCGATCCGCCCGACGCGAATCTCCTCAGCTTCCACGCCGAGGCGCTCTACCTCGCGAAGCAGAAGGACGAGGCCCTCGTCGCCGTGCGAGCCGCCCGCCAGCGCTTCCCGGACGACGTGGACCTCTGCGGGCTCGAGGCCACGCTGCTGCGCGAGAAGGGCGACTCCGCCGCGGCGACGGCCATCGTCGAGGCCATGCGGGAGAGGGCGCCGTCCGACCCGAAGGTGCTCGGCCGCGTGGCCGACTTCTACCGGCGGGCCGGGAAGCTCCCGGAGGCCGAGGCGACGCTGCGCCAGGCGCTCGCCGTCGACCCCAAGAGCCTCGCGCTCCTCTTCCAGCTCGGGGCGGTGCTCGAGCGCCAGAAGCGCTACGACGACGCCGAGGCGGCCTTCCGCCAGGCCCTCGCCCTCGAGCCCGACTCCGCGCCCGTGCTGAACTACCTGGGCTACATGAACGCCGACCGCAACGTGCGGGTGGACGAGGCGCTCGTGCTGGTGCAGAAGGCGGTGGAGCTCGACCCGCAGAGCGCCGCCTACCAGGACAGCCTGGGCTGGGCTCTGTTCCGCGTGAACCGCCTCGAGGCCGCGGAGCAGGCGGTGCGGCGCGCGCTCGAGAAAGACGGCGAGAACGCGGTGATCCTCAACCACCTCGGGGACATCCTCGCGAAGCGGGGCCACATGGCCGAGGCCCTGCAGTATTGGCAGAAGGCCCTGAAGGGCGAGGACGAGGAGAAAGAGCTCGACCGCCCGCGCGTGGAGGCGAAGATCCGTGAGGCCCAGGGGGCTCTCCAGGCCCAGCAGAACTCCGTTCCGCCGCCCACGCCCTGAGCTCGCGCTCGCCGGGCTCCTGCTCTCCGCCTGCGCAACGGCCACGCTGCCGCCGCCGGGGGTGGCGGTGCGTGCGGCCGCCGCGCTCTCGTGGTCCGGCAGCGTGCGGGTCTCGGTGAGCGGGAAGGACGTGCGCGGCCGCAGCCGGGTCCTGATGGCCTTCCGGCGGCCCGACGCGGTGCGCATCGAGATCCCCGGCCCCTCCGGCGCGCGCCTCGTGGCGGTGGCCCGCGAGGGACGCCTGACCGCGGTCCTGCCGGCGGAGAGGGCCTTCCTGGAGAGCGCGGCCGCGGCCGAGGACCTCGAGGCTCTCCTCGGCGTCGCGCTGTCTCCGCCGGAGCTGATGGACGTGCTCGTCGGCGTGGCCCCCGCGGGACTGCGCGACTACAAGGCGCAGTGGGGCGACACGCTGCCGCAGGCGCGTCGAGGCGCTCCTGGCCGACGGGACGCGGCTCGAGGCGAGGGTGGACGACGCGGAGGCGGGTCCCGACCTGGCCGAGGCCGTCTTCCTTCCGCCGCCCCACTCCGGCTATCGCCGGGTGGACGCCGACGAGGCGCGCCGGTTGCTGGGAGGACGCTGATGCCGAGGGCCCTGAGGCTGCGCGCCTACGCGAAGGTCAACCTGGGCCTCGAGGTGCTGGGGCTGCGCGACGACGGCTACCACGAGCTGCGCACGCTCTTCCAGACGATCGACCTCCACGACGACGTGGTTCTGCGCCCCCGCCCTCGTGGCGTGAGCGTTCGCTGTGACCACCCGCTCGTGCCGCAGGACGCGACGAACCTCGCGGCGCGGGCCGCCGAGGCCCTGCGCGCCCACGGCCGGGTCTCGGCCGGGGTCGAGATCGAGATCCGCAAGCGAATCCCGGTCGGCGGGGGCCTCGGGGGCGGGTCGAGCGACGCGGCCGCCGTCCTGCTCGGCCTCGACCGACTGTGGAAGCTGGGGCTGGGGCCGGACGGGCTCCACCGGTTGGCCCGCCGCCTGGGAGCCGACGTGCCCTTCTTCCTGCTGGGGGGCACCGCCCTGGGGCTCTCGCGGGGGGACGAGGTGTACCCCCTCCGCCAGCAGGTCCGGGCCCACCTCGTGGTCGTGGACCCCGGCATTCACGTCTCGACCGCGCGGGTTTTCGCCCGCGTCGACGCGGGTTTGACACCCCGTTTGAACAGTAATAGCATCTTCTACTTTGTATCGAGGGAGTTGGAGGGACCGGGGTCGTTCCCGGCCCTGGTGAACGACCTCGAGGAGGCGGCGCTGGAGGAGGCGCCCGCCCTGCGCGAGCAGGCGGGTCGCATTCGAGCCGTCCTCCTGAGGGAGGGTGCGCGTCTCGCGTCTCTCTCCGGGAGCGGCGCGAGCTACTTCGGGCTGTTCGAGGGCGCGCGGCCGGCGGATCGGGCGCGCCGGGCGCTGGCCGGCGAGGGCTTCCGGGCCTTCGTCGCCCGGACCCTGACTCTCGACCAGTACCGGGTGGCCTGGGGCCGGGCGCGAGCACGCTGACGTGGGGGCCGTCGAGGTCGAGAGGAGCGGTCAACATGGAGATCACCGACGTCAAGGTCATCCCGGTGGACGACGAGAAGCTCAAGGCGTTCGTGTCGATCGTCTTCGACCATTGCTTCGTGGTGACGGACATCAAGGTCATCAACGGGCCGAAGGGCCTGTTCGTCTCCATGCCCAGCAAGAAGCGGAAGGACGGGACGTTCAAGGACATCGCCCACCCGCTCAACAACCAGATGCGCCAGTACCTCGAGGAGAAGATCCTCGGGATCTACAAGCAGCAGGTCTCCTCCGGCGCCGCGGCGGCGCCGGCCCCGGCCTCGGGCGGCGAGGCCGCCTCGGGCGAGGCCGCCTCAAAGGAGGGCTCCGAGGGGTAGCAGCCCCCGCACGTTGGGGCGTGGCCAAGTGGTAAGGCGCGGGGCTTTGGACCCCGGATCGAAGGTTCGAATCCTTCCGCCCCAGCCAACCCACGGCGTCGAGAGCGTTCGGTCATGCGCAGAGAGCTGAAGATCTTCACCGGGAGCGCGCACCCCGCGCTGGGCGAGTCGATCGCCCGGCACCTCGGAGTTCCCATCGGCCGGGCCCACCTCGCCCGGTTCAGCGACGGGGAGGTGTGGTTCCAGAGCCACGACAACGTCCGCGGGGCGGACGTGTTCGTGGTGCAGCCGACCTGCGCGCCGGTGAACGAGAACCTGATGGAGCTGCTGCTCATGCTCGACGCCTTCAAGCGCTCGAGCGCGTCGCGGCTCACCACGGTCCTGCCCTACTACGGCTACGGCCGGCAGGACCGCAAGGACAAGCCGCGGGTGCCGATCTCGGCCAAGCTGGTGGCCGACCTCCTCTCCACCGCCGGCACCGACCGCGTCCTCACCGTGGACCTGCACGCCGCGCAGATCCAGGGCTTCTTCGACATCCCCGTCGACCACCTCTTCGCCGCGGCCGTCATCATCGAGCACGTGCAGAAGATGGGCCTCGAGGACCTCGTGGTGGTCTCGCCGGACGCCGGCGGCGTCGAGCGCGCGCGGGCGTACGCGAAGCGGCTCGACGCCAGCCTCGCCATCGTGGACAAGAGGCGCGACCAGCCCAACGTGGCCGAGGTGCACAACGTCATCGGCGACGTGGAGGGCCGCACCGCGCTCATCGTGGACGACATCGTGGACACCGCGGGCACCCTCACCAAGGTGGCCGAGGCCATCAAGGCGGCGGGGGCGCGGGAGGTGCTGGCCTCCTGCTCGCACGCCGTGCTGTCCGGGCACGCCATCGAGCGGATCGAGAAAAGCCCGCTCTCCAAGCTCATCGTCACCGACTCCATGCCGCTCGGGAAGGAAAAGCTCGCGAGCGGAAAGATCGTGGTGCTCTCGATCGCGGAGCTTCTGGCCCGCGCGATCAAGAACATCCACGAGGAGACCTCGGTGACCAGTCTCTTCGTCTAAGAAACGCAGTACCCGTGGGAGTGCGAAATGCCTGAATTCGTGGTGCCGGCGGAGAGCCGGTCCGAGACCGGAAAGAACGTGAACCGCCGGCTGCGCAGCCGCGGGTTGATCCCGGGGGTCGTCTACGGGATGGGGAAGGACGCGGTGGCGGTGGCCGTCTCGCCGCGCGAGCTCGGGGCGATCCTCAAGAGCGCCTCCGGCGAGAACACCCTGTTCGACCTCGACCTCGGCGGCACGCGCCGCAAGGTGATCCTCAAGGAGTTCCAGCGCGAGCCGCTGCGCGGGCAGCTCCTCCACGCCGACTTCTACGAGGTGGCGCTCGACAAGCTGCTCGAGATCAAGGTCCACGTGGAGCTCACGGGCGTCCCGGTGGGCGTGAAGCTGCAGGGCGGCCTCGTGGACTTCGTGACGCGCGAGCTCGAGCTCGAGTGCCTGCCCGCCGACATCCCCGAGAAGATCCTGGTGGACATCGCCCACCTCGAGCTCGGCAAGCACTTCCGGGTCTCCGACCTGAAGCTCGGCGACAAGGTGAAGGTGCTGACCGAGGCCGACATCGTGATCGCGCACGTGGTGCTGCCGCGGGCCGAGGTCGTGGCGGAGACGGCGGCGGTCGAGGCGGCGCCCGAGGCCGGAGCGGCGGAGCCCGAGGTCATCAAGAAGGGCAAGGCCGAGAAGGGCGAGGGCGAGGCCGACGAGAAGGCCGAGAAGGGCGGCAAGCCCGAGAAGGCCGAGAAGAAGGCCGAGAAGAAGGACAAGAAGTAGGGGCCCCTGCGCTTCGTGGTCGGCCTCGGCAACCCCGGGGCTCGCTACCGTCGCACCCGCCACAACGCCGGCTTCATGGCCGTGGACGTGCTCGCCGCCCGCACCCGGGCGGCGGGCCGCCTCTGCGGCGACGCGTGGGTGGCGGAGGCGACGCTCGGCGGCGGGACCGTCCTGCTCGTCAAGCCTCTCTCGTTCATGAACGGAAGCGGCGGCCCCGTCGCCCGGGTGCTGGCCGCGAACGGCGGCTCGCCCGCGGACCTCGTGGTCCTCGTGGACGACCTGGCGCTCGACCTCGGCGTCATCCGCGTCCGCGAGCGTGGGAGCCACGGCGGGCACAACGGCCTGCGCTCGCTCGGGGAGTCGCTGGGGACCGAGGACTTCGCCCGGGTCCGGATCGGGGTGCGGCGGGGCGAGCTGCCCGCCGACCTCGCGCAGTACGTCCTCGCCGACTTCACCTCCGACGAGGTGCTCCTCGTCCAGGAGGCGGTGGGCCTCGCGGCCGACGCCGTGGCGTGCGTCCTGGAGGACGGCCCGGCCGCGGCCATGAACCGCTTCAACGGGCGGCGAGCTTAGGCTATACTGGGGTTTCGTCGCGGTCGGCCGGAAGCCGGCCGTGTCCAGTAACCCTTGCTCCCGGTAGGGCCCCTCGGGCCCCAAAGGAGCTTCCCGCGGGCCCCGGAAGGGCCGCCGCGGGGATCCACAAGGAGGATCAGTGAGCGATCGGACCTACGAGATTCTGTTCATCGCCGACCCCAACCTCGGGGAGCCGGAGGTGGACGCCCTCGCCGCGCTGGTGCAGGGCCACGTCGAGAAGGACGGCGGCAAGCTCCAGAAGATGGAGAAGTGGGGCAAGAAGCGCCTCGCCTACGCCGTGCGGCGCCACCGCGAGGGCTACTACGTCCTGCTCGTCGCCGAGGGCACCGGCGTCATGGTCAAGGAAGTCGAGCGCCGCCTGAAGGTCACGGACGGCGTCATCCGCTACCTGACCGTGCGGGTGGACGAGGAGCTGCGCAAGGCCGAGCGGCGCAAGGCGAAGCGTGCGCTCGGGGAAGAGAAGCGAAAGGGCCGCGCGGGCTCCCAGCCCGCTCGTCCGGCGGAGGTGCAGCAGTGAGCTCCCAGGGGATGGGCGGAGATTCGCGGAGCTTCGGCCGGCCGTCCGGCCGGTCCGGTGGCGGGGCGGGGGGCCGGGGCGGCGCCGGGGCCGGCGCCGGGGCCGGCGGCAAGGACGCGGGCGGCAAGCGCTACTTCTTCCGTCGGCGCAAGGTCTGCAAGTTCTGCGCGGACAAGATCGACTACGTCGACTACAAGGACGTCAAGCTGCTCGGGCAGTTCGTGCCCGAGCGGGGCAAGATCCTGGCCCGCCGCATGTTCGGGACCTGTGCCGAGCACCAGCGCAAGCTGACCGAGGCCGTGAACCGCGCGCGTCACATCGCCCTGCTGCCGTACGCGGCGGACTGAAGCGCTCTCGCGGCGGGACGGGATGACCCAACGGGGACCGGTGTCGGTGGGGACCGGGATGCAGGCGGAGCCCCGCCTCGGCGGGCTCGTGGGGGCGGGCGCCCTCTCGGCCCTCCTCTTCGGGTCGGCCGGCCTCGTGCCGGCGCTGGCGCCCCTCTCGTTCGTCTCGCCGGTCCCGCTCATCGTGCAGCGGTTGCGCGGCGGCATGGCGGGCGCGTGGCTCGCCGCCTCCCTCGCCGCCGCGCTCGTCGCGGCGTCGAGCGCCCTTCCCGCGGCCGGCTTCTACCTGCTCGTGCTGGCGGTGCCGGGCCTGCTGCTCGGCGAGTCGCTGGCCCGGGGCCGCGGCCTGCTGCGCGGCTGCGCCTGGGCGTTCGGGGCGCTGGTGGCGGAGATCGCGGCCGGGCTCGCCTTCGTCCCCCAGGCGATGGCGGAGCGCTTCCTCGCCCCGATCGACAACCTGCGCTCGGAGGCGTTCCTCGCCCAGCTCAGCGCGGGCGGGCTGCCCCCCGAGCAGGTCGCCGAGTTCACCGAGCAGGTGGGGGCGCTGCGCGACGCGTTCGCGGTCGTGTTCCCCGCCGCCTGGGTGATCGGCGCCGCGGTGCTCGTGGCCGCGAACGCGAGCGTCCTCCGCCTCTACCTGCTCCGGCGCGATCCGGGCTGGCTCGAGGACGGGGAGTTCGAGCGGGTGCGCTGGCCCCTCGCCCTTGCCGTCGTCTTCGTGCTGTCCGGCGCCGCCGTGGCGCTGCCCCTGGCGAGGCCGGTCGCCTACAACGTGCTCCTGGTCACGGCGTTCTTCTTCGCCCTGCAGGGGCTGGCGGTCGTGGCCTTCTACGCTCGGCGCCTGGCCGGGCCGCCGCTCCTTCGCGCGGCGGTGGTCGTCCTGGTGCTGGCCAACCCCTGGGCCCCGCAGATCCTCGCCCTGCTGGGCCTGTTCGACAACTGGTTCGACTTCCGTCGCTGGGCCGAGCCCCCGACCGGGGCGGGCGAGGGGACCCGGCCTGGACGACAGGCGTGATTCAATCTCGAGGAGAGTCATGGAGCTGATCCTGAGGGACGACGTCGACAAGCTGGGCCGCCGCGGCGACATCGTGAAGGTCGCCGACGGTTTCGCCCGCAACTTCCTGCTGCCGCGCGGTCTCGGCGTGCCGGTCAACGCCACGAACAAGGCGATGGTCGAGAAGGAGCAGAAGGCCAGCCTGGCCCGCCTCGCCAAGGAGAAGGCCGAGTTCGAGGCGCTCGCGGCCCGCATCGGCGGCCTGCGCTTCGTGGCGCCCCGCAAGGTGGGCGAGAACGAGATGCTCTACGGCTCGGTGACCGCGGGCGACATCGCGGAGTTCCTGAAGTCGAAGGGCATCGAAATCGACAAGCGCAAGGTGCTCCTCGACGACGCCATCAAGACGCTCGGCGAGCACGAGATCAAGGTGCGGCTGCACCCCGAGGTGCAGGCGTCGCTGCGGCTGCTGGTCACCAAGGAGGGATGACCTCGCGCCGCCACGCGGCGCGAGATCTGGCTCACTTGAGCACCGAGGCCCCCCCGAAGGACCGGACCCTCCCGCACAACCCCGAGGCGGAGAGGACCGTCCTCGGGGCGATCCTGGTGGACAACCAGGCCTTCAGCTCCGCGGCGGAGATCCTCCGCCGCGAGGACTTCTACCGCGAGGCCCACCGCCGTGTCTTCGAGGCCATGGCGGCTCTGTCCGAGCGGAGCCAGCCGATCGACCTCGTCACCCTGAAGGACGAGCTCGCCCGCCAGTCGGCGCTCGAGGCGGTGGGTGGCGCCGCCTACCTGGCCGGGCTCGTCGACGGGGTGCCCCGCATCACGAGCGTCGAGCACTGGAGCCGCATCATCAAGGAGAAGTCGGTCCTCCGGAACCTCATCCACGCCGGCAACCGCATCGTCCACTCCTGCTACGAGGGGGAGGAAGAGGCGGCGGCTCTCCTCGACCAGGCCGAGAAGTCGATCTTCGACATCGCCGAGCGGCGGATCCGCGCCGGCTTCGTCAGCATGCGGGAGATCGTCAAGGAGAGCTTCCGCACCATCGACCAGCTCTCCCAGTCGAAGGACGTGGTCACCGGGCTCGCCACCGGCTTCGTCGACATCGACGAGATGACGAGCGGGCTGCAGAAGGGCGACCTCGTCATCGTGGCCGCCCGCCCCGCGATGGGCAAGACCTCCTTCTGCCTCAACATCGCGCAGCACGTGGCGCTGCGGGTGGGGGAGACGGTGGGGCTCTTCTCGCTCGAGATGTCGAAGGAGCAGCTCGCGCTGCGGCTCCTCTGCGCCGACGCCCGGGTCGACGCCCACCGCCTGCGCACCGGCAAGCTCAACGAGAAGGACTGGGCCCGGCTCGCCAAGGCCTACACCGACCTCTCGCAGTCGAAGCTGTACATCGACGACTCGGCCACCATCTCGCCGCTCGAGATGCGGGCGAAGTGCCGGAGGCTCAAGGCGGAGTTCGGGCTCGGGCTCATCATCGTGGACTATCTGCAGCTCGTCAGCTCGGCCGGGCGGGTCGAGAACCGCCAGCAGGAGATGTCGGCGATCAGCCGCTCGATGAAGGGCCTGGCCAAGGAGCTCGGGGTGCCGGTGATCGCCCTCTCCCAGCTCTCCCGCGCCCCCGAGGCCCGCACCGACCGCCGCCCGCAGCTCTCGGACCTGAGAGAATCGGGAGCCATCGAGCAGGATGCAGACATCGTGATGTTCATCTACCGCGAAGAGGAGCACAAGCCCACGGACGAGAACCGGGGCATCGCGGAGATCATCATCGGCAAGCAGAGAAACGGCCCCACCGGCAGCCGCAAGCTCGCCTTCATCAAGGAATTCACCCGCTTCGAGAACCTCGAGTGGCGCGGCGGGCCGGCCTGACGCGCCGGGTGACATGACCAAGGTCCGGACGGTCTTCGCCTGCCAGGCGTGCGGCTTCGAGAGCTCCAAGTGGCTCGGCCGCTGCCCCGACTGCGGGGACTGGAACAGCTTCGTGGAGGAGCGCCAGGAGGTGGCGCCGCCCCCCGGCAAGGGACGGCCCGACCCGTCGACCCTTCCCTCGGGCCCCTCGAGCCCGAAGCCCTTCGACGCGATCGACTCCGGCGAGGAGTCGCGCGTCCCGTCCGGCATCGACGAGTTCGACCGCGTGCTCGGCGGCGGCATCGTGCCCGGCTCGCTGGTGCTGATCGGCGGCGAGCCCGGGATCGGGAAGAGCACCCTGATCCTGCAGGTGGCGCACCTGCTCGGCCGGACCCACGGCACCGTGCTCTACGTCTCGGGCGAGGAGTCCGAGCGCCAGGTCAAGCTCCGCGGCGAGCGCCTGGGGATCTCCGGCGGCGGCCTCTTCCTCCTGGCCGAGACCTCGCTCGAGCGGATCCTCGAGCAGGTCGAGGCCCTGAAGCCCGCCGCGCTGGTCGTGGACTCCGTCCAGACCGTCTTCTCCTCGCGCTTCCCCTCCGCCCCCGGCAGCATCAGCCAGGTGCGCGAGGTGGCGACGCAGCTCCTCTTCCTCGCCAAGGGCCGGGGCGTCACCACCTTCCTGATCGGCCACGTCACCAAGGACGGCAGCATCGCCGGGCCGAAGTCCCTCGAGCACATCGTCGACACCGTCCTCTACTTCGAGGGCGAGAAGCGCCAGCACCACCGCATCGTGCGCGCGGTGAAGAACCGCTTCGGCGCCGTCTCCGAGCTCGGTGTCTTCGAGATGACCGGCGCCGGCCTCAAGCCGGTGGCGAACCCGTCCGCGCTCTTCCTCTCCGAGCGGCAGGCGGGGGCCCCGGGCTCGGCCGTCGTGTGCACGATCGAGGGATCGCGGCCGATGCTGGTGGAGGTGCAGGCGCTCGTGTCGCCGACCTCCTTCGGCACCCCGCGGCGCATGTCGCTCGGCATCGACCCCAACCGCACGAGCCTCCTCCTCGCCGTGCTCGAGAAGCGGGTCGGCCTCGAGCTGCTCGGCGACGACGTGTTCGTGAGCGTCGCCGGCGGCCTCGAGGTGGACGAGCCCGCCGCCGACCTCGGCGTGGCGGCGGCGATCGCGTCGTCTTTCCGCAACCGCGCGCTGCCCGCCCACACGGTGCTCTTCGGCGAGGTCGGCCTCGGCGGCGAGGTGCGCGGCGCCGCCCAGGCCGCGCTGCGCGTGCGCGAGGCCGCGCAGATGGGCTTCACGCGCTGCATCCTGCCCGCCCGCAACATCCCCGACGACCTGGACCCCGGCATCCGGCTGATCGGCGTCAACACCCTCGAGGAAGCCCTCGAGCGCCTCGCCGACGGCGACTAGCAAGCACCCACTCCACGCTCGCCCGTCCGTCCGTCGGCCCGAGGCTTCGGGAGTCCTTCGGGCGCTTGCCCGCCGGCGGCGTGGGGGTATCATGGCGCCATCTCAGGACGCACCGATGAAGCCCTCCGCCTCATTCCCGTCATTGATCGCGGGCCCTCGCCAGCGCCCCCGAAAGGCCTCCTCATGTGGCTCGTCCTCTTCCGCCTGCTCGTCGTCGCGTCGCTCGGCTGGGCCGGGTGGCACTACAACCCCTTCCCCGGGCAGGAGGTCCTGGGGCTCGCGCTCGGCATAGCGTTCGCCCTCGGCATCATCGGCCTGGAGCTGCGGCTGCACCGGGTCCCCGCCCACAACATGGTCGGGGCCCTGGTGGGGGGCGTCACCGGCCTCCTCGGCGCCCACCTCGTCTGGGGGGTGATCGCCGGGCTCGATCTCGTGGCCGAGCACTTCATCCACTCGGTCCTGATCGTCTTCCTCATCTACATGGGCATCGTGATCGGCGCCCGCCGCGGCGAGTGGTTCGAGCCGGCGCGGATCATCGCCGCCTTCAAGGACGCCTCGCGGCTGCACCAGTACAAGGTGCTCGACACCTCCGTGATCATCGACGGGCGCATCGCCGACATCTGCGAGACGGGCTTCCTCGACGGGACGCTCGTGGTGCCCCAGTTCGTGCTGCGCGAGCTGCAGCAGGTGGCCGACTCCTCGGACTCGATGAAGCGCAACCGCGGCCGCCGCGGCCTCGACGTCCTGCAGCGCGTCCAGAAGATGACGAACGTGCACGTGCAGATCGTCGAGACCGACTTCCCGGAGGTCAAGGAGGTCGACCTCAAGCTCATCGAGCTCGCCAAGCGGCTCTCCGGCAAGATCGTGACCAACGACTTCAACCTCAACAAGGTGGCCCAGCTGCGCGGCGTCGCCGTCCTCAACATCAACGAGCTCGCGAACGCCCTCAAGCCGGTGGTGCTGCCGGGCGAGGTGCTGCGGGTCTTCGTGCTGAAGGAGGGCAAGGAGGCGGGGCAGGGCGTCGCCTACCTCGACGACGGGACCATGGTCGTGGTGGACCAGGGCAAGCGCGCCATCGGCCGCACGGTCGAGGTCACGGTGACGAGCGTTCTCCAGACGACGGCGGGCAAGATGATCTTCTGCCGGTGGCCGGAAGCACAGGCGGCGCCGGCCGAGGGCGAGGCCCGGCGGGACCCGAGGCCGGCCGAGAAGCGCGAGGACCGGCGCGACTCGCGCAACGGCCGCGACCACCGCGCCGAGCACCGGCGCGACTCCGATCGCCGCGAGCCGGGCGAGCGTCCTGCCCCCGAGCACGCGCGCGGCGAGGGGGCGCCGGAAGACGGGCCGGCGGGACCCGCCCCGCCGGGCAACGGACCCTCGGCCCGGGACTAGGCCGGGGGTGCCGGATGCGTGAAGAAGGCGGTCGGGGACTGGCGCGGGCGGTGTCGATCCTCACGCTGGCCCTGGCCCTTGGCGCGGGCGGGGCCGAGGCGGGGGATCCCTCGCCCAAGCGCCTCGGGAAGGCCATCGACCCGATCGTCTCGCGCCCCGAGTTCGCCCCGGCTTTCTGGGGAATCGAGGTGCGCAGCCTCGCGAGCGGCCGCACCCTCTACGCGCGCAACGCGGAGAAGGCGTTTCGCCCCGCCTCCAACATGAAGCTCGTGACCACGGCGGCGGCCCTCGACGCCTACGGAAGTGACGCGCGACTGCGCACGACGGTCGAGACGGACGGACGGCTCGACGGCCTCGGCCGCATCCTGGGAGACGTCTACCTCGTGGGCCGCGGGGACCCGAACCTTTCGGCCCGCTTCACGCCCGGCCGCCCGACCGCGGCCTTCGAGGAGATGGCCGACGCGCTCGTGGCGGCGGGCGTGCGGCGCGTCGAAGGCCGCGTGATCGGCCACGAGGGGGCCTTCACCGGCGACCGCCGCGGCGCCGACTGGGAGTGGGAGGACCTCGCCTGGGGCTACGGGACCGAGGTCTCGGCCCTCTCCTTCGCCGACAACCTGGTGGAGGTGACGCTCGAAGCCGGGGGAGCGGGTCGGGGATCCGGCCGTGCTGGAGACCGAGCCCCGCCACGGGTGCCTCGCCGTCTCGTCGTCGGTGACGACGACGGAGGCGCCGCCGCCGGGATCGGACGCCGCGGCGGGGGACGACGAGACCGTCTCGCTTCTCCGGGAGCCGGGACGAAACGACGCGCGGCTCGCGGGTCACGTCCCCCTCGGCGGGGCGTGGGACGGCCGGCTGGCGGTGTGCGACCCGGCGCTGTGCGCGGCGAAGGTGTTCCTCGACGTCCTCGAGGCGAAGGGCATCCGCGTGACGGGCGGCGCCTCCACCTCGAGCGCCCCGCTGCCCTCCGGCGCCCGCGTCCTGGCCGCGCACGACAGCCCGTCGATGGCGCAGATGGTCCGCGTCGTGAACAAGAGGAGCCAGAACCTCCACGCCGAGATGCTGCTGCGACTCGTGGGCCTCAAGGTTGGGGGCGAGGGCAGCGCGGAGAAGGGTCACGAGGCCGTGGCGGAGCTCGCGAAACGGCTCGGAGTGCCCGACCAGGGCTGGGCGCTCACCGACGGCTCCGGCCTCGCCCCGAGCGACCTCCTCACCCCGCGCGGCCTCGTCGCGCTCCTCGTGGCCATGGATCGCCACCCCGAAGCGGCGGCCTTCCGCGACTCGCTCCCGATCGCCGGGGTGGACGGCACGCTCGAGAATCGGATGAAGGGCACCCCGGCGGAGGGGCGAGTGGTGGCGAAGACCGGCACGACCGGCCGCGCCAACGCGCTCGCGGGCTACGTGACCACGGCGAGCGGCGAGCGGCTCGCGTTCGCGATCGTGGTCAACAACCACGCGGGGAAGGGCCGCGAGGCGGTGGCGGCGATCGACGCCGTGGCCGCGGCACTGAGCACCGCGCGCTGAAGCCCGGCGGCTCGCAGCGCGGCCCCAGGCCGTGATCCGTTCGACCGATTGACACCGCTCGGGCGTTTCCGCCAAGCTGGCGCGGTTTCGGGCGCGGCCACCGCCGCCCCCAGGAGGCCTTCATGCGCACGGCTCTCGCTCTCATCCTCGGCTTTCTCCTCGTCGGCCCGGCGGCCCCCGCTCGCGCGGCCGACCCCCCGGTCGCCGACAAGGTCGTCCTCGACGTCGTCGTGAAGGCCAAGGACGTGGCCGTCCCGGACCTCAGGCCGGAGGAGATCCAGGTCACGGAGAACGGCAGCAAGCGGCCGATCGAATCCGTCCGCTTCGTCAAGCCCGGGGAGGCCGCGGCGGGAGCGCCGGGCCCCGGCCACCTGATCTCCCTCGTCTTCTCCGGCATGGACCTGAACCAGCAGAAGCGCGCGCGGCAGGCGGTCGAGGAGCTGCTGAAGCACGACCTCGGCCCGAACACGCAGATCGGCGTCTTCCGCATCGGCCTGCAGCTGTGGACGGTGCAGCCCTTCACGAACGACCTCGCCCTCGTGAGGCAGGCCGTGGAGAAGGCGGCGAGCAACCAGGACGAGGCGCTCGCCCAGCCCGACGCGGCGGCCCGCGGCCAGGTCGCCGACACCCTCGCGCTGCTCGCCACGGGCAAGGCGGGCGACCCCGCGGTCGTCTCCCGCGCGGAGGTCCTCGGCCGCATCATGCGCCAGGGGGACCGGCTGCTGCGCCAGCAGCAGGAGGGCTCGCCCCTCTACCTGCTGATGGCGATGGCGAAGGGGCAGGCGACCGCGCCGGGTCGCAAGACCGTCCTCTACTTCACGGGCGGGCTGACGGTCTCCGGCAATCTCAACGACTTCTTCAAGTCGACGATCAGCGAGGCCAACCGCGCGCACGTGGCCTTCTACGCGATCGACGTGAGCGGGCTCGCCATCGACAGCGAGGCCCGGACCGCGCGCGACACGCTCGCGGACGTCCGGAGGGACAGCTCGAGCAACGACCCCCTCGCGGGCGGGGGAACGACCACGAGCAAGGTGCAGCTGGGCGACCGGGCGGAGGCCAGCACGCGCACCAACTCGAAGCAGCCGCTCAACGAGCTCAGCCAGAACACCGGCGGCTTCGCCGTCCTCGAGGTGAACGACTACAAGAAGCCCATGGCGCGCCTCGCCGCCGACCTCGGTGGCTTCTACGAGGTCGCGTACGCGCCCTCGGTCGCGGCCTGGGACGGCCGCTTCCGCAGCATCGAGGTCGAGGTGAGCCGCGGCGGGACGAAGGTGCAGCACCCCAACGGCTACTTCGCGACCCCGCCCGACGAGGCCGGCCCGATCCTCGCCTACGAGATGCCGCTGCTCGAGGCCCTCCAGGCCGCGGAGCCGAAGAAGGACTTCCCGATCACCGCCGGCACGTTCGCGTTCGGCTCGAGCCCCGAGGGCCGGGAGATCACCCTCGTCGCGGAGCTCCCGATCGCGAGCTTCAAGGTGACGACCGACCCCAAGGCCCAGCTCTACAAGCTCCACTTCGCGCTCCTCGCCCTGGTCAAGGACGCGCAGGGCAAGGCCGTGGAGAGGGTCAGCCAGGACTACCCCTTCCAGGGCCCGCTCGACAAGCTGCCCCAGCTGCAGCAGGGCAACGTCGTCTTCAAGCGGAAGCTCGTGGTGCCCCCCGGGACCTACACCCTGGAGCTCGTGGCGCAGGACCGCGAGAGCGCGGCGACGAGCGTCCACCGCGTCCCGCTCGTGGTGGCCCCCGCGGAGGGCCTCGCCATGAGCAGCGTCGTCATCGTGCGGCGGGTGGAGCCCGCCCCCGCGGCCCAGCCCGGCGCGCCCGAGGACCCGCTGCGCGGCGAGGCCATGCGCATCGTGCCGAGCCTCGACGACCCGATCTCGAAAGCGGCGACCGCCAAGCTGCCGGTCTACGTGATCGTCTACCCCGTGGCGGGGGGCGCCGCCCCGCAGATGACCCTGGAGTTCTCCTCCGACGGGAAGGCGGAGGGACGCAACTCCGTGGTGCTGCCCGCCGCCGACCCCGACGGGCGCATCCGCTTCCTCGCGCCGATCCCGATCGCGAAGTACGAGCCCGGGCGTCACGAGCTCAAGATCACCGTGAGGCAGGGCAGCGCGCAGGCCGAGGAGAAGACCGCGTTCACCCTGCAGCCGTAGCCCGCCGCGGGCGACCCTTCGGAGAAGGTCCTCTCGGTGCGCGGTTCGTTGGACGCTGACCAACGATGATCGCCATCGATCGTATGCAATCAGGCCGTCGATCACTGGCCTGACCGACGCTGTCCAATCGACTGGAGTGCGTCGCGTGCTGCAGAGTCGATCGGGCACTGTAAGTCACTGCCAAAAAGTGACTTGTCCGCATTCAAGTCGATGGATCGAGAGTCCGTTTTCTTGGATGGGTTTGGCGCTCATGAGCCCTATGATCCTCAGCCTCATTTTTTCTTGACACCTCTTAACAGCCACCGCAAACTGGCGCTCCAGTGGCCGTAGGATCACGTGTTCGAGCCATGCGGCTGGAGGAGAGCAACGCATCCGGCTCTCTCGTAATTCTTGGAGGCAGGGTAACCAGATGAAGTTGAACCAAAGCACGGGAACGGTGAAGGCGATCACGCTCGTCGCCCTCTCCCTCCTGGTGGCGCTACTGGCGCTGCCGGGCACCACGTCCGCACAGAGCATCACCGGCTCGATCAGCGGCAGCGTCGTCGACGAGTCCGGGGGGGTCATCCCCGGCGCCGACGTCACCGTCATCAACGAGGCGTCGAAGGGCGTCCGCCGCTCGGTCACCAACGCCGACGGGTTCTTCGCGTTCGCCTCGCTGCCGGCCGCCACCTACACCGTCCAGGTCTCGATCGCGGGCTTCAACACGTACGAGGTCACCGGCCTCGAGCTGCGATCGGGTGACAGCCGCTCCCTGCGCCAGGTCGCCCTCAAGGTCGCGACCGTGGCCGAGACCGTCTCGGTGAGCGCGGAAGTGGCCCTCACGCCCCTCAACTCGGGCGAGAAGAGCGCGACCCTCACCTCCGAGCAGATCGAGAACATCCCGATCATCGGCACGTCCGCGGCCGAGGTCCTCCGCCTGCTCCCCGGCATGACCCCGTCGACGAACGGCACCAGCAACAAGCCGAACTTCAGCGGCGAGGTCTACGGCATCAACGGCAACGGCGAGGGCGGCCAGCAGAGCGCCGTCGGCAACTACTCCGCCAACGGCAACCGCACGTGGGCCCTCGACATCACGATCGACGGCGCCCCCGGCGCGGACCCCGGCTGCAACTGCGCGACCTCCGTCAACCCGAACACCGAGTTCGTCCAGGAGTTCAAGGTCCTGCAGTCGAACTTCTCGGCCGAGCACGCCAAGGGCCCGGTGGCCATGAGCGTCATCAGCAAGTCGGGCGGCCGCGACTTCCACGGCTCGGTCTTCGGCTACCTGCGCAGCTACAAGCTCAACTCGAACGAGTGGTTCGGGAACAAGGTCGGCGCGGAGCGGGTCAAGAACAAGTTCAACTACCCCGGCTTCACCATCAGCGGCCCGCTGCTCATCCCCGGCACGAGCTTCAACAAGAACCGGGACAAGGTCTTCTTCTTCGCCGGGTTCGAGTACTTCGGCCAGGCCCTCGACACCGGCTTCGTCAAGTCGTGGGTCCCGACCGCCGAGCAGCGCGCGGGCAACTTCAACAACTCCGCCGCGGTGGGCTCCGGCAGCTTCGTCAACACCGGGATCAACCTCCCCGGCGGCATCGTGCCGCAGAGCCAGATCGACCCGGGCGGCCAGGCCCTGCTGAACACGTTCCAGCAGCCCAACGCCAACCCGGCGACGACCGGCGGCTACAACTACATCGACAACATCCTGCTGAACCAGAACGGCTGGCAGGGCCTCGCGCGCCTCGACTTCAACATCTCCGACAACACGAAGCTGTTCGTGCGCTACAACATCCAGCGCGAGACGCAGCCCTTCGCGATCGGCCTGTGGTGGAGAAACGGCGAGCGCCAGCTCCCGTACCCGTCCCAGATCAGCGGGAAGAACCGCTCCGACTCCGTCTCGGCCAGCCTGACGCACGTGTTCGACCCGACGCTGACGAACGAGACGATCCTCGCCTTCACCTACATCAACTTCCCGAACGAGATCGACGACAGGGCGGCGATCTCGCGCCAGGCCCTCGGCTATCCGTACCAGGGCGTCTTCGGTGACAGCAACGACCAGATCCCGTCCATCGACCCGGGCGGCTGGGGCGCCAACGGCCCGCTGATCTTCAACCCCGGCGGCTTCGACCCGATCCTGTTCGCGAAGAAGTGGCAGATCTCGGCCCAGAACAACCTCACCAAGGTGTGGGGCCTGCACACGCTCAAGGCCGGCGCCTACTACGAGTACGTCTCGAACGCCCAGCCCGGCAACGCCAACTCGAACGGCTACATCGCGCTGGCCACCTGGGAAGGCGGCAGCACGGGCAACACGTTCGCCGACCTCCTGCGGGGCGGCCCGATGGACTACAGCGAGTCGTCGAAGAACGCGGTCAACGACATGCACTACACCCTGGGCGAGGCCTACATCCAGGACTCCTGGAAGATCAAGCCCCGCCTGACCCTCGACTACGGCCTGCGCTTCTCGTACTTCGGGCCCTGGACGGACAACTCGGGCATCGGCATGGCGGCCTTCAACCGGGCGAACTACGGCAGCGGCACGGGCTCGTACCCGGGCATCGCCTGGACCGCCATCGACCCGAACACGCCGCTCTCCGGCGTGGACGGTAGCTGGTTCTACGTGACCCCGCGCGTCGGCTTCGCCTGGGACCTCAAGGGAAGCGGCGAGACCGTGGTCCGCGGCGGCGTCGGCATGTACCGCTACCACGAGCCGCAGTCGTTCTACTCCAGCCTGCTCGCCGTGGGTCAGGGGGTCAGGTCGTTCAGCGCCGGCGGAACCACCCTCAGCGCTGTCGAGGGCCTGGGCGGCGGTGCTTTGCCCGGCGCCGGGAACGCGATCCAGTTCGACGACAACACGATGCCGCTGTCCTACTCCTGGAGCCTCACGCTCAACCAGAAGATGCCCTGGTCGATGAACGTCGAGCTCGGCTACGTGGGCAACAAGTCCGAGTACCTGGTCAACAACGGGATCGCCAACTACAACGCGGTGCCGATCGGCGCCATGCTCAACGACCCGGACGGCAACCAGGACCTCTACCGGCCGCTGTCGGCCTACGGCGACCTGAACGTGTACCGGCACAACGCGTATGGCAACTACCACGCGTTGCAGGTCCTCCTGAGCCGCCAGCGGGGCAACTTCAACTTCACGGGGAGCTACACGTTCTCCAAGGCGCTGGGCATCCGGACGAACGAGACCGGCAACTCCTGGGGCTCGGAGTACATCGTCGACCCGCAGGAGTTCTACTACGGGGTCAGCGGTCAGGACCGCACGCACGTGGGGAGCGTCTCGTTCTCCTGGCTCCTGGGGGAGTTCAAGGACAACAAGACCCTCGACCTCATCCTCGGCGGCTGGCAGGCCGCCGGCGTCGCGACCTACGTCAGCGGCGCGCCCCTGCAGCTGGCGAACGGCGCCAACTTCAACATCCAGGGCACGAACGCACAGGGCGTGACGATCGACGGCCGCCACATCGCGGGCTCGCCGCAGATGGCGGCGTTCCCGGTGCTGACCTGCAACCCGACGGAGAACGTCCCGAGCGGCTTCATGTTCAACACGAGCTGCTTCGCCGCACCGTCCGTGGGGCAGAACGGCAACTACATCTGGCCGACCATCCGGGGCAACTCCTACAAGAACGTCGACCTGTCGCTGTTCAAGAACTTCTCCATGGGCAGCAAGGGTCAGAGGCTCCAGTTCCGGGTCTCGGCCTACAACGTGTTCAACCACCCGACGTGGTATCCCGACACGGGCGCGAACCTGACGCTCAACTACACGAACGGCGTCCAGACCAACGCCAACTTCGGGAAGATCAACGAGGACAACAAGTTCGGCCGGCGCATCGTGCAGCTCGCGCTGCGCTTCACCTTCTAGGAACCACAGCAGGCCGAGTCTTCGCGGCGGGCGTCGCCTCCGGGCGGCGCCCGCCGTTTTCTTTTCGCGGGCGGTTGCGCCGGCCGAATCCGGCGCGCCGGCCCATGGCAATATGATGGGTGAGGACGTCCCCTTGGCCATCCGCCCGATCCTGACTCTCGCCCCCTTCCTGCTCCCGGCGCTCGCGGCCGGGTCGCCCCGCCTCGCTCAGAGCGCCCCCCCGGCTTCGCCGGGCGCGGGGCCGAAGGCCAGCGCCACTGCTGCGGTCTCGTTCGATGAGGTCTCCCGGAGGGCCGTGGCGGCCCGGGACGGCGGCGACGCCACGGAGGCGATCCGCTGGTACCGCGAGGGGGTGCGCCTTCGTCCGTCGTGGGACGAGGGCTGGTGGTACCTCGGGGCGCTGTCGTACGAGCGGGGCCTCGGCGCGCAGGCCGCGCGGGCCTTCGCTCGCTTCGTCGCCCTCAAGCCCGACTCCGGTGCCGGCTGGGCCCTGCGGGGCCTGTCGGAGTTCCAGGCGAAGGACTACGCCGGCTCGATGCGCCACCTCGCGCGCGGCCTCTCGCTCGGGTCCGTCGGCAACGCCGAGATCCGCGACGCCGTGTACTACCACATGGCCCTCCTCCGCATCCGGGCCTCGCAGTTCGAGCTGGCGGTGGAGCCGCTCGCGGCCCTGGCGCGAGCGAAGACCGAGACGCCCGACCTCGTGGCCGCCTGCGGGGTCTTCCTGCTTCGCATGCCGCTCCTGCCCGGGGACGTCCCGGAAGAGCGGCGTGAGCTCGTGCAGGCGGCGGGGCGAGCGGCGTTCGCCGCGCTCGGTCTCAAGGCCGAAGCGAGCCAGCGATTCGAGGAGGCGCTCGCCCGCTATCCCGACGCGCCCAACCTGCACTACGGGTACGGCGGCTACCTCCTGCAGCAGGGCGAGGAGCACGCGGCCGCGGCGCTCGACCAGTTCCGGAAGGAGATCGAGGTCAACCCCGCCTCCGTCTACGCGCCCCTCGAGATCGCGTTCGAGCTCCTCAAGCGGGGCGAGCACGCGGAGGCGCTGCCGTACGCGGAGAGCGCCGTGCGGATCGCCCCGGGCCTCTTCGCCGGGCACCACGCCCTCGGGCGCGCGCTGGTCGAGACCGGGGCGGTGCCTCGCGGCGTCCGCGAGCTGGAGGAGGCGGTGCGCCTCGCCCCCCAGAGCCCCGAGATGCGGGCGGCACTCGCGCGCGCCTACGTGATGGCGGGCCGCCGCGAGGACGCCGAGAAGGTGCGCGAGGAGTACAAGCGGCTGCAGGTCGACCGCGAGACGAAGCGCCTCCCGGGGTTCGCCCGCGAGGACACCATCGGCCAGGAGGCGAAGAAGCCATGAGGGGATGCCCGCCGGGTCGCGCCTTTCGCCTGAGCGTCTCGGTTGCGCTCCTCGCCTCTGCCTGCCTGGTCGGCGCCGCTGAGCCAGGAGCCGCCGCCCGAGCTCAAGCGCGACGTGTTCCGGGTCGACACCGAGGTCGTGCTGCTCGACGTCGTCGTGCGCGACAAGAAGGGCCGCAGCGTGCGCGACCTGCGCCCGGAGGAGATCGAGGTCTACGAGGACGGCGTGAGGCAGCAGGTCGGGAGCTTCCGCTTCCTCGACTCGCGCGCGATCGGCGAGGCCATCGAGGACGCCCAGGCCGCGGCGCCCACCGGCGCGGGCGGCCCGCGGCGGCGGCGCCGCCGCCGCCGAAGCCCGGCGAGAGCCGCCACCTGAACCTGGTGACGCTGCTGTTCGACCAGCTCGGCCCGAGCGGCCGCGGCGTCGCCCGCAAGGCGGCCCTGTCGTTCCTCGAGCTCGAGAACCGGCCGGACGTCTACGTGTCGGTCTTCCAGATCGGCGAGAGCCTGCGTCTCGTCCACCAGTTCACCACCGACCGCGAGGTGGTGCGCAACGCCGTGCTGTACGCGACCGGTCAGGTCGACACGCAGTACACCCCGGCCACCGACCGCCTGGCCCAGACGGCGGCGCAGGCCAACGCCCTGCGCGACCAGCTCGAGTCGATCACGGCCGGCGGCACGGGCCAGGGCGCGGGCACCGCCGGCGCCCAGCTCGGCCAGGCCGTGGACATGGCGAACATGGCGGTCAACGCGCTGCGCCTGACGGACACGCTGCAGCGGGAGCAGCAGGGCCACTCGTCGCTGTTCTCGATCCTCTCGCTCGCGAGGCAGCAGCAGCCGCTCGCCGGGCGCAAGACGATCCTGTTCTTCTCCGAGGGCCTCCAGGCCCCGCCCACACTCGACCACGTGCTGCTGGCGGCCATCAGCGAGGCCAACCGCGCGAACGTCAGCGTGTACGCGGTGGACGCCCGCGGCCTGAGCACGGTCAGCGACTCGGCCGCGGCGCGCACGACGCTCGCGGAGGCGGTGGCCACCAGCACGCGCCAGCAGACGCTGCGCGGCTTCCGGCTGTTCACCCGCGAGGAGATGCTGATCGCCGACACCGCCGAGTCCGCCTTGCGCATGGACACCATCGGCACCCTGGAGCAGCTGGCCGAGAGCACCGGCGGCCTGCTGATCTCGCACACGAACGACGTCCGCGCGGGAATCGCCCGGGCGGTGGGCGACCTGCGCGGCTACTACGAGGTCGCGTACTCTCCGGCCAACCTCGACTTCGACGGCCGCTTCCGCAAGATCAAGCTCGGGGTGACCCGCCCGGGCGTCAGCGTGCAGACCCGCAGCGGCTACTTCGCGATGCCGCCCGGCGAGGGCACGGCGACGTTCTCGTACGAGGTGCAGCTGCTCAAGGCGCTGCGGTCGCCCGACCCGCCCCACGACCTCCCGGTCCGGACCCGGGCGTTCCGCTTCGGACCGGAGGCGGGCGGGCAACGCTACACGGTCGTCCTGGAGCTGCCGCTCGACGCCATCCAGTTCGAGCGCGACCAGGACCCCGCCTTCGAGCGAGCCCACTTCTCGTTCCTGGGCGTGCTGCGGACGCCCTGGGGCGCGGTCGCCGAGAAGTTCAGCCAGGACGCGCCGGTCTGGCTGCCGCGCAAGCGCCACGACGACCTGAAGCAGGGGAACGCCGTGTTCATGCGCTCGTTCACGCTTCCCGAGGGGAGCTACCGGCTCGAGACCGCGGCGATGGACCGCCAGTCGGGGCGCACGAGCGTCTACCAGAGCCGCCTGAGCGTCCCCCCGGGCCGCTCGGCGTTCGGGCTGAGCAGCCTGGCGGTCGTGAAGCGCGCCGAGCGCGTGGCGAAGGGCGCCCTCGCCTCCGACGACCCGTTCCGGGCCGGCGAGGCTCGCATCGTCCCCTGGGTCACGGAGGCGGAAGTGGACCCGACCCAGGGAGTCGGCCTCTTCTTCGTGGCGTACGTGCCGGCGGGACAGACCGAGGCCCCGCAGGTCACGCTCGAGATCCGTCGCGGCACCCAGGTGGTGGGTCACGCGGAGCCGGCGCTGCCGGCTCCCGACGCCCAGGGCCGGATCCCCTACGTCGTGAGCCTCCCCGCGGGGCGCTTCGCGCCCGGCCGCTACGAGGTCCTGGCGGAGCTGCACGCCGGGCCGAACCATGCCTGGGAACGCACGTCGTTCCGCGTGAAAGGCGACGGCGCCCTCGCCGCGGCGGCGCCCTCGCCTTGATCCCGCCCCACGCCAGACGATAACCTGTGGGAGCATGAAGAGACTCGCCCTCCCCGTCCTCGGCCTGGTCCTCCTCGGCGCCGCTCCCGAGACCCCCCAGGCTCCTCCGCCGGCGCCGCAGCCCACCTTCCAGGCGGAGGTCGAGCTCGTCACCGTGGACGTCGCGGTCGTGGACAAGAAGGGCCAATCCGTCCGTGGGCTCACCCGCGACGACTTCGTCGTCACCGAGAACGGCGTGGCCCAGGCGCTCACCAGCTTCGAGGCGGTCGTGGTGCCGGAGACCGTCGGGCCCCGCGGCGGCGTCCCGGCGCGCGGTCGTCTCCACGAACGTCGTCCCCGACACCCGGCGCGGCCGCAACTTCGCGGTCATCTTCGACGACATCCACCTCACGCCGGGGCAGGCGCAGAGGGCGCGGGGCGCGGTGGTCGCCTTTCTCCAGACCGGGCGTGGCCGAGGGGGACCTGGTGACCCTCGTGGCGAGCGCCGGCGGCGCCTGGTGGACGGCCCGCATGCCGGAGGGGCGCGACGTCCCTCATCGCGATCCTGAAGCGCCTCGACGGCCGCTACATTCCCGACCCCTCGCCCGACCGCATCACCGAGTTCGAGGCGATGCGCATCGAGGAGTACCAGGACGAGCAGATGGCCTGGCAGGTGCAGCGCCGCTTCGAGAACTACGGAGCGGCGGGGCAGCAGAAGGACGCGCGCGGCGTGCGCCCCGCGGACGCGATCAGCAGCAACCCCGGCATGATCCCCGAGGCGGTGCGCATGCGGGCCCGCGAGGTCCACCTGCTCGCCAGCTCGCGCAACCGGATCACGCTGGAGGTCATGCAGCGCGTGATCGAGTCGATGTCCGGCATCAAGGGCCGCAAGGCCATGGTCCTCGTCTCGCAGGGCTTCGTCTACGACGTCCAGCTCAAGCAGATGAAGGACGTGACTCTCGCCTCGCGACGGCACAACGTGCCGATCTACTTCATCGACACCCGGGGGCTCCAGGGGCTGCCCGACGCCTTCACCGCCGCCTTCAGCGCCCGGATCGAGGCCCAGGACGTGGTCGCGGTCCTCGCCGACCTCTCGCGGGAGGCGGAGGGCACGGAGGCGCTGGCCCTCGACACGGGCGGCTTCGTGGTCAAGAACTCGAACGACCTCTCGGGAGGGATGACCCGGGTGTCGAACGAGTCGAGGGCCTACTACCTCCTCGGCTACAACCCGACCGACCTCCGCCGGGACGGCAAGTTCCGCAAGATCGAGGTCAAGGTCCGGCCGCCGAAGTCGAAGAACCTGAACGTGCGCGCCCGGCGAGGCTACTACGCCCCCCTCGAGGGCGAGGCGGCGCGAGGGCCCGAAGCGCAACGCCGACCCTCTCATCGGCCACGCGCTCGACTCGCCGTTCGAGATCCCGGACGTGCCGCTGCGCGTCTCGAGCTTCGTCTTCGACGAGGTCTCGCTCGACCAGATGAGCGTGCAGCTCGCCGTCGAGATCGACGTGAAGGGGCTGGCCTTCAAGCAGGAGGCCGACCGCTCGACCGACGCCCTGGCGTTCCTGATCGAGGCCCAGCACCGTGAGAGCGGCGAGTACTACCGCTACGACCAGAAGATCGAGATGTCGCTCCTGCCGGAGACCCGGCGGAAGCTCGAGCAGGGCGGGTACCCGGTGGCCCGGGAGTTCACGCTGCCCCCGGGCGCCTACCAGGCCAAGATCGTCGTGCGGGACCTCAACTCGGACCGGGTGGGCTCGGTCGTGCACGAGTTCGAGGTGCCGAAGGTGGGCGCCCTGCGCGTCTCGACCCCGGTCCTGAGCAGCACGCTGGAGCAGGCCGAGGACGGCTCGCGGCGGCCGGTCCTGCAGGTGCAGCGGGCCTTCGCGACCGACTCGACGCTCTACTGCCAGTACTCGGTCTACGGCGCGGCCAAGCCGGAGACGGGCTCCCTCATGCCGCGGGTGACGGCCGGGTACGAGATCCGCCGGACGGACGGCGTCGTCTTCAAGCGCAGCGCCCCGACGCCCATCAACCCGACCTCGGTCGGCGCCCTCCTCCGTCTCAACGGCATCGCCCTCCGCGGCGCCGTCCCGGGGGAGTACGACCTCGTGCTGACGGTGAAGGACGAGCTGTCGGGGAACACGGTCGAGGTGCGCGAGCCGTTCGAGATCGTCGGCACCTGAGCGCGCCCCAGCCTGGCGCGCGCGCGAAGGACCTCGAGAGCCCTGTCATCCTGAGGAGCTTCGGTCGAGTCGGGCGACGAGGATCCGCCGTCCGCCCCCGCTCAGTTCGTGGCGGCCGCCGCGATCGTGAAGAAGGCCCGCTCGCGGGCCGCCGTGTCGCCCTGGCTCACGATGGCGGCCACCTCGTAGCGGCCCGGCGCGAGGCTCTGCGTCGGGACGCTCGCCACGTAGGGGATGTGGCCGGCGGCATCGGGCGCCGGCAGCTCGGCGGTCGAGCGGCCGACGACGGCGCCGTCGAGCGAGAACTCGAGGGTCAGGCTCGGCTTCGCCACGCCCGCCGCGTCGCCCGCGCCCGGGTACGCCACCAGGAACAGCGACACGGTTTCCCCGGCCCGGAAGGTGGGTTCGCCCACGAACGGGACGAGGCGGTTCGAGCCGTTTCGCAGCGGGTCCGCCGACCCGAGCGCTCCCTCGGCGACCGGCTCCGTCCTCTTGACGACCGCGAGGCTCGAGAGGACGAGCCCCGGGCGCGGGGGCGGGACGACGAGGACGCTCCTGCGCACCGAGGCCCGCTGCGACACCTGGTCGAGCACCACGAGCTCGACCGAGTGGCGCCCGGGCGGCAGGGTGAAGCTGCGCGTGAACACGGCGTTTCCCTGCTTGAGGGCCCCGAGGCTCTTCTCGGGCACCTCGACCGGCGAGTCCTGGCCGAAGTGCTCGCTCACCACGCCCCTCGCGTCGCGCACCCGCGCCAGCACCGAGAAGTGCGCCCGGCGCGTGCCGCCCTTGCCCTCGAAGGCGAGCCCGTCGAGCGGGATCTCGGCCACGAGCGTGTAGCGGAGCCCGCCCTTCTCGGGGCCGAAGTGGTACGCGGCCGCGCGCGTGTCGAAGTCGTGCGGCGCCGGGCTGGCCTCGAGCATCTTCACGAGCGGCAGCTCCCAGGGAAAGTCGACGGAGCCCTCGCCCGGCGGCAGCGCGAAGTAGCCCTCGCGGGCCTGCACGCTCGTCCCCGGCCGCCTCACCTTCACCTCGACGCGCCGGAACGAGCCGTCGAACGCGGCCGAGCTGCGGGTCGTAGGTGATCTCGTAGTAGCCCGAGGTGTCGGCCACGGCGCGGTCGAGTCCGGCGCGCACGTCGTTGCTGTTGGCGATCAGCCGGCCGCCCGTGCTCTCCGAGAGCGCGCCGAGCATGCCCTGGGCGTTCATCGTGATCGCGTCCTCGGCCACCTCGCCGGCGAGCACGTCCTCGCGGGTGACGGCGCGGCCGCCGCGCGACTGGACCTGCCGGCGCACGTTCTCGCGCGACTTCGTGAGGTCGGTCCTCGCGCGGTCGAAGTCGGAGCTGGTGCGCAGCCCCCGCGCGTCGACGGCGTAGATGCTGAGGTTCGCGCGGTTGGCCTCGCTGACCACCGAGCGATAGAGCGGCTGCAGCTGGTTGGGGACCTGCAGGCCCTCGGAGAAGTAGACGATCGCCTTGCGCCCGGCGAGCCGCTGCTCCTGCCGCGCCAGCGCGAACAGGCCGAACAGCGAGCTGTTGCCGCGCTGGCTGCGCTCGACGTTCTCGGCCATGTCGACGGCCCGCTGCTCGACGTTGGCGAAGCCGGCGTCGACCGCCGCCTGCCCGGAGGCGGCGCCGGCCGCGGCGCCGCCTCCCGCCATCGCGGCGTCCCCGGCCGCCTGCGCCTTGTCGTTGGCCTTGCTCGCGGTGTCGGCCGCCTGCTCCATGGCGGCCGCTCCCGGCACGAGGCCCCGCGGGTCGAGCACGCTGCAGGCGCGCTCGACGGCGGCGGCCACCGCGGCGCGGTCCGTCGGTGAACTGCTGGAGCAGGTGAAGCCGGTTGCCGATCACGAACACCGAGAACACGAGATCCGGCCGGTTCTCGGCCTCGAGCAGCTCGAGTGCGGCCCGGCGGGCGAACAGGCGCCCCTCGGCGTCGAGCGCGTCGAACAGCAGGGTGACGAGCGTCGGGTTGCGGATCGCCTCGGGCGGGGGAGCGCTCGGGGGCACGCCGGGGGCCGCCGGACCCGGGCCGGGGCCGGGGTGCGGTCGACGAACCGGAACGACAGGATGGCCTTCGGCTGGCCCTCCTCGAGCACCTCGACCTCGTCGGGGCGGAGGTCCGTCACGGTCTGACCCTTCTTGTCGCGCACGATCACGTCGAGCACGACCGCCTGGGTGCCGGAGCCGAAGACCGGCGCCGTCTCCCCCGCCGGCGGGGTTTGAGGTGGCGCCGTGAGCGCTGGCCCGGCAAGCAGCACGGCGACGGCCGGCCACACGAACGTTCTCGCGCTCACGGCTTCCTCCTCGCGGCCCTCCTCGGCCCCGGGACGCTACTTCTTCTGAAGAGCCGCGAGCAGCGACTTCGCGACGTCGAGGCTCGGGGTGCCCGGGGGCGCCGCGGCGATGAACTTCTCGAGCCGCGAGATCGCCTCGGGCTTGTTGTTCTGGTTCAAGGCGACGGTGGCCAGGTGGTACTGCGTCTCGAAGTTCTGCGGGTCGAGCTGCTCGGCCTTCAGGAACGCCTCCTTGGCGATCGCCGCTTGCCCGCCGCCCTCCGCGAGCACGCCGAGGGCGTACTGGAGCCGCCCGCTCTGCGGGTTCGCGGACGTCCCCTCCTGGACGACCTTGATCGCTTCCGGCCGCTTGCCCGACTCGGCGAGCAGGGTCGCGAGACCGACGTAGCCGTCCACGAATCCGGGGTCGAGCTCGACCGACTTCTGCATCTCGGCCTGGGCCCGGGCCGCGTCGCCCTTCTTCTTGTAGAGCGTCCCGAGGTTGTGGTGCACGAGCGGGATCTGGGGCATCTTCGCGAGGATCGCCTCGTACGCGGCGATCGCCCCGTCGGTGTCGCCGCCCTTGGAGAGCGCGATCGCGCTGTTGATCTCGCTCGTGAGCTGGCCCATGTCGACGGGAGCCGCCGCGGGCGGCGCGTCGGCCGGAGCGAGGCCGGAGCCGGGCGGCGGCGGCGCGCGGCCGTCACGGTCTTCGGCACGAACTTGTACTCGGGCGGCTTCTGCAGCGAGTCGACCTCCTGCAGGCTCGCGTTGAACGAGACCTCGCCCACGCCGTCCTTCGTCAGGGTGATCCGGTACGGCCCGGAGTAGACCCTCACGTGAGTGAACACGCCGTTCTTGTCGGTCTTCGTCCTGTACTTCTGGACGATGTGGCCCTTGTAGTCGAGCAGGACTTTCACGTCGGGCACCGGGTTGCCCTGGGCGTCGACGACCTTGCCGATCGCGTTGATGGTCCCCTGCGCGCGCGCGGGCGGCGCCGCGAGGAGAATGAGTCCGATTGCGGTGGCGACCGCGGCGGCGATGGTGCGCTTCATCGAGTTCCCTCCCAGTAACGGCAGATGAGCGCCAATCATACCGCCCCCGGGCGACCTATAATTCCGGCCTTGAGACTCGCGCGCGCCTTCTTCATCTGCGGGTCGCTGCTGGCCGCCGGGGCGGCGGCGGCCTCCGGCCAGGCGGGCCCCGCCCCGGCGGGCGCCGCCGGCAGCGCGGTCGAGACGCGGGCCGAGGCCGCGCGCGCGGCGGGGCAGCTCGACGAGGCCGCGGCGCTCTACCGGCAGGCGCTCGCCGCGCGTCCGCGCTGGGCCGAGGGCCTCTGGGCGCTCGGGACGATCGCCTACGAGCAGGACCGCTTCGCCGAGTGCCGCGACGCGTTCTCGCGGCTGGCCGGGGTGCAGCCGAAGATGGCCGCCGCCTGGGCGCTGCGGGGCCTGTGCGAGTTCCGCCTCGGCTCCTACGCCGGCGCCCGCGAGCACCTCGCCCGCGCCCTCGCGCTGGGCCTGCCGGCGCAGGAGGAGCTGGGCCGCGCCGTGCGGTTCCACCAGGCGCTGCTGCTGACGCAGAAGGGCGAGTTCGACCTCGCCATCGAGCCGCTGCGCGAGATCCTCCAGTTCCAGCCGCCCTCGCCCGAGATCGACCTCTCGTGCGGTCTCGTCCTGCTGCGGCGACCGCTCCTGCCGGGCTCCATACCCGAGGCGGACCTCCCGTTCGTCCGTCAGGCGGGGGAGGCGTACTGCGCGCACCTCGCGCGCCACCCCGAGCAGGCCTTGCCGCGCTTCGAGGCGCTGATCCAGAAGCATCCCCGCGCGCGCTACCTGCACTACGGCCGCGGCCTGGTGCTGGCCCAGCAGGGCTCGGCCGAGGCGCTCGACGAGTACCGCAAGGAGATCGAGCTGTTCCCGGACGACGTGCTGGCCCGGGTCGAGCTGGCGTTCGGGCTCCTGGCCCGCGGCCGCGAGGCGGAGGCGATCGCCCCCGCGGAGGAGGCGGCGAGACTGGCGCCCGGCCTCTTCGTGACCCACCTGGTGCTCGGTCGCGCGCTCGCCGCCACGGGCCACCTCGAGCGGGGCATCCGGGAGCTGGAGAGGGCCGCGGCCCTGCAGCCGCAGATAGCCGCCATCCAGCTCGCGCTCGCGCGGGCGTACGCGCAGGCCGGCCGCAAGGCCGACGCCGACCGCGCGCGCGCGGCGTTCCAGTCCCTCGAGGCGACACGCCGGGGCGCGCCGGCGCCGAGAACGCCGTAACCGCCGGCTATAATCAGAAGCTCGGATCCCATGTCGACCCCCGCCCTCCTCCCGCTCGTTCTCCTCCTCGCCCTCCCCGCGGGAGCGGCGGGCTCGCCTTCGGCGGTGCAGGCGACCGCGGCGGTCCCGGCCGAGGGGTTCGAGGCGCTTTCCCAGCGGGCCCGGGCGGCGCGCGACGCCGGCCGCAACGACGAGGCGATCGCGGCCTACCGCCAGGCGGTCGAGCTCCGACCCGACTGGGACGAGGGGCTCTGGTACCTCGGTGTCCTGCAGTACGAGACGGGAAGGTGCGTCGAGGCCGACTCCGCCTTCGAGCGCTTCCTCGGTCTCAAGCCCGAGGCCGGGCCCGGCTGGACGATGCGCGGCGTGTGTGCCTTCGACCGGGGCGACTTTCCCGACGCCATCGAGTGGCTGCACAAGGGCATCGGCCTCGGCCTCGGCGCCAACGCCGAGCTGCAGCGGGTGGCCCGGATCCGCCTCGCCCAGGCGCTCGTGAAGTCGGGCCAGTTCGAGCTGGCGATCGGGCCCCTCACGCAGCTGGCGCAGCTCTCGCCGATCCCGCCCGGTCTCGTCGACACCACGGGCCTGGCTCTCCTGCGGCTGGACCTGCTGCCGTCGGAGGTTCCCGAGGGCCGACGCGACCTCATGCAGAAGCTCGGCCGCGCGGGCGTCGCCCACCTCGGGCAACGCGGAGACGAGGCGGCTGGCCTGTACGCCGAGGCCGTCTCGGCCTACCCGGACGTGCCGGGAGTGCGCTACGCCTACGGTGTCTTCCTGCTGCGCAGCGGCAACGACAAGGGCCTCTCCGAGCTGCGCCGGGCCGCACGAGCTGCGGCCCGACGACGCGATGGCCCCCCTCCAGATCGCCTTCGAGCTGCTGGTGCGCGGCGATTTCGCCGGGGCGAGGGACTCGGCCCTGAAGGCCGTCGAGCTCGCCCCCGGGCTCTTCGCCGCGCGCAACGCGCTGGGGCGGGCGCTGGTCGAGACGGGCGACGTCGCGGCCGGCATCCGCGAGCTGGAGGTGGCCGTGCGCCTCGCCCCCGACAGTGCCGAGGCGCACTTCACCCTCGCGCGGGCCTACGCGAAGGCCGGCCGGGCCGAGGACGCCGCGCGCGAGCGGGCCACGTTCGCGGAGCTGGAGCAGCGCGCCCGGGCCGCCCCGGGCACCCTCCGCAATCCCGGACCCGTCCAGCCGTGAAGGCCGCCCGCGCCGCGCTGGCGCTCCTCGCCGGCGGCGTGAGCGCGGCCCTGGCCCTGCCGGCCGCCCCGGGCTCGACCCCCCAGAGGCCCGTGTTCGCCGACGTCACGGAGAAGGCCGGCCTTCGCTGGTCCTCGGGGGTGGCCCGCGGCGACTGGAACCTCGTCGAGACGCAGGGCGGGGGCGGCGGCTTCGTCGACTACGACGGGGACGGGTGGCTGGACGTCTACCTCGTCTCCTACTCGCTCGAGCCGGACCCGCGCACGGGCCGCCCCGCCGGTGACGCCCTCTACCGCAACAACCGCGACGGCACCTTCACCGACGTCACCGAGCGCGCGGGCATCCGCGGCCTGCGCCGGGGAATGGGCCTCGCGGTGGCCGACTACGACGGCGACGGCCGGCCCGACCTCTTCGTCTCGGCCCACGGCGCGAGCGTGCTGTACCACAACGAAGGGAACGGCGCCTTCCGGGACGTCACCGCCGTGGCCGGCGTCGAGAGCCGGCGGTGGGGCTGCAGCACCACTTTCCTCGACTACGACCGCGACGGCCGGCCCGATCTCTTCGTCTCGAACTACCTGGACTACTACCCGGGGTCGGGCGAGCGATACGCCTGCGAGACGATCGACGGGTATCCCTTCTGCTCGATCGGGAGGATCCGGGGCCAGCCGAGCACGCTCTTCCGCAACCGCGGCGACGGCACCTTCGAGGACGTGAGCGCCCGCGCCGGCATCGCCTCTCTGGTCGGCAAGGGCATGGGTGTCGTGGCCGCCGACCTCGACGACGACGGCTGGATCGACGTCTTCCAGACGAATGACACCGCCCCGAACTTCCTCTTCCAGAACCGGGGCGACGGCCGCTTCCGGGACGTGGCCCTCGAGGCCGAGGTGGCCTTCGACCCCTCGGGCCGGACGACGGGGGCCATGGGCACCGACGTCGAAGACGTGGACGGCGACGGTCGCCTGGACCTGCTGGTGGTGAACTTCAACAACCAGGGCACCTTCCTCCAGCGGAACCTCGGCGGGATGCGCTTCGTGGACCGGGGCAACGAGGTCGGCCTCGGCATGACGATGTTCAAGTACAGCACTTTCGGCGCGCGTTTCCTCGACCACGACAACGACGGGGACGCCGACCTCTTCGTGGGCGCGGGCCACCCCTTCCCGCCGGTGTCGAAGGTCTGGCCGGAGATCCGCTACGCCGAGCCCCCGTTCCTGTTCGAGAGCGAAGGCGGGCGGTTCACGAACGTCGCGGCCGAGAGCGAGGCCCTGCGCGTCCCGCGCGTGGGACGAGGGGTCGCGGTGGGCGACTTCGACAACGACGGCGATCCCGACGTGCTGCTGCTCTGCCTGGGCGAGACGCCGCGTCTTCTCCGCAACGACGGGGGGAATCGCAACCACTGGATCGGCTTCACGCTCGTGGGCACGCGCAGCGGCCGCGACGCGATCGGCGCCCGGGTGGCGGTCACCGCGGGCGGCCGGACGCAGGTGCGGGCCCTCGTCGGCGGCGCGAGCTACCTCACGTCCTCCGACCCGCGCCTGCTCTTCGGGCTGGGCGCTCTCTCGCGGGTCGATGCGGTCGAGGTGCGCTGGCCGAGCGGCCACGTGGACCGCTTCTCCGGGAAGGACGCCGATCGCTACGTCACCCTGACCGAGGGCTCGGCCCCGGCCCCGCCCGCCCGCCGCGACCACCCCGTGAGCGCGCTCGCGCCGAAAGGAAACCCCCCATGATCGAGTTCCAGATCGCGCCTGACCTCCTCGGTCGTGTCCGCGTCGGCTTGCTCGTCCTCGAGGGCGTCTCCGTTCGCGAGGGCGACCCCACGCTGGACGCGGAGGTGGACCAGGGGTGCGCCTCGTTCCGGGAGCGGTACGGAGACGGGAAGAGCTCGGAGGTCCCCGGGGCGGCCGACGCGCGGACGCTCTACAAGGCGCTCGGCCTCGACCCCACGAAGACGCGCCCGTCGAACGAGGCGCTCCTGCGTCGGGCGCTCAAGGGGGACACGCTCTACCGCATCAACACCCTGGTGGACGCGCTCAACCTCGTCTCGCTGCGCGAGCAGCTGCCGTTCGGCCTGTACGACCTCGACCGGGTCACGCCCCCGGTGCTGCTCCGCAAGGGGGGGACGGGCGAGGGCTACGAGGGCATCCGCAAGGGGACGGTGAACGTCGAGGGCCGGCCCGTGCTGGCGGACGAGGCCGGTGCGTTCGGCAATCCCTCGTCGGACTCGCTGCGCACATCGATCACGCTCGCGACCCGCGGGGCGTTCGTCGTGGCCTATGCCCCGGCGGCCTGCAGCGTCGACCGACTGAGCGCGGTCGTCGACCGGACGGCGGAGACGCTCCTCCGGCACTGTGGCGGGACGCGCGCCGGGAGCCGCGTCCTCTAGTGCGAACGCTGCGCGCCGCGCTTCCCGTCGCGATGCTCGCCTCGGCCGTTCTCGGCCTCGCCCAGGAGCGCACGAACCGCGATCAGTCCCACTACACCGAGCTGCACGAGCCGGGGTTCCCGATCAAGACCGGCCTGACGATCGTCCCCGCCGCCCGGGCGGGTTTGCGCGACGACGACATCGTCCTGGGCGTCGTCGTCGGCGCCGAAGCCCGCGCCTACCCGGTGAACCTCATGTGGGACCCCCAGAACGAGGCGTTGAACGACACCGTGGGCGGCGCCGCGATCGCGGCGACCTGGTGTCCCATCGCCCACAGCGGCGTCGTCTACGACCGGGCGCTCGACGGGGGGACCGCGGATCTGGGCGCGGTCGGCCTGGAGAAGGGCGTCTTCATCCTCTACGACCGGCAGACCGGCTCCCGCTGGAGCCAGGTCTCGGGGAAGGCGACGCGCGGCCGGCTCGAGGGCCGCGTCCTGCGCAAGCGAGACTCGACGGTGACCACCTGGGGGAGATGGCGCGAGCTTCATCCCGGCACCACGGTGTACGTGGATGCCGCCCTCCCCGGACGCCGGCGCTTCACCGAGGAGTCGATGGCGAGGATCACGCTCGGAGGCGACGGGCCCGTCGTCAACGAGGACCTCGTGGCCGGGGTCGAGGGGCGGCGCCAGGCCCGGGCCTACCTGCTGCGAAGGCTGGCCGGGCCTCGGGTCGTGAACGACGAGCTCGACGGGGAGCCCATTGCCGTGTTCCTCGCGGCCGACGCCGTGACGGTGCGGGCGCTCCGGCGGACGGCGGGAGGCCGCACGCTCACCTTCGCCGCCGAGGCCGACCGCCTTCGAGACGCGGAGACCGGCAGCCTCTGGGACCCGATGACGGGCCAGGCGCTCTCCGGGCCCCTGGTCGGCCGCTCGCTCGAGGGGCTCGTGGTCACCTCCGCGCTGTGGTACGCCTGGCGCAGCCAGCGGCCCGAGACCAGCCTCTGGGAAGGGCCCTGAGTGCGCGCGTCGGTCATCGCGCTCCTCTCGGTGGCGCTCCTGGGCGTGGCGGTCGCCGCCGCCGCCCCTTCGGCCGAAGATGCGCGCGCCGCTCTCGCCCGCGGCGTCGCGCTGCACCAGGCCGGCGACCTCGAGGGCGCGATCGCGGCGTACCGCGAGAGCCTGCGCCTCGGGCCCACGGCCGAGGCGGGGTCGAACCTCGGTGCGGCGCTCGCGGCCCTCGGCCGCTATCAGGAGGCGATCGAGGCCTATCGCGCCGCGCTCGCCGTCGCGCCGGCCGACGGTCGCATCCGCTACAACCTCGCCCTCGCGCACTACAAGTCGGCCGACCTGCCGCGCGCGGCCGAGGAGCTGCAGGCCCTGCACGCGCAGCAACCGGACGACGTGCGCGCGACCCTGCTGCTGGCCGACTGCCGGCTGCAGCTGGGCGAGCCCGCCGCCGTCGAGGAGCTGCTGCGGCCGCTCGCCGCCGCCCGGCCCGACGACCGCGCGGTCACGTACATGCTGGGCATGGCCCTCGTGCGCAACGGCAAGGTGCAGGACGGCCAGCGGCTCGTCGAGACCCTGGTGCGGGACGGCGACTCGGCCGAGGCCCAGTACCTCCTCGGCTCGGCCGCGTTCATGGCCGGTGACTACCCCCAGGCCGTCGAGCGCTTCTCGAGCGCGCTCCAGAAGAACCCGAGGCTGCCGTCGCTGCGCTCGTACTACGGCCGGGCGCTGCTCTTCACCGGCGATGCGGACGGGGCCGAGCGCGCCTTTCGGGACGCCCTCGCGGAGAGCCCGAACGACTACGAGGCGAACTACTTCCTCGGCTCGGTGCTCTCGACCCGCGGCCGTCCGAATGACGCGCGGCCGTTCGCGGAGAAGGCCGCGGGGCTGCGGCCGCAGTCGGTCGAGGCGAAGGAGCTCGTCGCTTCGCTCGACTCGCCCGGGGGCGCCCCGGCGCCCACAGGCCCCGTCTCGCCGCTCGTCGGCCACCCGGCGCCCGACGTCGCGCTGCACTCCGCGGACGGCCGCGAGCTCCGGCTGTCCTCGCTCCGCGGACGCCCGCTCGTCCTCGTGATCGGCAGCTACACCTGCCCGCAGCTTCGGAACGGGGCGCCGGAGGTCAATCGCCTGTACGAGCGCCACCAGGGGGCCGCCCGCTTCCTGATGGCCTACATCCGCGAGGCTCACCCCGACGGCGAGGCGTGGCAGAGCACGATCAACCGCCGCGAGGGCATCGGCCTGCCCGAGGCGCGCAGCCTGCCGGAGCGGGCCGAGCACGCGGCGGTCTGCCGGCGTGAGCTGAAGATCCCCTTCGAGACGGCGCTCGACGGGCTCGACGGGACGGTGGAGGCCGCCTTCTCCGCCTTCCCGAGCCGCGTGTTCGTGATCGACGCGCGCGGGACGGTCACCTTCTCGAGCGCCCTCGACGTGGAGAGCTTCCGTCCGGAGGCGCTCGAGTCCGCGATCGAGGCGGTGACGCGCTGAAAAGGTGCGGGGGGCCCGCGTCCGGACCTCGGGCAGCCGGCTCGACGGCTATGATCCGGTCGTGACCACCGGGATCGAGGCCGGACCCGCAACCGCCGAGGAGCGCATCCTCGAGGGCCTCAACGAGGCCCAGCGGGAGGCGGTCGTCCACGGCGAGGGGCCGCTGCTCATCATCGCGGGCGCCGGCACCGGGAAGACGACGGTCCTCACCCGGAGGATCGCGCACCTCATCGCCACGAAGCGCGCGCGGCCCGAGGAGATCCTCGCCCTCACGTTCACCGAGAAGGCGGCGGCGGAGATGGCCGAGCGCGTGGACCAGCTCATCCCCTGGGGCTACGCGGAGACCGCGATCTCGACCTTCCACGCCTTCGGCGACCGGGTGCTGCGCGAGTCGGCCCTCGAGGCCGGGCTCGACCCGCAGTTCCGCGTGCTCTCGCAGCCGGAGCAGGTGATCTTCCTGCGCGAGCGGCTCTTCCACCTGCCGCTCGACCGCTTCCGCCCTCTCGGCGACCCCACGCGCCACCTGGCCGCGCTCGCCACCCTCGTGAGCCGCGCGAAGGACGAGGACGTCTCGCCGCGCGCAGTACCGGGCCTGGGCCGAGGAGAAGCTCGCGGCCGCCGCGACCGAGGACGAGCGGGACGAGGCCGCGACCCACCTCGAGCTCGCGGCCTTCTACGAGGCGCACCAGAGGCTGCTCGGCGAGGCGGGGCTCGTGGACTTCGGCGACCAGATCCACCGCACCCTCGCCCTGCTGCGCGAGCGGCCGGCCGTCCTCGCGCGCCTCCGGGCCCGCTTCCGCTTCGTCCTCGTGGACGAGTTCCAGGACACGAACCACGCCCAGCTCGAGATGCTCAAGCTGCTGGCCGGGGAGACGGCCAACCTCACCGTGGTGGGCGACGACGACCAGGCGATCTACCGCTGGCGCGGCGCGGCCGCCGCCAACCTCCTCGCCTTCCGGCGGCTCTACCCGGGCGCGCGCGAGGTCGTGCTGGTGGAGAACTACCGCTCCACGCAGGTGATCCTCGACACGGCGGCGCGGCTCATCGGCTACAACAACCCCTACCGGCTCGAGGCGATCGCCGGGATCGACAAGCGGCTCCGCTCCTCGCGCGCGAGCGGCCCCCCGGTGCGCCACGCGCACTTCGACACCGTGTCGGCGGAAGCCGACGGCACGCCGCGATGATCGCGGAGCGGATCCAGGCGGGCGCCCGGCCGAGGGACTTCGCGATCCTCGTGCGCAGCAATGCCGACGCCGACCCTTTCCTCCGGGCGCTCAACGTCCAGGGCCTCCCGCACCGCTTCAGCGGCAGCCGCGGTCTCTACGCGCGCGAGGAGGTGCGCCTCCTCGTGTCGTTCCTGCGCGTCCTCGCCAACCCCGACGACTCGGTCTCGCTCTTCTACCTCGTGGCGTCCGAGGTCTACGGGATGCCCGAGGGGGACCTCCTCCGGCTCAACCACTACGCGCGGCGCAAGACGCGCCCGCTCCTCGAGGTGCTCCGCGGCCTGCCGGAGAACGAGGACCTCGCCTCGGTCTCGGGCAAGTCCCGCGACGCGGCCGCGCGGCTCCTCGCCGATCTCGAGCGGGCGACCGGCGAGGTGCCGCGGCGGCGCACCGGCGAGGTGCTCTACGGCTTCCTGCAGTGGTCGGGCCTCCTGGGGCGGCTGGCGAAGGAGTCCTCGGCCGAGGCCGAGGCGAAGGTCCGGAACATCGCCCGCTTCTTCGAGGTGGTGAAGGCCTACGGCGACGTGGCCGAGCACGACCGCGTGCCCGCGTTCGTCGCGCACCTCGACCTGCTGCGCGAGGCCGGGGACGACCCGGCGGTGGCCGAGGCCGACCTCGACGAGGACGCGGTCCACGTCCTGACCGTGCACAAGGCGAAGGGCCTCGAGTTCCCCCACGTCTTCCTGGTGGGCTGCGCCGAGTCGAAGTTCCCGCTGCAGCGGCGGGGGGACCCGGTGGGGCTGCCCGAGGAGCTCGTGAAGGAGGAGATGACCGGGCGGCGGCAACGGCCACCTCCTGGAGGAGCGTCGCCTCTTCTACGTCGCCATGACCCGGGCCCGCGACGAGCTCGTGCTCACCTCCGCCAGCGACTACGGCACCTCGCGCGCGCGCAAGGTCTCGCGCTTCGTGGTCGAAGCGCTCGACCTGCCGTCGCCGAAGCCCCTGTCGCGGAAGACCTCGGCCCTCGAGGCCCTCGCGCGGAACGCCCCCGCCCCCGAGCCCCCGCCCCCGGGCGAGGTGCCGATCCCCGAGGACGAGCTCCTGCGCCTCTCCTACGGCCAGATCGACGACTACGAGACGTGCCCGCTGAAGTACCGCTACGTCCACGTCCTGCGCGTGCCGCTCCTGACCCACCACGCGGTCGTCTACGGCCACGCCGTCCACGAGGCGGTGCGGCGCCACTTCGAGGCGCGGCTCGCGGGCCGGGCGTTCTCCGCGGACGACCTCGTGGCGGCCTTCCGCGCGGCCTGGGTCTCGGAGGGGTTCCTCTCGCGCGAGCACGAGGAGGAGCGCCTGCGCGCGGGGGAGGAGATGCTCCGGCGGTTCCACGCGGAGGAGGCGGGCGCCCCGTGGTCGCCCACCGCGGTCGAGGAGGAGTTCGCGTTCGTCCTCGAGAGGAACCGCGTCCAGGGCCGCTACGACCTCGTGATCGAGCGGGAGGGCGAGGTCGCGATCGTGGACTTCAAGACCGGCGACGTGCGCGACGAGAAGGCCGCCCAGAAGCGGGCGAAGGAGAGCCTGCAGCTCGACATCTACGCCCTCGCGCACCTGAAGACGAAGGGCCGGCTGCCCGAGCGGGTCGAGCTGCGCTTCCTCGAGTCGGGGCTCGCGGCCGGGCGCCGTCCCGCTCGCCGAGGAGGCGGCCGCGACGGAGGAGCGCATCCGCACCGCCGCCGCCGCCATCCGCCGCCGCGAGTTCCCGGCGAAGCCCACCTTCATGGCCTGCGGCCAGTGCCCGTTCCGGGACATCTGCCCCCACACCGCGTGGGGGCGCGAGGGGGACGCGTGACCTCCTCAGCTCTGGGCTTGCGGCGCCGAGGCGCTGTGATGTAGCATCGATATGTATGTGTAGTCACGGTACTCCATGAGACGCGTCCAAGTCCTCCTCGAGGAAGGCGAGCAGGAGCACTTCCGGCAGCAGGCGGAGCGGGAGGGTCTGTCTCTGTCGGCCTGGCTCCGGCAGGCGGCCCAGGAGCGCCTCCGGTCGAGGCGCGGGCGTCGCCTCTCCACCCAGCGCGACCTGCGGGACTTCTTCCGCGCCGTCGACGCGCGCGAGAAGGGCCGCGAGCCCGATTGGGACGAGCACCTCGCCGTGATCGAGCGCTCGCGGGCCTCGGGCGGCAGCGCGACGTGACCTTCGTCGACACCAACGTCGTCATGTACGCGGTGGGGCGTCCTCACCCGCTCAAGGAGGAGGCCCGGGCCTTCTTCGAGGACGCGTTGCGCGATCGCGCCCCTCTCGCCACGTCGGCCGAGGTCCTCCAGGAGCTCCTGCACGCCTACCTGCCGGTGGCCCGTCTGGAAACGCTGGACGCGGCCCTCGAGCTGGTCGGATCCCTCGTGGAGACCGTGTGGCCCGTCGAGCAGGAAGACGTCCTGCTCGCCCGGTCGCTCGTCAGCCGCCATGGCGAGCTCGGCGCTCGTGATCTCCTGCACCTGGCGTGCTGCCGGCGCCGCGGGATCGACGAGATCAAGACCTTCGATCGTCCCCTGGCGGCGGCGTTCCGGCGGAAGTGACGCACATCGAGGAGAACGGGACATGAGCAAGCGGATCGGGTTCGCGGGACTGGGCCTCATGGGCGGCCGGATGGCCCGGAACCTCCTCAAGAAGGGGTTTCCGACCACGGTCTGGAACCGCACCCCCGCGCGCTGCGAGCCGCTCGTGAAGGAGGGCGCAAAGCTGGCCCGCACGCCCTTCGAGCTGGCCGAGCACTCGGACGTCGTGGTGGCGTGCGTCGCCGACCCGGCCGCGGTCGAGCGGCTCGTCTTCGCCGAGGACGGACTCCTCGGCGCCGCCCGCCCGGGGTTCCGCTACCTCGAGTGCTCGACGGTGAGCCCGGACACGACCCGCCGCGTGCAGGCCGCGCTGCGCGAGCGGGGGGCGGACGCGCTCGAGGCCCCGGTCACCGGCTCGAAGAACGGGGCCGAGAACGGCACGCTCCTCTTCATGACCGGGGGTGACGCGGCCGTCCACGAGGAGCTCCTGCCGGTGATGATGGCCATGGGCACGAAGGCCATCCACTGCGGCGAGATGGGGCAGGGACAGACGGTGAAGCTCATCGGCAACAGCGTCATCTCGTTCATGCTCGAGGCGCTGTGCGAGGGGATCGTGCTCGGCCGCAAGGCGGGCCTCTCGATCGAGACGATCGTCGAGGTCATCCAGGCCTCGGGCTACGCCTCCCCCTACTACGCCTTCAAGGGCGCCGCGATCGCGAAGCGCGACTTCCAGGAGCACTTCGCGATCGACCTCCTGGTCAAGGACCAGACGCTGATGCTCGAGCAGGCCGCGGCCCTCAAGGCGCCGATGCCGGGCCTCGCCGCGATCCGCGAGGTCTTCCAGGCGGCGCGGGCCCAGGGCCACGGCCGCGAGGACATCTGCGCGGTGGTGAAGGCCCTGGAGAAGTCCGCCGGCCTGTAGGCCCGGAGCCTCATCCCGCAGCGGGCCGTGCGCCCGCCCGGGAAGGCGTCTCGGGAGTTGCAGGACCCATGATGACGTCATATGATGACGAT
The DNA here is from genome assembly GCA_963818355.1 of uncultured Acidobacteriota bacterium. Lineage (GTDB taxonomy): Bacteria > Acidobacteriota > Vicinamibacteria > Fen-336 > Fen-336 > DATBSL01. The sequence continues at coordinate 3,090 of CAWFSB010000040.1, read as the reverse complement.
ATGCGAACGATCGTCGACCTCCCCGACGACCAGGTCCAGGCTCTCGCCGAGGTGTGCCGGCGCGAGAAGATCTCACGGGCCGAGGCCGTGCGGCGGGCGGTGGCGGCCTACGCGAAGCGGCACGCGACCGGGGACGTCGAGAAGGCCTTCGGCCTCTGGACGGGACGCCGTATCGACGGCCTCGCCTACGAGCGGCGCCTCCGCCGGGAGTGGTGAGGCTTGCGGGCCCTCTTCGACACCAACATCCTCGTCGACTACCTGAACGGCATCGGCACGGCCCGTGAGGAGATCGCCCGCCACGAGCAGAAGGCCATCAGCGTCATCACCTGGGCCGAGGTCATGGTCGGCGCCCGGGGCACGGCGGAGGAGCAGGTCACACGGGCCTTCCTCGCGGCCTTCGAGGTCGCGGAGGTCGACCTGGACGTCGCGGCGGAGGCGGTGCGGCTCCGCCGGGAGCGCCGCCTGAAGCTGCCGGACGCTCTCATCTGGGCCACCGCCCGGCGCCACGGGGCTTTGCTGGTCACCCGCAACACGAGGGATTTCCCGAAAGACGACCCGGGCGTCCGTGTGCCCTACTCCGTCTGACGTGCCTTCCTCTTGCGGCTCCCCGGCCGGCTGGGAGCGTGCGCCGCGACGGCTCAGGCCTCCGTGGTCACCGTCCTCTTCCGGAGCCTGGCCCAGGCGACGCCGATGAACGCCGCTTCCACGAGGGCCGTGATCACCATGGCCCGCACCACGCTCGAGTCGCCGAAGCCGTACGAGTGCAGGCCCGCGGAGAGGACGAAGTTCACCCCGAGGTAGGTCATCAGGATCGTCTGGAAGGCGGCGATGCTCCAGGCCGCGACCCCGAAGTTGCCGATCAGGCGCTCCGCCCGCGCGTGCAGGATCGCCATGTAGGCGAGGAACGCGACCAGCGACCAGACCTCCTTCGGGTCCCAGCCCCAGTAGCGGCCCCACGACGAGGCGGCCCACATCGAGCCGGTGAGGATCCCGGCGAGGAGCAGGATCGAGCCGACGTGGATGTAGAAGTACTGCAGCTCGGCCATCTTCAGGGCCAGGGTGCGGCGCGCGGGAGCGAAGGCCTCGACCCCGATCTGCATGTGGGCGACCACCATGCCGAGGGCCAGGACCGCGTAGCCGACCATGATGATCGGCACGTGGATGGCCAGCCAGTAGGTGCCCGAGAGCACGGGCGGCATCGGGTGGACGAAGCGGTCGATCGGCAGCAGGTCGGTGAGGGCCATGGTGAGCGCGGCGCCGGCCGCGGCGTTCAGGACCACGATGCGGTTGCGCATGAGGACGGTCGCGACGACCGCGAAGAGGCCCACGCCCCAGCCGAGGAAGAGCAGCGACTCGTACATGTTCGAGGCCGGGATGCGGCCGGCCACCTGCCAGCGCATCCAGATGCCCCAGCTCATGACCGCGAAGCCGGCGAAGAGAAGAGCGCCCGCGACGAGGTCGAGGGCGCGGCGGTCCGTGGCCATGGCCGCGATCGACAGCAGCAGGGAGAGAGTCAGCACCCACCACGCGATGCGCGTGGGGCGAGCGCGGTTGTAGAGCAGCTCCGCCGAGAGGCGCTCGGCGCTCAGGCGCCCCGCCGACACCCCGGAGTCCAGCACCGCGCGCAGCTCGGCCGCGGTGTGCGCGTGCTCCGGCACCGTCCACGCCTCGCCGGGGCGGCCGGCCGGGATCGCGCGCAGCGCGCTCTGGTCGAGGAGGTGCTGCATCCAGAGAAGCCGCCCCTCCACCTTCTGCGCCGCCTTCTCGAGCGGCGCCAGGGGTCGCTCCTGCTGCTCCGCGGCCTGAGCCGCGCTCATCAGCTCCAGGAGCTTCGCGTTGCCGGCCAGGGCCTCGAACGAGGACCAGCGCGTGCCCGCGGGGAGCCCGATCGCGGTGGCCAGGCGGTCGTCCTTGACGGGTACGATCGGCTGGATCGTCCAGGCCCGGGGGTCGAAGGTCCAGCCCAGGGCCATCGCCGCGGGGTCGACGCCCCAGACGCTGCGCTTGCCGGTGACGTTCCAGACCGCCTCGCGGGCGAGCGTGTCGAAGGGCATGACGCGGCCGTCGTGCTGCACGGGGAGCCGGCGCAGCGCCTCGACGTCGGCGGGAGAAGGCAGGGGGGGCACGGGCTGCGCCGAGGCGGGGGCCGCGGCGAGCAGGGCGAGGAGGGTCACCGCCGCGGCCGGCTGCAGCGCGCGGCGCCGCTCGCGGACGCGGGTGACGAGGACGATGATCATGCCCGCCACGAGGGTGTAGTAGCCGAGGAAGACGATCGGCTCGCCCGGGTCCTTCGAGACGGACAGGATCGTCTGGTCGCGCTCGGGCGTCTCCCGGTAGCTGCTCTGGAAGAACTTGTAGCCGCCGTAGGCGAGCTCGCGGTTCATCTCGATGACGGCCGGGGTCTCCCGGCCCGCGTCCTTGACGGTCACGCGGCTGCGGAACTGCGCGGGCCGCCGCGTGCCCTCGTAGTAGTCGACCTCGAAGGCGTCGAGCCGCACCGCGAAGGGCAGGGTGGCCACCACCGGGGGCTCGGCCTGCGGGCTCGCGGGGCGGCCGATCACGGTGGTCGCCTCCTCGCCCTCCCAGACGTGGAGCTGGCCCTCGGTCTTCCCGAGCTCGGTCGTGAGCGCCCCGCCGAGGATCACGAGCATCGAGAGGTGGGTGGTCGCGTAGCCGATGCGGCGTGAGCCCCAGGGCCACAGGCTGACCAGCGAGCAGGCGAGGTTCAAGGCGAAGACCGCGAGGAGGGCGTAGAACCAGGGCGCGCCGTAGACGGACCCCAAGGCGGCCTCGGCCCCGTGCAGGGACTCGACGATCGTCCCCGTGGCGAGGGCGACCAGGAGCAGGACGAGGAGCGTCACGGTGACGCGGAGCGACGCGAAGCGATCGATGAGGGCTTTCATTCAATGGACTCCGTGGCGTGCGGCGACTACCCAGTCTACCGTGAGGCCCGGCCCTCGGGGGGGTCGCTTCCGGACCCCCCCTGGCCTGCCCTCGTGTCACTCTCGGGGACGATGGACCCTCTCTCCGCCGTCCTCGTGCTCGCCGGACTCGCCCTCGCCGTCCTCGTCGGCTACGCGCTCGCGGCGG
>CAWFSB010000039.1:0-135657 GCA_963818355.1 uncultured Acidobacteriota bacterium | reverse complement strand
GCCGCGGCCGCCGCCTACGGCGCAACTCCCGCACCGCGTTCGGGAAGCCCATCACCAGCTTCGGGCTGATCAAGCACAAGATCGGGCAGATGGCCGTCCTCACCTACGTCTCCGAGTCGATGGTCTACCGCACCGCCGGCATGATCGACCGCAACCTCGCCGACGTGGGCCCCAACGACCCCGAGACCGCGCTCAAACGCATCGAGGAGTACGACGCCGAGTGCTCGATGATCAAGGTGTGGTGCTCGGAGATGTCCGACTACGTGGTCGACGAGACCGTGCAGATCTTCGGGGAGCGGGCTTCGTCGAGGACTACCCCGCCGAGCGCTACTGGCGCGACGCCCGGGTCAACCGCATCTACGAGGGCACGAGCGAGATCAACCGCCTGCTCGTGCCCGGCCGCCTCATCCGCCGCGCCTTGAAGGGCGAGCTGCCGATCTTCCAGAAGGCGATGGCGCTCAAGGACGAGCTCGCCGCCGCGCCGTCCAACGCGCCGCCCCCCGAGGGCTTCCTGGCGGCCGAGGCCGCCATGCTCGCCGGGGCCAAGAAGGTGGCCCTCCTGTGCCTGGGGACCGCGGTCCAGAAGCGCGGCGAGGCGCTCAAGGACGAGCAGGAGGTCATGGGCCACTTCGCCGACATCGCCATGGCCGTGTACACCCTGGAGAGCGCGCTCCTGCGAACGATGAAGCGCGCGGCGGCGCGGGGCGGGGAGGCGACCCGGCTGCAGGAGGCGGCGGTGCGCTGCTACGCCCAGGACGCGATGGACGAGATCGAGGCCTCGGCCCGCAAGCTCCTCGCCGCGGTGGAGGACGGCGACGCGCTCCGCGCCCTGCTCGGCGCGGTGAGGCGCTTCACGAAGCGCGAGGTGTGCAACACGGTGGCGCTGCGGCGGAAGGTCGCCGACGCCGCCATCGAGCAGGTCGGCTACCCGCTCGGGTAAGGGGGCCGGTCTGTCATCCCGAGGGCAGGTCTGTCATCCCGAGGGACTTCGGTTGGACGGGTCCCGAGGGATCCGCCGGGATTGCGGATCCCTCGTCGCCCGTCCCGGGCGGAGCTCCTCGGGATGACAGGGCCGTGGGCCGCTAGCCCAGGTTCTGCGCGGCGAACTCCCAGTTGACGAGCTTGTCGAGCACCGCGGTCACGTAGTCCGGGCGCCGGTTGCGGTAGTCGACGTAGTACGCGTGCTCCCAGACGTCGATCGTGAGGAGCGGCTTCTTGCCGGCCGCCGTCATCGGCGTCTCGGCGTTCGGGGTCTGCTCGATCTTGAGCTTGCCGCCCTCGAGCACGAGCCAGGCCCAGCCGCTGCCGAACTGCGTGACCGCGGCCTTGGCGAGGTCTTCCTTGAACTTCGCGAAGTCGCCGAAGTCCGACTTGATCATGTCGAGCAGCTTGCCGGTGGGCTGGCCGCCGCCCTTGGGGCTGAGGCTCTTCCAGTAGAAGGTGTGGTTCCACACCTGCGCGGAGTTGTTGAAGAGGCCCTTCTTGTCCGGCTTGCCGGCCGAGGCCTTGACGATGTCCTCGAGGGACGCGCCGGCGAGGTCGGTCCCGTCGATCAGCTTGTTGGTGTTGTCGACGTAGGCCTTGTGGTGCTTGCCATAGTGGTACGAGAGGGTCTCCGCCGAGATGTGCGGGGCGAGGTCGCTCTCGCCGAAGGGAAGGGGGGGCAGCTGGATCATCGTGGCACCTCTAGTCTCGATAAGCGTGGGCGAGGCTCCGGCCCTCGCGGCGACGGCGACACCGGCGGCGATGGCGCCGCCGAGGAACCCGCGCCTCGTGGTCTCTCCGGGAGTCCGGTTCTCCGCCATGGTCGTGGTCTCCTTGGGAACACCCTGAGCCTACTCCGAGTCCGGCCTCCAGGCCAAGGGGCCGCGACCACGGGCCTTCCCGGTCAGACCGTCGGGCCTAGATCGATCCGCGCTTCGCGCGGATCGTGCATCAAGCCGCGAGAACGATCCGGTAGCGCGCGCGGCCCTTGCGGACGTCGCCGAGCGCGGCGTCCGCCTCGGCGAGGGGCCGCACCTGCGTCTTCGCCGCGACCCCGTGCCGGGCCGCGAAGGCCAGCATCTCCCGGATCGCGGGCCGGCCGCCGATCGCGGAGCCGGTGACGGTCTTCTGAAGGCCCAGGAGGGTGAAGGCCTGGACCGACAGGGGCTCGCTCGTGGCGCCGACGAGGCAGAGCACCCCGTTCGGCCGCAGGGCGCCCAGGAGGGCGTCCCAGTCCGGGGTCGCGAAGACCGTGGAGAGGATGAAGTCGAGGCTCGAGGCCGCCGAGCGGAGGGCCTTCGGCTCGCGCGTCGCGAGGAAGTGGTGGGCGCCGAAGCCGCGGGCCTCCGTCTCCTTGTCGGGGGTCGACGAGATCGCGGTCACCTCGCAGCCCATGGCGGCGGCGAACTGGAGGCCGAGGTGGCCCAGGCCGCCGATCCCCACGACGCCGACCCGCATCGAAGGCTTCACCCAGCGCCGCAGCGGCGAGTAGACGGTGGCCCCTCCGCAGAGGAGCGGGGCGGCGTTCTCGGAGGCGATGCCCTCGGGGATGGGGAACGCGAAGCGGCCGTCGAGCCGGACGCGGTCGGCGAAGCCGCCGTAGTTGCCCACGCAGGTGGCGACGTTCTGCGCGCAGAGGTTCTCGTCGCCGGCGATGCAGGAGTCGCAGGCGAGGCAGGCGCCGCGCTGCCAGCCGACGCCGACCCGCGCGCCTGCCTCCAGGTGCCGGACCTCGGACCCGAGGGCCGTGACCGTGCCGACGATCTCGTGGCCGGGCACCATCGGGTAGCTGCCCATGCCCCAGTCGCCGTCCACGAGGTGAACGTCGCTGTGGCAGATGCCGCAGTGGCTGATCCGGATCTCGACGTCGTGGGGCCCCAGCGGAGCCGGCTCGTACACGAACGGCTTGAGGGCGCTCTTCTTCGAGTGGGCGGCGTGGGCGTGGAAGCTCATCTTCTCAATGTACCATCGCTCTCCCGGACGGCAGCGGGCCGCTGTAACATCGCGCTCATGCTCGGGACCTCGCGTCTGACCCGCGCCCACGCCGAGGCCCTCGACGCCGCGGACGATCTCGCCCCCCTGCGCCAGGAGTTCGTCCTCCCCGCGGGCGTCGTCTACCTGGACGGCAACTCCCTCGGCGCGCTCCCCCGCCGGGCGGTGGAGCGGCTCCGGGACGTGGTCGAGCGGGAGTGGGGAGGCGACCTCATCCGGAGCTGGAACGCGAACGGCTGGATCGAGCTGCCGGGCCGCGTGGCCGGCCTCATCGCCCCCTTGATCGGGGCCTCGGCCGACGAGGTGGCGGTGGCCGACTCCACCTCCGTCAACGTCTTCAAGCTCCTGGCGGGCGCCCTGCGGCTGCGACCCGGGCGGCGCGTGATCGTCTCCGAGGAGGCGAACTTCCCCACCGACCTCTACGTCGCGCAGGGCCTGGCGTCGCTCCTCGGCGACGTCGAGCTGCGCCTCGTCCCGCGCGACGGGCTGCGCGCCGCGCTCGGGGACGACGTCGCCGTGCTCCTGCTCACTCACGTGGACTTCCGCACCGGCGAGATCCACGACATGGCGGGCCTGACGCGGGCCGCCCACGAGGCCGGCGCGCTCGCGCTCTGGGACCTCGCCCACAGCGCGGGCGCCGTGCCCGTGGACCTCGACGGCAGCGAGGCCGACCTCGCCGTGGGCTGCGGCTACAAGTACCTCAACGGCGGCCCGGGCGCGCCCGCGTTCGCGTTCGTCGCCCGGCGGTGGCACTCGGCATTCGAGAGCCCGCTCTCCGGCTGGATGGGCCACGCCGACCCCTTCGCCTTCGGCCCGCGCTACGAGCCAGCCCCCGGCGTGGCGCGACTCCTCTGCGGCACGCCGCCCATCCTCAGCCTGGCCGCCCTCGAGTGCGGGGTCGAGACCGTCGCCCGCGCCGGGATCGCGCGCCTGCGCAGGAAGTCGGTGGCGCTGACCGACCTCTTCGTCCGGCTCGTCGAGCAGGAGTGCCCCGTCTCCGGCTTCACCTTCGCCTCGCCGCGGGAGGCGGAACGGCGCGGCAGCCAGGTCTCGCTGCGCCACGCGGAGGCGTACGCGATCGTCCAGGCCCTCATCGCCCGGGGCGTGGTGGGCGACTTCCGCACCCCCGACGTCCTGCGCTTCGGCTTCGCACCGGCCTACCTGCGGTTCACCGACGCCTGGGACGCAGTGGCCGCACTGCGCACGGTCATGGAGAACCGCGAGTGGCACCGGCCGGAGTTCCGCCACCGGGCCACGGTCACGTGACTGGCTTGTCATTCCGAGGAGCCCCGATCATGACTTGTCATTCCGAGGAGCTCCGATCGTGTCGGGCGACGAGGAATCCGCCGGCGCCAGCGCGGAGACTGCCGATTCCTCGGGACCCGTCCCACCGGAGTCCCTCGGAATGACACTCGCCCGCGCAACCCTCATGACCAGCCAGGACCTGCTGGCCCTGCCGCAGCCGCCCGCCGACCGCACGATCGCCTACGGCCCGGGGCCGCAGCAGGTCGCCGAGCTGCGTCTGCCGATGGGCACCGGCCCTCACCCCGTCGTCGTCGTGATCCACGGCGGCTGCTGGCAGGCGCCGTGGGGCTTCGACCACGTGCGCACTCTCGCCGCCGCGCTGACCGCGGAGGGCTACGCCACCTGGAGCCTCGAGTACCGCCGCCTCGGCGACCCCGGCGGCGGCTGGCCGGGCACGCTCGAGGACGTGGCCCGGGGCGCCGACCACCTGCGCGAAGTGGCGAGGGAGAGCCCGCTCGACCTCGGCCGCGTCGTCGCCCTCGGCCACTCGGCCGGCGGGCAGCTCGCGCTCTGGCTCGCGGCGCGGCCCCGCCTGCCCGACGGCTCGCCGCTGCGCACCGCGAGCCCGCTGCTCCTCCACGGCGTGGTCTCGCTCGGCGGCATCACGGACCTGCGGGCGGGAGCAGCGGGTGGCGTGTGTGGAGACGCGATCCCGCAGCTCCTCGGCGGTCCCCCACTGGACCACGCCGACCGGCTGGGCCAGTCGTCGCCGATCGAGCTGGTTCCGACGGGCGTGCCGGCGCGGCTCGTCTGCGGCGCGCGGGACCCGGTCGTGCCGATCGACCAGGCCCGCTCGTACGAGGCCGCGGCGAGGAGGGCGGGCGACACGGTCGTCGTGGAGGTGGTCGAAGGCGCGGGCCACTTCGAGCTCATCGACCCGCGCAGCTCCGCCTGGCCGCTCGTGCGCGAAGCCGTGCGTGCCCTCCTGGAACGCGGCGCCGGCGCGCCCTGAGCCCGCGACCGCGCCCCGGCAGCCGCAGATGTGCTAGCGTATCGGTATGTACCCGGCTTCCCCGCGGGCGCTGTCGCGCGCGGTCGGGAGCGGGAGGAGAACGAGAAGACCATGAAGAAGCTCGCAGTGCTGCTCGCCGTCGTCGCCGTGATCGCCCTCGTCAGCGCGCCCGCCGCGCAGGCCGAGGCCAATGGCAAGGCCCTCTACGACGCCAAGTGCGCCATGTGCCACGGCAAGGACGGGGTGGCGAAGCCCATGGCGAAGGGCTCGGCCAACCTGAACGACGCGAAGTGGCAGGAGGCCACGAAGGTCGAGGCGATCGAGACGGTGATCACCGACGGCAAGGGCAAGATGAAGGGCTACAAGGACAAGATGACCGCCGAGGAGATCAAGGCTGTCGCCACCTACACGAAGACCATCAAGTAGGCGACGCGTCGTCTCCGCGAAGGCCCCGCCACCGGTCCCCGGTCGCGGGGCTTTCGTGTCTTCGGCCACCAGGAGCGGCCGGGCCGTGGCGCCCGGCGGTGTAGATTAGGCGTCGCCCGGGCCGGCGAGCCGGGGCTTTCCCCTGGAGGACTGCATGCAGAAGGCGCGTCGCTTGGGACCGCTCGTGGCCGTGGCGCTCGGCTGCGCCACGATGGCGTCGGCACAGCACTACCAGTCCGACTTCCCGCCCGAGGAGTTCCGCGCGCGCTGGACCTCGATTTTCGAGCGGATCGGGAGCGAGGCCGTCGCCGTCGCCCAGGGCGCGCCGCTCACGAGCGGCTTCCAGCTCCCCCGGCAGTCGAACACCTTCTACTACCTCTGCGGGATCGAGACGCCCGGCGCGTACCTGCTGCTCGACGGGCGCACGCGGCGGGTCACGCTCTACCTCCCCCCGCGCAACGAGCGCCTGGAGCGGTCGGAGGGCAAGGTCCTCTCCGCCGAGGACGCCGCGCTCGTGCGCCGTCTCGTCGGCGTGGACGAGGTCCGCCCCGTGACCGACATGGGGACCTCCTGGCCCGCCGGGGACGCGAAGGTGGCGATCTACGCCGAGCACTCCCCCGCCGAAGGCCACGCGCAGAGCCGATACGAGCTGAAGGCCGCCGACACCGCCATCGCCGCGGACCCCTGGGACGGGCGCCTGCCCCGGGAGACCCGATTCGTCGAGCTGCTGCGCCTGCGCAACCCCCGCGTCACGATTCAAGACCTGACCCCCATCCTGGACGAGCTGCGCAGCGTGAAGAGCCCGCGCGAGATCGCGCTGGTGCGGCGCGCGTCCCAGCTCGCGGGGTTGGGCGTCCTCGAGGCGATGCGCAGCACGGAGCCGGGCGCGTGGGAGTACCAGCTCGACGCGGCGGCCCGCTACGTCTTTCTCCAGAACGGGGCCCGCCTCGACGGCTACCGGTCGATCACCGCGTCGGGCACCGAGAACATCTGGAACGCCCACTACTACCGCAACGACTCCCCGCTGCGCGCCGGCGACCTCGTGCTCATGGACTACGCGCCGGACTACCGCTACTACGTCAGCGACATCGGCCGGATGTGGCCGGTGGGCGGGACGCTACGCCCCGTGGCAGCGGGAGCTGCTGCAGTTCGTCCTCGAGTGGAGGAACGCGATCCTCCCCCGCATCCGCCCGGGGGTGACGACCGAAGCGATCCTGGCCGAGGCGCGCGCCGCGATGGAGCCGGTCGTGGCCCGCACGCGCTTCTCGAAGCCCGAGTACGAGAAGGCGGCGCGCAAGATGCTGGAGACGAGCGGCGGCGCCTTCTCGCACCCCGTCGGCATGTCCGTGCACGACGTGGGCGGGTACCGGCAGGCGCCGCTCAGGCCGGGCCAGGTCTTCGCCGTCGACCCGCAGCTCTGGGTGCCGGAGGACAAGCTCTACATCCGCTACGAGGACACGGTGGTGGTCACGGACACGGGCGTCGAGAACTTCACGGCGTTCCTGCCCTCCGAGCTCGACGCGATCGAGGCGGTGGTGCGCGGGAAGGGCGTCCTCCAGTCGCTGCCCGCCCTCACCGAGGCGGGCTTCGAGGCGCTGCGGGCGGGGAGGCGCTGACGTGCGGCGCGCGGCGGCGCTCCTGCTCGCGATCGCGGCGGCGGGCTCCGCGTGGGCGGACACCTACCCGCGCCAGCCGGGGATCGACGTCCTCCACTACACGTTCCGCCTGACCCTGGCCGACGACTCCGACGCGATCGAGGGCGAGGCCACCGTCGGCTTCCGCGTCCTCGAGGGCGAGCGTCTCCGAGATCGCCCTCGACCTCGCGCAGCCGTCGCCCGCGCCGGGCGGGCGAGGCATGACGGTCGCAGCGCGTGACCGAGGCCGGCGCTCCCCTGCGCTTCGACCACGCGCAGGACCGGCTCCGGATCCACCTCGGCCCGCCCCGGCACGCGCGGCGAGCGGCGGGAGGTCGTGGTGCGCTACCGCGGCGTTCCCGCGACCGGTCTTCTCGTCGCCCCCAACAAGCACGGCGACCGCACCTTCTTCTCCGACAACTGGCCGGACAAGGCGCGGCAGTGGCTGCCCGTCGTCGATCACCCGTACGACAAGGCCACCTGCGAGTTCCGGGTCACCGCCCCCGCCCACTACCAGGTCGTCTCGAACGGCCTCCTGGTCGAGGAGACCGACCTCGGCGACGGCCGGCGCCTCTCGCGCTGGCGGCAATCGGTCCCCATCGCGCCGTGGCTCTACGTGCTGGGAGTGGCGCGCTTCGCGGTCGAGCACCGCCCGGCCTGGCAGGGCTTCCCATCGAGACCTGGGTCTTCCCGCAGGACCGCGACCAGGGCTTCGAGGCCTTCGCCGAGCCGACGGTCGCGGCCCTCGACTTCTTCTCGACCCGCGTCGGCCCCTACTCCTACGAGCGGCTCGCCAACGTCCAGGCGAACGGCGTCAAGGGAGGGATGGAGGCGGCGACGTCCATCCTCTACGGCGACGACTCCGTGAGCGGGCCGTCGCGGCGGTGGGACACCGTGATCGTGCACGAGATCGCCCACCAGTGGTTCGGCAACGCGGTCACCGAGGGCGACTGGGACGACGTCTGGCTCAGCGAGGGGTTCGCCACCTACTTCACCCACCTCTTCGTGGAGCACGCCGAGGGACGGGACGCCTTCGTGGCCGGGCTGCGGGCCGACCGGGACCAGATCCGCGCCTTCGACCTGAAGAACCCCGGCTACCGCATCGTCCACGACAACCTGTCGGACATGAAGCAGGTGACGACCGGCGCGGGCACCTACCAGAAGGGCGCCTGGACGCTCCACATGCTGCGCGGGGTGGTCGGGGACGAGGCTTTCTGGTCCGGCATCCGCGAGTACTACCGCCTCTACCGCGACAGGAACGCCGCGACCGCCGACTTCCGCCGGGTGATGGAGGAGGCCTCGGGCCGCGACCTCGGCTGGTTCTTCGACGAGTGGCTCACCCGCGGGGGCATGCTGAAGGTGAAGGCCCGGTGGTCCTGGGACGCGGCGGCGCGCGCGCTGCGCCTCGACCTCGAGCAGGTGCAGGCGGCCGAGCCCTACCGCATGCCGATCGACGTGGCGATCGAGGTCGCGGGCGAGGCCGAGCGCCGCACCGACCGGATCGATCTGCGCGAGCGCCGCCAGAGCTTCACGATCCCGCTCGACCGCGAGCCGCGCTCCGTCGTCCTCGACCCGCGCGACTTCGTTCTCATGGACGCCGAGCTCGCGCGGCAGGACGGCGTGCGGTAGAAGAGAGGGAATGCCCCGCCGCTTCATCGAGGTCGACAAGGCCCGCCAGAACAACCTGAAGGGCGTGAGCGTCCGCGTCCCCATCGGCGCGGTCACCGCGGTGACCGGCGTGGCCGGGGCCGGCAAGTCCTCGCTCGCCTTCGACGTGCTCTACGCCGAGGGCCACCGGCGCTACGCCGAGACCTTCTCCCCCTACGCCCGGCAGTTCCTCGACCGGCTCGATCGGCCGCGCGCCGAGCGGATCGAGGGCGTGCTGCCCGCGGTGGCGGTGGACCGCACCGCGCCCGTCCGCACCTCGCGCTCGACGGTCGGCACCATGACCTCCGTCGCCGACTACCTGCGGGCGCTCTACGCCCGCTCGGCGACACTTCACTGCCGGCAGTGCGGCCAGCCGGTGAGGCGCGACACGCCGTCGTCGATCGTCGAGGCGCTCCTCGACGGCGCCGAGGGCCGGACCGCCCTCGTGACGTTCCCGCACCGGGTCGGGACGGAAGGTGGGGATCGGCGTCGTGCGCGAGGCTTTCGAGAAGGCGGGATTCCGGCGGGTGCTGGAGGGTGGCGGAGCCGAGACGGATCGAGGAGGCGCGTCTCCACCCCGAGAACGGCGTGATCCAGGTCGTGCTCGACCGCGTCACGGTCGAGCACGGGCAGCGCCAGCGGATCGTGGACTCGCTCGAGACCGCGCTACGCCACGGGGAGGGGCACGTGGAGCTGCGAGTCGAGGGCGAGTCTCTCCCGCGCCGGTTCAGCGAGGCCCTCCACTGCGCGACCTGCGACCTCGCCTACGGCGATCCGACTCCCGGCTCTCTTCTCGTTCAACCACCCCGTGGGCGCGTGCGAGACCTGCAAGGGCTTCGGCCGGACGATGGCCATCGAGCCCGACCTGGTGATCCCCGACCCGCGCAAGTCGATCCACCAGGGCTGCGTCAAGCCGTTCCAGACCAGCTTCTACAGCGACTGCCAGGACGACCTGGAGCGCTTCTGCCGGCGCGCGGGCCTGGCCGCGGACGTGCCGTACGCGGATCTCCCCGCCGAGACGAAGCGCCTCTTGTGGGACGGCGAGCCGGGCGGCCGGAAGGACTGGAAGCGGAAGTGGTACGGCGTCGCGGGCTTCTTCGAGTGGCTCGAGTCCCGCACCTACCGGATGCACGTGCGCGTCTTCCTCTCGCGCTACCGCAGCTACGGGACGTGCGCCGACTGCGGCGGCTCGCGGCTCAAGGCCGAGGCGCGGCTCTTCCGGCTCGCCGGGCGCTCGCTCCCCGAGGTCGAGGCGTTGCCGGTGGCCGAGGCGGAGCGCGTCTTCCGCGAGTTGCGCGTGCCCGGGAAGGACCCCGCCTCCGAGCAGCTCCTGCACGAGGTGCGCGGGCGGCTGCGCTTCCTCGTCGACGTGGGCCTCGGCTACCTGACCCTCGGACGCCAGTCGCGGACCCTCTCGGGCGGCGAGGCCCAGCGCGTGACCCTCGCCACCGCGCTCGGCGGATCGCTCACGAGCACGCTCTACGTCCTCGACGAGCCGTCGGTGGGCCTGCACCCGCGCGACGCGGAGAAGCTCGTCGGCGTCCTGCGCCGGCTGGCCGACGCGGGCAACGCGGTGGTGGTGGTCGAGCACGACGCGGCCCTCATCGCCTCCGCCGACCACGTGATCGACCTCGGCCCCGGCCCCGGCCGCGAGGGCGGCGAGGTGGTCTACGAGGGCCCGGTCGCGGGCCTGCTCGACGAGCCCCGCTCGAAGACCGGGGCGTACCTCGCGGGCCGCCTCGCGATGCCCGGCCCCGCCCTTCGCCGGCGGCCCGACCCGGCGAGGCGTCTCGTCGTTCGCGGCGCGCGCGAGAACAACCTCAAGGACGTGACGGTGGACCTGCCGCTCGGGCTCCTCGTCTGCGTGACCGGCGTCTCGGGCTCGGGCAAGTCGTCGCTCGTGGACCAGGTCCTCCACCGCAACCTGCGCCGGCACTTCGGCCTCGGCGAGTCGGAGCCCGGCGCCTGCGACGGCATCGACGGCGCCTCCCTTCTCACCGGGGTGACACTCGTGGACCAGGCCCCGCTCGGCGCGTCCTCCCGCGTCAACGCCGCGACCTACATGGGCGTGCTCGAGCCGCTGCGGAAGGTGTTCGCGAAGGCGCCCGAGGCCCGCGAGCGCGGCCTCAAGCCCACGTCCTTCTCGTTCAACTCCGCCTCCGGGGCCTGCCCGGTCTGCGAAGGCGCGGGCTACGAGAAGGTCGAGATGCAGTTCCTGCCGGACGCGTTCGTGAAGTGCGGGGCCTGCGACGGCCGCCGCTTCCGGCCCGAGGTGCTCGAGGTGCGGTGCCTGGGCCTCTCGATCGCGGACGCGCTCGACCTGCCCGCGACCGACGTCGCGCGCCTCTTCGGGGACGCCCCCGGGGCTGCGCCAGGCCCTCCAGCCCATGCTCGACCTCGGCCTCGGCTACCTGTCGCTCTCCCAGCCGGCGCCGACCCTCTCGGGCGGCGAGGCGCAGCGGCTCAAGCTCGCGCGGGCGCTGGCCGAGGCGGGCACGGCGCCGGGGCGGCTCTACCTGCTCGACGAGCCGACCACCGGCCTGCACGCCGCGGACGTGGCCGTCCTCGTCGGGGCCATGCACCGCCTGGTGGAGGCCGGGCACTCCGTCGTCGTCGTCGAGCACAACACGGAGGTCGCCCTCGCCTCCGACTGGGTCGTGGACCTCGGCCCCGAGGCCGGCGACGAAGGCGGCCGGGTCGTCGGCGAAGGGCTCGCCCGAGGCGGTGGCCGCCGCTCGACACGCCGACCGGACGGGCGCTCGCGGCGGGGCGCCTCGCGCGCCGATCTAGGGGCGGGGTCGCCGGAGCGAGCGACTGCACCGGCCGCGTCGGGGAGCGAGCGGAGCGCGAACCTCGCCCCGCTGCCTGGCGCGAGCGCGAGCGCGCTCGACTCCGACCGGCAGTCATCCGCATCGTCGGCGCGCGCGAGCACAACCTGCAGCGGGTCACCGTCGACATCCCGCGCGACAAGCTGGTGGCCGTCACCGGCGTCTCCGGCTCCGGCAAGTCGACCCTGGCCTTCGACGTGCTCTTCGCCGAGGGCCAGCGGCGCTTCCTCGACTGCCTCTCGACCTACGTGCGCCAGTTCATCCGGCCGCTCGCCCGGCCCGAGGTGGACCGTCTCGAGGGCGTTCCGCCCACCGTCGCCCTGGAGCAGAAGCTCTCGCGTGGCACGCCTCTCTCGACCGTGGGCACCGCGAGCGAGGTCTACCACCACCTGCGCCTCCTCTGGTCCCGCCTCGGCACGGTCCACTGCCCGAAGTGCGGCCTGCCGGGCCAGGTGGTGGACGCGGCCGCGCTCGCCGCGCGCGTGGCCGAGGACTTCCCGGCCGGCGAGCTCACCCTGCTCGCGCCCCTCGTCCGGCGACGCAAGGGCTTCCACCTCGACGCCATCGCCGCCGTGGCGAAGAAGGGCGTCTCGGAGGTGCGGATCGACGGGACGCTCCACGACGCGGCGAAGCCGCCACGGATCGACCGGTTCCAGATCCACGACGTCGAGGCGGTGGTCGCCCGCCTGTCGCGAGGACGGACCGCCTCACCGAAGCGACGGCCGCAGGCGCGCCCGGCCGCGCCGCTGCGGGAGCTGGAAGGGGCGATCGGCCGGGCGCTGGAGCTGGGCAGCGGCACCGTCGCCGCACTGGCCGGCGGCACCGAGCGCTTCTACTCGACCCGTCGATCCTGCCCGAGCTGCGGCACGGGCCTCCCCGCCCCCGACCCGCGTCTCTTCTCGTGGAGCCAGAAGTACGGGGCCTGTCCCGAGTGCGACGGCTTCGGGGCGCCGCGGGTCGAGGAGGACGGCGAGACGCGCCGCGCCGAAGGGATGGCCTGCCGTGCCTGCGGCGGCACGCGCCTGCGGCCCGAGGCCCGGGCGGTGAGGATCGGAGGCCGCCACATCGGAGAGGTCGCCGCGCTCACCGTGGTCGAGGCCCGCGCGTGGCTCGGCGCGCTCGAGGGCCAGCTCCCGGAGGAGATCCGAGAGCGTGTCTGGCCCGAGCTGACGCTTCGCCTCGACCTGCTGGCCCGCCTCGGCCTCGGCTACCTCACCCTCGAGCGCGGGGCCGACACTCTCTCGACCGGCGAGGCGCAGCGCATCCGCATCGTGGCGGCACTCGCCTCCAACCTGCGCGGGGTCTGCTACGTCCTCGACGAGCCGACGGTCGGTCTCCACCCGCGCGACGACGAGGCGCTCACGAAGGCCCTCCTCGGCCTCCGCGACCGCGGCAACACGGTCGTGGTGGTCGAGCACGAGGAGAGCGTCATCCGCGCCGCCGACCACGTCGTGGACCTCGGGCCCGGGGCGGGGCCGCACGGCGGGCGGCTCGTCGCGCAAGGCACCCCGAAGCAGGTCGCTCGCGTGAAGGAGTCGGTCACCGGCCTCTGGCTGCGCGGCGGGGGCGAGCGAGCGCCCTGGCCGCGGCGGGGCCTGCCGGACGCCCCTCGGCTCACCGTCGTCGGCGCCCGCCTTCACAACCTGCGCGACCTGACCGTGGACGTGCCCCTCGGCCGGCTCACCGTCGTGACCGGCGTATCGGGCTCGGGCAAGTCGACGCTCGTGCGCGACGTCCTCTTCCGCGCGGCGAAGGCCCGTCTCGCCGGAAAGCGCCTGCCCCCGGTGTTGGCGGAGTTGAAGGGCCTGCGCGGTGTCGTCCGCGCCCTCGAGGTGGACGAGTCGCCGATCGGCCGCACGCCGCGCTCCGTGCCCGCGACCTACGTGGGCATCATGGACTCGATCCGCACGCTCTTCGCCGCGGTGCCGGACGCGCGCGCCCTCGGCTACGGCCGCAGCCGCTTCTCCTTCAACGTGAAGGGCGGCCGCTGCGAGCGCTGCGAGGGCCAGGGACGCCTGCGCGTCACCATGGCCCTCCTGCCCGACACCTACGTCCCCTGCGAGTCCTGTCGGGGCCGCCGCTACAACGCCGACACCCAGGCCGTCCTCTTCAAGGGGAAGACGGTGGCTGAGGTCCTCGAGATGACGATCGACGAGGCGCGTCTTCATCTCTCGGCCGTCGGGGCGATCCGCCGGCCGCTCGACTTTCTCTCCGGGATCGGCCTCGGCTACCTCGCCCTCGGCCAGCCCTCCCCCACTCTCTCCGGCGGCGAGGCGCAGCGCATCAAGCTGGCGGCGGAGCTCACCTCGCCGGGTTTCGGCCCGTCGCTGTTCGTGCTCGACGAGCCGACGACCGGGCTGCACATGGCGGACGTGGCGAAGCTCGCGACCGCCCTCCAGAGCCTGGTCGACCGGGGCGACACCGTGATCGTTATCGAGCACAACCTCGACCTGATCGCCGCCGCCGACTGCGTGATCGACCTCGGCCCCGAGGGCGGGGAGAAGGGCGGCCGGGTGGTGGCCTGGGGCACGCCGGAGCAGGTGGCGCGGTCGAAGGGCTCCCGCACCGCGCCGTACCTGCGCGAGCACCTGCGTCGCCCATGATCCGGGCGCCGGCCCGCCCGGAGCCCCGGCCGCGCTCCGACCCGCGGTGCTACACTGCCCTCGTGATCGATCGGCTGCGTTCCGTGCTCGAAGCCGACTCCCGCATCGCCTACGCGCTTCTGTTCGGCTCGCGCAGCCGCGGATCGGCGCACGCGCGCAGCGACACGGACGTCGCGATCGGGCTCGCCCGGGGGGAGCGCCTCTCGGCGCTGGACGCGGGTGATCTCCTCTCCCGCCTCGAGGAAGCCGCCGGCGGACCTGTCGATCTGGTGATGCTGGACGAGGCGGGCCCGGGGCTGGCCTACCGTGTGTTCCGTGACGCCCGCCTGGTGTTCGCGAGGGACCGGCAGAGTCTCGTCGAGCGCAAGGCCCGCGCCGTGCTCGAATACCTAGACTGGAGGCCGGTCGAGGAGGCGTTCACCCGCGCGGTGCTCGAGGCGAGCCACCGTGGTTGACCGGACCATTGCCGCCACCAAGATCGCGGCGATCCGCGACGCCGTCGACCGCATCCGTCGCACGCTGCCCTCGGATCCCCGTGTCTTCGAGGCGGATCGCACGGTTCGAGAGGTGGTGATCCTGAACCTCTTCGTTGCGCTTCAGGAGACCGTCTCGCTCGCCACTCACTGGCTGGCCGACGCCGGGCTGGATGTCCCGGGCAGCTACCGCGAGATCTTCCTGGCCCTGGCCGGGCGGAGCATGGTCCCGCGAGAGCTCGCGGATCGCCTGGCTTCGGCCGCCGGCTTCCGCAACCTCGTGGCCCACCAGTACGGCGTTCTCGACCCCCTCCGCGTCCACGCGATGGCGGCCTCCGAGCTTGGCGACCTGCTCGCCTTCTGCGAGGTCGTAAGCCGGGAAGTCGCCCTGGACTGAGTCGCGCACGCCATCGACGGCGGTGAGTTTTTCTGGCGTATAGTGGCGTCATGAAGTACGCCAGAATTGGCCAACTTCGCGACGGGCTGTCCCGCTACATCGACCAGGTCCGTGACGGCAGCGAGATCCTGGTCCTCGACCGCGACCGTCCAGTCGCCCGGATCGTCCCGGCCGGGAGCGCACATCCGGCGCCCGGCGGAGACGCGGAGCGGCTCCTCGACCTGGAGCGACGCGGCCTCCTGCGCCGCGGCAAGGGACGGTATCCGGCGGTGCTGAAGCGCGGGCAGCCGGTCAAGGTGCGGGGTAGCGTGCTCGCCGACCTGCGCGCGGAGCGGGAGTCGGGCTGGTGAGGTTCTGGGACACGTCGGCACTCCTCCCCCTCTTCGTGGCCGAGAAGGAGAGCGCACGCGCCCGGAAGTGGCTGCGCCGGGACCCGACGGTGGTGGTGTGGACGCTGACTCGCGTCGAGCTGCTGTCGGCCCTCGCCCGGCGGGAGCGCGAGGAGCCCTCCTCCGCGCGGGCGCTGCTGCGCGCCAGACGGTTGGTGCTCGCGGCCTGGGAGGAGTGGTCCGAGATCGTCGCCGTCGAGCCGGTCCGGCGACAGGCGGAGCGCCTGGTGGCGGTCCATCCGCTGCGGGCGGCGGATGCCGTGCAGCTCGGGGCCGCCCTCGTCGCCGCCGACCTCGATCCGGCCGGACTGGAGCTCGTCACGTTCGACGAACGCCTGGCGACCGCCGCCGAGAAGGAAGGCTTCTCCGTACTCGGGGTCTGAGACCTACCCGGCGACTCGCACAACGCGGAGCGTGAAGGCCGCCGGGTCCCACTCCGCCACGACCCGGCCGGCCGTCGGGATGCCGATGTAGGTCGCCGGGCGCGTCGAGGCCATCGGCACGACCTCCTCGAGCGGGAGGCCGGTGAAGCGCACCGTGTTCCCGATGGCCGCGTCGAGGCGCAGCGCGGAGCCCGCGAGGTTCGGCGCTCCCGGGGCCGCGACGCGGCCCGTCGCCGAGAGCTCGACCTCCTGCCCGCCGAGCGTGTAGCGGCCCGGCGGCATCCCGGCCGCGGCGATCGCGTCGGTCACCAGGATGCGACCGCGCCGGCGTCTTCGCGCGGATCATCGACCTCACCGTGGCCGGCGGCAGGTGGTGCCCGTCCACGATGAAGCTGGCGAGCAGGCGGTCCTCGCCGAGCTGCTCCCAGATCACGTTCGGGTGGCGCGGCAGCACCTGCGCACAGCCGTTGCCGAGGTGCGTCGAGAGCGTGGCCCCGGCGCGCGACCGCGTCGGCGATCTGGGCCCCGGTCGCGCCCGTGTGCCCGATCGCCACGCGGACGCCGCTCCCGACCGCGTGCTCGATGACCTTCAGCACGCCCGGGGCCTCGGGCGCCACCGTCAGGAGACGGATTCGGCCGTCGGCGGCCTCCTGGCGCCGGCGGAAGTCGTCGACGTCGGCGCTCGCGCACGAACGCGCGGGGGTGAGCGCCGCGGGGGCCGTCCTCCGGGCGAGATGTAGGGCCCCTCCATGTGGATCCCGGCGATGGCCGGGCGCGGGCGTCCGCGTGATCGTCCGCGCGCAGGCGGAGAACGTCTCGAGGGACGAGGTGATGAGCGTCGGGAGGAATCGCGTCACGCCGGTCTTCCCGATCGCCTCCACGGCGTGGAGCACCTGCTCCGACGTGATCGCCGGGTCGCCGAAGTCCACCCCGGCGAAGCCGTTCACCTGCAGGTCGACGAAGCCGGGGAGCTCGACCGTGCGCGGCGTCTCCGACCATGGCGTCCCCCTTGGCCTGCGTCTCGCCCGAGGCCCGTCCCCCCCACGGCGCGAGTGCCGCGACCGCGCCTGCCATCCCCGCCATCACGACGGCCCGCCGCGTCTCGTCCGGCATGGCGACTTCCTCCCCGTGGCCCGCAGGGCGGCTCACTTTCGCTCGCTCACCACGTGCGGGACCGACGCGCCCGCGGACAGCATCAGGCTCACTCCGTCCTCGACCGAGAGGTCCGTCTCGATCACGTCCGAGGCGGGCAGCACGACCACGTCGCCCACGTAGAGGTGGTTCGTGGGCACGTAGACCGTGCACACCTCGTGCTCGGCCCCGTCCTTCATCTTCAGGGTGAAGGTGCCGGTCAGGAAGCCCGGCGTCGTCCGCCCCGGCAGGCGCGCGAGCACGAAGCGCTTGAAGGCGTTCTCCGAGCCCGGCCCGCCGATCCCCGAGAAGACCTTCTTCGTCGTGCCGTAGACGACGCCGACGACCGGCACCGCGTCGAGCAGCTGCTCCGCGCCGTCGAGCAGCTTCTTCAGCGGGCCGAAGGAGAACAGGAACCCGGCGAGGAGCACGACGGCCAGGGTCGTGGCGAAGCCGATGCCGGGCACCGGCCGCCCCAGCACGGCCTCGGTCAGCGGGCCGGCGAGGCCGTCCACGAAGCGGAAGAGCCACACGAGGGCGTTGACGGTGAGGACGATCGGCACCACGACCACGAGGCCGCCGAGAAAGAGGTTGCGCAGGTGCCGCGAGAAGGTCGGGCGAGCAGAGGTCATGGAGCCGCCGCTACGCTAGCACCGGCCGCCCGGACCGTCCACCAGGTCGGCACGTCCGACACGTCCGACACGTCCGAGCGTGGCTGTGTCACAGCCAATAACGTGCAGTTATAGGGTGTGACCATAGAGCCGCCAGCTGCTCCGCCACCTCTACCTGGCGGTCGCCCGGCTCACATCCAGACTCCTGCTGGCCTTCTGAGACGCCCCCGAAGGCGCGGGAGCAGGCTACAGCAGGGCCGCGAAATCCTCGACGCTCATCCCGGCAGCGCGTATCAATGCGCGCAACGTCCCTGGCGCGAGCTCGGGATGCTGGGGGACCGACAGGCTCGCGACGTAACCCGGCTTGAGGAGTACGACATGGCTTCCTCTTGGCGATCGACACGCCAGCCAGCCCGCTGGAACGCCTTCACGGCTTCAGCGCCGGAAATGACCGGCTGCTTCCCCATCAGACGGCGACCTCGACCTCCCGGATGGCCACGGTCACGGGCATTCCACTCGCGGCTCGCGCTTCCACACAGGCGGCGATCGCCTCCCGGATGTTCGCCATCGCCTCGTCCTCGGTTCGTCCCTGCGAGACGCAGCCGGGTATGGCCGGGCACTCGGCAACGATCATGCCCGTTTCGTCGCGCTCCAGCGTGACCACGAGTCTCATTGGAAGCCCCTCAACTTCACCATTATCTCGCGATCCGCCCGCAGGCGGGCGGCTCCGCCGGCGTCGGCGGATTCCTCGTCGCCCGGCGAGCCGAAGCTCCTCGGAATGACAGCGTGACGAGCCGGCGCTTCTCGGAACGACACGGCAGTCACCACGTGGGCACGTCCTTCCAGCCGGGGAACGGGGCGATGTCGATCTTCCAGCCGGCCGGCGACTTGGGATCCCGCACGACGCGCAGGTTGGTGAGGGACTTCAGCTTGGCCAACAACTCGTCGTGGGGCAGCGCGTGCAGCGGGGGCTGCGCGAGATCCGGCATCGGCCAGAGGCGCAGCGTGTTGTCCTGGCCGCTCGTCGCGACCCAGCGTCCGTCGGGCGACACGGCGACGCCGGAGACGGGCCCTTCATGCCCCACGAGAAGGTGGGCGGCGTCGCCGGAGAGGCGCCCGACGAGAACGCCGTCGGGGCCCGGCGCAGCCGTGATCTCGCCGGAGGCGGCGGCTCCCGACCACTCAGTGAGGCACGCTCCGGAGGCGCCGAGCGGTGTCGTCGTCCCGGCGACCAGGTCGCGCGTCTCCAGCCGCTGACACTTCGCGGCGTCGCGTCCGGCGACCGGGACGCCGGTGAGCGCCAGGCGTCGGTCGGCGCCCAGGAAGCCCAGGAAGTCGACGTCCGCGGCCACCAGTGCGCTCGTCCCTCTCTTCAGGTCCCAACGGCGCAGTCCGGCCCAGCCGGACGTATAGAGCGTCGTCTCGTCGATGAAGCCCATGCCTTCGACCATTCCTTGGTAGGCAACGCCGCTCACCGCACTCCGCTGGCTCGCGGCGTCCGTCGGCAGTGGGAACACCCGGGTCTCGCCCGTCTCCACGTCGTGGACCCGCAGCGTCTTCGGGCCCAGACCGTATCCCCAAGCCCAGGCGACCTGCCGTCCGCTCGGCGAGACCGCGGCGGCGCCGACCGACGTGTCTTCGGAGTAGACCGGCAGCCGGCGCGGACGCGAGCCGTCGAGCGGGACGATCCATGCGCGGTCGCTATTGCCGACGACGAACAGGTACCGGCCACGCGGGTCGAACGCGATGCTCGTCCAGGGCACTGCTTCGGGAAGCTCCAGCGTCCGCGGTTCGCGAATGCCGGCGCCGGGCGTGGACCAGAGGCGGAGCTGCCCGCCGGCCCAGCTCGTCGCGAGCCAGCGGCCATCCGGGCTGAAGGCGACCGGTCGGCTGAGCTCGTACCCGTCGACGACGCTCGGGTAGCGCTTCCGGAGCGGCCAGAAGGCCGCACGCCCCTCGCTGATCTGGAACACGGTGAGCCAGTCGCCCCTCGGATGCGCGTCGGTCCCGGCCAGGTTCCACGACCCGCTTCGGCGGAGGTTGAGGGGCCGGCTGCCGGGGAGTGCCTCGAGATCCCAGGCGCGGAGCATCTTGTCGGCCCAGGTGTCGCCGAGGACCCAGCGCTCGTTCGCGGCGCCGGCAGCGGAGGGCGCGGTGGCGGGCCGTGGGATCACGCGTTCGAGCTCGAGCCGGCCCGGCGCCGCCGTCCAGATGCGCGTCTCGCCGGACTTGTCGTGCGAGAGAAGCCGATCCCAGGTGCCCGCGTCCGCCCCGAGCCAGTCGATGTCGGCGCCATGACGCCCGACGAGCCGGGCCTCTCCGACCGTGCCCGCGGCCAGAGAACGTACGAAGAGAGTGCGATCTCGCACATACGCGAAGCCCGTCGCGTCCGGCAGGAAGGCCGTCGGTGCGGGAGGCCCAACGAGCGCTCCTGGAAACGCGGCCGAGCGATGCTCCCCTCGCCGTCCCGCAGCCGCCACGACCGCAGCAGCAGCACGCGGCTCCCCACGGCGGCCCTCCTCGGTCGTGCCGAAAACGTGCTCCTTCCCCACCTGCCACCGGGTCGGCGCACCGAACTCGATCGTTCGCAGCCGCTTCCCTTCGGCCGACCACACGTGCGCCCTCGTGGCGAGACCACAGCACAGGCCGGTCACGAGGTGGCCGTCGGCCGACCACCCGGCGGCGTTCGAGCCGCGCGGGCTGATCTCGTTGCCCTCGAGCGGCGTCGGCGCGCCGCCTCTGTCGCTCCAGAGAAGCTCGGTCGGATCGTGGCCTCCGGCGGCCAGCGTCGTCCCGTCGGGGCTGAAGGCCGGCGCCCGCTGCGGGGGCGGCCCGACCGGGAGCGTGAAGCTCGGCGGCGCCTCCCACAGCGCCTTCATCACGAAGACCCGCGCCTCGGGCGTGTCGCTCACCTCGAGGCTCGCGGTGGCGTAGGCGAGGGCCTCGGTCGGGTCGTCGGCGAGGCGCAGCTGCGCCAGCGTCACCAGCCGGTTGGCCTCGGCGCGGAGCGCCTCGGCCCGCGCCTGGTCGCGCGCCTTCGTGGCCTGCTGGCGCGACACCGCGATGGCGGCCGAGACACCGGCCAGGACGAGGAAGGCCGCGGCCACGGCGCCGCGGCGGAGTCGCCGCCGGCGTTGGGCACGCTCGACCATCGCCTTCGCGTACTCCTCCTCGAGCGCGGTCAGCCGGCCCTGGTAACGCTCGCGCCACAGCTCGTACTCGCGGAACGACGTCCCCGACCACAGCAGGTCCGGCGAGCGCGACTTCTCCTCCCAAAGGTGCGCCGCCTGCTTGAGCTGGTCGCGCAGCAGCGAACCCTCCGCGTCCTGCGCCTGCCAGCGCACCAGCCGTAGCCACGACCGGAGCAGCGACTCGTGGACGATCTCGATCCGGTGGCGGCCGGGTGCGGGGGCCGCTGCTACGCCTTCGCCCGCTCCGTCCGCGATCGGCATCTCCCAGGACGTCAGCAGCCGTGCGGCGACCAGCTGCCCCAGCACCTCCTCGGCCGCCCTGCGATCCGGGAAGACCGACAGCAGCTCCTCCCGGTCGCACGCTGCCCGCGTCCCCTGCGACGGTCACGAGGTTGCGGAAGACCTCCCGCACCATCCCCTGCCGCTCGGCCCCGATCCGCTCGAGTGTCGCCTCCGCGTGGCGCGCGAGAGCGCCGGCCACCCCGCCGATCTCCGCGTAGGCCTCCTGGGTGAGCAGCTTCCTCTCCCGGTCCCGCTTCTCCCACAGGCGCGAGACGGCGAAGGCGAGCAGCGGCAGCGCGCCCCGCTCTCCCTCGACCGCGGCCGTCATCTTGCCGACCAGGCCCTCGCTCGAAGCGGAAGCCCTCCGCCTTCGCCGGCTCCTCGAGCGCGCGGCGCAGCGCCTCCCCGGCGAGCGGGCCCAGCGGCGTCAGCTCCGCGAAGACCGGCCCGAGGGCCTCGTGCTCGTGGCAGCGCATCAGGAAGTCGTCCCGCATCGAGAGGAGCGACGTGGACCCCGGCCTCGCCGGCGAGCCGGCCCAGCAGCGCGGCGAAACGCGACTGCGCGTCCGGCGGGCAGAGCGTGAACAGCTCCTCGAACTGGTCCACCACGACGAGAGCCTCCGCGTGGGCCTTGCGCCAACGCACGAGCAGCTCGAAGGCGGCCACGGGATCGTCGAAGCGCACGAGCTGCCGCAGCGCCTCGACGTCGCCCTGCAGCTCGGGCGCCAGGGCCTGCCCCAGCATGAGCATCGGCGAGGTCCCGGGCGTCGTCACCACCGCTGCCCAGCCCGACGGCCGCGACGCCGCCACACCCGCGCGCACGACGGACGTCTTTCCCGCCCCCGAGGGCCCGATCACCGCGAGGAGCCGCCGCACCCGGATGCGCTGCCAGAGCGCCTCAACCTCGCCTTCCCGCCCGAAGAAGCGACCCGCGTCCGCCTCGGTGAAGGAGCCGAGGCCGGGGTACGGGCTCGTCGTCCCGCCGTCGTCTCCGACGAGCGCCGCCGCGGCGGGCCGGTCCTGAACCGCCTCGAGCGCGAAGGCCAGGTCGTGCGCCGAGTGGAATCGGTTCTCCGGCTCCTTCTCGAGGCAGCGCCGCACGACCTGCTCCACCGAGTGCGGCAGCGGCCCCGAGGCGGTCCGCACCGGCGGCGGGTCCTCGTGCAGGATCGCCGAGATCGTCTCCGCTGCCGTCGCCCCCGAGAAGGCTCGCCGTCCCGAGAGCGCCTCGTAGAGAACCGCCCCCAGCGCGAAGATGTCCGACCGCGCGTCCGCCTCGATCCCCCGCGCCTGCTCCGGCGACAGGTAGCCCAGCGTCCCCATCACCACGCCGGGGACCGTCGCGGTCGGCGCACTTTCGCCGCCGGGCGCGGACGCCCCGTCCCCCCGCGTGAGCTTCGCCAGGCCGAAGTCCAGGATCTTCACGAACCCGTCCGACGTCAGGAACAGATTCTCCGGCTTGAGGTCCCGGTGCAGGATCCCCCGAGCGTGCGCCGCCTGCAGCCCACGGCACGCCTGCACCGCCGTCTCCACCGCGGAGCGCAGCGGAAGCGGCCCGAGTCGCAGGCGCTGCCTCAGGGTCTCCCCCTCCAGCAGCTCGAAGACCACGTAGGGCCTTCCGTCGTGCGCTCCCACGTCGAACACCGAGAGCACGTTCGGGTGGCTCAGCCGCGCCACCGCCCGCGCCTCGTCCTCGAACCGTTTCAGCCGCTCCGCGCTCGGCTCCCCCTCGGTCAGGATGACCTTCAGCGCCACGTCGCGCCCCAGACGGGGGTCGTGCGCTCGGTACACCTCTCCCATCCCGCCGGCGCCCAGCCGCTCGCGGATCTCGTAGGGGCCGAGGCGGGTGCCGGCGTCGAGGCTCATGACGGGCTCCAACGGCCGGCGGATTCCTCGTCGCCCGGCAGGACCGGAGCTCCTCGGAATGACAAGGTCACCACGTCGGCACGTCCTTCCAGCCGGGGAACGGGCCGACCTCGACCTTGTAGCCCGAGGACGCGGCCGGGTCCTCGACGACGCGCACGTTCGTCAGGCTGTCCAGCTTCGCCAGCAGCACGTCGTGCGGCAGCGTGTGCAGTGGCGGCTCGCGACAGGTCCGGCATCGGCCACAGGCGGATGTCGTTGCCCGCGGTCGAGGCGATCCACCGGCCGTCGGGCGAGAAGGCCAGCGACCACACGACTCCGCCCGCGCCGACGAGCAGGTGCGGCTCGCTGCCGTCGACGCGCCCGACACGGACGGTTCCGTTCGAGTCGCCGGTCGCCAGCAGCTCACCCGACGGGTCCAGGGCGAGCGACACGATGTCCGTGCCGTGGGTCCCGATCGTGCGTGGCTCATCCGTGGACGTGTCGATCACCAGCAGCTTGAAGGGCGGTCCAGTGAACTCGGGCAACCCGGCTCCTCCGCTCGGACCGAGCCCCCCGGCCTTGCAGCCGGCCACGATCCGGCGCCCATCCGCGCTGGCGGCCATCGGCCCGCAGGGCGAAGGATGCAGCACCTCGTTCTGGCCCGTCTCCGGGTCCCAGCGACGCAGCCCCGCGTCGCCGGCGGAGAGGAGCCGTCCTTCCGACGCAAAGCGCAGTGCCGCGACGCCCCCGGAGGAGGCGTGCTCGCCTTCAGCCCCCGGCAACGGGAACGCCCGCGCCTCGCCCGTCCGCCGGTCGACGACGTGCAGCAGCCGGTCCCTCACATCGGGCGCGTACTCGGCCGCCGTCGCCGCCCACCGGCCCTTGGCGTCGAGAGCCACGGCGGAGATCGATTCGGTCGGCGAGGTCCGTACGAGAACCTGCGCCTCGCCCCCGTCGAGCGGGGCGAGCATAAGACCATAGGCCGTGGCGGCGAGGAGCACGTGGCGGCCCGACGGCTCCATCGCCAGGCCGTAGCACGTGGTCACGCGGCCCCCCGCGAGAGGGTGCATCGCCGGCGCGTCCGGCGTCAGCGGGTAGACGCTGGTGGCCGTGTTGCCGCACGAGACGATCTGCTTCGAGTCCGGCGTGAACGCCGCCTTGGGGCTCGGTCCGACCCGGATGACGCGAGGCCACGGCGCCCGCAGGGGCCAGAGGGCGACCCTCGACGAGAGCGCGGTCGCCAGCCATCTTCCGTCGGGCAGGAAGGCCCCGCGCCCGGCATCGCCGGTCACCTCGCTCTTGCGCAGGAGCGCCGGTCCGGCGTCCGGCGGCCCGGCGAGGTCCCAGAGAGGGAAGGCGCGCTCGCGCAGCGAGTGCCACGCGAGGAAGGTCCCGCGAGCGTCGAGGAGTGGTGCCGGGAAGAGGCGATCGGGATCCAGGCCCTGCAGTGTGCGCAGCCGCCGGTGGCTCGTCCCGTCCCAGATGCGGACCTCGCGCCGCTCGTCGTAGGAGACGATCCACCCGGTGCCGTCGTGGACGTTGACGCCGGCCACCGGGACGTCGTGCTCGCCAACCTTGACGTCGGCGCGAGTCGAGACCGGCGAGCCGAACGGACGCCGGAAGACCCCTCGGTCCCGCGCGTAGACGATGCCGGCACTCGCGAGATCGGGCCACCCGCTCCCCGGCTCGACACGCCCCAATGCGCGCTCCTCGGGACTTCCGATCCGGCGAGCCACGAACTGCCACTCCGGCCGGTCCGGGCCCGGCTCCAGCAGGAGCTGCAGCTCGTCGCCCGAGAACCGGCGCGGGTATCCGCCCGGCTGGAACCGCGCGACCTCCTGGCCCTCCACGGACCAGACGACCGTCTCGGGGTCGCCGGGAGCGAACGTCGCGAGAAGGCGAGAGTCGGCGGAGAAGAGCACGGCCCGGAATCGGGCGGCGTTGCGGTTGTTCGGGAGGACGCGGGTCGTCTTCCCGTCGGCCGAGAAGAGCGTGATGATGCCACCCCAGTTGCTGCAGGCGAGCCACTGGCCGTCGGGGCTCGGTGCCACGAAGATGCACGCCTCCGACTCCTTCGGGACGGGCAGGACTCGGGCCACCGGCCCGCGCCACAGCGCCTCGAGCGCCAGGCGCCGCGCCTCGGACGAGTCGTGCACCTCGAGGCTCTTCCGCACGTAGGCCAGGGTCAGGGTGGGGTCGGTCTCCAGCTCCAGCCTTCCGAGCGCCACCAGACGGCTGGCCTCGCCGCGCCTCTGGGACGCCACGGCCTGCTGGCGCGAGACGCTCACGACGATCGCCACCGCGCTCACACCGACGAGGGCCGCAGCGAACGCCGCGCGGCGCAGCCGGCGGCGCCGCAGGGCGCGATCGGTCATCGCCCGCGCGAAGGCCTCCTCGAGCGCCGTGAGCTTCCCGGGGTAGCGCTCGCGCCACAGCGCGTACTCGCGGAAGGAAGTCCCCGCCCACAGGAGGTCCGCGGGGCGGCCCTTCTCGTCCCACAGGTGCGCGGCCTGCTTGAGCTGGTCGCGCAGCAGGGAGCCCTCGGCGTCCTGCGCCTGCCAGCGCACGAGGCGCAGCCACGACCGCAGCAGCGACTCGTGGACGATCTCGATCCGGTGACGGCCGGGGGCGGGAGCGGTTGCCGCACCTTCGCCCGCGCCCTCCGCGAGCGGCATCTCCCAGGACGTCAGCAGCCGCGCGGCGACCAGCTGCCCCAGCACCTCCTCGGCCGCCTTGCGGTCCGGGAAGACCGACAGCAGCTCCTCCCGGTCGCACGCCGCCCGCGTCCCCTGCGAGGTCACGAGGTTGCGGAAGACCTCGCGCACCATCCCCTGTCGCTCGGCCCCGATCCGCTCGAGCGTCGCCTCCGCGTGGCGCGCGAGAGCGCCCGCCACCCCGCCGATCTCCGCGTAGGCCTCCTGGGTGAGGAGCTTCCTCTCCCGGTCCCGCTTCTCCCACAGGCGCGACACGGCGAAGGCGAGCAGCGGCAGCGCCCCCCGCTCCCCCTCGACCGCGGCCGTCATCTTGCCGACCAGGCCCTCCTCGAAGCGGAACCCCTCCGCCTTCGCCGGCTCCTCGAGCGCCCGGCGCAGCGCCTCCCCCGCGAGCGGGCCGAGCGGGGTCAGCTCCGCGAACACCGGCGCGAGAGCCTCGTGCTCGTGGCACCGCATCAGGAAGTCGTCCCGCATCGAGAGGAGCACGTGCACCCCGGCCTCGCCGGCGAGCCGGCCCAGCAGCGCGGCGAAGCGCGACTGCGCCTCCGGCGCGCACAGCGTGAACAGCTCCTCGAACTGGTCCACCACGAGGAGGGCCTCCGCGTGGGCCTTGCGCCACCGCACGAGGGTCTCGAACGCCTCGCCGGGGTCCTCGAACCGCACGAGCCGCCGCAGCGCCTCGACGTCGCCCTGCAGCTCCGGCGCCAGGGCCTGCCCCAGCATGAGCAGCGGCGAGGTCCCGGGCGTCGTCACCACCGCCGCCCAGCCCGACGGCCGCGACGCCACCACCCCCGCGCGCACGAAGGACGTCTTGCCCGCCCCCGAGGGCCCGATCACCGCGAGGAGCCGCCGCGACCGGATGCGCTGCCAGAGCGCCTCGACCTCGCCTTCCCTCCCGAAGAAGCGGTCCGCGTCCGCCTCGGTGAAGGAGCCGAGGCCGGGGTACGGGCTCGTCGTCCCGCCGTCGTCTCCGACGAGCGCCGCCGCGACGGGCCGGTCCAGAACCGCCTCGAGCGCGAAGGCCAGGTCGTGCGCGGAGTGGAAGCGATCCTCGGGCTCCTTCGCCAGGCAGCGCCGCACGACCCGCTCCACCGGCCCCGGCAGCGGCCCCGAGGCCGTCCGCACCGGCGGCGGGTCCTCGTGCAGGATCGCCGAGATCGTCTCCGCCGCCGTCGCCCCCGAGAAGGCCCGCCGGCCCGACAGCGCCTCGTAGAGAATCGCCCCCAGAGCGAAGAGGTCCGACCGCGCGTCCGCCTCCCTCCCCTCGCGCCTGCTCCGGCGAGAGGTAGCCCGGCGTCCCCATCACGACGCCCGCCACCGTCTGCGTCCGCCCCGGCCCCGCCTCCGCCCCGTCCCCCCGCGTGAGCTTCGCCAGGCCGAAGTCCAGGATCTTCACGAACCCGTCCGACGTCAGGAACAGGTTCTCCGGCTTGAGGTCCCGGTGCAGGATCCCCCGCGCGTGCGCCGCCTGCAGCCCACGGCACACCTGCACCGCCGACTCCACCGCGGAGCGCAGCGGAAGCGGCCCGCGTCCGCAGGCGCTGCCGCAGCGTCTCCCCCTCCAGCAGCTCGAAGACCACGTAGGGCCTTCCGTCGTGCGCCCCCACGTCGAACACCGCCAGGACGTTCGGGTGCGTCAGGCGCGCCACCGCCCGCGCCTCGTCCTCGAACCGCTTCAGGCGCTCCGCACTCGGTGCACCGTCGGTCAGAATGACCTTCAGCGCGACGTCACGGCCCAGCCGGGAATCGTGCGCGCGGTACACCTCGCCCATGCCCCCGGCACCCAGGAGCTCGCGGATCTCGTAGGGACCGAGACAGGCGCCGGCCGTCAGACTCATGGCGGACTCCGACGGCCGGCGGATTCCTCGTCGCCCAGCGAACCGAAGCTCCTGCTGATGACTTCGTCATTCCGAGGGACTTCGGGAGAACGGGTCCCGAGGAATCCGCAGTCTCCGCGCCGGCACCGGCGGACCCCTCGTCGCCCGGCCCGGATGGAGCTCCTCGGGGTGACAAGTTCATTGCCCTCGGCGACCGGCAGCCGCC
This sequence comes from uncultured Acidobacteriota bacterium, assembly GCA_963818355.1. Lineage (GTDB taxonomy): Bacteria > Acidobacteriota > Vicinamibacteria > Fen-336 > Fen-336 > DATBSL01. The sequence continues at coordinate 107,827 of CAWFSB010000039.1, read as the reverse complement.
GGTGCCCGCTCGGAATGACAGCGTGACGAGCCGGAGCTTCTCGGCATGACAGCCTCACCACGTCGGGACGTCCTTCCAGCCGGGGAACGGGCCGATTTCGGTCTTGTAGCCGGTTGGCCACGCGGGGTCTTCCAGCACCTGGAGGTTGGTCAGCGCCCGGAGCCTCGCCATGAGCTCGTCGTACGGGAGGGTGTGAAAGGGCGGCTTCGAGAGGTCGGGCATGGGCCAGAGGCGTATGTCGTTGCCCGCGGCCGAGACGACCCACCGTCCGTCCGGCGAGACCGCGAGCGCGCGCACCGGACTGTCGTGGCCCAGGAGCAGGTGGGGCTCTCCGCCTGTGGCGCGTCCCACTCGGACGACGCCCTGGGCGTCCCCGGTGACGACGAGCTGGCCCAGGGGGTCGGTGGCGATGACGCGCACGAGGTTCTTCCCGTGCGTCGTGATCGTCCGGCGACTTCCGGTCTCCGTGTCGAGAACCGTGATCCGGGCGTCGCTCAACGTGGACGACCCGAGGTGGAACGCGCCTTCCAGGACCACCAGCGTCCGGAAATCGAGGCTCGCGTCGAACACCGCGTAGGACCCGGGCCCGCCCATGATCGTCTCGATGGCGCCACCGGGCCGCCAGCGTCGGACGCCCCCTTCACCGGCCACGATCACACGCCCCTCGGGATCGAACCGGACAACGCGAACCCCGGCAGCCCAGGGGTCCTGGCCCCCCGGGTCACGGAGACGGGTCGTGTCGACGGTCCCGCGCTCGAGGTCGAGGACGTAGAGGAGCATCTCCTCCCGAGGGTCGCCGTAATGAGAGGCCACGGCGAGGCGTCGGCTGCGTTCGTCGAACGCCGTGGCGCTGATCGCGAGCCGCCGGTGGGCGAAGTCGAGGAGCTTGCGCGGCGCGCCGCCGCCGAGCGGAACCGAGTAGACCCCGAGGAACGGCGAGACGACGACGAGCGCCTCCCCCTTGGGATCCGCCGCGACACCGTAGCAGTAGTAGTCGCCCTCCAGTTCGATACGACGTGCCGCACCCGCCCCGGGCACCAATGGCCAGATGCGGGCGCCGTCCTTGGCGCACGAGACGAGGAGCCGGGAGTCGGGCGTGAAGGCGAAGGCGAGCGGCCCCTCCAGGTGTCCCTGCAGCGTCCGGGCGTGCGGAAGCCACATCGGGAACAGCGCGGCGCTCCCGAAGCTCCCCGTCGCGAGCCACCGCCCGTCGCGCGTGAAAGTGGTCTCGCCGAAGTCGGCCACATCCCCTCGGGGGAGGCGAAGGGGGCGCGCGTCGGGCGGGTCTTCGAGGTCCCAGACGTGCGCCCCGTCCGGCGACGCCCAGGCAACACGCCTCCCCGCACGGTCGAAGGAGGGGAGGGTGAAGCGCTGGGGAGGAGAGCCGCGCAGGGTGCGGAGGCATGTCCCCTCGGGTAGCAGCCAGAGGCGAAACTCGCCGGCCTCGTCGACGGAAAGCAACCGCCGCTCCTCGGCGTCCAGCAGCAGGTCGCGCACGCGGGCATCGTGCGAGCCGATCCGCTCGTCCTCTCCCCGTCCCTCGAAGGGGTGCCGGAAGATGCCACGCTCGCGCCCGTACAGGAGCCACCGCACGTTCCGATCGACCGCCAAGGGCCGCAGGCCGGGCTGGTCGAAGCGGAGCTCCGCGGGAGGGGTCCACCGCCACGAGCGATTGACGGTCCCCCCGTCGGGAGAGAAGGACCGCACGACGTGCGTTCTGCCCCCGCCGACGGAGCCGATCGAGACGGCCGTTCCCTCGTCGGCGACCCTCAGCCACAGGGCCTCACCGGGGATGTCCCGGGGCATCCAGCCGTCCACCGACCAGTCGCGCACCAGGGGATCGCCGGGGGCCCAGGTCAGCAGGTTGCGGCCGTCGGGCGTGAAGGCCACGGCTCGCGCGTCCGCGAGCGACTCGTGACCGCCCAGGACCTTCGACCGGACGCCGTCGTCGGTGAAGACGGCGACGCGCGGCTGGAAGCCCGAGCAGGCCAGCCGCTGGCCGTCGGGGCTGAAGGCGAGCCTCGTGCAGTCCAACTCGCGGGGCAGGGGCAGGATCCGCGCCGTGGGCCCCCGCCACAGGGCCTCGAGGGCCAGCAGCCTCGCCTCGATCGTGTCGGCCTTCTCGAGGCTCTTGCGGGCGTAGGCGAGGGCCGCCGTCGGGTAGTTGCCGAGCTCCAGCCGCCCGAGCGCCACGAGCTTGCTTGCCCGCGCCCGGGCCTGGTCGACCACGGAACGCTCGAGCGCGAGGTTCGTGCGCCGGAGCAGGGCGCCGATCACGGCCAGCACCAGCAGGAGCGCGCCGAAGACGCCGGCGACGGCCGCGTGCCGCAGGCGGCGCCGGCTCTCCACCCGGCTCACCATGGCACGCGCGAACTGCTCCTCCAGGGCGGTGAGCGCCCCGGGGTAGCGCTCGCGCCAGAGCGCGAACTCGCGGAAGGAGGTCCCCGACCAGAGGAGGTCCGCGGGACGCTTCTTCTCGTCCCACAGGTGCGCGGCCTGCCGCAGCTGGTCGCGCAGCAGCGACCCCTCCGCGTCCTGCGCCTGCCAGCGGACGAGCCGGGGCCAGGCCCGCAGGAGCGACTCGTGGATGATCTCGACCCGGTAGCGCCGGTCGCCGTCCCGCGCGCGCACCTCGTACGTGGTGAGCAGCCGTGCGTCCACCAGCTCGTCCAGCACCTCCTCGACGGCACGGCGATCGGCGAAGGCCGAGAGCAGCTCCTCGCGATCGACCGAGGCCCGCGTGCCCTCGGCGGTCACCAGGTTGCGGAAGACCTCGCGCACCAGGGCCTGGCGCGCGTCCCCGATCCGCTCCAGCGTCTCCTCGGCGTGCTGCGCCAGCGCACCGGCGACGCCCCCGGTCTGCTCGTAGGCGGCGCGGGTGAGCAGACGGCCTCCCCGTTCCCGCTCGCCCCAGAGGCGCGCCACGGAGAAAGCGAGGAGCGGCAGCGCTCCCCGCTCGCCCTCGACCGCGGCCAGCATCTCGTCGGCCAGACCCTCCTCGAAACGGAAGCCTTCCGCCCGCGCGGGTTCGACGAGCGCGCGCCGGAGCGCGTCGCCGGACGGGGCGCCGAGCGGCACGAGGCCGTCGAAGACCGTCCGGAGCCCCTCGTGGTCGTGGCAGCGCATCAGGAAGTCGTCGCGCATCGAGAGAAGGACGCGCACGTCGGCCTCGGCCGCGAGGCGGCCGAGGAGGGCCGCGAATCGGGCCTGGCCCTCCGGCGGGTTGAGGGTGAAGAGCTCCTCGAACTGGTCCACGATCACGACGGCCGCGACGTACCCGCGCCGCCAGCGGGCGAGGAGGGCGAGGGCGCACTCCGGGTCGTCGAACCGCACCAGGAGCCGGAGCGCCTCGGGGTCGCCCGCGAGGTGGGGAGCGAGGCACTGGCCCAGCTGCTGGAGGGGCGCCGTGCCCGGAGTGCACACGATCACGGCCCAGCCGGTCGGCTGCGCGGCGGCGACGCCGGCCCGGACGAAGGACGTCTTGCCCGCGCCGGACGGCCCGATGACACCCAGCAGCCGCTCGTGCCGCAGCCGCTCCCAGACCCGTCCCACCTCGGCCTCTCGGCCGAAGAAGCGGCCCGTGTCCGCCTCGGTGAACGCGCGCAGGCCGGGGTAGGGGCTGCGCTCCTCATCGCCGGCCACGGGCCCGCCTCCCGGCAGCGGCCGGTCGAGCACCGCCTCGAGCGCGAGGGCGAGGTCGTGCGCCGAGTGGAAGCGCTCGTCCCGGTCCTTGTGCAGGCAGCGGCGGACCACCCGGTCGAGCATCGAGGGCAGCGGTCCGAGAACGGTGCGCAGCGGAGGCGGGTCGTCGTGCAGCACCGCCGCGATGGTGTCCGCGACCGAAGCGCCGGCGAACGCGCGACGGCCGCTGAGGGCCTCGTACAGGATCGCTCCGAGGGCGAAGAGGTCCGCGCGCCCGTCCGGAGCGAGCCCGCGCGCCTGCTCGGGCGAGAGGTAGCCCACGGTGCCCATCAGGAGGCCCGGCTTCGTGTCCGTGTCGGCGGGGTCCCCGCCGTTCGGCCGCGTCAGGCGGGCGATCCCGAAGTCGAGGATCTTGACCCTGCCGTCCGCGGTGAGGAAGAGGTTGTCGGGCTTGAGGTCGCAGTGGACGACGGAGCGCGCGTGCGCGGCCTCGAGCCCGTGGCACACCTCGATCGCGAGCTCGACCGCGGATCGCAGGGGCATCGACCCGCGCTGGAGGCGCTGCCGGAGGCTCTCGCCCTCCAGGAGCTCGAGCACGAGGTAGGGACGCCCGCCGGAGGAGCCGACGTCGAAGACGGTCAGGACATTCGGGTGGGAGAGGGCGGCGACGGCCCGTGCCTCGTCCTCGAAGGCGCGGAGACGGTCGGGCGCGGGCGCCCCGTCGGTGAGGACGACCTTGATCGCGACGTCGCGGCCGAGACGGGGGTCGTGGGCGCGGTACACCTCCGCCATTCCACCGGCGCCCAGCAGCTCTGCGATCTCGTAGGGACCGAGACGAACACCCGCAGCCAGAGGCATGGCCGCTCCGTTGCCTGACCCGATCGGCTCCGACTATAGACCCGGACGCGTCAAGACGCTCCACTTCTTGTGTGGATATTGGCGACAGGCTTTCGCAGGGGGCCTACAAACCGGCCAAACCGACCGACTCGCCCGATCCGGGGCCGGCCTCGCATAGAGCGCCGTGTCATCCCGAGGGACTCCGGCTCGCCCGGTCCCGAGGGATCCGCAGCCTCAGCGACGGCGGATCCCTCGTCGCCCGGCGAGGACGTAGCTCCTCGGGATGACAGGGCATAATGGACCGACACCCGGAGGTCCGCCGATGTCGCTGCACGAGCTTGCCGGCAAGCCCGCCCCCCGATCCTTCCTCGTCAACGTCCCGCGCCTCGTCTCGGCGTACTACGTGACGAAGCCCGATCCTTCCGACCCGGGACAGCGCGTGGCCTTCGGGACCTCCGGCCACCGCGGATCGTCGCTGCGCGGCAGCTTCAACGAGGACCACATCCTCGCCACGAGCCAGGCCCTCGTCGAGCACCGCCGCGCCAAGGGCATCACGGGCCCGCTCTTCCTCGGCATGGACACCCACGCGCTCTCCGAGCCCGCGCTCGCCACCGCGCTCGAGGTGTTCGCGGCGCACGGGGTCGAGGTGCGGATCCAGGCGGGGCGGCGCTACACGCCCACGCCGGCGATCTCGCACGCGATCCTGGCCTGGAATCGCGGCCGGAAGGCCGACTTCGCGGACGGTGTCGTCGTCACGCCCTCCCACAACCCGCCGGACGACGGCGGCTTCAAGTACAACCCGCCCGACGGCGGTCCGGCAGGAGGCGACATCACGAAGGCGGTGGAGTCGCGGGCCAACGCCATCCTCGAAGGTGGCCTGCGCGACGTGAAGCGCGTGAGCTTCGAGAAGGCGCTGCGCGCCGCGACCACGCGGGAGCACGACTTCGTGGGTCCCTACGTCGCCGACCTGGCGAACGTGCTCGACATGGACGCCATTGCCGGCGCGAAGCTCCGGATCGGCGTCGATCCCCTCGGCGGAGCTTCTGTCGACTACTGGGGGCCGATCGCCGAGCGCTACCGCATCGCGCTCGACGTCGTGAACCCGATGGTGGACCCGACGTTCTCCTTCATGACGCTCGACAAGGACGGCAAGATCCGGATGGACTGCTCGTCGCCCTGCGCGATGGCGGGCCTGATCGGCCTCAAGGACCGCTTCGACGTGGCCTTCGGCAACGACGCCGACGCCGATCGCCACGGCATCGTCACTCCCACCGCTGGCCTCCTGAACCCCAACCACTACCTCGCGGTGGCGATCGGCTACCTCTTCGCCCACCGCACCGGCTGGCGCAAGGACGCCGCCGTCGGCAAGACGCTCGTCTCGAGCTCGATGATCGACCGCGTCGCGAAGGACCTCGGCCGGCGGCTCGCCGAGGTGCCGGTGGGCTTCAAGTGGTTCGTGGACGGCCTCGTGGACGGCTCCTTCGGATTCGGAGGAGAAGAGAGCGCGGGCGCGTCGTTCCTGCGAAAGGACGGCACGGTCTGGACGACCGACAAGGACGGCATCCTGCTGGACCTCCTCGCCTGCGAGATCCGCGCGGTCACGGGCCGGGACCCGGGCGAGCTCTACCGCGGGCTCGAAGGGCGGTTCGGGTCGCCCGTCTACGAGCGGATCGACGCGCCGGCGACCCGCGAGCAGAAGGCCGCGCTCGGGAAGCTCGCGCCGGAGGCGGTCGCGGCCGACACGCTGGCCGGCGAGAAGATCGTGGCGCGGCTCACGAAGGCCCCGGCCAACGACGCGCCGATCGGCGGGCTCAAGGTCGTGACCGAGAACGGCTGGTTCGCGGCCCGGCCGTCAGGGACCGAGGACGTCTACAAGCTCTACGCCGAGAGCTTCAAGGGTCCGACCCACCTCAAGCTCATCCAGGACGAGGCCCGCGCGATCGTCACCGCCGCGCTCTCGGCCTGAGCGACGGCCTTCCTGGGGGCCTTCCCGAGAGGCGAACGGAACGAAGACTAGCGCGACCCGCGCTCGACTGCGGGTCGCGCTAGAGCTTCAGGATCCGGACCGCGCCCCGCAGGACGAGCCCGGCGATCGCGGCACCGATGACGAGGTCGGGCACCGGGGATCCGGTCCACGCGACCAGGGCGCCGGCCGCGATCACGCCGAGGTTGGCGAGCACGTCGTTGGTCGAGAAGATGTAGCTCGCCTCCATGTGCGCGCCCCGGTGCCGGTGGCGGTGGATCAGCACCAGGCAGGTCACGTTGGCGGCAAGGGCGACGAGCGACACGCCGATCATCGTGGGCGGCTCGGGCGCGCTGCCCCGGAGGGCACGACGGGCGACCTCGGCGAAGGCCCCGCACGCGAGCGCGAGCTGCAGCCATCCGCTCGCGTGCGCGGCACGGAGCTTCAGCCCCGGCGGGCGACCTACGGCGTGGAGGGCGAGCCCGTAGACGGCTGCGTCTGCGAGCATGTCGAGCGAGTCGGCGAGGAGGCCGGTGGACTGGGCCAGCCACCCCGCCACGACCTCGACCGCGAACATCGCGGCGTTGAGCGCGAGCAAGACGCGGAGGGTGCCCGCCTCGACGCCGGGCGCGTCGTCGTCGCACATGTGCGGCTCAGGCCGGGCGTGCGGCGAGCGCCTTCAGGACCCGGTCCCGCATCAGGGCCGCGCGCGCGGCGAGCGCCTCCGCCTCCTCGGCGGTGGCCTTGCGGAACGGCTCGTCCTCGATCCCGGGCAGGTTGATGGCCACGTTGCGGAACGCGCCCCAGATCCCGGCCTCGAGGGCTTTGGCTCCCACCTCGAGGTCCGAGCGCGAGGCCGGGTTGCCGTGCGCGCCCATCTCGGCCATCGCCTCCCAGCACCGGTCGGCGGTGCGCATCACCTCGAGCGGCACCTGCACCGCGGCCTTGAGGCCGTCCTGCATCGCCACGTGGCGGGCGGCCTTCTCCTCGGTCGTCTCCTTCGGCATCCCGACCGCGGCGAGGTAGGCGTCGAAGGCCCGCGTGTCGCGGTCGATGAGCGGCAGGAGGGCCTTCATCCCCTCGTGGAGCGGGGGGATGAGGCGGCGCATCGCGGGGTCCTGCGCCTCGAACTTCCGCTTCCCGTACGTCATCCAGCCCACCATGGCCCCGAGTGCCGCGCCCATCGCGGCGATGAGCGCGGCGGCGGAGCCCCCGCCGGGGGCCGGAGTGCGCGAGCCCAGGAGCTCCACGAAGCCGCGCACGCTCATCGAGGCGAGCGGCTCGTCGTCGTCCTTCGGGATCATGTACTCGATGATGCGCTTCTCCGGGACGAACGGTTGCACCGACGAGAGGCCGAGCCGCTCGACCACGAGGCGGATCTTCTGCCGCTCGTCGAGGACGAAGAGGTTCTCCTTCGCGACGTAGTGCTCGGCCGCCATCAGCATCGCCTGCGAGCGGGATGAGGCCCACGAGCTCCGAGCCGGCCACGGCGAGGTTGAGGGCCCTCGCCTCCTCCGCGCAGGCCTCGAAGGCCGACGTGCGGCGGCGTCGTCTTGTAGTCCTCGAGGTTGATCGAGACCTGGGCGAGGCCGTACTCCTCGACCCACCACCCGATCGCGCGCACCGCCTTCAGCCGCCCCGGCTCGCCGGGGCCTCGGCCCTGCTCGCGCACGTTCAGCGCGATGCGGTGGGCCTGCTCCTTCGTCCCGAGCACGTTCACGTTGTAGGCGATCAGGAAGTCGCGCGCACCCGCGCACGTGGCGCCCCACTGCGGCACGAACTCGGCCGGGCCGTAGTCGGGCGTCCACTCCGGCTTCCCGATCCGGTCGGGGATCGCCTCGTACTCCCCCGCCCGGATCTGCTGGAGCGTGCGGCGGTGGTCGGCCCTCGCCGCGTGGCCGTAGAGGTAGACGGGGACGCCCAGCTCGGCGGCCGCGCGCCGGCCGAACTCGTTCGCGAGCGCCACGCAGTCGTCCATCGTCACGCCCGAGACCGGGACGAACGGGCAGACGTCCATCGCGCCCACCCGGGGGTGCTCGCCCTTCTGCGTCCGCATGTCGATCCGCAGGCGGGCGACGCGCGCCGCGGCGAGAGCGCCCTCGACCACGGCCGTCGGGCGCGCCGACGAGGGTGTAGACGGTGCGGTTCGTGGACGCGCCGGGGTCCACGTCGAGCAGGGTGCACCCGGCGGTCGCCCGGATCGCGTCGGCGATCGCGTCGATCACGGCCCGGTCGCGGCCCTCCGAGAAGTTCGGCACGCACTCGACGAGCTTTCGCATGGTCACTCCTGTTGCCGGAGACATGATAATCGCGGCATGCGATTCGCGTGTGGTCGTTGCGTCCATGCGATGGCCTCGCTCGGGCTCCCTCGGTCGCGGCGGCGCCGGTGCCGCCGGCGGCCCAGACGTTCCCCCTGCGCGACGTGCGGATCCTCGACGGGCCGTTCCGCGACGCGCAGCAGCGGGACCTCGCCTACCTCCTGAGCCTCGACCCCGACCGGCTGCTCCACACGTTCCGCCTCAACGCCGGGCTGCCGACCACGGCGAAGCCGTACGGCGGCTGGGAGGCGCCGAGCGTCGAGCTGCGCGGCCACAGCCTCGGCCACTACCTGACCGCCTGCGCGCTCCTGTACGAGGCGACCGGCGACGAGCGGCTGAAGGCCCGCGCCCTCGGCGATCGTCGCGGAGCTGCGGAAGGTGCAGCAGGCGCTCCCCGCGCGCGGCATGCACCCGGGCTACCTCTCCGCCTTCCCCGAGGAGCTCTTCGACCGCGTGGAGGCCCGCAAGGGCGTCTGGGCGCCCTACTACACGCTCCACAAGATCATGGCCGGCCTCCTCGACGTGCACCGGGCGACCGGCGACCCGGCGGCGCTCGAGGTCGTGAAGGGCATGGCCGCGTGGGTGGGCCTCCGCGCGAAGCGCCTCGACCGACGCGCAGTGGCAGGCGATGCTCGAGACCGAGTTCGGCGGGATGGAGGACGTCCTCACCGAGCTCTACGTCACGACCGGCGACCCCGGAGCACCTGCGCCTCGCCCGCCTCTTCGACCACCGCGCGGTCTTCGACCCGCTCGCCCGCGGCGAGGACCCGCTCGACGGCCTGCACGCGAACACCCAGATCCCGAAGGCGATCGGCGCCGCCCGCGACTGCGAGCTGACCGGCGAGCCGCGCTACTGCGCGGTCGCCGAGACGTTCTGGCAGCGCGTCGCGCTCCACCGCTCCTACGCGATCGGCGGCCACAGCGAGGACGAGCACTTCTCCCCGGTGCGCGCACCTCTCGCGCCACCTCGGCGAGTCCACCGCCGAGACCTGCAACACCTACAACATGCTGAAGCTCACGCGCCGCCTCTTCCTGCGGGACGCCGACCCGGCGCGGATCGACTTCTACGAGCGCGGCCTCTTCAACCACATCCTCGCCTCGCAGGACCCGGCCACGGGGATGGTCACCTACTACGTCGCGCTCGAAGCCGGGGGCCTGGCGCACCTACTCGACGCCCGAGGACTCGTTCTGGTGCTGCGTGGGGACCGGGATGGAGAACCCGGCCCGCTACGGCGAGGCGATCTACGCGCGCCAGGGCGACGCGCTCCTCGTGAACCTCTTCCTCGCCTCCGAGCTCACGTGGCAGGAGAAGGGCCTCGTCGCTGCGCCAGGAGACGCGCTTCCCCGACGAGGACGGGACGCGGCTCGTCCTGCGCCTCGAGAAGCCGGCGCGCTTCGCCCTGCGCCTGCGCCACCCGGCCTGGGCGACGGACGGCCTCGAGGTGAGCGTCAACGGCGCAGGCGCAGCCCGTCGAGAGCCGGCCCGGCTTCGTACGCGACGGTCGAGCGCGAGTGGCGCGACGGCGACGTGGTCGAGGTGCGCCTGCCCATGAGCCTGCGGTTCGAGCCGACGCCCGACGACCCGGCCCGGGGCGCCTTCCTCTTCGGCCCGATCGTGCTGGCCGCCGACCTCGGCGCGGAGGGCCTCGACGCCAGGGCGCGGTACGGGCCGTCGGCCCCCGAGGTGCGCCTCGAGGAGCTGCCGCCGGCGCCGGTGCTCGTCGCCGCGAGCCCGGCCGAGGCCCTGGCCCGCGTGAAGCCGGCCCCCGGTCCTCTCGCTTCCGCACGGACGGCCTCGGCCGGCCGCGCGACGTCGACCTGCGGCCGTTCTTCCGCCTGGCGGACCGGCGCTACTCGGTCTACTTCGACGTGCTGACCCCGGCGGCGCTGGGCCGAGCGGGAGGCGCGCGCCGGAGCCGCGGCGCGGGCGCGGGCGGCGATCGACGCGCGCACCGTGGACGGCGTCGAGGCGGGCCGGCCCGAGGCCGAGAAGGCGCGCACGACCTCGAGGAGACGGGCTCGGACGCCTGGTCGCTCGAGGGCCGCAGCTGCCGCGGCGCCCGCTCCGGCGGGACGTTCGCCTACTCCCTCCGCCTCCCCGCGGAGGGCCCGGCGGCGCTGCGCGTCGCCTACTGGGGCGGCGAGTCGCGCCGCCACCGCTTCGAGGTCGCTCGTCGAGGGCGAGGCGATCGCCACGCAGTCGCTCTTCGACGACCGGCCGGGCGAGGTCCTGCAGGTGGAGTACCCGCTCCCCGAGCGGCTCACCCGCGGCCGGAGCGCGCTCCGCGTCGGCTTCCGGACCGGGCCGGGCAGCTCGACCGGGGCGGTGTTCGAGGTGCGGATCGTCCGGCCGGTCAGCCCTGCTCCCTGATCAGGGCCTCGATCGCGGCGCGGCCCTCTCCCGAGAGGTTCAGGAAGCGCACGCCCATGCCGAAGCTCGGCATCATGTGCATGACCTCCGCGGCGACGCGGATCTCCTGCTCCCCCGCCTTGAAGCGCAGGGCCAGCTTCGTGCCCGCCTGGAGGCCGCTCATCGAGTCGAGGAACGCGCCGGTCGCGGAGACGTCGCTCATGCGGGCGGCGACCAGGGTCGGCGACTCGTCGATCGTGTGGCAGTCGACCTCGACCACGTTGTAGACGCGGGGCGACGTTCGCTTGTCTTCGCTCATCCTGCCCGGTGTAGCACACTTGCCGCCCGGCCTCAAAGGACGGGGCGCACGCGGCTCAGCGGCGCCGGGGAGGGCCCGCCTCCTCGCAGCCAGCCGATGTAGGCGATGATCCGCCGGATCTCGTCCTCGCTCACCCGGTCGCCGTAGGCGGGCATGCGGATCGCCTGGCGGCGGAGGAAGAAGGCCGCCACCGGGTTCTCGCGGAGACGCCTCGGGCTGCCGTCGCGGATCCACTCGCGGATCTCGCCGTCGTCGCGCGCGAGCTCCGGGAAGTCCGGCCCGCTCCACGACGGGACGTAGCCCTTGAGCGAGCCGGGGTTCGGCGTGTCGAAGCGGCCCTGCGGCCCGTGGCAGGCGAAGCAGCCGAGGCGAGCGGCGGCGTCCCGGCCCGCCGGCGCGGCGTCCGGCAGCGGGGTCGAAGTCGGAGACGGCCTTCACGTAGGCGACGAGCGTGATCGACCTCGCGGGCGACAGGCGGCCGCGCCACGCGGGCATGCGCGAGGAGCGGCTCCGGCTCGTCGCTCGCGCGCCTCGCGCAGGCGCCGCGGCTTCCCGTCGAGGATCCACTCGCGGATCTCGTCCTCGCTCTTCGCGTAGCCCGTCACGTCGTCGTGCTCGAACGAGGGCACGCTGCCGATCCCGCGCGTGCCGTCGGGGTCGGCGAGGCGCCCCGCCGGCCCGTGGCAACCGAGGCAGCCACGCTCGGCGGCGAGACGCGCGCCCCGCTGCACCGGCGCCGACGGCGTGCGACCGCCACCAGGCGACGCCCGCCGCCCCGCTGAGCGCGGCGAGCCCCGCAACGACGAGGGCGGCGCGGCGCCTCGACATGGCGATCACGGAAGGCGACCGGTCAGTTGAACGTGACGGTGTGGCTGTGCGCGCTGTCGGTGCTCGACTCCTTCGACACGTGCTGGTTCGCCGCGATCGAGGTGACCTCGGCCGCGCGCGAGGCTCGACGGTGTGGGTGTGGTCGGCGTGCCCCGGATGTCGAGGTTGAGCGCGCCCGCCGGCCGTCAGCTGGGCGGCGGTGATCACGGCGCGTGCCCGTGGTTGCTGAGCCACGACCCCGATCTTGTCGCCGGCGGCGGCCGGCGTCGGCCTCGGCGTCGGGGTCGGCGTGGGCGTGCTCGGCGTGGACGGCGAGCTGCCCCCGCCGCCGCAGGCCGACGTGATCGTGATCGCGACGCCGCTCAGGATGGCCAGGGCCGAGGCCAGCGTGAACTCGCGGCGGTCGAGGCGTCTTCGTCTTCCTTTCATTCGCGTCCTCCATCAATAGAACTTGCGCGTCAGGTTGAAGCCGATGAACCAGCCCTCGACGCCCCTGCTGCCCCGCGCGCCACCTGCGCCGGCGTCGTGCCGAGGGCGTTCGAGAAGTTGATCTGGAACGCGTGCCCGCCCACGCGCCACTCGACGCCGAACGTCGCGAGCGAGGCCGGGTCGCCCGAGCCGAGGTCGCCCGCGTAGCCGGCGAGGCGCGGGTGGACCTCGCCGACGAGCGACATCGTCTTCGTCAGGCGCAGCCGCGCGCCGAGGCCGAGGACGAGCGTCCCGTCCTCGGTCGCCGGGGGCCGACGGGGTGATGCGCGTGTTCCCGACCCAGGAGGGCACCACGTAGACGGCGCCCTCGTGCCCAGGCGGCGCGAGACGACGAGCGCCACCGACGGCGAGAACTCGTGGAGCGTCGCGCCCTCCGGCGCCGAGGAGAGGCCGAAGTTGTTGAGCCCCTCGACGGAGGCCACGACCGAGAGGCCGACCGGGCGCTTGCCCTCGCGCAGCAGCTCCTGCTGGGCGTGAGAGCTGGATCGTGCGGTCGCTCGTGCGGTAGATCCCGAGCTGCGTGCCGCGGAAGAGGCCGAAGCGCAGGCCGAAGCCGATCTGGGCGCCGCCGTCGAAGCCGAAGAAGTCGCGAGCGAGGTCGCCGAAGCTCCCCTCGCCGAGCGCCCGCGCGAAGCGGTGGGTCAGGCGGAAGGCGAGCTTGTGCTTCGGCAGCCGCAGGTTCGTCGGCAGGGTGATGACGTTGAAGTCGGGCTCGGCCGGGATCGGCGTCGAGGTCCTCGTCGTAGGCGGGCAGGCGCGGGCGCGGTGGCGGCCTGCGCGCTCGCGCGGCACGGGACGGCGCGGGTCGTCGGCCGAGGCGCGGCAGCGCGCCGGAGCCCGAGCCACGCCAGGAGAGCCAGAGCCGGCGACGAGACCCGCGGCCCTCACTGCGGCCCTCTCCGTCACCACGAGCTCGCCCTTCATCCGCTTGTGGCCCGAGCCGCAGTACTCCGAGCACTCGATCGGGAAGGTCCCGGCGCGGCTGGCCACGAAGGAGACCCCCACGGTCTCGCCGCCCTTCGGGATCGCGACCTTCACCGCGTAGGCCTTGATCGCGAGGCCGTGGTCGGTGTCCGCGGAGCGCAGCACGAGCTCGACGACGTCTCCCTGCCGCACCTCGATCCGCGCGGGGTCGAACGCGTAGCGCGACGCCGTCACCTCGAACCGCTGCGCCGCCTCGGCGGCGGACGAGGCCGCGCCGGTGGGCAGCAGGCCCAGGACGGCAGTCCACGGCAGAACCCCGAGAAGTCGCTTCCTCAAGCCGTTGCCTCCATGTGCCAGTCACGAGAGGCAAGTCGCGTGCCCGAGGGCCGGTCGTTGCGAATCAGCGAGATGCGGGCGCAGACCGCGTCGCGGGCTTACGCCGCTCGTAACGGGTTACGGAGGCGGTAAGCCCGTCGCCATGGCGTACGGCAACTGCGCCAAGCCTTCATCGGGGCCTTCGATCGGGCCTTCTCATGAGGAGCGCACGACGCGGCCAGATCGACCCGCGTTTCACGCGGGTCGGGACCTACTCGATCTTGTACTTCCCCAGGTAGTAGCTGAGGGCGCGCTGGCTGATGCCGAGGAGCTCGGCCGCGTCCTTCTTGACGCCGCCCGCCTGCCGCAGGGCGCGCCGCACCGACTCCTGCTCCGCCCACTCGACGTTCTCGTGCAGGCGCACCGAGGGCAGGGCGCCCGGCGGCCGGCGCGGCGGGCGGCTCCACCATCGAGATGGCGGCGGCGTCGATCACGGTCCCCGTGGCGAGCACGACCGCCCGCTCGATCGCGTTCTCGAGCTCCCGCACGTTGCCCGGCCAGCGGTAGGCCGCGAGCCGCTCGAGGGCCGTCGGCTCGATGCCGTCGATCCGCCGCCCCATCCGCTGCGCGTGCTTGCGCACGAAGTGCTCGACGAGCAGCGGCACGTCCTCCGGCCGCTCGCGCAGCGGCGGCAGCTCGATCGGGATGACGCTCAGGCGGTAGAAGAGGTCCTCCTGGAAGCGCCCGTCCGCGACCATCGCCCGCAGGTCGCGGTTCGTGGCCGCGATCACGCGCACGTCCACCGACTCCGTGCGCTCGGAGCCCACCGGCTCGAACTCCCGCTCCTGCAGGACGCGCAGCAGCTTCGCCTGCACGGGCAGGGCGAGGGTCCCGATCTCGTCGAGGAAGATCGTCCCGCCGTCGGCGAGGGCGAAGCGGCCCCGGCGGTTGGCGGTGGCGCCGGTGAAGGCGCCCTTCACGTGGCCGAAGAGCTCCGACTCGAGGAGCGCCTCCGGGATGGCCGCGCAGTTCACCTTGATGAGCGGCATGTCGCGCTGGGCGCTGCGGGCGTGGATGGCCCGCGCCGCCAGCTCCTTGCCGGTGCCGGTCTCCCCGGTGACGAGCACCGTGCTCTTGGACCGCGCCACGAGCTCGATCTTGCGCAGCAGCTCCTCGACCGCGCGGCTCTTGCCGACGATGCCGTAGTGGTCGAAGTCCTCCTCGCGCTCGGCCAGCAGGTACCGGTGCTGGCGGCTGAGGCTCTGGTGCTCGAGCGCCCGGCGCACGGCCACGAGCAGCTCGTCCACCTCGAACGGCTTCTGCAGGTAGTCGTAGGCGCCGAGCTTCATCGCCTCGATGGCGTTCTCCACCGTGGCGTGGGCGGTCATCATGAGGACCTGCGGCCGCTCCGCCTCCGGCACCGCCGCCGCGAGGTCGCGGATGAGCTCGAGGCCGGTGCGCCCCGGCATCCGGTGGTCCACGACGAAGACGTCGAACGGGCGCTCGGCGAGCAGCCGCTGCCGCCTCGGCGGCGCTCGCGGTGGCCGTGACGTCGTGGCCGTCCTCGCGCAGCGCCCGGCCGAGCGTCTTGAGGATGCCCTCCTCGTCGTCGGCGAGGAGGATGCTGCCGCGCGGGTGAGCTCATCGCACCTCCGTGGGCGCGCGGCGCCTCCGCCGGCAGCTCGATCTCGACCCGCGTGCCCTCGCCCTCGCGGCTCTCGATCCGGATCGTCCCCCCGAGAGCCTCGACGACCTTGCGGGCGATCGCGAGGCCGAGGCCCGTGCCCGTGCGCTTCGTCGTGAAGTACGGCTCGAAGACGTGCGGGAGGTCCGCCGGGGGCATCCCGGGGCCGCGGTCCTCGACCCAGAGGAGGACGCCCCCGCGCTCGAGCCCGCGGGCGCCGATCTCGATCGCCTCCCCGCCCGACCGGCCGGCGCGCGGCCAGGCTCTCGCGGGCGTTCTCGACCAGGTTGACGAGGACGCCGCGCAGCCGCTCGCCGTCGGTGACGATCGTGCCCGCGGAGGGCTCGAGCGCGAAGCGCGCCGCCGAGGCCGTCCGCGCCCTCGAGGGCGGCCCGCGCCGCGTCCCGCGCGAGCGCGGCGACGTCGACCGGCGCCCGCTCGACGCGCAGCGGCCGCGCGAAGTCGAGCACGTCGCCCACGATGCGGTCGAGGCGCGCCACCTCGTGGTCGATGTCCGGCCGCCGCCTCCCGGACCTCGCTGGCCGTGGCCCCTCCCGCTTGCAGCGTCCGCAGCGACCCCTTGATGATCATGAGCGGGTTGCGCACCTCGTGGGCGATCACGGTGGACAGGCGGCCGAGCGCGGAGAGCCGCTCGCGCAGCGCGGCCTCGCGCTGGAAGCGCGCGATCGAGTCCGTGAGGGCGCCGAAGGTCCGCGCCACGAGCCGGGCGTCCTCGTCGTCCCAGGGCCGGCCGGGCCCGAGGCGGCGGCCGAGGTCGCCGGTCGCCGCGATCTCCTTCATCGCGTCGGTGAGGGCGGCGAGCGGCCGCGTGACCGTGCGCGCGAGGGCCCAGCTCAGGAGCAGTCCCAGGCCCACGGCGACGAGCGCGGCGACCGCGAGCGCCGTGCGCAGCGTGCGCAGCGGGCGCAGCGCCTCCGCGCGGGACCGCAGGACGAGGACGAGAGGTGCCGTCGCGCCCGCGCCGAGCGCCGCGCTCAGGCCCGCGTGCTCCTCGCCCTCCAGGTCGACCCTCGCGCACCCCCGTGCCCCCGGCGGCCGCCAGGAGGGCCGCGTCGTCGCGGCGCGGCAGCGTCGAGGCGAACACGCGTCCGCTCCATCGCGACCGCCACGTGGCTGCCGGTGAGCGCGCGCAGGCGCGCCGCGAACGCGTCGTCGAGAGCGAAGCCGAGCGTGAGATGGCCGAGCACCTCCGGGGCCTCGGCCCCGAGGAGGATCGGGGCGTCGACCGTCTCGAGGAGCCGCCCGCGCTCCACCCGGAACGGCCGGGCGAGGTCCGTCCAGCCGGCGGCGTCCGCCCCGAGCGACACGAGGGTCCGCCCGTCGCGGTCGGTCAGCACGAGCACGTCCGAGCGCACGCGGTCGCGGTAGTCCCGCGCGACGGGCTCGGCGGTGCGGGGGTCGGCCTCGGCGACCGCGGCCTTGAGCTTGGGCAGGTCGGCGACGAGCGAGGCGCGCTCCATCGCCGGTCTCGAGCCGCGCCCGGTGGTACTGCTCGACGAGCCGCACCGCCTCCCCGAGGCCGCGCGCGAGCTCCGCCTCGGCCTCCTGGGTCACCCGGCGCGTGGCGAGGCCGAGGGCCAGGGCGGTGGGCAGCACGGCCACGAGCGCGGTGGCCGCGAAGACGCGCGAGCGGAGCGAGCCGAGGGGTCGCGCCATCACTCGACCGGAAGTCCTGCTCGACCACGTCGCCCGGGCGCGACCACCCGGACCTCCCGGCGCGCGCGCACCTGCGCCGTCGTTCCAGACGGCGAGCGTGTACGTGCCCGGGCGGGACGCCCTCGATGCGGTAGCGGCCCTCGGCGTCGGTGGTCGCGAAGTAGCGGTGCGCGAAGACGAGGATGAAGGCGCTCATGTGGGAGTGGATCTCGCAGAAGACGCGCACGACGCCCGGGCTGGTCGAAGCGCACCGAGCGCGACTGGCCGCTCGGGTAGCGGCCGAGGTCGAACCGTCTCGGCTTCGAGAGCGAGAACACGTTGTGGTAGAAGCGGTCGCTGTTCGGGAAGTCCACCGTGCTCCCCACGGTCACGCGCGAGCACGTAGGGGACGAACGCCTCGTTCGCGCTGGTCGAGGACGGCGCGGCCGGGGGCGGGAGCCTCGAACGCGGCCTGGGGCGCCGTCCTCCAGGTAGACGACGCTGCGCCGGCGGTCCGGCGCGTCGCGCGGGCCGTGGCGGCCGAGCTCGGCCACGGCCGGGCGCCCCTCGGCCGCGCCCGGCTCGCGGCGGACCTCCACCCGGCCGCGAATGACGCCGCCCGCCGCTCTGGTCACCTGCGCGGGGGCGGCGGCCGAGGCGAGGAGGCCGAGCGTCACGGCGAGCGCGCCTCTCAGAACCACAGGACCACCTGCCCGGCCACGAGGTCGTTCTGCCGGACCGCGCCCCCGTCGCGCCAGTTGTGCTGCCACGAGGCCTTGAGCGAGGACGTACCGCCACGGCGAGAAGCCGGCGCCGGCCTCGACCCGCGTCACCGGCGCGTCCCACGTTCGCCGGCCGGCCGCGCTCGGGAGCTCGGAGAACCCCAGCCGCTCGACGCGAGCCGCGGCGTAGAGCCCGGGCCGGATCTTGTAGCGCGCCTCGGCGTAGACGCCCAGGGCGTCGAGCGGCTCCTCGATCCTCGTGGCCTCGAGCGCGGGCAGGTTCCAGCGGCTCCACACGGCTTCCGCGCGCACGATCCAGTAACCGGACGACCACTGGAGGTCGAGGCCCGCCGCCTTCTGCCGGTAGGTGCCCTGCGCGGACGCCGGAAGGACGTCCTGCACCTCGCGCGCGAGGAACTCGCCCGCGGCGCCCGAGACCCCGGCCACGAGCGCCGGCGACGGCGTCCAGGCGAGGCGGCCCGAGACCTGCTTGCCGTCGTTGTCGTCGCTCACCCGCGGGTAGCAGAGCGTCCCCTGGGTGACGGCCAGCGCGAGGGACAGTGGGCTCGCGGCCGAGCCGCAGCTCGCACGCCGGTGTCCCACCGCTCGCCGTTCACGAGCGGCAGGCCCGGCCCGGGCTCGGGCGAGCCGACCGGGTAGCGCACCAGCCAGCCGCGGCCGCGCTGGGCGACGAGCTCCTCCGACCGCGACGGCACCGCGTCCTCGCGCAGGTTCGTCAGGTACTGGTAGGCGAGGGGCACGCTGGGCAGCGGGTTGTCCGAGGCGTAGCGCCGCCGCGGAAAGGCGCCGAACACCGGCGGCACGAGGCCGGCCTGGAGGTCGAGCTCGCGGGCCGCCCACGGCCGCAGGCGGAGGTAGAGCGCGTAGACGCGCGGCGCCTCGAGGTTGTCGCTGCGGACGTCGAAGAGCACCGAGGCGAAGGACGCGAGCGCGCGCCTCGGCCGCGAGGTCCACCCGGAAGAGGCGCAGGGTGCTCACCTCGTAGTCGCTGTAGTTGAAGCAGCCGTGGTCGTCGGGCGCGATCGTCCCGCTCACCTCGCCGCCGAGGCGCACGCGACCACCGAGGAAGGAGACGGGCTCCGCCGCGCGGGCGCCAGCCGCGGCGAGGCACACGCCGAGGGCGGTGATGGCGAAGGCGACGGCGCGGCGAACCCTTGGCACTGGAATGGCTACCCGTTCCGTCGAGTATAGCCGCGCGCCGGAGGCGCCCCGTCAGCCGACCAGCCGGGCCTCCCGCACGCCGCGCAGCGAGCTCACGAGCCAGAGCCGCTGGCCGGGCCGCAGGTCGGTGAGGCGGACGACGGCCTCGCGCGCGCGCCCCTCCGCGATCGCGCGCGCCCTCTCGACGCCGGGGAGGACCCCGCAGGCGAGGGGCGGGGTGAGCCTCTGGCCGCCCACCTCGGCGATCACGTTGGCGACGCTCGACTCGGTGAGCTCGCCGCGGTCGTTCCACAGCAGCACGTCGTCGCAGTCGGGGCGCGAGGCGACGGCCGCGTCGTAGATCTCGCGGCGGGTGGTCTTGTGGTGGAGCCAGACGCTGCGCGGGGTCCACGGGGCGCGCGGCGATCCCGACGCGCAGCGGGCGGGTGGGCGCCGGGGGCAGGGCGCTGCCCTGCACCTCGACCCGGCCGTCGGCGTGCAGGAGGAGCCGCGCCCGCAGGGGCGTCCCCGCCGCCCCGGCTTGCCGCAGCGCCTCCTCGACCCGCCGCATGTCGAGGGGGAAGGCGAAGTGCCTCGCGGACTGGGCGAGCCGGGCGAGGTGGCCCTCGAGCCGGCGGTAGCCCTCGCCGGGGTGGAAGGCCATCGTCTCGACGAGCGCGAAGGCCGGCGCGTCGAGGATGCGGGCCTTGAGCAGGCACTCCTCGTACTCGCGCGCGGCCGTCGAGTCGGCCACCACCCCGCTGCCGACGCCGAAGCTGGCGAGGCCCCGCTCGCGGTCGGCGAGGACGGTGCGGATGGCGACGCCGAACGAGGCGGTCCCGTCGGGGCCCGCCCAGCCCACCGCTCCGGTGTAGACGCCGCGGGGAGCGGCCTCGGCGGCGGCGACGATCTCCATCGTGCGCTTCTTCGGCGCGCCGGTGACCGACGCGCAGGGGAACAGCGCCGCCAGGACGCTCCGAGAGCGGGGCACGGCTGCGGGCGGTCACGGTCGAGGTCATCTGCAGGAGCGTCGGGTAGCGCTCGACCTCGAAGAGCGCGGGCACCTCCACGCTGCCGACCTCGGCCACCTGCCCGAGGTCGTTGCTCAGCATGTCCACGATCATGAGGTTCTCGGCCCGCTCCTTCTCCGATTCGCGCAGGCCGGCGGCCTGGGCCTCGTCCTCCTCCACGGTGAGCCCCCGCGGGGCCGTCCCCTTCATCGGCCGCGTGGTGATCCGCCCCCCCTCGAGGCGGAAGAACAGCTCCGGCGAGGCGCACACCACCGCGAAGCGGCCGAGGTCCACGAGCGCCGCGTGGCGGGGGCGCTGCGTCGCCAGCAGCCGGGCGAAGAGCGCGAGCGGCTCCTCGGCGAGCGGGGCGCGGAGCGGGAACGTGAAGTTGACCTGGTAGGTGTCGCCCCGGGCGATGCTCTCGTGGATGCGGGCGAGGGCCCCGGCGTGGCCGGCCTCGTCGAGGGCGGGCTCCCAGCGCGCGACCGGGGCCGGGGCGCCCGGGTCGGCCCGCGGCGGCTCGGCCTCGCGCGGCGCTTCGAAGACCCCGAGCCAGACGAGCGGGGGCCCGTCGGGATCGGGCGGCCGGGTCGCGAAGCCGAAGGCCGCCGCCGCCTCGTAGGCCAGGAAGCCCGCCACGAAGCGGCCCGAGGCGAGCGCCGCGTCCGCCTCCTCGAGCGCCGCGCGCACGCCCGCCGCGTCACGCGCCTCGATCGTCGCGAGCGGCGCCTCGAACAGCAGGAAGCGGCCGCCGTCCTGGACGAGGGCGAAAGGCGGGGTCGGCGGGGGCTGTGGGCTCACGGGCTGCGGGCATCATAGCCCGCGGGCCTACCGCGCGGGGTAGGCGGAGGGCGCGAGGACGGTCTGGGCCGGCGGGACCGCGCCGGCCCGGATCCACTTCACCGCGAGGTCGACCGCGGGGCTGGCGCAGAAGGCATCGTGACCGTCGCCGCGAGGCGGCCCTCGTCCACGTCGAGCTTCCCTCCCTTCGGCAGCCCGTCGCAGCCTAGGAACGGCACGCGACCCCACTCCGACCGCAGGCCGCCGAGGGCCGTTCTCGGCCCCCCGCGCCATGTTGTCGTTCTGGCACACCACCGCGCGCGGGGCGGAAGTGCTCCGAGGTCTCGCAGTCGCAGCCACGGCGTTGACCGCCTTCTCCGCGCTCGCCGCCGTCCACTCGCCGTTCACCACCTTGAGGTCGTACGGACCGCCCGCGCGACGCCTCCTCGAAGGCCTCTGAGCCGCAGGCTGGCCCGCGGACGTCGTCCGCCGGCCCCTGCACGTACAGCACGTGACGATCCGTCCGGGCAGAGGCCGCTCGAGCTGGCGGGCGTGAATCCGCCCGACCTCGACGTGATCGGTGGTCACCGCCGCGATCGCGAGTCGCGGGCGCTCGCCTGTCAAGGCGTCCACGTAGGGCGCGGTGCGGTTGAGGAGGAACCAACCGACGCCGGCCCGGGCCGCGTTCTTCGCGACCCGCTCGAGCCCGTCGGCGACGCGCGTGTGGATCGAGGAGCGCCGCCGGCCGCTCTCCTTCGCGCGCATGCATCGCAGCGGAACAGCTGCTGGATCTGCAGCACCCCGTTGTCCTCGGCGAAGAGGACCTCGACGTCGACGCCCACCCGCCGGCCCGCCTCGCGGGCGTCCTCACCCTGCAACGCCTGGTACTCCTGGTCCGCGCTGGTGAGGGAGACGACGATGCGCTCGGCCATCGGTGGAGATTACCGCAGATCGGCGTCCGCCGAGCGCGCCTCTGGGAGACGGGGCGGCGGGCCGTTCGCCCGCCACCCCCTTGCCCGCCCGGACCGGGGAGCCCGGCCCGGGTCGCTTCGCTAGAACTGCCCCCAGAGGTACTGGTTCGTGACCTCGTGGTGGAACTGGATCTCGCTGCGCTTCACGCGCGCGCCGAGGGCCTTGGCGCACCGCTCGGCCGAGGCCAGCTTCAGCTCGGCGTACTTCTCGTGCACCGTCTCGCCCAGCAGCTCCTGCGCGAACTTGCTGCCCTTGAAGAGGCGGATGGCGTCGTAGATGTTGTCGGGCAGGAAGCGCGTGCGCTGGCGCTTGCCGTCGTTGTCGTCGCCGTTGCCCGGGCCCTCGAGGCCGGTCTTGAAGAGCGAGTAGATCGCGAGGTACGGGTTCGCGTCGGGGGCGATCGAGCGGACCTCGATGCGGGCGGTGCGCTCGTTGCCGATCGGGATGCGGATCATCGAGCCGCGGTCCGAGGGCGAGACCTTGATCTGGTTCGGGGCCTCGAAGTGCGGGTCGAGCCGGCGGTACGAGTTCACGCTGGAGTTGAGGATCAGGCAGATGTCGTTCCCGTTCGCCAGGATCCGGTTGATGAAGCTCCAGGCGAAGGTGGAGAGCCCGTCCTGGCCCTTCTTGTCGTAGAAGAGGTTCTTGCCCTTCTTCGCGATCGACATGTTCGTGTGGCAGCCGTTGCCGTTCACGTTGGCCACCGGCTTGGGCAGGAAGGACGCGGTCAGGTCCATCTGCGCCGCCACCTGGCGGGCGATCAGCTTGTACAGCTGCACCTGGTCGGCGCCGACCGTGGCCTCGCTGTAACCGTAGTTCATCTCGAACTGCGAGGGGGCCACCTCGGGGTGGTCCTTCTCGTTCCCGAACCCGAGCGCCCGCTGCACCTCGGCCGAGGTGTCGATGAACTTGCGCAGGGTGTCCCCGGGCAGCGAGTGGTAGTAGCCGCCGGTCGAGGGGTACTCGAACTGGCCGGTCTCGAAGTAGCGCCGCTCGGCGTCTCGTCCCTTGAAGATGAACCCTTCGATCTCGTTCGCGACGTGGGCCACCATGTCCTTCTTCGCCAGCTCGGCGGCGAAGGCCTTGAGCCGGGCGCGCAGGTCGCCCTCGTACGGCGTGCCGTCCTGGTCGCAGACGTCGCCGAAGACGAGCACCTTGCCGGGCCCGAACACGTCGGCGGGCAGCCAGTAGAAGGCCGGCCAGTCGATGCCCGAGCCGCAGGTCCGACTCGGCCTGGCGGGAGAAGCCGCGGATCGACGAGCCGTCGAAGGTGAGGTTGTCGGCCGACTTCAGGAGGAACTTCTTGTCGTAGTCGAGCATGTGGAAGCGGCCCTCGAGGTCGGTGAAGCAGACGGTCACCGCCTTGATGCGCTTCTCGTCGGTCAGGTACTTCATCCGCGCGTCGCGGATCTTGCCCGGGTCCTTGCGGGCCACGCGGTCGGCCTTGGCCTGGAGGTTCATCTCCTCCAGCTGCTCGTACGGGATCTCCAGAAAGTGGCGAAGCGGCGTGTCCATTCCTCTCCTCTGCTAGCGTCCCGACGGCCCACGGGAAGCTCCCGTGCCGACCGGAGCGGGCCCAATGAACGGCAAAATTCGCACGTTTTAGTCTTAGTTGCAAGCGATTAAGGGTAAAAATCTCATTTCTTGGGCTTATGAGCCAAACCGGAGGGCTTCTTCGGGCCAACGGGGTCGACGGACGCCACGCGCCACAATGGCGGGCGTGAGAAGGCCCGGGGAGCCGCCGGCCGCCGTCGTGCTCGCCGTCTCGGCCGTCCTCGTGGTCGCCGTCGCCGGCATCGACTACGCCACCGGCACCGAGCTGCGCGTCTTCCCCCTCTACTTCCTCCCCGTGCTCGGCATTGCGCTGCGCTTCGGGCGGCTCTCGTCGAGGTGCGCTCCCACGTCGAGGAGGCCGCGAGCCGGCACGGCTCGAGGGTGACGGTGAGCATCGGCTCGGTGTCCTTCGCGGCGGGCGGCAAGAACGCCCTGCGCTGCGTCAGCCCTAAGGCGAAAGCCAGTAGCTGAACTTGACGAGGAAGACGTTGTCGGGCTGCGCCCCCCGGAGCGAGTCCCAGTTCGAGCTGAACGAGCCGTCCCACTCCGGAGCGTAGGCGGTGCGGCCCTGTGACCAGACGACGTAGAGCGAGGACCCCGGCTTCCACTCCCACCGCGCGACGAGGTTGGAGCGGAACTGGCGGAAGCTGAAGTCGGGGCTGGCGAAGGAGTACGAGGGCCCGCCGCCCGCTTCCGTGACCTCGTAGGAGTTGTCCTCCGCCCGGAAGGCGATCTCGTCCGGAGAGAACAGGTGGAAGCGGTCCGCGTTGGCCTGGGCCAGCGTGTCCGTCGCCTTCTTGAACGCCGTGTAGCGGCCGGTCCCGATGAACGGGCTCCCGTAGTACTGGACGGTCAGGTCCGGCGTGATCGAGAGGTTGACCCGGAAGGTGAAGTTCCAGGTGTCCTGGTCGATGCGGCCGAGCACCCAGCGC
Organism: uncultured Acidobacteriota bacterium; assembly: GCA_963818355.1. GTDB lineage: Bacteria > Acidobacteriota > Vicinamibacteria > Fen-336 > Fen-336 > DATBSL01. Next base: position 83,371 of record CAWFSB010000039.1, on the reverse strand, counting down.
GGGGCCCCGTCCGCATCGGCGGTCGCCACGTACTGCAGGTTGTCGAGCAGCTTCTCGTACGAGACGGACCCGGAGAACGAGAGGCGGTTCGACGGCCGGACGTTCAGGCCCACGCCCGAGCTCCAGGCCCGCGAGTCGTCGTCGCGCGCCCAGGAGTGGCTGCCGTGCGCGTGCGCGGAGGCACGCCGCGAGTCGTCGCTGCCGATGGAGAGCTGCGGCTCGTAGTAGTCGTGGTAGCGCAGCGCGGGCCCGCCCCGGAGCATGCGCGTGTCCACCACGTCCTGGTACGAGACGCTCGCCTCCGCGCGCCACTTGTTCTTGAACTGGCCGGAGGTCTCGAGCTCCGTTTGCGTGAGCGTCTTGAGGCCGCCGAAGTCCCACTGGTCCTCGCGGGCGAGCTGGACCGAGTAGCTGCGGAAGGCGCCTTTCGGCGCCGTCTCCGACCAGCCGAGGAACACCTGGTTGGCGATCAGGTCGGCCTGGCGGAGGAAGCCGACGTCGTTCAGGTCGAGCCCCGGCGAGTACCAGTGGAAGTGGTCGGTGAGACGCAGCCGGCTGGTGTCGGAGCGGCCGAAGCGCACCATGCCGCCGTGGCCGGAGAGCGAGGTGGCGTTCGGGTCGACACCGAGGTGGCCCGCGTCGGGCCGCTGGTAGAAGTGGACCGCGTTCGTCTGCAGGGCGAGGATCGCCGCGGGGTCGCCCGTCACGCGGCTCGCGACGCCGTTCGCCTCGAGCACCCACTCGCGGTTGGCGAAGTGGCGGGTGAAGTCGATCCCGCCCGTGGTGGCCTGGGTCGGCAGGAAGGCGACCGCGGAATCGCCGACCCACCGGTGGGTGGAGGTCAGCATGCCGCCCAGGCTGGTGTTGCCCTTGTCCCAGTCCTTGTGGAGGCGGCCGGCCGTGAAGCTGCCGAACGGCTCGACCACGGCGTCGCGCTGGCCGAGGGGCGACGTCACGGACACCGTCTCCTTCTGGGTGAACGCCTGCAGCCCGGCGACCGACAAGCCACCGTCGGTCCGGCCCGTCACCTTGAACGCGCCGAGAATCGTGGTGCTGTCCGGGAGGCTCGTCATCTCCTCCTCGGGCCCGAGGAGGGGCGCCCCGGAGGGCGGCGCGCCGATGCGCCGCGAGTAGAAGAGCTGGTCCTCGTCCTCGACCTCGAACGCGAGGATCTTCCGCCCCTCGAGGAAGAAGGGCCGCTTCTCCTCGTAGAAGGTCTCGTACGCGGTGAGGTTGACGACGGACGGGTCCGCCTCCACCTGGCCGAAGTCCGGGTTCACGGTGGCGTCGAGGGTGAAGTTCGAGCTGAGGCCCACCTTCGCGTCGAGGCCGACGGCGCCCGTGCCGTCTGTCCCTTCGCCGGGGACGGACGGGCCCGAGCTGGCCTTCGCCAGCGCGAAGGGCATCAGCTCGAGGTGACGCGGGCGGGGCAGGTCGCGAATGCCGTGCAGCTCACCGAGCTGGTACATCCGCCCGGTGTTCTTCCGCGGGATGAGCTGCCACTGGTCCTCCTCCTGGTTGCGGTCGATCCAGCGCCAGGCGTGGAGGCCCCAGACCTGGGCGTCCTGCGGACCGAAGCGCAGCTGGTTGAGGGGCACGCGGAACTCGGCCGTCCAGCCCTTCTCGTCGTGGGCGACCTTGCCGTCCCACACGGGGTCCCACGTGGTGTCCCACTCGGTCTCGCCGTTTCCGAGGATGAGGTCGATCTTGCTGCCCCCGGCGGTGAGGTCGAACTCGAATCCGGTCTGCTTGCTGTTGTAGCTGTCGAAGCACACGCCGACGATGTCGCCCGTGAAGGCGTCGCGGCGCCCGGGATAGCGGTGCACCTTCGCCGGGTCGTCGTGGGCGCGGATCGCGAAGTAGACGTTCCGGTCGTCGTAGAGGATCTTGAGCTCGGTCGTCTGCGAGGGCGGCGCGCCCTCGGTCGGGATCTGCTGGGTGAAGCCGCCCGCCCAGTCACCCAGCTTCCAGGCGTCGTCGTCGAGGCGGCCGTCGATCTCGGGCGGCCTTCCCAGGAGGCGGCGGGTCTCGTACACGCGGGCCGGGTACTTGCGGCCGAACGGGTTCGCGCCGGCAGCCGGGGCCGGCGCTTCCTGGGCGCGTGCCGCCCCGGGGCCGAGCACGGTCGAGGCCAGCGGCGCCACGGCCAGGAGCGAGGAGAGGACGGCGCCGGGAGCGAGAGCCACATCACAATCCCGGCGAGGCTAGCCCACGAAGACGGCGCCGATCAATGGAGCATCCTCCCCACGACCTGGGACCTGCGTATCCCGCTATCGAGTGCCGCCCGCGGGCGCTAGAATGCCGGCCGGTGCCCCTTCCCCGCCCCCGCCCCCGCTCCGCGCCCTGGCCGTGGCCGCCGCTCTCGCCGCGTGCGCCGCTCTCGCGCCGGCGGCCGATCGGACCGTGCTGTCGATCGGCGCCCACGCCGGGGACGCCGAGATCACGACCGGCGCCCTCCTCGCCCGTCACCAGCGGCTCGGCGACCGCGTCGTGATGCTGCACCTCACGCTCGGCGAGGGCGGCAACCCGAAGCTGAGCCCGGCCGCCTACGGCGAGCAGAAGAAGCGCGAGGCCCTCGCGGCGGCGAAGGCGCTCGGGGCCGAGGTGCTCTTCGGCCCCTGGAAGGACGGCGAGCTGCGGGACACCGAGGAGGCCGCGCGCTTCGTGGCCGACGTCATCCGGCAGGTGAAGCCGACCCACGTCGTCACCCACTGGAAGGCGAGCCTGCACCCCGACCACGAGGCGGCGCACCGCATCGTGAACGCGGCGGTGCTCGCTCGCCTCCCTCGAGGGGTTCGAGTCGGCTCACCCGCGCCACCGCGGCCTCCGCGGCGTCTACTACGCCGACAACTGGGAGGACGCCGAGGGCTTCGTGCCCTACCTGTACGTGGACGTGAGCGAGGACCTCGCCGCCTGGAAGGCGGCGGTCACCTCGCTACGAGTTCATCCGCGGCGGGATCTCGTCCTTCCCCTACCTCGAGTACTACGAGGCCCTCGCTCGCGTGCGCGGCGCGGTGGCCGGCAAGCGCTTCGCCGTCGCCCTCGAGGTGGACCCGTTCGCGAAGAAACGCGTTCTCGACACGCTGCCCTGAGGCTCACGGAGGAATCGATGCTCGACACCGGAAACCGGACACGCCCGGCCGCCCTCGCGCTCGCGGCCATCGCCCTCCTCCTCGCGGCGGTGGCGGCGCCCGCCGCCGAGGCGCCCCTGCGCGTCATCGTCTTCGGCGCCCACCCGGACGACTGCGACCTCGACGCCGGGGGCACCGCCGCCCTCTGGGCGGCGAAGGGGCACCAGGTCAAGTTCGTCTCGGTGACGAACGGCGACGCCGGCCACCAGTCGGAGGGCGGAGGGGCGCTCGCGCGCCGGCGGCGCGCCGAGGCCCAGGAGGCGGGGCGCCGGTTCGGCATCGCCGAGTACGAAGTGCTCGACAACCACGACGGCGAGCTCGAGCCCACGCTCGCGGTGCGGCAGGAGGTCATCCGTCGCATCCGCCGGTGGAACGCGGACGTGGTGATCGCCCCGCGGCCGAACGACTACCACCCGGACCACCGCTACACCGGCGTCCTCGTGCAGGACACCGCGTACATGGTGGTGGTGCCCAACGTCTGCCCCGACACGCCGCCCCTGCGGAAGAACCCGGTCTTCCTCTACAGCCAGGACAGCTTCCAGCGGCCGAACCCGTTCCGGCCCGACGTGGCCGTCGCCATCGACCCCGTCATCGACCAGAAGATCCGCGCGCTCGACGCCCACGTGTCGCAGGTCTACGAGTGGCTCCCCTGGGTGGAGGGCGTCCTCGACACCGTGCCGAAGGACCCCGCGGCGCGGCTCGCCTGGCTGAAGCAACAGCGGAGCGGCCGGCCGATCGCCGAGGACGTGCGGGCGGCGCTGCGGAAGCGGTACGGGCCGCGGGCCGATGCGGTGAAGAACGCCGAGGCCTTCGAGGTCTGCGAGTACGGCCGGCAGCCGAGCGAGGCCGACCTGCGCCGGCTCTTCCCGTTCTTCGACTGAGGACACCAGGGTGAGCGGGAGCGGTCCCCGGACACGGCGGCTGCGGTCGATCCTGAGGCGCCGCGAGCTCACGACGCCCGAGCGCCGGCCCGCCCTCGACGCGCGCGGCCTCGGCGTCCTCGCCCGCCCGCTCGCCATCGTCTACACCGACACCGACGACTTCACCCACCGCGCCGCGCGCGACGGGATCCTGCACTTCCTCATGTGCTTCGACCGCGCGCTGCGCCAGCTGCGCCCCGGGATCACGCGACACGGGGGGCGCGTGGTCAAGGTCGAGGCCGACAGCCTGATGCTCGCCTTCCCGGACCCGCCGTCGGCTTGCCGCGGCGTCGACTCGATGGAGAAGGCCCTGCGCCGGGTCAACCGGGGCCGACCGACGAACGAGCAGCTGGCCTTCAGCTACGGCATCGGCTTCGGCCAGGTCCTCGAGCTGGAGGAAGACGTGTTCGGCCTCGAGGTGAACCTCGCGTCCAAGCTCGGGGAGGACCTGGCGCGGCCGGGGGAGGTGCTGCTCACGCCGTCCGCGGCCGAGACGCTCCCCGCTCCCCTGCGCCGGCGCCTCGTCCCCTATGGCCAGGTGGGCTTCGCCGGTCGCCCCATGCCGGTCCAGCGGCTGCGGCCGCGCCCATAGCAAGGAGTCGCCCCATGATCGGACGAGCGCTCGTTTCCACGCGCCGGCGGCGCGCGATGCTGGCGGCGGTCGGCCTGGCCGCCGTCGCCACCGGCGCCGCGGCCGCACTCGCACAGGCACCGACCGGCTCCGATGCCGATGGAGCGGATCACGCTCCCCCCGGCTCCTCTTCGCGAGGCGCGGAGCCTTCTCGAGTCCTCTCCCGCGGGCTGGACCAGCGTCCAGCCGGGGCCGGACCTCGCGGGCTGGACGCGCGGGCCCTGGCCCCCCTCCGCCACCCTGGGCCCGCAACAGTGGTCGGTCGACCCCGCCACCGGCCACCTCGTCTGCGACGGCCAGGGCGGGCACGAGTGGCTCCGCTACGACCAGGAGACGGGCGACGCGGTGTTCCACGTCGAGTGGCGCTTCGCGCCAGTGGAAGGCGCCGACAAGTACAACAGCGGCGTCATCGTGCGTACCGCGGTCGACCTCAGCGTGTGGCACCAGGCCCAGGTGGGCCTCAAGGGCGGGTTCCTCTTCGGCCCGACGCCGGTGGACGGCGTCGTGAAGCGAGTCACGCAGGAGCCCGCGGCCCAGAGGGTGCTCCCCGCCGGCGAGTGGAACACCTACGAGGTCGTCGGCCCGCGGCCGCACGCTCTCGCTCTGGGTCAACGGCGCGTTCACGAGCGAGATCCCGATCGGCGTGTCGCGCGGCCACTTCGGCCTGGAGGCCGAGGGCTGGCGGATCGAGTTCCGGAACCTGAAGATGAAGCTGCCGAGCGAGACGCCGGGGGCGCGGTCTGACGGGCCCGCGGACGCCCTCAGCGGCGATGCGCAGCACGCGGACGTCGCGCGGGGGGATCGTGCCGCGCCACTCGAAGCCGCCCGTGGCCGGAGCGACCGCCGCGGCTTCGCCGCTGCCGAGGTCGACGACGGTACGCCCGTCGAGGGGCACGCGCAGCGTGACCGTGGTCGTGGCCGGCGTCGCGGCGTGGTTGAAGACGAAGGCCAGGTGCTCGCGGCCGGACTGCAGCAGCCGCACCTCGACGGGATCGCCGGTCGACGGCCACCGGCCGGCGCACGCCGGCCCAGTCGAGAAGCCCGTCGAAGAACCGGCGCCCCGCCTCCTCCGGCTGGCTGACGTAGCCCGCGCTCACGTACGAGCCGAGCATCAGCGCCTTGCCCTTGCCGAACGGCGAGGCGACGGCGGCCGGGGCGCCGCTCGCGAAGCGGGCCACGACACGCGCGCCCGGGGCGATGGGCTCGAGCGTCTCCTCGTACCAGCGGCCCGGCAGCACCTCGCCGGGCTTCAGCCCCGGCAGCCCCTCCTCGGCCCGCAGCGCCGCCTTGCCCTTCTCCACCGTCTGCACGTCCGTCTCGCGCGCGCCGACCACCTCGGCCAGGCCGAGGCCGGGGATCGTCTCCGCGGCGCGACCCGCGCTCGTCGTTCCAGCCCGCGCGCGCCTCGACCACGAGCGCGCCGCCCGCGCGCACGTACTCGCGCAGCTCGGCGGCGGCCGCCGCCGGCATCATCAACGGGTACGGCAGCACCACGAGCTTGTAGGCCGCGAGATCGCCCGCCTTCAGGTGGTCGGCGTGCACGAAGTCGAGCGGCACGTTCGTCGGGAAGAGCGCGCGGTAGACGCCGAGCAGCGAGTCGCGCTCGATGCCGGCCACCTCGCCCTGCGGCCCGGCGTAGGCGGTCGCGCGCTGCCGGCCGCCGACGAAGTGGGCGAGCGGGTTGTAGACGACCGCCACCTCGGAGCGCAGCGGGCGGGCCGCCTGGAAGAGCGCCGAGTGCTCGTCCCACGAGCCGCGCGATCCCGCCCGGCCACGCGCGCGCGCTCGGTGAGCGTCCCGTCGAGCCGGATCAGCCCGAAGCCGCCCGACTCGTAGCCGGTGCTCATCGGGTAGTACGCGTAGGTGCAGATCGCCTTCGCCCCGCGCGCGAGCGCGCTCCACGTCCAGACCCGCAGGTCCTCCGGGGTCACGGTCGGGCTGACGTTGAGCGCGATCGTGCCGAAGCCGCCCTGCAGCTCGCCGATCCAGAAGCCGCGCCCCGCCGTTCGCGAAGCCGAACGAGCGCGCGAAGTCGAGCAGAGCGCCCCGCCACTCGACGTCGCGGTCCACGAAGGCCGAGTGCTTCGGGTAGAAGGACGTCCCGTAGTAGTCGACCTGCGCCGCCATCGTCCAGTCGTCCGACTGCCCCTCCCAGTAGTGCGGCGAGGAGAAGAGCCCGACGCCCGCGGCGTGGCTCGTCGCCACGCGATCGGGGGCGCCGCGCTTCGCCGCCTCGTACCGCGCGCGCAGGTCCTCCCCGAGCTTGTCGGCGATGAACCGCTTCCAGTCGATGTAGTCGGTGTACGAGAGGATGGTGCTGAGCCGGTTCGGCTCGACCTCGTCCCAGGACGCGTAGCGGCGGTACCACGCGGCGTTCAGCGCGTCGAGCGTGCCGTACTTCTTCTTCAGCCACTCGCGGAAGCGCGCGACCGTGTTGCGGCAGAAGCAGAACTCGGGGTTCTGGATGTAGGTCGGGTTCGCCCAGTTGATGACGTGGGGCTCGCTCCACAGGTCGAAGCCGAGGAAGGCGGGGCTCGCGCCGGCGCGGCGCGCCACCGCCTCGTAGAAGGCGAGGTCGGCCTGGCGCACGCCGGGGTGGTCCAGGCAGTAGCCCGGCGAGGACTCGGGCCGGATCGCCTGGCCGTTCGAGCTGACGAAGAGCGAGTCCGGGTGCTGCCGCCCCACCCACTCGGGCGCCGAGTCCATGTAGACCTGGACGACGACCTTCAGCCCCTCCTCCTCGGCGAGTGAGAGCAGCACGTCGAGGGTGTCGAGGCGGTACTGCGCCGGGCGAGGGCTCGCCGCTCGCCCAGTCGATCCAGCACCGGATGGTGTTGAAGCCGAGGGCCTTGATCTGCCTGAGGTCGCGGCGCCACGCCTCCTTCTTCGCCCGCGGATCGGCCTCGAGCATCGGGGCGCGGGCCTTCCCGCCGCCGTACCAGACGGCCATCGGGAAGACGTCGGGGTCGGCGGCCGCGGCGGAGACCGCGGAGGCGGCGCAGAGCACGAGAACGGCGAGGGCTCGTAACACGGTGTGAAAAGTCTATCGGCCCGGAGGCCGTGTCCGCAAGTGCCTTTGAATCAGCGCCTTGATTGGCCTGTCCGGGGTCGGCGACGGCCCTGGGAGCCACCCGGACGGCCTCGATCGGCCCCGGGGGGGCTTGACAGGCATGGCAGAGTGTCCCGGTTCCCATGGCACGCTCCCTCGTCATCGTCGAATCACCGGCCAAGGCCGCAACCCTCGGGAAGTTCCTCGGCAAGGACTTCCAGGTCGCGGCCTGCTACGGACACGTCCGCGACCTCGAGAAGAAGGGCATCGCGGTCGACCGCGCGAAGAACTACGAGCCGCAGTACCGCATCGTCCCCGGCAAGGAGAAGACGGTCGCGGAGCTCGTCCAGCTCGCCCGCAAGGCCGAGCGCATCTACCTCGCCGCCGACCCCGACCGCGAGGGCGAGGCCATCTGCTGGCACCTGCACGAGCTGCTGAAGAAGGAGGCGCCGAAGGCCACGTTCCACCGCGCCGAGTTCCACGAGATCACGAAGTCGGCGGTCACCCGCGCGATCGAGAAGCCCGGGAAGATCTCGAAGGACCGGGTGGGCGCGCAGCAGGCCCGGCGCATCATCGACCGGCTGGTCGGCTACGAGGTCTCGGAGCTGCTCTGGAACAACGTCTGGCGCGGCCTCTCCGCCGGGCGCGTGCAGACGGTCGCGCTGCGGATCATCGTGGAGCGCGAGACCGAGCGCGAGGCGCTTCGTTCCCGTGCCGTACTTCTCGGTCCCGGTGACGCTCGCCAAGGACGCCACCGCCTTCCCCGCCCGTGTGGTCGCGTGGCGCGGGGAGAAGCTCCAGTTCGACGGCACCGACCCGCGCCTCGCCACGAGCGAGGCCGCCGAAGAGGTGAAGGCGCACGTCGAGGCCTCCGCCCTTCGCGTCGCGTCGGTCGAGGCGCGCGAGCGCCGCCAGAACCCGGCGCCGCCCTTCACGACGTCCAAGCTGCAGCAGGCGGCGGCCCGCTCGATCGGCTTCTCCGTCCGCAAGACCATGACCCTCGCCCAGCGGCTCTACGAGGGCAAGCCGGTCGGCGAGCTCGGCACGGTCGGCCTCATCACCTACATGAGGACCGACTCCGTCCGCGTCGCCGACGAGGCGCTCGTCGCGGTGCGCGAGCACATCCGCGCGACCTACGGGGAGGCGAGCCTGCCCCCGGAGCCGCGGCGCTACAAGCAGAAGAAGGACGTGCAGGACGCGCACGAGGCCATTCGGCCGACCACGCTGGAGCTTCCGCCCGAGGCCGTCGCCCGCTACGTGGAGCCGGACGAGCTGAAGCTCTATCGCCTGATCTGGAACCGCTTCGTGGCCTCGCAGATGACCTCGTCGATCAGCGACGTGACGACGGTCGAGATCGAGGCGCGGCGGAAAGGCTCGCCCGAGCTGGCCGTCCTGCGCGCGACCGGCTCCGTGCTCCGGGACCCCGGCTTCCTGCGCCTCTACGGCCAGGTCGCCGAGACCGGGGCCCAGAACGCGCCGGAGGAGGAGGGCGAAGGCGACGAGTCGAAGGTGCGCCTCCCCGCCCTCGTCGAGGGCGACTCTCCGGAGCTGCGCGAGGCGAGGGCGGAGGGGCACGAGACGCAGCCGCCCCCGCGCTTCAACGAGGCCTCGCTCGTGAAGTTCATGGAGGAGAACGGCATCGGCCGGCCCTCCACGTACGCCGACACCCTGCGGAAGATCGAGCAGCGCGAGTACGTCCACAAGAAGGACCGCCGCTTCATCCCGACGCCCCTCGGCCGCCTGGTCGTGGACCTCATGAAGGAGGGCTTCGAGGAGTTCTTCCAGACCGAGTACACCGCCCGGATGGAGGAGGAGCTCGACGAGGTCGAGGAGGGCAAGGTCGACTGGCGCCAGGCCCTGCGGGACTTCGACGGCAAGTTCTCGAAGGACCGCGACCGCGCGAAGAAGAAGATGCACTCGGTGAAGGCAGGCCTCGAGATGCCGCTGGTGCGCGCGGCGTTCACGGACTTCAAGCTCACGAACGACCCCGGCGACAAGTGCCCGGAGAGCGGCCACCCGCTGAAGCTTCGGATGGGCAAGGCCGGCCTCTTCGTGGCCTGCTCCGGCTACCCGGAGTGCACCTGGACCGTCGACATCCCGGAGACGGAGGAGGACCCGTTGGACCCGAGCGAGCTCGAGGGGCAGATCTGCGAGGAGTGCGGGAGCCCGATGCGCCTGCGCACCGGGAAGAACGGCTCGGCCTTCCTCGGCTGCACCGCGTACCCGAAGTGCCGCAACGCGATCTCCGTGTCGATCCAGGGGGGCAAGGCGGAGGCTCGGCCGGCCGAGCCCACGGGAGAGAAGTGCCCCGTCTGCGGGCACGACCTCGTGAAGCGGCACGGCCGCTTCGGCGAGTACGTGTCCTGCGCGAACTACCCCAACTGCCGCTACAAGCCGCCGAAGCCGGTGTCGCTCACCGGCGTCACCTGCCCGGAGTGCAACCTGGGCCAGATCCTCGAGCGCAAGGGCCGCTTCGGCCCGTTCTACGGCTGCTCGCGCTACCCGGAGTGCAACCGCAACTTCCGCGCGCGGCCGATCCCCATGCCCTGCCCGAAGTGCGGGACGGCCTTCGTGCTCGTGCGCGAGCGCAAGGCGGGCGCCTTCTACGTGTGCGAGGCGGAGGGGTGCGGCTTCGACGAGCCGGCGGGCGATCTCGAGAGCTATCCCGTGACGACCGAGATCACCGAGGAGGCGCGCCAGGCCGCGCTCGCGGCCGCGCTCGCCCCGGTGCCGAAGAAGCGCGCGCCGCGACGAAAGGCCGAGGCGCCCGCGACGGGAGACACCGCCGCGGAGCCGAAGGCGGAGGGCGGGGCCGGGAAGCGACGGCCGGCCGGAAAACGGCCCACCCGGCCGGCCGCGGCGGCGCGACCTCCGCGGGAGAAGGCCGCCAGGAAGGTCGCGCCGACCGGCCCCAAGCGCCGACCGACCAAGAAGTAGACCTTTACCGACTCCAGAGTAGCCACTTCGGCGCCCCAGTGAGGCTCCTCACTGCGCCGAGTCGGCTCGCCGGAGGTTCCACTGGACGCTGGCGCGGCGTGTGCAAGTGCCGATGCCTGTGCGGAGGAGACCCATGCGAGCGACCACCGGAACCGGCTTCGTCCTGATCCTCGGCTGCGGCCTGGCGGCGTGCGGCGGCGGGAGCTCCCCCGCGGCGCCCTCCACGTCGCTCTCGGCCATCGGCCGGCTGGCGATCGCCCAGCAGATCGTGACGACCGCGCTGGGCGGCGTCGTGACGGGCTCCGCGGCAAAGAAGTCCGAGAGCGTCCCGCTCGGCAACCTGAGCTGCCAGAAGACGTGCTCGGGCGCGTCGTGCGCGGTCACCTGCCCGATCGACGAGAGCTTCTCCTGCCCGGCCGGCGGCAGCGCCACGGACAAGGGGCAGATCGCGGGCACGCTCGACGGGGAGCTCTCCGGCGAGGCGGCGCTCGCCGCCACGCAGGGCTACTCGGCCTGCAAGCCGAACGCCGGCCTCACCATCGACGGCGCGCCGGCCACCACGGCGACCGGCAACGCGCGCTTCGTGAAGGGCCAGCTGACGGACGAGCAGACCGTGCGCATCGCGGGCGCGGTGAGCTACGCCTCGACGACCGAGGGCTCGGGCCGGTGCGACGTGGACATCCGCGTCACCTTCAACCGCGCGCTGAAGGGCTCGGCCAACGGCACCGCCTGCGGCCAGGCGGTCGACGTCGCGTTTTGACGCACGACCCGCGCGAAGCGCGGGTCGATCTGGGCGTCCTCTCGCTCTCCTGGAAGGCCCTGAGAGCCGCTCATCAAGCTGGCTTCGTAATCCAGCCGCCCGGGGACTGGCCTGCATGAAGCCCACGGCCGTTTCGTGCTTCCTCTGAGATAGAGGGGCTGCGCCCCCCTAGACCCCCCGGGTTGCCTGTATGCTCGGCGGCTGTGGCCACGAGGACGGCGCAGGCGACGACGGTCCTTCTCGCGTCCTTCGTCACGGGGCTGGTGGGGTCCGCGTTCGCGGCGAGCGCTTCCGTGCTGCGGGCGCGCGGGCTCTCCGACGCGCAGTACGGCTCGCTCTTCGTCCCGCTGGTGGTGCTCGCCGCCCTCGGGGCGGCCGGCGGCAGCTTCGTCGTCGAGCGCATCGGCGCAAGACGCGCCCTCGCCCTCGGCTTCCTGTTCATGGCCCTCTCCCAGGCCGCGCTCGCCGCGACCCCGTTCGCGGCGGCCAGCCTCGTGTTACCCCGTCGCGCTCCTCGGCACGGCGCTCCTCGGCCTGGGCGCCGGGGTCTCGGCGGGCCCGATCAACGCGTACCCCCAGGTCCTCTTCCCCTCGCGCAGCGAGAGTGCCGTCGTGGCCATGCACGCGACGGTGGGGGTGGGCCTGGCGATCACTCCCCTGCTGGCCGGCGCCGCCCTGGCTCGCGGCGCCTGGCTGGCGGTGCCCCTCCTCCTCTTCCTCGCGAACGCGGCGCTCCTGGTCACGGTCGAGCGCGAGGAGCTGCCTGAGCCCGAGGTGCGGGGCGAAGTCCGCTCGCGGCCGATCGGGGACGCGGGGCTGAGGCTCTTCCTGGCGATCGCGTTCCTCTACGGCGTCAGCGAGTCCGTCTACGCCAACTGGGCGGTGCTGCACCTCACCGAGGAACGCGGGCTCGACGTGGCCGCCGCCGGCCTCGCCCTGGCTGCCTTCTGGGCCGCGCTCACCGTCGGCCGCTTCGCCGTGGCCGCGGTCGTGCTCCGCGTGCCGCCAGAGCGGGTGCTGCCCGTGCTCGCCGCGCTCATGGCCGGGGCCTGCCTGCTCGTCCCGCTGTCCACGACGCCGCGCCGCGCCGTGCTCCTCTACGCCCTGGGCGGCCTGGGCTGCTCGGCGGTCCTTCCCCTCGCCATGGGCCTGGCCGGCCGGCGCTTCCCCGCGCACCGGTCCTGGGTCTCCTCGGCGATGTACGCGGCCCTCTGCGCGGGGGTCGGCGTGGGCTCCTTCTCGGCGGGCCTCCTGCGCTCCGGCCTCGACCTCGGGACGATCTACCGTCTCGCGGCCTTCCCCCCGGCGGTCGCGTTCCTGCTGGCGCTGCGCGCGATCGCGATACCGGAGCCGCGCGAGCGCCGCGCCTAGGTCCCGCTCTCCAAGTGGGCCGGCTTCACCGGGACGAGCGACGGCACCGTGTAGCCGAGGGCGCGGCGCAGCTCCCGCGCGATCGGCGCGAGCGCGTCGCGCACGGAGCTCTCGCCCCGGGCGATCCCGGCCGTGACGGTGTCGCGGCGCATCAGGGTGGCGTCGAGCGCGGTGCGGACCGCGGCGTCGTCGGTCCTGCCCACCTCCTCGCGCGCGGCGTTGAAGAACGAAGAGGAGAGGGCCTGGGCCCCGGCGTAGTCGGAGGCCAGCACCGCCTCCTCGAGGGCGAGGAACTGCCCGAACAGGCGGCCCAGACGGGCCCTGGCCTCGGCCCGGTCGAGCTCGGTCCGGGCCTCCGCGAGCTGCCGCCGGGCCTCCACCGTCTCGGCCTGCGCCTCGATCAGCTTCTCCCGCTGCGGCCAGTAGCCGGCCACGAACGCCCCCGCGATCAAGAGAACGACCAGGACGACGAGCACCTTCCTCACGGGCCCCTCCTTCGAGGAGCTGACGCTACGACGGCGCGCGCACCGCGTCAAGGATCGGGAGCGCGCGGTGTATAGTCGACAGCCGTCATGAAGATCACCGCCCTGCGCGCCCGCGACGTGCGCTTCCCCACCTCCCGCGAGATGGACGGCTCCGACGCGCTCAACGTCGGCGACTACTCCGCCGTCTACGTGACCCTCGAGACGGACGGCCCGCACGCGGGGTACGGCCTCACCTTCACGAACGGCCGCGGCACCGAGATCGGCGTCGCCGCCGCCCGCGCCTTCGAGCGGCTGGTCGTCGGCCGCGACCTCGAGGAGATCACCGCCGACTTCCGCGGCTTCTACCACCGGCTCACCCAGGACCCGCAGCTGCGCTGGATCGGCCCCGAGAAGGGCATCGTCCACATGGCGCTCGGCGCCGTGGTGAACGCCATCTGGGACCTGTGGGCGCGGCGCGAGGGCAAGCCCGTCTGGAAGCTGCTCGCCGACCTCACGCCGCAGCAGACGGTCGACTGCGTGCCCTTCACGTGGATCACGGACGCGCTCACGCCCGACGAGGCGCTCGCCATCCTCGAGCGGAACGCCCCGACCCGCGCCGCGCGCGAGGCGGAGATGCGCCGCGACGGCTTCCCCGCCTACACCACCTCGACCGGCTGGCTCGGCTACCCGGACGAGAAGGTGCGGCGCCTGTGCCGCGAGGCGATGGCGCAGGGGTTCACGCACTTCAAGATGAAGGTGAGCCGCGACCTCGAGGGGAACCTCCGCCGCGCCGCGCTCATGCGCGCGGAGATCGGCGACGGGCGCCGCCTCAGCATGGACGCCAACCAGTGCTGGGACGTCGGCGAGGCGATCGAGCAGGTGAAGGCGCTCGCGCGCTTCGACCCGTGGTGGATCGAGGAGCCCACGAGCCCCGACGACGTGCTCGGCCACGCCGCGATCGCGAGGGCGATCGCCCCGATCAAGGTCGCGACCGGCGAGATGGCCCAGAACCGCGTCGATCTTCAAGCAGCTCCTGCAGGCGGGCGCCCTCGGCTACTGCCAGGTCGACTCCTGCCGCGTCGGCGGCGTCAACGAGGTGCTCGCGATCCTGCTCCTCGCCGCGAAGTTCGGGGTGCCGGTCTGCCCGCACGCGGGCGGGGTCGGGCTCTGCGAGTACGTCCAGCACCTCGCGATCTACGACTACGTCGCCCTCAACCCCTCGATCGAGGACCGCTACTGCGAGTACGTCGACCACCTCCACGAGCACTTCGTCCACCCGGTGCGGGTGGTGAACGCCCGCTACCAGGCGCCGCTCGAGCCCGGCTACTCGATCGAGATGAAGGCCGCGTCCCTCGACGCGCACGAGTACCCCGGCGGAAGCGTCTGGAAGGAGAGCCCCTCATGATCCATCGACTGAAGGCGTTCGGCGCTCGTCTGGCCGTCCTCGTCGCGCTGTCGGCGCCGTTCGCGGCCCAGGCCGACGACGGCTGGGTGACGCTGTTCGACGGCAAGACGACGGCCGGCTGGGTGCAGCGCGGCGGCAAGGCCGCCTACACGGTGGAAGACGGGGCGCTCGTCGGGCGCACCGTGCTCGGGGAAAAGAACAGCTTCCTCTCCCCGCCGAAGGAGTACGCCGACTTCGTCCTCGAGTTCGAGGTCTGGGTGGACCCGAAGGTCAACTCGGGCGTGCAGATCCGGAGCGAGTCGAAGCCGGGCTACCGCGACGGCGTCGTTCACGGCTACCAGATCGAGATCGACCCCTCGGAGCGCGCGTGGAGCGGCGGCATCTACGACGAGCAGCGCCGCGGCTGGCTCGCGAACCCGAAGGACGACCCCGCCGCGCAGAAAGCCTTCCGGGTCGGGGAGTGGAACCGCTACCGCGTGGAGGCGTCCGGCGATCGACTGCGCACGTGGATCAACGACGTCCCCGTCTCGGACCTCACGGACGGGATGACGCGGTCCGGGTTCATCGGCTTCCAGGTGCACCAGGCGAAGGAAGCGGGCCTCGTCGTCAAGTGGCGCAACATCCGCCTGAAGGAGCTCGCGCCCGTGAAGACCGGGCTCGCCCCGAACACGCTGACGGACGCCGAGCGCGCCGAGGGCTGGCGGCTGCTGTGGGACGGGCACACGCCCTGGGGGTGGCGGGACCTGAAGGCAAAGGAGTTCCCGAAGGAGCACTGGGCGATCGAGGGCGGGGTCCTGTCCGCGGTCAAGCCCGCGCCGGGCGCGCCCGCCGGGAATGGCGACATCGTCACCGACCGGCCGTACGGCGACTTCGAGCTCGTCGCCGACTTCCGCCTCTCCCCCGGCGCCAACAGCGGCATCAAGTACTTCGTCCGCACCGACGTCATGGCGGACGGCGGCCAGTCGTCGGTGGGGCTCGAGTACCAGGTCATCGACGACGTGGGCAACCCCGACGTCGCGCAGGGCAAGGGCGGGGTCCGGGCGACCGCGGCGCTGTACGACGTGTACGGCGCGGCCGCCGACAAGCCGGTCCGGCCCATGGGCGAGTGGAATCAGGCGCGCGTGGTGGCCCGCGGCCGCCACGTCGAGCACTGGCTCAACGGCGTGAAGGTCCTCGAGTTCGAGCGGGGCTCCGAGGACTTCAAGAAGCACGTCGCCGAGGGCAAGCACCGGGTGTGGCCCGGCTACGGCGAGTGGGCGGAGGGCCTCGTCCTCCTCCAGCACCACGGCGGAGGAGTCTCCTACCGCAACGTCAAGATCCGGGAGCTCGCCGGCGCCGATCGCTAGCCGCTGGCCGGCCCGCCGTCTCGAGGCACGCCGGCCGTTGGCTCGCCGTCCTCGGCCAGCGGGTTGTCATCCTGAGGAGCTTCGGTCGCGACGGGTCCCGAGGAATCCGCAAGTCCGGCGCCGACGAGCCGCGGATCCCTCGGGATCGACGGGCGAAGAGCGCCCGCGGCTCCTCGGAATGACAGGGTCAGATCTGCGAGTAGTCCGTCGGCCGGAGCAGCGACGAGTCGATGTTCGAGACGGTGTCGGCGAAGCGGGGGTCGTCGCGCATCTTCACCCACTCCGGGTGCTCGCGGAACGCCGCCCACGCCTTCTCCCGGGCGTCAGCGTCGGCGAACACCACCATGTAGGTCAGGCTGGGCAGGCCCGCGCCCACGAGGTCGCGGCCGAAGAACACCGTGTTGAGGCCCACGCGGCGGAAGAGCGCGAGCTCCCCGCCCGCCTCGAACATCTCGATCTTCCTGCGGCTGGCCGCCTCGGTCGCGCTCCGGTAGGTCCGCAGCTCGAAGAGACGGTCCTTGCCCGCGGCGGCGCCGGTCGGCTTCTCGATGCCGGGCATCGTGGCGACCGCCGCGTGCAGCGAGGAGTCGCAGCTGAGGAACGGCGCGTCGGCCGGCGGCAGCACCAGCGAGGAGGCGGCCGCCTTGCGGTACTCGGCGTCCGCCTCGAGCCGGGCGTCGAGCGTCACCACCGAGGCGGCGTCGGGGTGCGGCAGGAGGAGGTGGAGGGTCGGGCTGTCCGGGCCCATCGCCACGTTCCACGCCCCGATGGGCGCGAGGCCGGCGCGGCCGAGGGCCGGGACGAGCGCGTCCTTCGCGTAGGCGGCGAAGCGGGAGGCCAGGGCCCCGCTGCGCAGGCGGTAGCGCCGCAGCTCGAGGATCTGCGGCCGGGCGGCGGTGCCCGGCTCGGCGGCTGCAGCCGCGGCTCCGGCGAGAGCGTCGGCCGAGGTCACGGCCGCCGCCGTGGTGGCGGCCAGGAAAGCGCGTCGTTCCATGTTGTCCTCCTGCAGTTCGGCAGCGCGCGCGCGGACGCCTGGCCGGATGCGGCCGAGCCGCACGCGGCGGCGCGAAGCGTAGCACGCGGTCAGCGGGCCGAGCGCGCACGACGATGCGGTGCGAGCCGCGGAGCGAGCGCTCGCGCGCGGTCAGGACGATCCGGTAGAGGCGGTCGCCCCAGATCGGCTGGAGCCGGCCGTCGTCGACCACCTTCTCCTCGACGCTCGCGACGAAGAGCTTCGGGTCGTAGAGGAGAACGTGCCCCGGCTCGCCTCCGGCGGAAGGAAGTGCGCCTGCGGGGCGCGCGAGCCGCGACGCGGCCGGGGGTCGAGACGTCGGCCCGGAGCGGCGTCACGAAGTCGAGGCGGACGGGCTCGCGCGACTCGCCGAGCGCCCAGTCCTCGGCGAGGACGACCTCGCGCTTGCTTCCGGTCGAGCGTGACCTCGCGGCGCCAGCGCGTGACCTTCGCCTCGGGCGGGTAGGCGGGCGCGATGTCGAGGGAGAAGCGCACGGTGTCGCGCCCGGGGGTGAAGGCCACGTCCCGCGCGCGGAACGCCGCCCCGTCCTGCTGGTCGACGCCGTTGACGACCGGCAGGTTGTGCCACGCCGACTGCATCGTCCAGATCTCGTAGCGGCGCGGGCTGAACGTCTTCGACGTGTACTCCGGGGCGCCCACGTCGACGAGCACCGGCTGCCCGTCCGCGTAGACGATGACGTTCCCGACGTCGTTGTGGTTGTGGCTCTGGGCGTTGTGCCCGCCCCAGGCCGCGACGTAGAGGCCGGCGGTGGAGCCGGGCCGCTCGCGGGCCGCCATCATCTGCAGGTCGGGGAGCCAGACCTCGCCGTCGAGCGGCTCCACGGGCGGGGTGGCGGCGAGATCGCTCGCACGGAGGAGCGCCGGCAGGACGCGCGCGAGGCTCCCGTAGCGCGGGACGTCGTCGGGGCCGAACGGCCCGCGGCGGGCGGCGAGGAAGGAGCCGAAGCCGGCGAGGGACGGGTCCCCGACCGCCCGGCCGTAGCGGAAGACGAGCTCCGGCTCGGGCTTCACCTTCGCCGACGCGTCGCCCATGTCCACGTAGAACTCGCCCGCGATGTAGGCCCGGGCGATGTACTGGCCGATCGCGCGGACGACCGGCTCGCGGTAGACGTCGAGGCGCCCGCCGGTCGCGGCGTGCAGCAGCTCCAGCGACTCGAAGAGCGACGCCCCGGCGCGGCCCCAGTAGCTCGGCCCCTCGTCGCAGCCGCCGTCGTCCGGGTACGCGTCGACGAACCGGTCGAGGCTCCGCGCGATCTTCGCGCACCGCGCGCACGCGGCGCTCGGGGTCGCGCTCGAGCAGCAGGACGCTCGCCAGCCAGTTCGAGTTGATCCAGGGGTTCCAGTTGTTGACCTCGCGCGGCGTGAAGCCCATCCACCAGAAGTCGTCGCGCTCGAGGTTCGGGGTGAGGATCCGCCGGTCCACCTCGAGGCGCACGCGCTCGCGCACGAGCGGGTGCACGGCGTCGAGGCGGTCGCCCATCAGGTAGTCGGTCCAGGCGAGGAGCGCCCCCGTCTCCGCGGCGAAGAGGTCGACGGTGGGCTCGGTGACGTCGGGAAGGCCCGGCCCCCGCTTCTGGGCGCCGACGTGGGCGGGCACGCCCCAGTAGCTCTCCTCGCAGATGAGCCAGAGCCCGTCGGCGATCGCGTCCGTGAAGCGCCCCTCGCCCTCGAGGAGCTCGCCCAGGACGAGGTCGGCGAGCTTGCCGCGGCGCGAGAAGAGGAGCTTCTCGTAGCGGCCGCGGTTGCCGTCGCGCACGTAGTCCAGGAAGCGGGTGGCGGGCAGGATCGCCCACTCCGTCCCGAGCTGCCGCTCGGCCTCGGCGACGAAGACCCGCCGCTGCGCCTCCGGGACCTCGGCCCAGGCGGCGCGGTCGGCGACCGTGGGGTACGGACGGAAGGCGTCGGCCGAGGCGAGGGCCTGTCGCGAGGTCGATCGCCTCGGCCTGGCGCTCGAGGAGGCGGCGGGGGGCGGGGGTGGCGGGAGAGGCGCGAGGGAGGCGAGAGGAGGGCGAGGAGGCAAGAAGAAGAGTCGCGAGGCGGGGATTGGCTTTCATCGGGGCTCTCCTGAGAACGGAACGACAGAACGGAACGAAACCAGGAACGGAAACGAGCATCCCTCGGCGCCGAGGCGCGCTAGGTCCTATATCCTATACGGCTCATTGACCGCCTCCGACACGGGAGTGTAGCCTCCCGCTCCGATGGACCCACTGGCCCTCAACCGCACTCAGCAGATCGGCCTCGTGCTGCTGCGCACCCTGATCGGGTGGCACTTCCTCTACGAGGGGCTGGTGAAGCTCGTCTGGCCGGCCTGGACGCGGGCCGGCGTGCCGATGGGGCGATTCTCCTCGGCCGGCTACCTGCGGTCGTCCACGGGGCCCTTCGCGGACGTCTTCCGCGCCCTCGCGGACGCGTCGTGGCTGCCGTGGCTCGACCTGCTCGTGGCCTGGGGCCTGCTGCTCGTCGGCCTCGGCCTGATGCTCGGCCTGTTCACCCAGGTGGCGTGCGCGGGGGCGCTCGCGCTGCTCGCCGCTCTTCTACCTGTCGTGGCTGCCGACGCGCGGCGTGTACGAGCCGGGTACGGAGGGCAACTACCTCCTCGTCAACAAGAACCTCGTCGAGGCGGCGGCGGTCTTCGTCGTCCTCGTGTTCCGAACCGGTCGCATCGCCGGGCTCGACCTCGTCCTCGCGCGACCGCGCGCGACGGTCGCGCCGGTCGTGGAGGCCTAGAAGATGAACCTCACGCCCGAGCAGCAGGAACTGGGACGCCGCAACTTCATGCGCGTGCTGGCGGGAACGCCGGCCCTGGCCGCGCTCGGCGTGGCCGTGGCGGTCAAGGGACCGGTGCGGGGCGGGCCGGTGCGCCTCGGCTTCATCGGGACCGGCGGCGAGGGCCGCGTGCTGCTCGAGCAGACCGACCCGCGCTACGGCGAGGTGGTCGCCCTGTGCGACATCAACCCGCTGCAGCTCGAGAAGGCCGACGAGTCGCTCGTGAAGACGGGCCGCCCGCCCCGGAAGCACTACGCCGACTGGAAGGACATGATCCAGAAGGAGCGGCTCGAGGGGGTCGTGATCGCGACGCCGCTCTCCACCCACGCCGACATCACGGTGGGCTGCCTGGAGGCGGGCCTGCACGTCCTGTGCGAGAAGATGATGGCCTGGGACGACGCGTCCGGCCGGCGCATGGCGGACGCGGCGACCCGGGCCCGCCGCGTCCTCGAGATCGGCCACCAGCGCTTCTACAACCCGGTCTACCAGGCCTCCTACGACGGGATCGTCAAGGCGGGCCTCCTCGGCGAGGTCTACCACACGCGCCTCGTCTGGCACCGCAACGGCAACTGGCGCCGCAAGGCCGAGCTGCCCTCGCCCGACTACTCCGCGGCGGCGTGGGGCTACCCGACCTTCGACCACCTCGTCAACTGGCGCCTCTACAAGCAGTTCTCGCGCGGCCACATGGCCGAGCTCGCCAGCCACATGGTCGCGATCACCGACTGGTTCTTCGGAGCGAACGCCAGCGCCGCGATCGGCACGGGCGGCATCTCCCGCTTCAAGGACGGCCGCGAGGTGCCGGACCACACGTACGCGACCCTCGAGTACCCGGGAGGCCGCACCGCCGTCTTCACCTCGATCGAGTCCAACGCCTTCGACAACTACTACGAGGCGTACTACGGGACGAAGGGCACGCTGATCCTCAAGGGCGAGGTCGAGGCCTACCTCTTCGAGGAGGGGGCGCCGGCCGGCGAGGCGAAGGCGACCGGCGATCGCGGTGGCTCCGAAGGCGGGCCCGGTCGGGCTCCGCCTCCGAGAGCCGCGCCGCCGACGCCGCCGGGGCCGGGAGAGGGCGCGGGCGCGGCCTCGGGCGGCGGCGACCGCCTGGCCGCCTACCGGTACCAGATCGGCGGCTTCTGCAGCGCCATCCGCACCGGCGCGCCGCTGCGGGTGGGGCCCGACCGGGCCCTGGCCTCGGCCCGGGCGTGCATCGCCGGTTTCGACGCGATCGAGACGCGGACCAGGATCGAGATCAAGGCCTAGCGGAGGTCCCGTGGCCCTCGGAAGCCGCCCCGACGTGCAGTTCCGGACCAAGCAGGAGTACGTCTACCAGTCCCTGCGCGGCGCCATCATGCGGGGCGAGCTCGCCCCCGGCCAGCGGCTCGTCATCGACGAGATCGGCCGCCAGCTCCAGGTGAGCGCCATCCCCATTCGCGAGGCGCTCCAGCTCCTGCAGTCCGAGGGGCTCGTGCAGGGCGCACCGCACGTGGGTGCCACGGTCGCCCCCATCTCCGAGAACGAGGTCCACGAGGTCTTCGCGATCATGGAGGGGCTCGAGACCGTGGGCGTGCGCGAGGCGGTGCTTTGGCTCGACGACGCGGGCACCGCCCTGCTCTCGGGCGTCGTCGCCGAGATGGACGCCGCGATCGCCGCGCAGGAGCTCGAGCGCTGGGCGGCCCTCAACAGCGACCTCCACCGCGACGATCAACGAGATCGCCCGGATGCCCCTCCTGCGCGAGATGACCGAGCGGGTGCTGGCGCGCTGGGAGCGGCTGCGGCGCCACTACTTCGAGGGCGTCGTGGTGCCCCGGGTCGTGCAGGCGCAGGGCGAGCACCACGCGCTCCTGGGGGCCCTGGTCCGACGGGACCCGGACGAGGCTGAGCAGATCGTCCGGGCGCACAACCAGGCGGCGCAGGCCGCCTACGCCGACTACCTCCAGCGGGATGCCCCGCCCGCGGCTCCTGCACCGCGCGCACTTTGCGCCCGTTTGCCGAGCCGACCTTCCTGGTCACTTCCTGACTCAGTCTCTATATCCTATATGAGCCTTGACGTCACAAACTTCGTCCCTCTAAGCTCGTGCCGTCGATCGAACCCGCTCATGTGCGCGAACGACGGGCCGATGAGCTCGGCGTTCGAGCCGCCAACGGGCACCCGCGGAGGGCGAGGCGGCGGGGATCGGACTAAAGGGAGGATTCATGAGTCGAGCCATCCGCACCCTGCTCACGCTGGCGGTGTTCGCCATGCTGGGCACCACGGTCTTCGCCCAGGCCACGTCGGGCCGCATCTCGGGCGCGGTCGTCGACGCCCAGGGTGGGCTGCTGCCGGGCGCCACGGTGACGGTCACCGAGGTCAACACGAACTACACGCGCACCGCCTCGACCGACGCGCAGGGCGCCTACGTCTTCGCCAACCTGCCCCTCGGGAGCTACACCGTGAGCGCCGAGCTCACCGGCTTCAAGAAGGCCGTGCGCTCCGGCTTCGTGCTGGTGGCGGACGGCCGCGTCACCGCGAGCTTCACGCTCGAGGTCGGCGGCCTCAACGAAACGGTCGAGGTCACGGTCGAGAGCGAGACCGTGAACACGGTCTCGGGCGAGATCGCGCGCACGGTCGACCGCCAGCAGGTCCAGGACCTGGCCCTGAACGGCCGCAACTACCTCCAGCTCACCACCCTCATCCCCGGCGCGCCCGACCTCAACCCGAACGCGCTCGACATCATGACCGGCCTCGGGATCAACACGTCGGTCAACGGCAGCCGCACCAACGCGACCCTGCTGACCGTCGACGGCGGCTTCAACATGGACGGGGGCTCGAACAACAGCCAGATCAGCAACGTCGGCGTCGACTTCATCGAGGAGGTCGCGATCAAGACCGCGAACTTCTCCGTCCGAGTACGGCCGCAACTCCGGCGCCGCGGTCAACGTCGTGACGCGCTCGGGCTCGAACGAGTTCCACGGCAGCGTGTTCGCCTACCACCGCAACGAAGGGCTCGACGCGAACAACTACTTCAACAACGCGCGCAACGTGCCCCGGTCCGACCTGAAGTACAACGACTTCGGCGGCGCGCTCGGCGGCCCGGTGATCAAGGACAAGCTCTTCTTCTTCGCGGGCGTCGAGTGGAAGCAGATCGACCGCTTCTCCAGCCCGTCGCTGCAGACCCTGCCCACGACCGCGATGCGAGGCGGGAACTTCAGCCACCTCACGACGGCGCTGCGCGACCCGCTCACCGGCCAGCCCTTCCCCGGCAACATCATCCCGGCGAGCCGGATCACCGCTGACGGCCAGGCGTTCGGGAGCTTCTACAACCAGATGTCGCAGATCGCGAGCTCCTACACGGACACCCCGACCGCGAACAACGCCCTCTTCCAGGAGGCGAACCCCTTCCGCTGGCGCCAGGAGATGATGCGCCTCGACTACAACATCAACGCCGCGCACCGGCTGACCGCGCGCGTGATGCTCGACCACTACACGCTGACCGACCCCTACGGGACCTTCATCGGCGGCAACCTGCCGACGGTCCCGACGGACCGCAACCGCCCCGGCTGGAACCTCCAGCTGAACCACAACTGGACGGTCTCGAACACGCTGCTGAACGAGATCAAGTTCAACTACTCGGGCAACAACCAGTCCATCGACCCCGTCGGAGAGAGGTGGGCTCGCTCCACGTACGGCTTCCAGTTCCCGCAGGTCTACCCCAACGGCGGCACCTACGAGGACTCGATCCCGGTGGGCGCGGTCTCGGGCTTCGCGGGCTGGCAGAGCGCCAGCAACGCGCTCATCTCCCCGACCAAGGACTTCGCCCTCGCCGACACCCTGACGATCCTGAAGGGCGCGCACACGCTGAAGACCGGCGTCCTCGGCATCTTCAACACGAAGAAGCAGAACGGCCGCTCGCAGTACGCCGGCAACGTGAACTTCAACCCGTCCGGCAACCCGAACAGCACCGGCAACGCCTTCGCCGACGCGCTCCTCGGCAACTTCCGCAGCTACACCGAGGCGCAGCTCGACCCGATCGGGCTCTTCCGCTTCTATCAGTTCGAGGCGTTCGTGACCGACAGCTGGCGCGTCACGCCGAACTTCAGCGTCGAGCTGGGCGTCCGCTACACGTACCACTACCCGACCATCACGGCCGGCAACAACCTCACGGCCTTCGACCCCAATAGCTACGATCCGGCGCAGGCGGTCACGGTCAACACGAACGGCACGCTCGTGCCCGGCACGCGGCAACCGCTACAACGGCCTGGTCCGCCCCGGCGAGGTGCCTGACGACCAGGTGGCCGACGTGCCGAACGCGGGCAGCCCCGCCGTGCAGTCGATCCCGATCGCCGACAGCCGCGGCATCTACGACCCGCAGCACCTCTTCATGCCGCGCACCAGCTTCGCGTGGTCGCCCGGCGGCGACGGCAAGACGTCCGTCCGCGGCGGGATCGGCCTCTACTACGACCGCCCCGAGGGCAACCTGTACTTCGGCCTGCCGAACAACCCGCCGTTCGCCCTCAGCGCGTCCTACGAGAACGGCAACCTCGCCAACCCCGGCGGCGCCGCGGTGCCCGCGCTCGCGCCGTGGGGCAGCATGCAGTCGGTCTCGACGGGCTTCAAGATCCCGCGCCAGTGGAACTGGAGCCTGAGCCTGCAGCGCGAGCTGCCGTGGTGGGGCCTCTTCGGCGAGATCGCCTACGTCGGCGCCGACGGCTCCAACCTGATGCGGCGGCCGGACATCAACCTGCCGTCCTTCGCGGACCGCGAGGCGAACGCGGCGGGGCCGAAGTACAACACGAACTACCTGCGGCCGTACAAGGGCTACGCGGACATCCAGATGGGCCTCTCCGACGCGAACTCCAGCTACAACGCCCTGCAGGTCTTCCTCAGCAAGCGGCGCGGGGACCTCAACTTCACGCTCAACTACACGTACGGCTCGTCCAAGGACAACGGCAGCGGCAACTTCGACAACCCGGCGGACGGTCCCGAGGACATCGACTACTACTGGGGCCCGAGCGACTTCTACCGCGACGCACATCTTCGTGGGCACGTGGAGCTACCGCCTGCCGTTCTTCAAGGACAACCGCGGCTTCCTCGGCCAGGTCCTGGGCGGCTGGGAGATCTCGGGCATCACCCGCTACCAGACGGGCGCGCCGCTCACGGTCACCGGGCCGACCTCGATCGGCGGCCGCCGGGCCGACTACGTCGGCGGCGACCCGTACGCTGCCGACCTGATCAACCCCACGACCGGCGCGGTCCAGTGGCTCAATCGCGCCGCGTTCGCCCCGGCCCCCGAGGGCCGGCGCGGCAACAGCGAGCGCGGCCAGTTCAACGGCCCGTCGTACAGCGTCTGGGACATCTCGCTGCGCAAGCAGTTCGTCATCAGCGACGACGTCAAGGTCCAGATCCTGGCCGACTTCTTCAACGTCTGGAACCATGTCAACTGGGCCAACCCGAACACCGACCTCAATTCGGCCAGCTTCGGGCTGATCACCGGCGTGACGGGACAGCCGCGCAACATCCAGCTCGGCGCCCGCGTGATCTTCTAGCGCTTCGTTCACGGCCGGGGCGGGATCCCTCCCCCGCCCCGGCCGTTTTCTTTCTTGTCACCCCGAGGAGCCCGGTCGTGCCGGGCGACGAGGGGTCCGCAACCGGCAGATCCCTCGGGACCCGGCCAGACGGAGTCCCTCGGGATGACAAGGGGCGGCAGGTCGGAGTCCCTCGGGATGACAAACACGGAAGGTCGAAGACATGGCTGATCCAGGCTGGGTGCGCGTCGCGACCCTCCGCTCCCCCGAGGCCTTCCGCCGGCACCTCGAGGCGGGCGGCATCCCGCTCTCCTTCGACGACGCGCTCGCGACGCCGTCCGACTCCCCCTTCGCCCGCCCGCTCGAGGCCGACGGCCTGCGCGCGGGCAACCGCTTCTGCATCCTGCCGATGGAGGGCTGGGACGGCACGGCCGACGGCCACCCGACCGAGCTGACCCGCCGCCGCTGGCAGAACTTCGGCCTCTCCGGCGCCAAGCTCGATCTGGGGCGGCGAGGCGGCCGCCGTGCGCCACGACGGCCGCGCGAACCCCTGCCAGCTCGTGATCGGCGCCGCGACCTGGGAATCGCTGGCGCGCCTGCGCGACGACCTCGTGGCGGCGCACGAGTCGAGCTTCGGCAAGGGCGCCGCGAACGACCTCGTCGTGGGCCTGCAGATCACCCACTCGGGCCGCTACGCCCGCCCGAACGCCTGGGACCGGCCGGAGCCGCTCGTCGCCTTCGCCCACCCGGTCCTCGACCGGCGCTTCCCCGGCGGCGTGCGGATCCTGACCGACGAGGACCTCGACCGCCTGGTCGACGACTACGTGCGGGCCGCCGTGCTCGCGCAGCGGGCCGGGTTCCAGTTCGTGGACGTGAAGCACTGCCACGGCTACCTCGGCCACGAGCTCCTCGGCCGGCCACGACCGGCCCGGCCGCTACGGCGGCAGCCTCGAGAACCGGACCCGCTTCCTGCGCACCGTCGTCGAGGGCATCCGCGCCGAGGCCCCGGGCCTGCGCATCGGCGTGCGCTTCTCCGCCTTCGACACGGTGCCCTGGCGGAAGGGCGCGGAAGGACGGGGCGAGCCCGAGCGGGCCGACGAGGGCTACACGTCGGCCTTCGGCCTCCTGCGCGGCGAGCGCCTGGAGGACGCCCTCGACGAGAGCCGCGCGCTTCTCCGCGTCCTGCACGGCCTCGGCATCCGCTGGGCCTGCGTCAGCGCCGGGAGCCCCTACTACAACCCCCACCTGCAGCGGCCCGCGCTCTTCCCCCCGAGCGACGGCTACCTGCCGCCCGAGGACCCGCTGGTCGGGTGTCGCCCGCCAGGTCCGCGCCACGGCGCTCCTCAAGAAGGACTTCCCGGACATGGTGCTGGTGGGCTCGGCCTACAGCTACCTGCAGGAGTGGCTGCCGAACGTGGGCCAGCGCGTGGTGCGCGAGGGCGCAGGCCGACTTCGTGGGCCTCGGCCGCATGGTCCTCTCCTACCCCGAGATGCCGGCGGACGTCCTGTCCGGCCGCCCGCTCGTCCGCAAGAAGATCTGCCGGACGTTCAGCGACTGCACGACCGCCCCGCGCAAGGGGCTGCCCTCGGGGTGCTATCCTCTCGACCCGTTCTACGCCGCGCGGCCCGAGGCCGAGCGGCTGAAGGCGGTCAAGGAAGCCCTGAGGGCATGACGAGCGAAACACCCGAAGCCTCCCGCAAGCGGGACCAGGGGCTGGCCGTCGCCACCGCCTTCTTCGCCCTCTTCTCGATCGTGGGCTTCGCCTTCTACGGCCTGCCCTTCTTCTACGACTTCTTCGTCAAGGAGCTGGGCTGGACCCGGGCCCAGGTCACGTCCGGCAACGCCTTCGCGAAGCTGGTGATCGGCCCGCTCTTCGGCTTCTTCGCCGGCGTCGTCGTGGACCGGTTCGGGCCGCGCCGGCTGATGCTCGTCGGCGTCCTCCTCGCCGGGCTCGCCCCGATCGGCCTCGGCGGCACGACGACGCTCCTCGCCTTCTACACGTTCTACCTGATGAACGCGCTCGGCTACGTCACCGGCGGCCCGCTGCCCAACCAGGTGATGCTCTCCCGCTGGTTCGACGCCGGGCGCGGCCGGGCCATGGGCATCGCCTACCTCGGCATCGGGGTGGGCGGCGCGCTCGTGCCGCTCCTCGCCCACGCGCTGACCGAGGCCCTCGGCTGGCGCACCGCCCTGAAGGTGCTCGGCGTCCTCATGATCGCGATCGCCTTCCCGCTCGCCTGGTTCGTCCGCGAGCCGGAGGCGCACGGGGCGAAAGGGGAAGCGAGGACGCCGCGTTCCGCCGCGCCGGAAACCGGCGCGGCGGTGAGTGACTCGATCCTGGACGTCCTGCGCCAGCCGGCCTTCTACCTCCTCGCCCTCGGCAGCATGGCCTCGATCGGGGCGGTGGGCGGCACCACCCAGAACCTGAAGCTCTTCTTCGCGATGGACCGGGGCATGGCCCAGGCCCGGGTCGCCGAGCTCATCTCCCTCGTCCTCGTGGGCAGCATCGCGGGCCGCCTCCTGATGGGGTGGCTCGCGGACCGCTGGCCCCGGAAGCGGGTGATGCTCCTCATCTACCTGATCGTGGCGGGCACCATCCCGCTCTTGTGGGCCGCGCCCTCGCCGCTCACCCTCCGGGCCGCCGCCGTCGCGTTCGGCGTCGGCCTCGGCGGCGACTACATGATCATCCCGCTCATGGCCGCCGACCTCTTCGGCCTGAAGCGCATGGGTCGCGTCATGGGCATCGTCCTGACCGCCGACGGTGTCGCCGAGGCGGTGGTGCCGATGGCGGTGGCCACTCTGCGCGACCGCACCGGCAGCTACGGCCCCGGCTTCGCCCTGCTCGTCACCCTCGCCCTCCTGGGCGCGGTGGCGGTGTCATTCCTCCCCGTTTACAAGTCGGCCCAGAACGGACAGAATTAGCCCGTGGCAGGACACACTAGACCCTCGGTCAACAAGCGTCTCCGCGAGGCCGGCAAGAAGGAAAAGCAGGTGGCCAAGGCGGAGCGCCGCGCTCAGCGCGCGGAAGGCAGAAAGCAGAAGGGCGACACGTCGGCGGCGGAGGATCCCGATCTCGCCGGCATCGTCCCGGGCCCGCAGCCCCTCCCCTGGGGCGACGACGAGCTACCCAGCTAACGCTGGATTCGCGCCTCGGGCTCGCCCCGCTCTCCCTTCCACGTAGCGGGGCCGTGCTCTGCCTCGAGCTTGTCATTCCGAGGGACTCCGGCTGTCATCCGGGACCGGAGGCGCCAGCCCCGAGCACGACGACCGAGGCCGCCGAGCGAGAGGGATCCGCCGGCGCCGGCCGGAGCCGGCGGATCCCTCGTCGCCCGACTCAACCGAAGCTCCTCGGAATGACAAGAAAAGGGGGCGGCCGCGTGGCCGCCCCCCTCGGGTGAGCCGTCGGCCCGGGGCGCGCGCCCCGGGCCGAGAGCCAGGTCCTTCTAGAAGATCACCCGCAGGCCGAAGCGGACGAGCCGCTGGCCGAACGAGCTGTTGATCTCGCCGAACGTCGACGAGCCGAAGGAGCCGTTCGGGTTGTTGAAGTGCGGCGTGTTCGTCAGGTTGAAGGCGTCCGCCCGCAGCTCCACGTTGACCTTCTGACCGAACCGCAGCCGCTTCACGAGCGAGGCGTCGAGGTTCCAGAAGCCGGGGCCGCTGATCGAGCTGTTGCGCGTCAGGGTGCCCCAGGTGCCCTGCGCCGGCGCCGAGAAGACCGACGTGTCGAAGTACTTCTGCCCGGGCCCGATGTTCCCCAGCACCTCGGGCTCGCCGCTGGCGTTCGGGTACTGGGTGTTGCCCGGGGCGCCGAGCGTGGCCGCGGACGCCGTGAAGTTGATCGGGGTCCCGGAGTACGCGGTGAAGATGCCGCTGAACTGCCAGCCGCCGAGGATCCAGTGCAGGGCGCCGTTGTCCTCCTTGAAGAACGGCAGGTCCCAGATGAAGGCGGACGCGAACGCGTGCGTGCGGTTGAAGCCCGTCGGGCCGTAGGTCCGCTCGATGTCGGCCGGTGTCGCGATGTCGGCCTCGTCCGCGTAGTTCTCGCCGCGGCTGAGGGTGTACGAGGTCGTGACCAGGAAGCCGTTCTTGAAGCGCCGGTCGAGCTTGGCCTGCAACGAGTTGTAGGACGTGTCGCCGGCGAAGAAGGAGCGGACGTTCGCGGTGCGGCCGTACGGCGCGAAGAGCGGCCGGCCCGCGTTCTCGGCCCCGAGGACCATGCCGGCGTTGATGTTCCAGCCCCGGACCACGATGCCCTTGCCGACGTTGCCCACGTAGGCGACCTCGCCGACGAGGTTCCACGGCAGCTGCCGCTGGAAGGCCACGTTCCAGGAGTGGAGCTTGGCCTCCTTCAGGTCGGAGGGCACGTTGACGAGCTGGGCGTTCTTGCAGCTGCGGGATGCTGGCGTCCACGACGCCGCTCGACGGGATGGGGAAGAAGGTCGGCGCCCCGAACCCGGCAGCCATGCTCCCGGCCGGCGCGAAGCCGTTGGGCGGGTTGAACTGCTCGTTCTGCTTGACCGGGAAGTTGAACGCGTACTCGTTGTCCGGGAAGGGGATGATCGTGGTGCCGAACCCGGCCCGCAGGACGGTCTTCTCGTCGAAACGGTAGGACGCCCCGAGCCGCGGGGCGAAGTTCGTCCACGTGGTCTGGACGCCGATGTTCTGCGGGATGCTGCCGTACCCGGCCACCTCGACCGTGTTGTTCGACGGGTTGTAGGTCGAGAGGCCGCCCTGGTCCGCGATCCCGACGAGCGGCGTGTAGTACTCCCAGCGCAGGCCGAGGTCGACGGTGAGCTTCGGGGTCACCTGCCACTTGTCCTGGACGAAGGCGAACACGGCCCAGTGCTTGGTGCCCGGCCGGTCGATGACCTTGATGTCGCGCTGGACGAGCGACGGGGCGTCGAGGAGGAACGACGCGAAGGAGTTGGCGATGCCGCTGGTGGCCGCGGTGTCGGTCGGGATCGACGTCCGGGCGCCGTTGAACTGGAACTGGCCCCGCACGCCGCCCGCGTCCTGGATCTGGAGGAGGAAGTCCTCGTTGTGGCGCACCTCGGTGCCCACCTTGAGCGTGTGGTTGCCGGTGATCTTGGTCAGCATCCCGGTGACGCTGAACGTCTCCTCGCCGCGGTCCCAGGGCAGGCTCGGCGAGAATCCGACCATCGGATCCGTGAAGCCGTTCCCGATGCTGATCCGGCTGATGCCGCTCGAGAACTCGTCGAAGTTGGCGCCCGGGATGCCCACCTCGGTCGAGCTGTCGAGGCCCGTGCCCGTGGAGAGCGCCTCGTTGTGGTACTTCATGTAGCCGGCCCGCCACTCCATGATCAGGCTCTGGCTGAGGGTCCGGGTCCAGGTGAGGGCGGCGCTGTAGGTGTTCTGGTAGCCGGTGCCGGCGAAGTCGGCGCCGGCGCCGCCGAGCTCGCCGAACGTGCCGGGGACGAAGATCTCCGGCCGCTGGTAGCTGAAGCGCAGCGACATCTGGTCGCTCGAGGTGGGGTTGTAGTTCAGCTTGGCGTTGAAGGCGTTCGTCGTCTTCTCGCGCTCGCTGCTGGGCAGCTCGTAGTTCACCTGGCCGAAGGCGGCCCCGGGGATGTTCGGCTGCGGGATCTTGGCGAGGATGTTCAGGGCCACGGGGCTGAGGCGGTTCGTGGGGATGATGTTGCCGGGGAACGGCGTCCGGCCCGTGCCGTCGGCGTTGCCGGTGGCCGGGTCGTAGATCTTCGTCGAGGCGCTCGAGAAGTCGCCGTTCCTCCACTCGGCGGGGGGGATGACCACGCGCCGCAGCTGGCCGAGGTTGTCCACCGTCCGCTGGTAGTCGGTGAAGAAGAAGAGCTTGTCCTTGATGATCGGGCCGCCGAGGGTGGCCCCGAACTGCTGGTACTTCGTCTCGGGCTTGATCGAGGTGGCGGAGGCGAAGGAGTTCTTGGCCTGGGTCGACTCGTTGTTCGCGAAGGCGAAGACGCTGCCCTTGAACTGGTTGGTGCCCGACTTCATGACGACCGTGGTCACCGACCCGCCGGCGCGCCCGAACTCGGCGTCGAAGTTCGACGTGGTCACGTTGACGGAGTCGATCGCCTCGGCGGAGGGGATGAGGACGGTCAGGAGGCCGGTCCGGTGGTTGTTGTCGAGCCCGTCGATCTGGACGTTGTTGGACAGGCGCGACTGGCCGTTGAACTTGGTCTCCTGGGAGTCCTGGGGGTTGAAGAACTGCGAGTGCGGGCGGCTCAGGGTGACGGATCCCGGGCACGGTGGCCCACATCCCCTGGAAGTTGCGGCCCTGAGCCGAGGGGCATCTCCTGGACCAGCCGGCCCTCGATGTTGCGCCCGGTGTCGGCGCGGTCGGTCTGGAGGAGCGGGGTCTCCTGGACGACCTCGACGGTCTCGGTCATCGCGCCGACCTCGAGGATCGACGTCCACGCGCATCGTGGAGTTGACCTTCACCTCGATGCCGTCGCGGGAGAACTTCTTGAAGCCGCTGAGCTCCGTCTCCACCCGGTAGAGCCCGTCCTGCAGGTTCGCGAAGACGAAGTTGCCGCTCTGGTTGGTGACGGCGGTACGAGTCGCGTTCGTCCGGGTCTCGGTGGCGGTCACGGTCACGCCGGGCACCGTCGCCCCCTGCGTGTCCGTGACGGTGCCGAGGAGCGTGCCTCGGATGGCCTGGGCCGAGGCCAGCCCCGAGAGAGCGAGGGCGACGGCCGCGGTCAGAAGAGCGATCCGCACAGGTCCGCGAGTGCCTGCGCGCGCGAGTTGCGTCATGAGTGCCTCCAGGGTTTGGGCTCGAGCCAAAGCGTGAAACCGACCGTTACGCGCCATCAAGATACAAAATGATGTCAGTTCATGTCAATAGACTTGGTCTGACCATTTTACTTTCTTTTCTGGCGCCGAACAGGCCGTACGGAGGATTGGATCTCGTCAAGTCGAAAATATGTATCCAATTGATAAGGAATAGGTTGGTCGATTCAAGATCCCGGAGCCGAGAGACGTGCGCGCACAGAGTGCCCGTTTCGAGCGTCCCGGCGGCCATCCGGGAGAGTGGACAGACCAGTCTCAAGCCCGGGTCGTCGACTCAGCCGCGCTTGAGCGACTCCCAGCGGGCCCGGTAGTCCCCGAGCCAGGTGGCCCCGTTTGACGCGGGGACCGTCTCCGGGAACTCGCACAGCGTGAAGCCGTCGAAGCCCGACTGGCCGAGGAGCGTGAAGAGCTCCCTCCAGGGATACGCACTCCGCAGGTCGGTGATGTGGCAGCAGCGGACGAAGGGACGCAGGAGCGCGAAGGAAGAGGCGACCGAGCCGTCGGTGACGTCCGTGTCGTTCGAGTTCCAGGTGAGGCCGACGCTCGGGTGGGAGCAGACGTCCATGATCCGGCGCATCCGGGCCGGGACCTTCGTCTGGTCGCCGTGGACCTCGACCCAGATCTCGACGCCGTTGTCCTTCGCGAAGGCGCCGCACTGCGCGAGCGCCCGCCCGATCTGCTCGAGCGTCTGCTCCTCGGGGACGTCCTTCGGCAGCCCGTTGGGCCGCACCTTGACGCCCCGCGCCCCGATGTCCTTCGCCAGGAGGACCCACTCGCGGCAGTCCTCGACGTTCTTCCTCACGACCACCGGGTCGGGCGAGTGGAACTCGCAGACCGTGCCGAGGCTCGTCTGCAGGAGGCCGGCATCCGCGCACTTCTTCTTCACGACCTGCCGCTCGGCCGGGGTGAGCGTCCGCTCGACTCCGTGGGCGTGGGTCGTCCGGAACTCGACGCCCTCGAGCCCGGCCTCGTGGACGAGGCGCAGGAGGGTGTCGAGGTCCCAGTCCTTCGCGACGTTGTAGGTCACGAGCCCGAGGTGGAAGCCCCCGGCCGCGCGGGCGCGCCCGCCGAGGGCGAGCGCCCCCGCCGAAACCAGCCCCATCCGCACCACGTCGCGCCGCGTGAGAACCATGGTCCCTCCTCGGGTGGGAGGGATCCTAATCCCGAGCGCCCCGGGTCGTCCAGATGTGAGAGGATCGCGATCGCCACGGAGGGCACGATGAGCTTCGACGAGGACGTCCTGGCCCGGGCCGCGCGCGTCCGTCTGCTGCTGATGGACGTGGACGGGGTGATGACCGACGGCACCTACTGGAACGTCCCGGACGGGCAGGGCGGCCTCGCCGAGATCAAGGCCTTCGACTCGCAGGACGGCATCGCCTTCCAGTGGCTGCGCCGCTTCGGCATCCAGGCGGGGGTCATCAGCGGGCGGGTCTCCGTCGCCACCGAGGAGCGGGCCCGCTCGGCGGGCTTCACCCACGTCTACCAGGGCCACACCGAGAAGATCCCCATCCTCGAGGAGATCCTGGAGAAGGCCGGCCTGCAGGCCGAGCAGGTCGGCTACGTGGGCGACGACTTCACGGACGTCGTGGTCATGCACCGGGTCGGGCTTCGGCGTCGCGACCGCGAACGCCAAGCCCGAGGTGAAGGCCGAGGCCCACTGGGTGACCCCGAGCCCGGGCGGCCACGGCGCCCTGCGCGACGTGGTGGAGCTCCTGCTGAAGGCCCAGGGCCGGTGGGACGAGATCCTCCGCCACTACGAGATCGGCAAAGGGCACCAGCGCTCGTCTTGAGGCGTTCCGCCGGGGTTCGGCGACCCGTCCAGAGGCCAGCTTCAGGTCTGACCGCAGCCCGGCAGCAGGTGTCGGCGGCTGCAAAGCGCAGCCCTGGACGTCTTGACAACATATGTGGCGCCAGGTTAATTTCCGCCAACTTGATCAGCCCCATCGATCCGCATCATGTGAACCGCGCCACGAGGGCCTCGAGAACTGTGGTCAGACCAACTGAGTCCGGAGTGCTTGGCACGACGGGACTCGACCTGTGACGCGGGAGGATACGATATGAGCCGATTGTCGCTTCGCCCGAGGGTTCTCGCAGCCCTCGTGGGCCTCGCCGTCCTGAGCTGCCTCGCCCCGCCGCCGGCCGGAGCCCAGGCCGTCAGCGGCACGATCCTGGGGTTCGTCCAGGACTCGACCGGGGCGGTCGTGCCGGGCGCGACGGTCACCCTGGTGAACACGGGCACGGGCTTCAGCCGCAGCGTCGTGACCGACGCGAGCGGAGAGTACACCGCCCCCCTCATCCCGACCGGGACCTACACCGTCACCGCCGAGCTCACGGGCTTCAAGAAGGTCTCGAAGACCAACGTGCAGCTGGGCGTCGACCAGAAGGTCCGCATGGACCTGGCCCTCGAGATCGGCGCCATGACCGAGGTGGTCGAGATCCAGGCGGAGACGCCGCTCCTCCAGACCGCATCGTCCGAGCTCGGCGCCACGATCGTCGAGGAGCAGATCAGGACGCTGCCGCTCAACGGCCGGAACTTCGTGAGCCTCACCCGAACCGTGCCCGGCATCCTGCGCGGCCAGCCCGGGGGCAACATCGACGGCGCCGGCAGCCTCGCCTGGCGCGCCTCGGCGTCCTTCTCGGCGAACGGGCAGCGGACCCGCGACAACAACTACATGCTCGACGGCGTCGACAACAACGAGACCTGGCTGCAGACCGTGGTCATCTTCCCGAGCGTCGACGCGCTGCAGGAGTTCAAGCTCCAGACGAGCACGTACTCCGCCGAGTTCGGCCGCTCGCTCGGCGGCGTCGTCAACCTCCAGCTCAAGAGCGGGACGAACGACTACCACGGCAGCGTCTTCGCGTTCAACCGCAACGACGCCTTCGACGCCAACAACTGGTTCAACAACCGGGCCGGCCGCAAGAAGGCCGACCTCTCCCAGAACCAGTTCGGCGCCACCTTCGGCGGCCCGATCATCAAGGACAAGACCTTCTTCTTCGCCGACTACCAGGGCCTGCGCATCACGTCCGGCCAGACCTACCTCTCCACCGTCCCCTCGCTGGCGATGCGGCAGGGGAACTTCTCGGAGCTCAACCGGGTCATCTACGACCCGCTCACCGGGCAGCCCTTCCCCGGCAACATCATCCCCGAGAGCCGCTGGGACCCCGCCTCGAAGAACATCATGCAGCAGCTCTACCCCGAGCCGAACACCGCGGGCAGCGTCGGGGCCACCGGGCAGCCGATCAACAACTACCTGATCACCCCGAACCTCGAGCGCGACGACAACCAGTTCGACGTCAAGGTCGACCACCGGCTGACCCAGAACAACCGCTTCTTCGTCCGCTACAGCTACCAGAAGACGGCGCGGTTCCTGCCCGCGACACTCGAGCACGGCGACGCGGGCGCCACCTTCGGCGCCGGTGACGGGAACATCAAGGCGCAGAGCGTGACGTTCAACGACACGCACACCTTCAGCCCGACCCTGCTGAACGAGTTCCGCTTCGGCTGGAACTCGATCAAGTTCCTGATGACGTCCGATCGACTACGGGCAGAACCTCGCCCAGGCGATGGGCATCCCCGGCATCAACGTCAACGAGGTCACCTCGGCGATGACCCAGATGCAGTTCCAGAACATCCGGAACCTGGGGGCGAACGGCAACCAGCCGCTGATCACGAACCAGAACGACTTCCAGATCTTCGACAGCGTGACCTGGATCAAGGGCAAGCACACGCTCAAGGTCGGCGGCAGCGTCACCTTCCGCTCGCGCGAGATCCTCAACGCCGACTCGATCGTCGGACAGTTCGGCTTCAACAACAACATGACCTCGAACTGCGCGGGTGTCGCCACCGGCTGCACCCTCAACGCCTCGACCGGCTTCGACGTGGCCAGCTTCCTGCTCGGCTACGCCACCACCAAGAACCGCAACCTGTTCGACGCGGGCACCTACACCGAGAAGCGGCCGGAGTGGTCGCTCTACGTGCAGGACGACTTCCGCGTCAACTCCAAGCTGACCCTCAACCTGGGCCTGCGCTGGGACGTCTACGTGCCCTGGGTCGAGATCGAGGACCGGCAGTCCAACTTCGACGAGACCACCGGTCAGTTCGTGGTGGCCTCCGACAACGCGACCCTGGGCGGCGTCCAGGTCGGCCGCTACCTGCAGACCTACTCGAAGGGCGACCTCGGCCCCCGGTTCGGCTTCGCCTACGACGTCTTCGGCACGGGACGCACGATCGTCCGCGGCGGCGTCGGCGTGTTCTGGAACTTCACGCCGGGCGGCACGTCGTCGTCCAAGGCCCAGAACCCGCCGTTCCTCCAGTCGACGGCACTGACCGCGGCGCCGAACACGAACTTCTCGAACGACCCCAAGATGCTCGTCTCGGCCGGGCTGCCGCCCCCGCCGGGCGTCGACACGACGCCGCGGCCCGGCGCCGGCTCGACCCGCTCGATCTTCGACCGCGACTTCCGCGACGCGTACACGGTCAACTGGAACGTCAACGTCCAGCACCAACTCTTCACGAACTACATGATCGAGCTCACCTACGCGGGCTCGCGCGGCCGCCAGTACCTCCTCAAGGGGGACCCGAACGAGGCCCCCGCCACCGTCGGCGTCACGAACTCGAACGTCCTCCGTCCCTACGCCACGCTGGCGCCCGCCCTGCGCACGATCGGGCAGGTGCAGAGCACCGGGATCCTCGACTACCAGGCGTTCCTCGCCAAGGTCCAGCGGCGCTACGCGAACGGCATCTCGCTCCTGGCCTCCTACTCGCTCGCCAAGGCCCAGGACTACAACTCGGACAACGACGGCACGGTAACCGTCGCCAACGTCTACGACATCGCCGGCTACAACTACGGGCCGGCCGACTACGACATCCGGCACACGGTGAGCGTGGCCGGAGCGTACGAGCTGCCTCTCGGGCGCACAAAGTGGTACGGCGGCTGGCAGGTGAGCGGCATCGGCTACTGGCGCACGGGCTACCCGTTCACCCCGGGGCAGACAGCCGGGATCCTCTCCACGACTCCGGGCGGGACCGGCCAGCGCCCGAACGTGATCGGCAACTGGGAGATCGACAACCCGTCGGTCGACAAGTGGTTCGAGCCGACCGCGTTCCAGCCGCCCGCCGACAACACGGGCACCTGGGGCGACGCCGACCGCAACATCATGCGCGGCCCCGAGCAGTTCAACATCGACATGTCGCTGATCAAGAACACCCGGTTCGGACGGTTCAACCTCGAGCTGCGCTGCGAGGCCTTCAACGTCCTCAACCACCCGCAGTTCGGCCAGCCCAACCGGACGATCGGCAACGCGGCGGTGGCGACGATCACCGCGATGCTCACGAACCCGGCGTGCTCCACCTGCGGCACGACGGAGCGCAACATCCAGTTCGCGGCCAAGCTGACCTTCTGATCGGCTGAGCCGCTTCTCCCGGCCCGGCGGGCGTCCCCCGCCGGGCCGTTTCCTTGTTCAGCGCCCGACACTTGTCATTCCGAGGGACCCGGTTGGACGGGTCCCGAGGAATCCGCAATCTCCGCACCGGCGCCGGCGGATTCCTCGTCGCCCGGCGAGACTAGGCTCCTCGGAATGACAGGGCGGGCGCGACACGAAGCTCGTCGGAATGACTGGGCTCAGTGGGCCTTCGGCTAGGCCGGCTCGACGATCCAGCGCCCGGAGCCGACGACCTCGATCCCGTCCTCGAGGTCCGAGCCGAGGCGGACGATCTCCTTCCCCGCCGCGTCGGTCAGACGGTAGAGCGTGTTCTCGTCCACCGTGTACCACTCCGGCCACTCGTTGAGGCGGACGTAGTTGCGGGCGAAGTTCAGGTCGCGGCGGTGGCGGGCGTGGTCGAAGCGCAGCCGGCCCTTCCAGCCCGCGGGCGCTTCCAGCGAGACGAAGAGGCGCTCGCCCTCGCGAGCGGCGCCGAGCCGCACGCCCTCCTGCCAGCCGTCGAGGAAGCACGCCCTGCGTCTTCATCATCGCGTAGAGCAGGAGCGTCCGGGCCCAGTTGCCGTCGCCGTACCAGCGCTCGATCGTCCCGTCCTCCTGCTGGAAGGCGATGAGCCGCGCGGTCTCGGTCTCGATCCAGTCGAGCGCCTCCGGCACCGGCTCGCGGTTGACGAGGTAGAGGGCGCTCTCGATCGCGTCCGCGTAGCCGTCGTGGCTGCCGCTCTCCCAGTCGTGGCCGCGGTAGCGCGGCAGGTTCCGAAGCACCCGCCGCACCGCCTCGCGGTACCGCTCCTCGCCGGTCACCATGAAGTAGGTGTAGACGGCCCCGTAGACGTAGCCCCAGTTGTCGGAGAGGCGCTCCGACACGGGAGCGAGGTCCGACGGGCGGATCTCGTCGTAGAGAAGGCCGTCGGGGTTGGCCGAGGACAGGATGCGGTCGAGCATCCGGCCGAGGGGCTCGCGGTAGGACGAGCGCGCGCTCCCCGCCGCGCTCGGCTCTCGAGCGCCTCGAGCAGCACGAGGCCGACGACGATCTCGTTGCCGTGGTCGCGCAGCCGCATCCGGTCCGGGCCCTCGTGCTTCGCGAAGTCCCAGGT
Source organism: uncultured Acidobacteriota bacterium (assembly GCA_963818355.1). GTDB lineage: Bacteria > Acidobacteriota > Vicinamibacteria > Fen-336 > Fen-336 > DATBSL01. The sequence continues at coordinate 44,727 of CAWFSB010000039.1, read as the reverse complement.
GTAGCCGGGCAGGCCGTGGTTCCTCGGGAGGACCTCGCGGACGTAGGCGTCGCCGATCCGCTCGGCCCACTCGAGGTAGCGCCGGTCGCCGGTCATGGGAGCGAGGCGGACGAGCGTCTGGAGCGCGTCGCCGTTGAGCTCGGCGCCGGGATCCGGCAGCGGGCCGAAGTCGCTCGCGACCGGCGCGTGCTTCATGAGGTCGGCGGTCATGTCCGCCATGCGGTAGAACCAGGGCGTGCGGCCGAGCAGCTCCGTGATCGCGATGAGCCCGTCCTTGGCGTACTCCGCGGCGCCGAAGAGGCTCGGCGGGCCGAGCTTGCCCGTCTCGAGGTCGAGGTCGGCCGGGATGGCGTCTTTCGCGTTCGTGTACCGGATCTCGTTGCGCAGCATCTCCCGCAGGCGGCCCTCGTAGAGAGGCCGGTCCGTGAACCAGGCCGTCGCGACGAGGTAGGGGTAGTTGTCCGCGCCCGAGTTGTGCGGCCGGTAGATGTGCAGGCCCTTCGGCCCGCGTGTCGTCCCGGGGAGGATGTCGGGCAGCAGGAGCGTGCGCTCGTCGGCGTACGCGAGCCAGGCGTGCGCCATCCGGCGGGTGCGCCGGAAGACCTCCTCCACGCGGACGCCGTTCTCGGCCGCCCGGCGGAAGGCCGCCTCCTGCCCCGGCTCGGCCGGGCTGCCCGCGACGGCCGGCCCGGAAGATGCCGCGAAAGCCGCCAAGGCAACCGCGGTCGCCCCGAGTAGCTGCTGAACGCCGGCTCGCCTCGACATGAGGAACCTCCCGGAGGCGGCTTCGACCGCCTCTTATTCGACGCGGAACGACACCTGCCTCTGGGCCTTCGCGCCGGCTGATGTCACCACGACCCGCAGCACGTAGTCTCCGGGCGCGAACGAGTCGAGCGCGATGCGCTCGCTCCACTTGGCGACGGGCTCGCCCGGGGCCAGGGCGAGGTCGTGCTTGGGAGCCACTCCCACCAGCCGGCTCCCTTGCCACACCTGGGCCTGCAACGTCGCCCCGCCCGGCGAGGGCAGGCCGTAGGCGTGCACCGCGTAGTGCAGGCCCTGGCCGCGGCGGAAGCGCCGGTCCACCTGGACGTCGGCGAGGTCGGTCGCCGCCCGGTCCCGCGTCCGCGAGGAGAAAGACGCTGCTCAGCGTCAGCTCTCCCGCGGCCACGTCGGGGATGTCGACCCACGCGCTCGCGCTGCCGAGGAGCGAGCGCGTCCCCTCTCGCGCCGCCATGCGGACCTGGTAGCGGCCGGGCGGGAGGGCGACGGTCTTCTGGACGGTGAGCCCCTCGGTGGCTGCCCTCCGGTAGGTCTCCTCGGTCAGGCTCAGCTGGGCCCGTTCGCCGGTCACCTCGCCGACGAGGTGGCCGGTCTCGTCGTAGACCGCGCCGGCGATCTCGAGGTCCGCCGCGTAGCGGTCCCCGGCCGGGACGAAGGGCACTCCGGACACGTCGAGCTGGGTGCGGATGACCGCCTGGGGCCCCGCGGGCGGCAGGTCGATGAAGTCCGCGCTCATTCGCATCGGCACCCCCTCGAGCGGGAACAGGGAGCCGAGGGCCTGGCCGATCTCGCGCTCCCGGAGGGCCTCGGGGCTCTCGGCCTTCGTCGCGGCCTTGCGATCGTCGGGAGCGAAGTAGCCGCTCCTCGTCCGGACGCGCAGGCCCGGCCGGGCCCGGAGCCGGACCTCGATCTTCCGGAACTTCCCGTCGCGGGCAGCGTTCGTGGGCTCGTAGGCGAGCAGGTAGTAGACCTCGTTGTCACGCAGGATCCGGCCGAAGCCCTGGGCGAGATCGTTGGTGTTGCGAACCGCGAACCCCCCGGTGTCCTCCGCCAGCGCGTTCAGGGCCTGCCGCTGCGCTTCGTTGCCGCGCGCCTGCAGGCTCTGCCGCGCTCCCGGCGCGGAGAGGACGGCCGGGCCCTGGAACGAAGCGCTCCCGCCCGGGACGTCGGCGCTCAGCCCACGGGTGTCGAGGGAGTAGAGGACGACTCCCGCGCGGGTCGCCGCGTCCGTGATGCGGCGCACGTCGAAGGCGCGGTTCTCGGCGGCGCCGAGGCCGACGAGGAAGCCGTCGGAGGCGAGCACCACCACCTTGCGTCCGGGGAGGGGGGCGAGGCCCTGCACGAGGCCCTGGATCATGGTGAGAGCCCGCCCCGTCCGCGCCATGATCTCGAAGACCATCCGACGGGCCTGGGCGTAGGCCTTCTCCCGCGCGCCCACCTCGCCGAGGTAGTCCTCCGTCTGCAGAATCTCCCGAACGGCGAGGTTCAGCGCTTCGACGTCCGAGCGGTCGATGAGCTCGGCCTGGTACTCGCTGAGGTAGGGTGCGCCGCCGGGCTCCACCGGCTCGTACCGGCTCTGGACGCGCGCGATGGCCTGGCGAAGGGCGGTCTTGTCGCGGGTGAAGTCCTGGAAGACCCCCGCGGTGCCGCTCGTGGTGGCGAGGGCGACGAGGTCGTCGTCCGACACCTGCTCGTCCACGAAGCGCGTCATCGCCCGGCGGGCCTCGAGCAGGTTGCCCGGTGCGGTGTGCAGGTCGTCGACCGCCAGCACGAAGAAGCGCCCGCGCGGGGTCGGAAGGGCCGGCGCCGGCGCGGGGGAGGGCGCCGCTTCGGGAACGGGAGGGGCCACCGCCTCCGCCCGCAGCCCCGGCCGCGCCTCCACGGCGAAGTGCGAGAGCGCCTGCGGCTTGCCGTCCTCGAGGACCTCGAACTCGCCCTGGGCGATCCCGTCGACGCACTGGCCGTCCTTGCCGGTCACCACCACGTCGATCTGGACGAGCTCGGTGCGGACGGCGGGCAGGGTGGGAGTCGCGCCCGGGCGCTGCCCCGCGCGCGGCTCGGCCTGGGGCGTGGCCGCCGCGGCGGCAGCGGCGAGAAGGCACAGGAGCGCGGTCATCTCGCCTTGGTCGCCTGCGCGATCGCCTTCTCCGCCAGCGGGGCCATGACGGCGTAGCCGCGCGCGTTCGGGTGCAGGCCGTCGTCGTTGAGCTCGGGGCGCAGGAGGCCGTTCGCGTCCGCCGTGGCCGAGAAATAGTCGAGGTAGGCGTGTGGCCGTTCTTCGCCGCGTACTCGGCCAGCCACCGGTTGAGGGCCCGGATCGTCGCGGTCGGCCTCTGGCGGGTCCGAGTGAGGGCGGCGCCGTTCGCGTCCTTCTTGTCGTCGGAGACGGGCAGGAGCGACGCGAGGACGACCTTGATGCCGTGGGAGCGCGCCAGCTCCGCCATCGAGGCCAGGTTGTCCTGGATCTGCTCGACGCTCACCGGGCCCGCGTTGCCGGCGATGTCGTTCGTCCCCGCCAGGATCACCACGGCCTTCGGCTGGAGCTCGATCACGTCGGCGCGGAAACGCAGGAGCATCTGCGCCGTCGTCTGGCCGCCGATGCCGCGGTTCACGTAGGGCTTCCCCGGGAAGAAGCCGCCGTAGTCGGGCTTCGACCAGTTGTCCGTGATCGAGTCTCCGAAGAACACGACCCGCGCCTCGCCCGGCTTCGGCGCGGCGAGGGCGGCGTTGGCCGCGGCGTAGCGGTAGAGGCCGCCGAAATCGGAAGCCACGACGTCCAGGCAGGTCATCCGCTCCTCGCCCTCGAATCGCGTGCAGCCCTTCGGCCACGCGGGGAACTTCCGGTCGGCCGGCGGTGCCGCGTACTGCCCGGGGAACGCCATCTGCGGCGCCGGGAGAGCCGGCGCCTGGGCGGACGACACGACGGGCAGGAGGGCGAGGCTCAGCGCGGCGGGCAGGCGTCTCATGGGCGTCCTCAGGCCTGGCGCAGACCGGCCGCCTGCAACCGCGCCGGCAGGGCCTCGACCACCTCCGCGGCCTTCGCCGCCACGTTCGCGGCGGTGAAGCCGAGCTTCTCCATCACCACCTTGATCGGGGCCGAGGCGCCGAAGCGGTTCTCGATGCCGACCACCGCGCCGAAGGCGCCGGTGTACTTCTCCCAGCCCTGCGGAACGCCAGCCTCGACCGCGACGCGCGCCAGGACCGACGGCGGGAGGATCGTGTCGCGGTAGGCCTGCGGCTGCGCGTCGAAGAGCTCCCAGGAGGGCAGGCTGACGACACGGGCCTTGATGCCGCGGCCAGCCAGCTCCCCGCGCGCCTCGAGAGCGAGCGGGACCTCGGAGCCGGTGGCAATCAGGATGACGTCGGGGCGGCCCTCCGTGTCGGCCAGCACGTAGCCGCCGTAGGCGACGTCGTCGGTCCCGGCGAGGACGGGCAGGGCCTGGCGGGTGAGGAGCAGCGCGGTCGGTCCCCGGCGAGTCATCGCCACGCGCCACGCGGAGGCGGTCTCGTTGGCGTCCGCGGGGCGGATCACGGTGAGCTGCGGGATCGCCCGGAGCGAGGCCGCGTGCTCGATGGGCTGGTGGGTCGGCCCGTCCTCGCCGACACCGATGCTGTCGTGGGTGAAGACGTAGATCGACTTCAGCTTCATGAGCGCGGCGAGGCGGATGGCCGGGCGCATGTAGTCGGCGAACGTGAAGAACGTGGCCGAGAACGGGATGACGCCGCCGTGCAGGGCCAGGCCGGAGGAGACGGCCGCCATCGCGTGCTCGCGCACGCCGTAGTGGACGTTGCGCCCCCCGTAGCCCCACTCGCCGCCCACCGCGCCCTGGTGCGCGCCCCCGGCGGTCGCCGGGCTCTGGAAGTCCCCCGCCCCCTTGAGGGCGGTCTCCGTCGAGGAGTTGAGGTCGGCCGAGCCGCCGAGAAGCTCCGGCACGCGGGCCGCGATCGCGCCGATGATCTTCCCGCCGGCCGAGCGAGTGGCGATCGGCTTGTCCGCGGTCGTGAAGGTCGGGATTTCCTTGTCCCAGTCCCTGGGCAGCTCGCCCCCGATCACCCGCTCGAGCTCGGCCGCGAGGTCGGGGTGGGCCTTGCGGTACGCCTCGAAGCGCCCCCGCCACTCGGCCTCCGCTTCCTTCCCGCGCCGGACCGCGCCGCGCAGGTGCGAAAGCGCCTCCTCGGGGACGAAGAACGGCTCCTCCGAGGGGTAGCCCAGCTTGCGCTTCGTCTCGATCACCTGCTCGGCGTTGAGCGGCGACCCGTGGACGCCGAACGTGCCCTGCTTGGGGCTTCCGTAGCCGATCTCGGTGCGCACGATCACGAGGGAGGGCCGGTCCGTCTCCGCCTTCGCGGTGTCCGTCGCGCGCGCGAGGGCCTCGAGGTCGTTCCCGTCGGCCACCTTCACGACGTGCCAGCCGTAGCCCTCGAACACCTGCTCGACGTCGTCGGTGAACGACAGGTTGGTGGAGCCGGCCAGGCAGATGCGGTTGGAGTCGTAGAAGACGACGAGCTTCCCGAGCTCGAGGTGCCCGGCGAGCGACGCCGCCTCGTGCGCGACCCCCTCCATGAGGTCCCCGTCCCCGGCGAGGACGTAGGTGTGGTGGTCGACCACGGCGTGCCCCTCCCGGTTGAACCGCGCGGCGAGGTGAGCCTCCGCCATCGCCATCCCGACGCTCATCGCGAAGCCCTGGCCGAGCGGGCCCGTCGTCGTCTCGACGCCCGGGGTGTCGCCGTACTCCGGGTGGCCGGGGGTGTGGCTGCCCCACTGCCGGAACAGCTTCAGCTGGTCGAGCGGGAGGTCGTAGCCGGTGAGGTGGAGCAGGCTGTAGAGCAGCGCCGAGCCGTGGCCGGCCGAGAGCACGAACCGGTCGCGGTCGGGCCAGGCGGGGTTCGCGGGGTTGTGCTTCATGAGCCTCGCGAAGAGCGAGTAGCCCACGGGCGCGGCGCCCAGCGGCAGCCCCGGGTGGCCGGAGTTGGCCTTCAGGACGGTGTCGATGGCCAGCGCGCGGATCGTGTTCACGCAGAGCTGGTCCAGGGTGCTCTCGGGGGTGGTCATGGCTGGTGGCTCCTCGGACGCCCGGAGGGCGTCGTGGCTTTGTCGCTCCGGCGTCCCCCGCGGGACGCCGTACTCTCTCTATATATCATCCGCGCGGCGCTCGATGCACCGGAGGCCGCCACCCAGCGGCCCAGCCGCAGGCGATCATGCGGAGAGCACCTGCGCCGCGCGGACAAAGGCGGGGTCGAAGACGACACCCAGGCCGGGTCCCGAGGGCACTTTCACGACACCCTTCTCCGCGCGCAGCGGGGCGGTCGGGGACGTCACGGGCAGGTCGTCCGTCCCCTTGTACTCCTGGTGCGGCCCGTGGGCGGGAGCGAAGGACGCGAAGTGGGCGGCGTAGAGGAAGCCGAGCCCGCTGCCCGACATGTGGGGCGTGCACTCGAGAGAGGCGGCCTCCGCCATCCGCGCGACCCGCAGCGCCCGGGTCATGCCGCCGAAGTAGAACAGGTCGGGCTGGACGACCTGGAGGACTCCCTTCTCGATCATCCACCGGAACTGCCGCAGGCTGGCCTCCTCCTCGCCCCCCGCGACCGGAATCGCGAGGGCGTCCGCCACCTCCCTCGTCTCCTCGTAGTGGTCGAAGGGCACCGGCTCCTCGTAGAAGCGGAAGCCGTGGTCCTGCATGGCCCGCCCGATCTCGAGGGCTGTCGGGACGTCGTACGAGCCGTTGGCGTCGGCGTAGAGCGTGACCGCGTCGCCGAACGCCTTGCGCGTCCCCTCGATGAGGGCGCGGTCGCGGCGCGTCGTTTCCGCGTCGTACCGCATGCGCCCGCCGAGACGGAACTTCAGGGCCTTCGCCCCGTCCTCCTCCACGACCCGCCGCAGGTAGTCGAGCTCCTCCTCCGGCGAGTTGCCCCGGTGGCTGCTCGCCCGGTAGACGGCGATCTCGCGCCGCCGCACGCCCCCGAGCAGCTCGCCCAGTGAGCGGCCCGAGACCTGCCCGAGGAGGTCGAGGACTGCGAGCTCGACCGAGGCCACGCAGGCCCAGAAGGGCAGGCCCTGCCACTTGTAGTTCGACTCGTGGACGTAGACGCCGTCGACGAGCGCTTCGAGCTCGCGGGCGTCCTTCCCGACGAAGAACGGCGCGACCCGCTGGACGAGGATCGGCCAGGCGCTCTCCAAGACCGGGCCGTGGCCCTCGGCCAGGCCAGTGGCGCCGTCAGCCGACCGGACGCGGACGCAGGAAGAACCGCCCGCTGCGCAGCAGCTCGACGGACGAGAGGATGACGGGCCGGGGGACAAGCTCCTTCCGGAGAACCGGCGCTCCCTGCGCCTCGCGGAGGCGGCGCGCGAGGTCGCCCTCGCCCGCTCCGGCCCGGCGCAGCGCGGGCGGGACCGCGGAGAGCGCACTGGCCGCCGCGGCCCCCCTCAGGAGGCCGCGCCGGGAGAATCGTCCGTTCGGCCTGTCGGTCATTGCGCGTCCCTCCCGTTGCTGGCCTTGCCCGTCGACGGCCCAGACGGTGACGGCCGCCCAGGTGTCCCGGAACTCCGCCGCCCCGACTCCGTCGCGGGCGGCGGAACGCGGCGTCCGGCGCCGCGCCGCTCATCGCGCGGAGCTTAGCACCGGGAGCGGGTCGGCCGCCGTAGCCGCTCGCACAGCGCAGCGCCGGTCGCCCCCGTCTCCGACCGGCCCGCCGAGAAGTCGCAGCCCTTGGCGTCGAAGCGCGCTAGACTCGCACCGAGCCGTCGCTCGAGGAGGACCCCCGGCCATGAGACCCGCCTTGCCCGCCCTCGTCGCGTGTCTGGTGCTCGCCTCGCTCGCCTCCGCGCAGGCGGTGCGCGACGTGCGCGTCCCGGTTCCGTCTTCCTGCGACGTGCGGGACCACGGCGCGACGGGCGTCCGGGCCCACAACGCCACGGCGGCGGTGCAGAAGGCGGTCGACGCCTGCCACGCTGCCGGCGGGGGCACGGTCTTCGTCCCGCCCGGCGAGTACACGACCGGGACCATCGTCCTCAAGGACAACGTGACCCTCTGGCTGGAGGCCGGCTCCGTTCTCTACCTGAGCCAGGACCCGGCCGACTTCCCCCGCGAGCGGGCCCACGTGTTCGCCGAGAACGCGCGCAACGTCGCGATCCGCGGGCGCGGCCGCTTCGACGGGCTGGCCCGGTACGAGTGGGGCCTGCCCGAGGAGCACGACACCGAGATCTCCGCGGAGGAGCAGCTCGCGGTCGCGGCCGGCGTCGACCGGCGGCGCTGGCTGCGCCGGGGGCTGCAGGCGATGACCTTCGTCTTCAAGCGCTGCCGCGAGGTGCTGATCGAGGACGTGACCCTGGTCGGCTCGACGCTGTGGAACGTGCGCCTGTGGGGCTGCGACGGGGTCGTGATGCGCGGGGTGACGATCGAGTCCGACCTCGAGCGGGCCGCCAACTCGGACGGCGTCGACGTCGACGGCTCGCGCAACGTGCGCATCTCCGGCTGCCGGATCACGACGGCCGACGACGCGATCGTCCTCAAGACCGGCAAGTGGCGCTGGGACGGAAAGGGCGAGTCCTTCCCGACCGAGAACGTGGTGGTGACGAACTGCGTGCTCTCGAGCTCGTCCTCGGCGTTCACCATCGGCACCGAGTCCTACGAGGACTTTCGGCACGTCGTCTTCAGCGACTCGGTCGTCCGCAACTCGAACCGCGCCTTCGGCATCAACATCCAGGACGGGGCCACGGTCGAGGACGTGCTCGTCGCCAACGTGACCGTCGAGCTCTCCCGGCGCCACTGGAACTGGTGGGGCGACGCGGAGCTGCTGCACTTCGTCCTCAAGAAGCGGACCCCGGAGTCGCGGCTGGGGCGGGTGCGCGACGTGGTGGTGAAGGACGTGATCGCCCACGTCCAGGGGACGTCCCACCTCCGCGGCCACGCCGAGCGCCCGCTCGAGAACGTCACCCTCTCCAGCATCCAGATCCTCGTCCACCCGGAGGCTACCCCGGACAAGCGCGCCAGCCACGGGCTCGTGGTGGAGGGCGTCGACCGCCTGCGGGTCCGTGATCTCGAGCTGCGCTGGGCGGAGGGCCCGGGCGAGCCGAAGTGGCAGAGCGCCCTCGTGGTCCGCAACTCGGCGGACGTCGAGCTGACGGGCTTCACCGGGAGCGCGGCGCCGGGCACCGGCCTGCCGGCGGTGGTGATGGAGGACGTGGACGGGGCGCTCGTCCGCGGCTGCCGCGCGCGGGGCGGGCCGTTCCTCCGGCTCGGAGGCCGCAGCCGGGCGATCCGCGTCCTCGGCAACGACTTCACGGCGACGGACACGCCGGTCGGCCTCGCGGACGAGGCGCTGCGTTCCGAGCTCGCCCTCGAGGGCAACCTGGTGCGGCGGTAGGTGCGGGTCGCGGGAGGACATCCATGATACGAAGAGCCCGCGGCCGCGCTCCTCTTCCTGGTCGCCGTCCCCGTCGCCACGGCGCAGCGCGTCACGCGCGACCAGAAGGTCTACCTGCCGCGGCCGGAGTCGATCGCGGAGCACCGCGCGCCGGAGTGGTTCGAGGACGCGAAGCTCGGGATCTTCGTCCACTGGGGCCTGTACTCCGTGCCCGCCTGGGCGCCGCCGTCGGGCACGCACGCCGACATGGGGCCGCGCGAGTGGGTCTGGAACAAGGCCTACGCCGAGTGGTACATGAACTCGATGCACCTGGAGGGCTCGCCGACGTGGAAGCACCACGTCGCGGCCTGGGGCGAGGATTTCGACTACTACGACTTCGCGGCCCGCTGGAACGAGGCCCTGCGGGGATGGGACCCCGAGGCGATGGCCGCGCGCTTCGCGGACGCCGGCGCCCGCTACGTCGTGCTCACGACCAAGCACCACGACGGCTTCACTCTCTGGCCGAGTCGCGTGGCGAACCCGAACTTGCCCGAAGGCGTCCCCGAGGTGGCGCGCGACGTGGTGGGAGAGCTGACGCGGGCGGTCCGCGGGCGCGACCTGAAGATGGGCCTCTACTACTCGGGCGGCCTCGACTGGACGTTCTACCGGACGCCGATCGCCGACGAGGCTCACATGATGGACACCGTTCCCCAGGGGCTCGATTACGCGGCCTACGCCGACGGGCACCTGCGCGAGCTCGTCTACCGCTACCGGCCGAGCGTCCTGTGGAACGACATCAGCTACCCGCGCCAGGGAAACCTGCTCGAGATCCTCGCGAACTACTACAACCTCGTCCCCGGAGGCCTGGTGAACGACCGCTGGGGCCGAGCCGGCGTAGGCGACTTCGCCACGTCCGAGTACGAGAAGGCGCGCGCCCTCCGCGCGGGCAAGTGGGAGGCGTGCCGCGGCATGGGCTTCTCGTTCGGATACAACCAGGCCGAGGACGAGAGGCACACGCTCGGCCTCGACGCGATCGTGGACCTCCTCGCCGACGTCACCAGCAAGAACGGGAACCTCCTGCTCAACGTCGGCCCGATGGCCGACGGCACCCTCCCGCCGCTGCAGGCCGAGCGGTTGCGTGGCTTGGGCCGCTGGCTGCGCGCCAACGGCGAGGCGATATACGGCACGCGCCCGTGGACGCGGGCCGAGGGCGCGACGGTCGAGGGCGTGCCGGTGCGCTTCACGCGGAAGGAGGGGATCGTGTACGCGATCCTGCTCGACCGCCCGCCCGGCACCAGCGCGACCTTCCGCGACCTTCCGGTCGTCCCCGGCAGCCGCGTGGAGCTCCTCGGCAGCGCCTCTCCGCTCGTCTGGGAGCGGCGAGGCGCCGACCTCGTCGTCCAGCTGCCGGCAGCGGTCCCGGGCGAGCACGCCTTTCCGCTGCGGATCACCCCGCCGGGCGCGCACCTTCCCCGGGCTCTCGAAGACGAACCTCGCGAGGTAGGCCCCACGGCCGATTGACCGCGCTCGGGCCTCTTCGCGGTCGCGGGGGGCTGCCGCGGGGGGCCCTCGGGTAGACGTCGAGCCGCGCGCCCGCTGGTCCGGGACTGCGCCGTCGTAGTATTCGGGTGTCGCGGTGTCCCGAACCGCCCCCGAGGAACGCCCATGAATACGATCCCGCCCCCGAGCCGCCGCCGCTTCGTCACCACCACCGCCACCGCCGCCCTCGCCGCCACGATCGTGCCCCGGCACGTCCTGGGCGGCCCCGGCTTCGTGGCCCCGAGCGACAAGGTCAACGTCGCCGTCATCGGGGTCGGCGGTCAGGGCCTCCACAACACGCGCGCGCTGCTGCAGGAGGAGGACTGCCAGGTCGTGGCCATCGCCGACCCCGCCGAGGACTGGGACATGAGCCGGTCCTACCACGGGGGCCGGGCGGGACGGGGGCCGACGCGGGCGGTCATCGAGGAGGCCTACGCCGGGACGAGCCGCCGCTGCGCCGAGTACGAGGACTTCCGGGTGATGCTCGAGAAGGAGAAGGCGATCGACGCCGTGCTGATCGCCACCCCGGACCACCTGCACGCCTACGTCGCGATCTGGGCGATGAGGGCGGGCAAGCACGTGTACTGCGAGAAGCCCCTGACCCACAGCGTGGCCGAGGCGCGGATCGTGGCGCGGGTGGCGAGGGAGACCGGCGTCGCCACCCAGATGGGCAACCAGGGCCGCTCCGGCGAGGGGCATCGCCAGACCGTCGAGTGGATCCGGGACGGCGCGATCGGCGCCGTGCGCGAGGTGCACGCCTGGAGCGGCACCACGCGGCCGCCCCGGTGCGACCCGAAGCGGGAGGAGCCGGCGCCGCCGCCGCGGGGGCTCAACTGGGACCTCTGGCTCGGCCCCCGCGCGGAGCGGCCGTTCCTTCCTGCCTACGTGCCGGGCACCTGGCGCGGCTTCTGGGACTTCGGCGGAGGCGCCTTCCCCGACATGTCCGTCCACCACATCGACCCCGCCTTCAACGCGCTGGGCCTCGACGCGCCGCACACGATCGAGGCGACCGCGGTGGCGATGGACGAGACGCACACCGGCCGGGGGGTCTACGCCATCTACCGTTTCGCGGCCAGCCGGGACCGGGGGCCGGTCGACCTCTACTGGTACGACGGCGGCCTGCGCCCGCCGACGCCGCCCGCGATCGACCCCGACGACCCGAAGCAGCGGCTCGGCGAGAACGACAACGGGCTCCTCCTCGTGGGCGAGAAGGGCTTCATCACCTGCGCGGGCTGGTCCGGCATGCCGCGCCTGCTGCCCCTCGAGCTGCACCGCGCCTACGAGCGCCCGCCGAAGACCCTGCCCCGCGTCGCGGGCCACCACGCGGACTGGCTGCGGGCCTGCAAGGGCGGGCCGCCCGCCTGCAGCAACTTCGACTACGGAGCGCCGCTGTGCGAGCTGACGCTCCTCGGCAACGTCGCGCTGCGCGCGGGCAAGCGGCTCACCTGGGACGCCGCGGGCATGCGGGCCACGAACGCGCCCGAGGCGGATCGGTTCCTCCACGACACCTACCGCCCCGGCTGGGAGCTGCCGGCCTGAGGCGGTTTCGAGACGACGGCGCCGGCTCACCACGCGGTTCTCCTGAAACCGGACACAGAGAGCGAACGAACGGAAGACCAGGCGAGCTGGATGGACGCCCCAGTCCAGACGGCACCATCCGACGAGAATCGCCCCGCGATGAGCCGTCGCCAATCCGCTATCCGGTCTACACCGTATACGTCGACGCCGAGGTCGTGCCGCCGCGGCCGGTCCAGTTCGTGTGGAAGAACTTCCCGCGCGGCTGGTCCGTGCGCTCGTACGTGTGGGCGCCGAAGTAGTCGCGCTGGGCCTGGAGCAGGTTCGCGGGCAGGCGGCCGGCGCGGAAGCCGTCGAAGTAGGTGAGCGCGGTCGCGAAGGCCGGCACCGGCACGCCGTTCAGGATCGCGGTCGAGACGACGCGCCGCCAGGCGTCCTGGCTCGTCACCACCTTGTCCCGGAAGAAGGGGTCGAGGAGGAGGTTGGTGAGGCCGGGGTTCGCGTCGAAGGCCTCCTTGATCTTCCCGAGGAAGACCGAGCGGATGATGCAGCCGCCGCGCCACATGAGGGCGACGCCCCCGTAGTTGAGGTTCCAGCCGCGCTCCTTGGCCGCCGCGCGCATCAGGGTGTAGCCCTGCGCGTACGAGACCATCTTGGACGCGAAGAGGGCCTTGCGGACGTCCTCGACGAAGGCCTTGCGGTCGCCCTCGAACTTCGGAGTGGGGCCGGCGAGCACCTTCGAGGCGGCCACACGCTCTTCCTTGATGGCCGAGAGGCAGCGCGCGAAGACCGCCTCGCCGATGAGGGTGAGCGGGATGCCGAGCTCGAGCGCCTCGATCCCCGTCCACTTGCCCGTGCCCTTCTGGCCCGCGGTGTCGAGGATCCGGTCCACCAGCGGCTGGCCGTCCGCGTCCTTGAAGCCCAGGATGTCCCGGGTGATCTCGATCAGGTAGCTGTCGAGCTCGCCCTTGTTCCACTCCGCGAAGACGTCGTGCATCTCGAAGGCCGACATCCCGAGCACGTTCTTCAGGATGTCGTAGGCCTCGCAGATGAGCTGCATGTCGCCGTACTCGATCCCGTTGTGGACCATCTTCACGAAGTGGCCGGCCCCGTTCTCGCCCACCCAGTCGCAGCAGGGCGTGCCGTCGTCGGTCTTGGCCGCGATCGCCTGGAAGATGGGCTTGACCTGCGGCCACGCCGCGGGCGAGCCGCCCGGCATGATCGAGGGGCCCTTGAGGGCGCCCTCCTCGCCGCCGGAGACGCCGGTGCCGATGTAGAGCATGCCCTTGCTCTCGACGTACGCGGTGCGCCGGATCGTGTCGGGGTAGTGCGTGTTGCCGCCGTCGATCAGGATGTCGCCCGGCTCGAGGTGCGGGAGGATCTGCTCGATGAAGTCGTCGACGGCCTTGCCCGCCTTGACCATGATCATGACCTTGCGGGGCCGCTTCAGGAGGGACACGAACTCCTCGACCGAGTGGGCGCCGAGGATGTTCTTCCCCTTCGCCCGGCCGTTCACGAAGTCGTCGACCTTCGAGGTCGTCCGGTTGAAGGCGGCGACCGTGAAGCCCTTGCTCTCCATGTTCAGGATCAGGTTCTCGCCCATCACGGCGAGCCCGACGAGGCCGATGTCTGCCTTGCTCATGTGGATGTCTCCTCGCGCCTAGCGCTGGATGCGGGCGGAGCCGCCCTTGGCGAACGCGCGCACCTGCTCGACGGTGGCCATGGTGGTGTCGCCGGGGAAAGTGGTGAGCAGGGCGCCGTGCGCCCAGCCGAGCTTGACGGCTTCCTCGGGCGACTCGCCCGTCAGGAGGCCGTAGAAGAAGCCGGAGGCGAAGCCGTCGCCGCCGCCCACGCGGTCGAGGACGTCGAGCTCCGCGGTGGGGGCCACGTGGGTCTTGCCGTCGATCCAGGCGACCGCGCTCCAGGAGTGGCGGTTCGTGGAGTGCACCTCGCGCAGCGTCGTCGCGACGATCTTGACCTTCGGGTGCTTCTTCACGACCTGGTCGATCATGCCGAAGAAGGCGCTCGGGTCGAGCTTGCTCTTCGCCGCGACCTCGGGCCCGGGGATGCCGAGGCCCTTCTGCAGGTCCTCCTCGTTGCCGACGAGGACGTCCACGTTCTCGACGATCCGGGCCACGGTCTCGACCGCGCGGTCGGCGCCGCCCGAGATCTTCCAGAGCTTCTCGCGGAAGTTGAGGTCGAAGGAGCAGACGGCGCCCGCCGCCTTGGCCGCCTTCATGCCCTCGATGATGACCTCCGGCGTCGTCGGGGACAGCGCGGCGAAGATGCCGCCGCTGTGGAACCAGCGCACGCCGCCCGCGAACATCGACTTCCAGTCGAAGTCGCCGGCCTTGAGCAGGCCCGCCGCCTCGTTCGAGCGGTTGTAGAAGACGACCGGGGCGCGCATGCCGTGGCCGCGGTCGGAGTAGACGGCGGCCATGTTCGGCCCGCGCACGCCGTCGTGGGCGAAGCGCTTGTAGAAGGGGGTGACCCCCATCCCCCTCACCCGCTCCGCGATCAGCTCGCCGATCGGGTAGTCGACCATGGCGGTCGCGATGCCGGTCTTCATGCGGAAGCAGTCGGCGAGGTTCGCGGCGCAGTTGAACTCGCCGCCGCTCACGTGGATGGCGCACTCGGTGGCCTTGCGGAACGGGATGATGCCGGGGTCGAGGCGGTGGATGAGGGCGCCCACCGACACGAAGTCGAGGGCGGCCTCGGGGCGGATGTCGAGTCCGTACTTCATTCAGGGTCTCCTGTGGCTGGCCCGCGCTTCGCACGGGTCGTGACTCTATAGAGCATCTCCCCCGCGCGGGGGACGACGAGGGTGTCGGGGTCCTTCTTCCAGGCCTCGACGTCGACGCTCGCCGGGTCCAGGTAGCCGAGGTCGATCCGCTCGCAGCGCTCGCGCGGGATGCCGGTGGCGAGGGTGACGCGGATGCGCGGGGTCTCGACACCGGTCGCGGGGTCGTAGCTCCCCAGGCCCTTCACGTGGGTGGAGTGGGCCAGGATGCCGCCCGGGACGTCCTTGAAGCGGTCCCCCTGCTTCACGAAGTAGTCCTTGCAGTGGTAGCCGACCTCGTCGATCAGCTTCCCGTGGACGTGGCTCACCTCGGTGACGTGCGGGGCGTAGATGACGACCTCGCCCCCGTCGGCCACGGCCGGCTCCATCTTGTACATGCCCTTGGCCGCGACCCAGAGGTCGTCGTACATCGCAGGCATGATCGAGAGCACGCGCTTCACCGGCTTCTCGAGCCACACGACGTGGCGCTTCGACGAGAGGTCGGCCGCGGCCGACCAGGCCTCGTGGACGGGGCCGCAGAAGAGCCCCGCCACGCCCTCGTGCATCACCACCGGCGCGAGGAGCGAGAGCGGCCGGTCGAGGAGCCTCGCGGCGCGGTCGATCACCGCGCGCACCGGGGTCGCCTTCGTGCCGATGACGTCGTAGTTCGTGATGAGGGCGCCGAGCCAGTGGGTGAAGTGGATGATCTCGGCCCCGGCGATGCCCGGGAAGAGGTACTTCGTCCCGCCGGAGAAGCCGACCACCTCGTGCGGGAAGACCGGCCCGCAGACGATGACGTGGTCGTACTCGAGCGGCAGCTTGTTGAGGGCGACGGTCACGTCGCGGCTCAGGCGGCCCCCGCTGAGCTGCTCGATCTCGGCGGCCGGGATCGTCCCCAGAGTCGCGAAGCTCGCCGGGTCGTCCCAGCGGTGGTTGAAGACCTGGCGCGCGCCGGCCCTGCCGTTCACGACCTCGCGCCCGACGAGCTGCGAGAGCTGCGCGTCGCTCATCGGGGCGTGGGTGCCGAGGGCGACGAGGAAGTCGAGCGCCGCCGCGCGCGGCCCCACCGCCTCGTCGAGCACGTCGAAGAGGAGCGGCATCGGCATGGTGCGCGTCCCGTCGGGGATGAGCACCAGCACGCGCCGGCCGTCGAGCGGCATCCGAGCGAGCCCCTCGCGGGCGATCGCCTTCACGTCCTCGACCGGCAGGAAGCCCGGCCTCGAGGCCACGGCCGTCACCGGCGCCGGCCGAGCGTCCGCCGTCGACCGGTGTCCCTCGATCGGGGTTGTCATCGGACGAAGGGCCGGAGGTGCTTGACGAAGTGGCGCTCGAGGTTGTCGGCGTAGGCCTCGGGGTTCGAGCGCAGCAGGCCGAAGAGCGTGTCCTTGAAGCGGAGCGTCCCGTCCGGCGCGGCTTCCTTCAGGACCGAGCCGAAGGTGACGTGCAGGATCTCCCGCGCGTCGAACTGCTCGAGGAGGCCCGGGAGGTCCTCTTCGGGCACGTCCTTCGCGGCCGGCGCCTTCGCGAGCTCGGCCGAGACGTGGTAGCTCGCCTTGTCCGTGTCGTACCGCTCGCGGGCGAAGGCGTAGATCGCCCGGAAGAAGGCGGGCTCCACCGCGGCCACCGTCCGCAGCGCCTCGAGGTAGCTGGTGCCCGCGGTCTTGAGGTGCACGAGGCCCTGCGCCAGGCGCGCCGCGATCGGATAGACCTTGAACTTGTCGGAGCCCGAGTGCAGGCTGAGCTTGTAGGGGCCGAAGTGCCGGGCCAGAGCGGCGTGCGCGGCGATGTCCTTCTCCAGCTCCCCGAGGTCGCCGATGTAGTCGACGCCCTTCTCGAAGCGGCCGACGAAGCGGGGCGCCAGGCTCACCCACTCGACCTCGAGCCGGTTGAGCTCGTTCGCCACCCAGTAGTGCTCCGCCGGCGAGGTCGGCGTCTCCGTCTCGTCCACCGACACCTCGAGCTCGACGAGGCGCGGCCCGGCCGCCTGGCGCAGGTGGCGCGCCATGCGGGCGACGTGGGCGACCGCCCGGCCGTACTTCACCGCGGCCCGGAGGAGCGTCGCCTCGTCGAAGGCGATCGTCAGGTGCTCGACCACGACGGACTGGCCGAGGTAGCGGCGCCGCATCGCGTCCTCGGAGTCCGCGAGGTCGGCCCAGGGCAGGGCCGTCGCGCGGGCGCGCAGCGTGGCGGCGTCGGCGGTGTCGGCGGCGGAGTCCACGTGCTCGCCGGGGTCGATCGTGAACATCGAGAAGCCGACCTCGAGGCAGGCGTCGATGTCGGCCGTCGTCTTCAGGTGGTCGGCGTCGGCGCCGGTGCCGTCCGTCCACCCTTCCGCGAACATCCCCCACGTCGCGTCGTCCATGACCTCGATCGGCGTGCGACCGGTGCGGGTCATCTCGCGGATCGACTGCTGCGGGAAGATCGGCGCGATGGCGGCGATGCCGCCCACCGCGCGCACGGCGCGCACGTGGCCGGGGGTGGCGAGGCCGAGGCGGTCGCCGAGGCCGGCCGAGGTGCGCGTCCCGAGCGGGCGCGGGCGGAGCCACTCGAGGTGCCGCCGGAGCGCGGCCGCGTTCCTCGGCGAGACGGGGCCGACGAGGACGGTCCCGGTGGCGGAGCCGGTCGTCTCGCCCTCGAAGTCGTCCAGCATCCGCGAGGCCTCCGGGGGCGCCCCGATCGCCAGCGCGAGGCCGGCCTTCCCTCGCACCATCGCCCACTCGGCACCGGCCCCCTCGACGCGCGAGGAGGTCACGAAGTCCAGGTTCGTTGCAGACAGGCGATCACTCACGGGTGGCCTCCTGCCGGGGCTCTCGGCCGACGCGGCCCGGCGAGGGTCAAGCTTAGGCGGAGTCCAACCTCGCGTCAAGCAGTGGTCAGACCGGGGACATGATGCATCCTCATTGGTGGCTTCGAGTTTCAAAAAGGAGCCGACTGGCGGCGACCGAGCGCCGACTCGCGAGATTCGCCCGTATCGACCGCGCCATTTTGTGACGGCGCGGCTTTCCGGGGTGCGACTTGACAACCCCGGCCCCGGGCAGTACAACTCCGCCTGTCGTCCCTTCCGAGGTGACTGGTATGACCACAAGAAGCGGCCGGATGACGCTGGCCTCGCTCCTGACGCTGGGGCTTGGCGTCTCGGCCGGAGCCGAGCAGGTCGAGGTGCGCTCCCGCCCCGCCGACCGCCGCGTGGACGTGCTCGTGGACGGGAAGCCCTTCACGAGCTACGCCTGGCCGGAGCGGGTGTCGAAGCCGATCCTCTACCCGATCCGAACGGCGCGCGGCACGATCGTGACGCGCGGCTTCCCGCTCGACACACGCCCGGGCGAGCGCGTCGATCACGTCCACCAGGCCGGGTACTGGTTCACGTACGGCGACGTGGACGGCGTCGACTTCTGGGGCAACTCCGAGGCGATTCCCCCGGCCGAGCGCGCGAAGATGGGTGTCATCCGCCACCGCGAAGTCGTGGCCTCGCGCGGCGGCGCCGGACGGGGCGACCTCGAGGTCCGGGCCGACTGGGTGATGCCCGGGGGCGCCGTCGCGCTCGAGGAGACGACCCGCTTCTCCTTCCACGCGGACCCCGTCAGCCGCGCGATCGACCGCGTCACGACCCTGGCCGCGAAGGGCAAGGTCACCTTCCGCGACACGAAGGAGGGGATGCTGGGCATTCGGGTCGCGCGCGGCCTGGAGCAGCCCGCGGACAAGCCCGAGGTCTTCTCCGACGCGAGCGGCAAGCCGACGGCGGTGCCCGTGCTGGACAACACCGGCGTCACCGGCCTCTACACGAGCAGCGAGGGGCTGAAGGGCGACGCGGTCTGGGGCACGCGGGCGCGCTGGATGGCGCTCTCGGGGCGCGTGGGCGACGAGGACGTCGTCCTGCTCCTGCTCGACCACCCGAAGAACCCGGGCTACCCCACCTACTGGCACGCGCGCGGGTACGGCCTCTTCGCCGCGAACCCGTTCGGCCCGAAGGCCTTCTCGAACGGCAAGGAGGCCGAGCGGCCGTTCTCGATCGCGGCCGGGCAGCCCGCCGTCTTCCACCACCGGCTGGCCATCCTGCCGGGCCCCTTCTCGGCGGAGAAGGCCGAGGCCGCCTGGAAGGCGTTCGCGGCGGAGTACGGGAAGTAGGCCCTTGCCCGTGGCCCTCTCGGCCGGCTTCGTCGGCTGCGGCAACATCACCGACACGCACGCCCGGGCGGCGCGCGAGGCCGGGCTCGGGACGGCCGCCTTCTTCGGCCGGGACCTGGCGAAGGCCGAGGCCATGGCCGCTCGCTTCGGAGGGCGCGCGTTCGCGCGCTACGAGGACTTCCTCGCCCACCGCCCGATGGACCTCGTCGTCATCGGCAGCCCGTCGGGCGCGCACGCCGAGCAGGGCATCGCGGCGGCGGAGCACGGCCTGCACGTCCTCGTCGAGAAGCCGATCGACGTGACCACCGCCCGCGGCGAGGCGCTCGTGGCCGCGGCGGAGAAGGCCGGCGTGAGGCTCGGCGTGCTGTTCCAGGACCGGCTCAAGCCGGACCTCGTCCGGCTGCACGAGTTCCTGCGCGGCGGCGGCCTCGGCCGCGTGCTGCTGGCCTCGGCGCGCGTCAAGTGGCACCGGCCGCCCGAGTACTACTCGGCCTCCCGCTGGCGCGGGACGAAGGCGCTCGACGGCGGGGCCGCCCTCGTCAACCAGGGGATCCACACCGTGGACCTCCTGCTCTGGCTGCTCGGACCGGTCGCGACGGTGCAGGCCCTCACCGCCACGCAGCTGCACTCGATCGAGGGCGAGGACGTGGCCCTCGCCCTCCTGCGCTTTGCCTCGGGCGCGGTGGCGACCCTCGAGGCCACGACCGTCGCCTTCCCCGGCTACCCGCGTCGCGTCGAGATCTCGGGCACCGAGGGGACGCTCGTCGTCGAGGGCGACCATGTCGTCGCCGCCGACCTGCGCTCGCCCGTGGCCGGGCTCGTCACCACCGGGGGCGAGACAGCTCGAAGCGCCAGCACGGCCGTCGTGTCCGACGCCGCGCCCCACCGCCGCATGATCGAGGACTTCGCGCGCGCGATCGTGTCCGGGGGCGCCCCGGCCTGCGACGGGCGCGAGGGCCTGCGCAGCCTCGCCGTGGTCGAGGCCATCTACGCGGCCGCCGGCCGCCACGAAGTGGAGGTCGCGTGAGCACCCACCGAACGACGCCGGCCGTGGACGTCCCGAGCACACGCGACCGCGTGGTGGAGCACGTCCGCCGCCTGATCGAGAGCGGGGGCCTCACCCCCGGGGACCGCCTTCCCGGCGAGCGCGACCTCGCCCTGGAGCTGGGCGTGAGCCGCCCCAGCGTGCGCTCCGGGCTCGAGGCCCTCGAGTCGATGGGCGTCATCGTCTCCCGCCGGGGGGCCGGCACGTTCATCGCGGAGGGCCCTCCGGACCTGGGAGTCGAGCCGCTGGGCCTTCTGGCCTCGCTGCACCACTTCACGCCGAACGAGATGTTCGAGGCCCGCCTCGTGCTCGAGGTCGGTGTCGCCGGCCTCGCGGCGCAGCACGCCCTTCCCGAGCACCTCGCGGCCATCGCCGAGGAGGTCACGGAGATGTTCGCCTCGCTCGAGGACCCGGCGGCCTTCCTCAAGAACGACGTGCGCTTCCACCGCGCGGTGGCCTCCGGCTGCGGCAACCGCGTCCTGGCGGCGCTCATGGAGATGGTGGCCGCGCAGTTCTACGAGCTGCGCAAGGAGACCGTCCAGAACGCCCGGGACCTGCGCGAGTCGGCCGAGATGCACCGGCGGATCTTCCGGGCGATCCGGGCGCGCGACGAAGGCGCGGCGCGCCTCGCGATGACCGAGCACCTGCACAAGGCCCAGCACGCCCAGACCCTCGAGGCGGAGCCGGGTGAACCGGGAATAGAACGATAGGAGGAGCACCGTGGGTCACCCCTCTCTGGATCTGACGGGCAAGGTGGCGGTCGTCCTCGGGGGGACGGCCGGGATCGGCCGCGCGTTCTCCCTGGGCATGGCCGAGGCGGGCGCCGACGTCGTGGCCTGCGCGCGCACGGCCGAGACGGTCGAGGCGACGGCGAAGGAGATCGAGGCCCGCGGGCGAAGGACCGTCCGCGCCACCGCCGACGTCACCGACCGAGCCTCGCTGGAGAAGGCCCGGGACGCCGTGCTCGGCGCGTTCGGGAAGATCGACATCCTGGTCAACTGCGCGGGCCGCATCAAGAGGACGCCCATCCTCGACCTCTCCGAGGAGGAGTGGGGCGGCATCCTGGAGACCAACCTCACCGGCACCCTCCGGGCCTGCCAGGTGTTCGGCCGGCCCATGATCGAGAAGGGCTACGGCCGCATCGTGAACGTGGCCTCCCTCAACTCCTTCGTCTCCTTCCTCGAGGTGTCGGCCTACGCGGCGAGCAAGGCGGGGGTCTCCGGCCTCACCCGCTCGCTCGCCGTCGAGTGGGGCCCGAAGGGCGTCATCGTCAACGCCATCGCCCCCGGCGTCTTCCGCACCGCGCTCAACGCTGCGCTCCTCGACGGGACCGAGCGCGGCAAGGAGCTGCGGATGCGCACGCCGCTCAAGCGCTTTGGCCAGGTCGAGGAGCTGGTGGGCCTGTGCATCTTCCTCGCCTCCGACGCGGCGAGCTTCGTCAACGGCCAGGTGATCGCGGTGGACGGCGGCTTCCTGGCCAGCGGGGTGAACCAGTGAGCTTCGAGTCATCGGGCAAGTACCGCTGGGTGGTCTGCGCGCTCCTCTTCTTCGCCACCACCGTCAACTACATCGACCGCCAGATCCTCGCCCTCATCAAGGAGTTCCTCGACGCGGAGCTCGGCTGGTCGAACGAGACCTTCGGCTGGGTGAACGGGGCCTTCCAGCTCGCCTACGCGGTCGGGCTCCTCCTCTTCGGCTGGTTCGTGGACCGCTTCGGGACGAAGATCGGCTACGCGACCTCCATCGTCCTGTGGAGCATCGCCGCGATGAGCCACGCGCTGGTCGGCTCCGTCAACGGCTTCTTCGCCGCCCGGGTGTTCCTGGGCGTGAGCGAGGGCGGCAACTTCCCCGCGGCGATCAAGGCGGTCGCGCTGTGGTTCCCGAAGAAGGAGCGCGCGTTCGCCACCGCGATCTTCAACGCGGGCACGAACGTCGGCGCCATCATCGCGCCGGCCATGATCCCGGCGATCGCGCTCACCTTCGGGTGGCGCTGGGCCTTCATCCTCGCCGGCCTCGCCGGCTTCGTCTGGCTCTTCTTCTGGTTCCCGATGTACGACGTGCCCGAGAAGCGGAAGGACCTGACGAAGACCGAGTTCGACCTCATCCACTCCGACAAGGAGGAGGGCGGCATCGGCGGCCGGCCGATGGGCTGGACCCGCTCCCTGAAGCTGCCGCAGACCTGGTCCTTCCTGACCGCGAAGTTCCTGACCGACCCCGTCTGGTGGTTCTTCCTCATCTGGCTCCCGGACTACTTCAAGGCGACGCGCGGCCTGAGCATCAAGCACAGCTGGGTGCACCTGGTGACGATCTACACGATCGTGACCGTGCTGAGCATCTTCGGCGGCTGGGTGACCGGGTACCTGACGAGCCGCGGCTGGACGACGACCCGGGCCCGCAAGACGGGCATGTTCGTGTTCGCGCTGTGCGTGCTGCCGATCCTGGCGGTGACGAAGGTCGGCGACTGGCCCGCGGTGCTGCTCATCGGCCTCGCCGGCGCGGCGCACCAGGCCTGGTCCGCGAACCTCTACACCACCGTCTCCGACATGTTCCCGAAGAAGGACGTGGCGACGATCATCGGGCTCGGCGGGATGACGGGGTCGGCCGGCGGCTTCCTGTTCCCCATCCTCACCGGCATGCTCCTCGACCGCTTCAAGGCCGCCGGCGACATCACCGCCGGCTACACCATCCTGTTCTCGATCTGCGCCTTCGCGTACCTCCTGTCCTTCGCCATCCACCACGTGCTCGCCCCGAAGTTCGAGCCCATCCCGGTCGAGAAGACCGCCTGAGCGAGGAGCGCATGAAGCCCTTCATCCACGACGACTTTCTGCTGGAGACGGAGACCGCGCGGGACCTCTACCACCGCGTCGCGGAGAACCTGCCGATCATCGACTACCACTGCCACCTCTCGCCCGAGCTGATGGCGGCCGACCACCGCTTCCGCTCGATCACCGAGGTCTGGCTGGAGGGCGACCACTACAAGTGGCGCGCCATGCGCACGAACGGGGTGGCCGAGCGCTTCTGCACGGGCGACGCGTCCGACTGGGAGAAGTTCGAGGCCTGGGCCCGCACCGTCCCGGACACCCTCGGCAACCCGCTCTACCACTGGACCCACATGGAGCTGCGGCGGCCGTTCGGCATCGAGACGCTCCTCTCCCCCGCCACCGCGAGGGCCGCCTTCGACCGCGCCAACGAGCGGCTGCAAGGAGGACGGCTTCACCGCGATGGGCCTCCTGAAGCAGTTCCGGGTGGCGGTGGTGTGCAGCACCGACGACCCCACCGACTCCCTCGAGCCCCACGCGGTGCTCGCGCAGAGGAAGGACCCCGACACGCAGGTCTTCCCGACCTGGCGCCCGGACAAGGCCTTCTTCGTCGAGGACCTCCCGGCGTGGACCGCCTGGCTCGGGAAGCTGGAGAAGGCCGCCCGCGTCTCGATCGACACCTGGGGCGCGCTGCTCGAGGCGCTGGAGAAGCGCCACGCGTTCTTCCACGAGCGCGGCTGCCGGGCCTCCGACCACGGCCTGGAGGCGATCGACGCGGAGCCGTTCACCGACGAAGTGGCCGCGGGCCTGTTCGCCCGGCTCCGGGCGGGCAAGGCGCTCGACGCGGGGGAGGCCCGCGTCTTCCGCTCGGCGCTGCTCCACCGCCTGGCGCTCCTCGACCACGCGCGCGGCTGGGTGCAGCAGTACCACGTGGGCGCGATGCGCAACAACAACACGCGCATGAGGAAGCTCCTGGGCGCCGACACCGGCTTCGACTCGATCGGCGACTTCGAGCAGGGCGCGGTCGCTCGCCCGCTTCCTCGACCGCCTCGACGAGACCGACCAGCTCGCGAAGACGATCCTCTACAACCTGAACCCCGCCGACAACGAGCTCATGGCCACCATGATCGGGAACTTCCAGGACGGCAGCGTCCCCGGGAAGATGCAGTGGGGCTCGGCCTGGTGGTTCCTCGACCAGCTCGACGGGATGGAGGCCCAGATGCGCGTGCTCGCCAGCATGGGTCTCCTCTCGCGGTTCGTCGGGATGATCACCGACTCGCGGAGCTTCCTCTCCTACCCGCGCCACGACTACTTCCGGCGGCTGCTGTGCAACATCCTCGGCGAGGACGTGCGGCGGGGCCGGCTGCCCGACGACCGCAAGGCGCTCGGGAACCTGGTCGCGAACGTCAGCTTCTACAACGCGCGCGACTACTTCGGCTTCGGCCTCGGCCGCGTGGCCGGCGAGCACGCGAAAGCACCCCGGCCGGCCTAGCCGCTACTTCATGCCGTTGCGCACGTCGACCAGCGTCTCGTCGGCGGCGTCGATGCGGATGAGGCCGCCCCGCGGGTACTCGAGGTCCATGATCACGTAGACGGCGCCCGCCATGACCGTGGCGTACACGAGCATGTGCAGGAGGTTTCGCTTCCGCCCGCCCGCCATGCCGTAGCCGGCCAGCAGCGCGGAGACGAGCGCGATCCCGCCCAGCAGCGCGAAGATGATCGTCGGCGGGTGGGTCTGCATCCTCACGAGGCGGGTCGTCGTGATGTCGATCATCTCGTTGATCGGGGGCAGGACGGCCACGGGCGCCGGCGCGCCGGGCAAGCGCAGGGCGGCGACCGCGTCCCGCCAGATCTCGCCCTGGAGCGCGACCGAGCGGCCGAGCTCCGCCTTCGCCGCGACGACGTCCGGCAGCTTCCGGTGCGCGGCGAGCCGCGAGTCGAGGTACTGCCGGAACTTCTCCTTGAGTGGGCCCTGCGCCTCGGCCGGCAGCAGGTCCAGCCGGAGGTAGGCGGTGCCGATCGCGTTGGCCTCCTCGCCGATCAGCTTCCGGCGCTCCTCGAAACGCGAGGCCGCGCCCGAGAACGTGAAGGCGACGAGCAGGCCCAGCAGGCCGTAGATGGCGCCGTCCACGGCTCCGGTGCCGGCCCGCGCCCCCTCGGGGTCGCCCGCGAGACGGGCGAGACCGATCCGCCGGCCGATCTCGAGGGACGCCAGCACGCCGAGGAACAGCGAGAGGGCGAACAGAACCGCGGTGAGGAGGACGTTCATGGTGCCGATGATACGACGGACGGGCCCCGGAGAATGATTGACGCCGAAACCACGCGAGGCGCGCCCAGATCGGCGTGAAGCTTATCTTCGAGCGAGACCTGCGGGCTCGGCCCTCCCGACACGGAACCAGTCGACGAGGGCCGAGCCCGTCGTGGCCGCTCTGTGCGGCGCGCGGGCGAAGACCCCGACCTTCGCGCCGATCCACAGCCCCTCGCGAGCATTGAACGCCTCCCCGATCGGCTCGAAGGACCTGCCGCCGGCTCGGGCGCTGAAACGGCAGATCGCCCCGTCGGCCACATCGACCCGGAGCTCGATCGGGCCGGGCCCGACCGCACGCGCCGCCGCCTCGGCCTCGGTCCCCGAGGCGTCGGCCTTGGCACAGACGCGCAGGGCGAGGCGGATGCCGTCGCCGCGGGGCGAGACGACGAGCGCGGCGTAGTCGCGGCCCATCACGACGAGCCCGGCCTCCTCGCCCTCGCGCAAGGACTCGGGGCGGACGAGGGTCGTGGCCACGAAGGTCGGCGCCGGGAGCTTCTGCAGGAGCAGGTGGCCGGCGGCCCAGAGCGTGTCTCCTCTCGCGGCAGCCGGCACGGCCGACAGCCGGAGGGCACCATCGACGATCGACCACCAGGACGGGTCGGGGTTCGACTGCCATTGCCACTGCAACCCTGGCGCGAGGCTGTCGAACTCGTCGCTCGTCTGCGGCTCGCGAGGCGGCTCCCCGGCGGTGGGCTTGCGGGACGACGCCACCGGCTCGCCGGTCCCGTCGCCGTCCGGGTCCTCCCCCATCACCGGCCAGCCATCCTTCCAGCGCATCGGCTGCAGGTGCACGACCCGGCCGTAGGCCTCCCGGTCCTGGAAGTGGAAGAACCAGTCCGACCCGTCCGGCGCGTCCACCCACGCCCCCTGGTGCGGGCCATTGACGACGGTTGGTCCTTGCGCGAGGACGATCCGGTCCTCGTAGGGACCGTAGATGGAGCGGGAGCGGAGCGCGACCTGCCACCCCGTTTTCACCCCCCCGGCGGGGGCGAAGATCCAGTACCAGCCGTCCCGCTTGTAGAGCTTCGGCCCCTCGATCGTGAAGTGTCTCGTTCCGCCCTCGAAAACCGTCCGGCCCTCGACGATCACGCGCCGGCCGTCGGGGCTGAGCTCGAGCACCGTGAGCGCGGCGTTGAAGCCGGCCCGGCTCTTCGCCCACGCGTGGACGACGTACATCCTCCCGTCGTCGTCCCACAGGGGGCAGGCGTCGATCAGCCCACGCGCCGGCATCACGAGGTGCGCCGGCGCCCACGGCCCTTCGGCGCGCTCCGCCGTCGTCACATAGAGCCCCGCGTCGGGATCCCCCCAGTAGATCCAGAAGCGGCCCGCGTGATGGCGGATCGACGGGGCCCAGACGCCCTTGCCGTGCTGCGGGCGGTCGAAGTCGGGCGAAGGGAGCCGCGGCAGCGCGTGGCCGACGATCGTCCAGTTGACGAGGTCGCGGGAGCGGAGGACGGGCAGGCCCGGAACGTTGCCAAAGCTGGACGAGACCAGGTAGTAGTCGCCGCCCACACGCACCACGTCGGGATCGGAGTAGTCCGCGAAGAGCACGGGGTTGACGTACGTGCCGTCGCCCTGGTCCGCGCGCCAGGGGACCTCCTGCGCCAGTGCCGCGGGAACCGTGATCGCCGTGGCGAGGGCGGCCGCCCTCGCGAGGCCGAGCACCGTGCCCCACGAGCAAAACGTCGAATGGTCGGACCACTCGACACGAGCCGCCTCATGATTGCCCGAAGTGGTTGACGGCGCAGTCGAGAGAGTGATATCTGTCATGGCGTTTTGGCAGAAGAAGTGAAAAAAGGTCCGACCAATCAGCGGGCGAACGGCACCGCGGCGGGAGCCCAGGTCGTCGAGCACGTCCGCCAGGAGATCGAGGCGGGGCGCCTCGGCCCCGGCGACCGCCTGCCCCCCGAGCGCGAGCTCGCACTGAAGATGGGCGTCAGCCGCCCGTCCCTGCGGTCCGGCCTGCGCACGCTGCAGGCGATGGGCATCATCACGTCGCGCCGCGGCGCCGGCACCTTCATCGTGGAGGGGCCGCCCCAGCTCGGCAGGGCCCCGCTCGAGTTTCTCGCCGCCCTCCACGGCTTCACCCTCGACCAGATGTACGAGGCGCGCCGGATGCTCGAGGTTGGCGCCGCCTCGCTCGCCGCCGAGCGCGCCACCGGCGAGCACATGGCCGGCATGGCGGACGAGCTGACCGGCATGTTCGCGACCCTCGACGAGCCGCAGGTGTTCCTCCGCCACGACCTCGGCTTCCACCGCGCGGTGGCCGCCGGCTCCGGCAACCCCATCGTGGCCGCGATCATCGGGACCCTCACCGAGATCATCTGGGAGACCGGGCGGATCAACATGTCCGGCTTCAGCCTCCGCGAGTCCGCCGAGACCCACCGGCGCATCTACGACGCGATTCGCTCCCGCAGCCCGGAACGCGCCCGGCGCGAGATGACCGAGCACCTCGAGCACGCCCGCTGGGAGCAGGTGAAGCACGAGACCGGCGAAGGGCACAAGTCCGGGGCCCGCCAGCGCTGAGGCGTTCCTCACGGCCTCTTCGGGACGTAGTGGTAGGTCCGCAGCTTGTGCTGGACGTCGACGCCCGGGTTCTGCAGCAGGCGGATCATCTCGGCGCCCGCCAGGAGCACCGGCCCGTACCCGTGGGTCGCGTACACCGACTGCGGGCGGTTGTAGTAGTAGACGTGGTCGCTCGCGAGCGTCGTCCCGACGCACGTGCCCTCCACCTGGCCTCGGGCGTTCACCCGCGTCGCCACGCCGATCCAGCCGGCCTGCGCCACGGAGCCGTAGCTCACCGGTGAGATCCACCCGCGGTTGATCGCCCGCGCGATCGAGTAGACGAAGATGGCCGAGGCCGAGGTCTCGAGGTACGAGTCCGGCTTGTCCAGCATCTGGTGCCACAGGCCGCTCGTGCCCGACTGGAGCTTCGCCACGCTGCGGATGTGGGCCCGCAGCGCCTCGAGCACCCCCTCCCGCCCCGGGTGGTCCTCCGGCAGCACGTCGAGGAGCTCCACCGACGCCAGCATCGCCCAGGCGTTCGCGCGGGCCCAGTAGAACTCGGGGTTGAGCGGCTGGTTCATGTGCCGGCCGTGGGCGTAGAGCTCCGCCTGAGGGTCCCAGAGGTGGCCGCGGAACTGCAGGACCTGCTTCACCGCGTCGTCGAACCAGGCGCGATCGCCCGTGAGAGCGCCCATCTGCGCGAGCGCAGGCACGCTCATGTAGAGGTCGTCGGCCCACAGCGACTCGGGCTGCGGGCGCTGGCGCGCGAGGGTGCCGTCGGCGAGGCGGAACTGCTTGTGCGCGACGTAGTCGCTCCAGTGGTCGATCACCGGCTCGAGGTCGGGCCCGACGCCCTTCCGGCGCGCCTTCACGAGGGCGGCGCACATGGACCCCGAGTCGTCGAGGGAGCCGGTCTCGATGATGGCCCCGAAGGTCTCCTTTCCGGGCCGCGCGCCCTTCGCGACGACCTCGCGGAAGTACGGAAGGCGGTCGGCGACGAACTGGAGTTGCCGGCGCGTGTACTCCGCGAACCGGGCATCCCCGGTGACCTCGTGCGCGAGCAGCATGCCCGAGTGGGTGACGCCCATGGTGTAGTCGAGCGGATAGAACGCCTCTCCGGCTCCGTCCGGGATCCTGGCCTCGACATTCGGTACCGAGAAGTCGGTGATCTCGACACCGGTTCGGCCGTCCACCACCCGCGTGGGCGAGGTCGCATCGAGGTAGCCCCGCACGCGCTCGAGGACCTCCGTGATCTCGGCCACGGTGGGCTTCTGGTACGGAATGGGGTAGGTGCCCTCGGAGAGGTCCTTCGGGTCCTTGTTGTCCCGGTTGCGGTAGGGGCCCTCGGCTGAGAGCGGCAGTGCGGCACCGAGGATGAGGGAGAGGGCGACAGCTGTTCGTGCACGATACGATCGTTTTGACATTTTTCTCCCCCTCGGCCCGGACATTTGGTCTGACCTTTTTGAGGACTGCGAGGCCGCCGCCGGACATCTTTCGTACCACTGGGGGCCCTATCTGTCAAGAGCTTGTGGCCTTCTCTTGGACCCGCTCGACCGGCGCACCGCTCTCGACATTCTGGACTTTGGAGATCTATTGGTCCGACAACCTCTTGACATTCTCCGAAATGGTATTACAACGTTCCATTGCTGGGCGGCCTGTTCGGGAATTGCCGCGCCAGACGAAGTCCTCCGGAACCGGTTGCGGCAACCGAGGGACGCCTTCAAGGGGAGAGGCCATGAGCACTTCGAGTCGGAGGAGCGCGATCCTCGCGCTGGCTCTCGTCACCGCCGCCGTGTCGGCGAGCGCGCAGGACATCCGGGCCCGGTTGCAGGGCCTTGTTTCCGATCCGAGCGGCGGCGTTCTGCCCGGCGCGACCGTCGTCCTGACGAACGACGGCACGGGGGTCAAGAACACCCGCACGACGAACGCCGACGGACGGTACCTGTTCGACTTCGTCGAGTCCGGGACCTACTCCGTGAGCGCCGAGCTGACCGGGTTCAAGACCACCGTACAGACGGGCGTCCGCGTCCAGCAGCGCGGCGACGTCACCGTGGACCTCAAGTTGGAGGTGGGCGGCATCGAGGAGACGGTCACCGTCACGGAGGCGACGCCCACGATCCAGTTCAACACCGCGACCCGAGACCTCACGATCGAGCAGGAGATGGTGAAGGACCTGCCCTCCGGGACGCGCAACCCGCTGCAGCTCGCCATGCTGGACCCCACCACGATCCAGCGCGGGAGCACGATCGAGACCCAGCCCTACCACCACCGGACGGCCAACGAGATGGACATCGGCGGCGGCACCAAGTACCGCAACGACGTCCTCCTCGACGGGACCCCGCTCACCGCCGGCAACAAGCTCGGCTACACGCCGCCCATGGACTCCGTGAGCGAGTACACGATCCAGCAGAACGCCGTGGACGCCGAGTTCGGCCACAGCGCGGGCGGCATCGCGATCGTGACGATGAAGTCGGGCTCGAACGACGTCAAGGGCTCGGCCTACTTCTTCGGCCGCGACGCCAGCCTCAACGCGATGAGCGACCGGGCGACCCAGAAGCACAACGACAACCCCTACTGGAACGCGGGGGCGACGATCGGCCTGCCGATCCAGAAGAACAAGCTCTTCCTGTTCGCCGTCTTCGACGCGATCGAGAACACGCAGTCCGCGGCGAGCAACTACTCGCTGCCGACCGAGCTGGAGCGCCGGGGCGACTTCTCGCAGTCCTACAACGCGAACGGCACGCCGCGCATCATCTACGACCCGCTGACCTCGCGCACCGTCAACGGCGTGCAGGTGCGCGACCCCTTCCCGGGCAACGTGATCCCCGCCAACCGCTGGGACCCCGTGGCCGCGCAGATCCTGGCCGGCCTGTGGCAGCCCAACAACGCGGGCGACGACGCGACCGGGTTCAACAACTTCAAGGCCCAGGACCTGCGGACCTTCCACTACCTCAACTTCTCGACCCGCCTCGACTGGAACATCAACGACCGCTGGAAGGCCTACGCGCGGGTCAGCCGCATGAAGACGGACCAGGACGCGAACGACTACACGGACGGCAACGACCCGCTGAAGCTGCGCAACACGGTCGGCTCGGTGCGCAACGGCTGGAACATCGCCGCGGACACCGTCTACACCATCAACCCCTCGACGACCCTCAACGTCCGCGGGTCCTACTACCAGGTCGAGGACAAGCGCGAGTACCCCGACATGGTCGTGGGCGAAGAGGGCTACGCGAACCTGTGGCCGAGCGGCTGGTGGCAGCCGTACGCCGAGGGCCGGCCGCTCATCTACTCGCCCTACATGGTCGTTGAGAGCACGGCGCGGAACCAGTTCGGGGTCGCGAACTACTGGTACCAGCAGCCCAAGGGCTACAGCGTCCACGCCCGTCTCAACAAGTACCTGAACCAGCACTCCCTCAAGGCCGGCACCGAGATCCGCTGGAAGCGCGGCGACGCGGCGCGCTTCTTCTTCACCGACCTGCGCTTCACGCAGGCGGCGACCGCCAACCGGTGGACGAGCCCGAGCACGACCACCGGGCACCCCTGGGCCAGCTTCCTGCTCGGGACGATCGACCCCGGCAGCTCGAACGTCCAGTACCGGCAGCTGCAGGTCGCCAACACGGAGTTCTACGGCTTCTACGTCCAGGACGACTGGAAGGTCACCCAGAAGATCACGCTCAACCTGGGGCTCCGCTACGAGTACCAGGGCGGCCTGTGGGACCCCCAGTACCGGCTCCCGCAGAATCTCGATCTCACCAACCCCATCCCGGGGATGGCCGAAGCGATCGACCCCAAGATCCCCGCCGACGTCCGGGCGATCATGGCCCAGTCGGCCGGCGCCACGGGCTACACCTACAACGGCGCCTTCTCCTTCACCGAGGAGGGCAACAAGAGGAAGACGAACGCCTGGACCGGCGGGTTCATGCCCCGCATCGGCCTCGCGTGGCGGCTCGGCGAGAAGACCGCCTTCCGGGCCGGCTACGGGCGGTTCGTCACGCCCACCGAGCTCGCCAACTCGGAGCGCGACAGCCTGGGCGAGATCGACCTCGCCGCCTTCAACCCGATCACGAACGGCCTCTCGAACGTCAACGGCGTGCCGGTCGCCTTCCTCGCCAACCCGTTCCCGCAGGGCCTGACGCCGCCGTACGGCAAGAGCTACGGCCGCAACACCAACCTGGGCGACAACGTCTCGTGGGACGAGTACGAGCAGCGCACGCCGGTCAGCGACCGGATCAACGTCTCGCTGCAGCGCGAGATCCCGTTCCGGATCGTGGCCGACGCCACGTACTTCATCAACTTCATCAGCCACGACCAGTACAGCCAGAACCTGAACCTGTCCGACCCGCGGCTGTCCTACACCTACGGGGCGGCCATCGACAAGTCGATCGCGAACCCGTTCTACAACTACGGGACGGTGGAGGAGTTCCCGGGGGCGCTGCGCCGCCAGGCGACGATCCCCTACAGCCAGCTCCTGCGGCCCTACCCGCAGTACCTGAACCTCATCCAGACCGGCACCGACCTGCGCAAGGCGAAGTACCAGTCGTTCCAGCTCCGTCTGCAGAGGCCGTTCGCCAACGGCTTCTCGTTCCTGGCGACCTACGCGTACGTCAAGCAGGAATCGCAGTGGTTCTACGACGCGCAGGACGAGTACGACGGCCTCCTGAGCTGGTTCGACTTCTCGGTCACGGCGGCGGGCAGCTCCGGCGCCCCCACGGTGGCTTCCGACCCCCAGCACCGGTTCGTCGGGGCGGCGACGGTCGAGCTCCCCTTCGGCCGGGGGCGGAAGTGGGGGTCCGACATGTCGGGCGGGCTCGACGCCATCCTCGGCGGCTGGCAGATCTCCGGGATCTACACCTACTACTCGGGCGTGCCCCTCGTCTTCACCGGCACGATGGTGGCCCCGCAGTCGGTCGAGAAGATCGGAGAGAACGGCGCGGACAAGTACTGGTTCGACGTCACCGGCTTCGCCCGCCAGCCCGCGTACACCCGGCGCTCCAACCCGTGGACCTTCGACGGCCTCACCGGGCCGAGCTACAGCAACCTCGACCTCACGCTGCAGAAGACCTTCAAGCTCAACCGGCGGTTCCGCCTGCAGGTCCGGATGGACGCCTTCAACGCGCTCAACGGGATGAACTGGGCGGACCCGAACCTGACCATCACCGCCTCGGACTTCGGACGGACGAACGCGCAGGAGTCCGGCTACTACGGCCGGCAGCTGCAGTACGCGATCAGACTTGAATTCTGACGCCACGCCATCCCGGGAGCGCCCCGTCGAGCGGCGCTCCCGGGATAGCTGAGCCGTGGGGGTGCGCCGCAGGCGCCCCCCTCCTTCCTTCGCTCGTTCCATTTTGGCCCGTTCCTCCCCAGGAAAGCCCCGATGAAGGCCCTCTCCCCCCTCCTCCTCCTCCTCTCCCAGCTCTCCCCCCCTACCGCCCCCGCCCCCCTCCCCCCCGGCTGGCTCCCCTCCGCAAACGCCGTCGTGGCCGCGGACGGCTCCGGCCAGTTCCAGTCCGTCCAGGACGCGATCGCGGCCGCGCCCTCCGGCCGTCCCGGACGCCCCTGGATCATCCACGTCCGGCCGGGCACCTACCGGGAGCGTCTCTACGTCCAGCGCGAGAAGCGCTTCCTGGCCCTCGTCGGCGAGGACGCGGAGAAGACCGTCGTCACGTTCGACCTCCACGCCAACGTCCCGGGCACCGACGGCAAGCCGATCGGGACCTTCCGCACCGCCACGGCCCAGATCGACGCCGACGACTTCACCGCCGAGGGCCTGACCTTCGAGAACACGGCCGGCCCCGTGGGCCAGGCGCTGGCCATCCGCGTCGACGGCGACCGGGCCGCCTTTCGCGGCTGCCGATTCGTCGGTTGGCAGGACACCGTGCTCCTGAACCGCGGACGCCAGTACTTCGAGAGATGCTTCGTCTCCGGCCACGTCGACTTCATCTTCGGCGGCGCCACCGCGTTCTTCGATCGCTGCTCCCTACTCGTCCGGCGGGACGGCTACGTCACTGCGGCGTCGACGCCGGAGGAGCAGCCGCACGGCTTCGTCTTCTCCCGCTCGACCCTGCGCGGCGAGTCGCCCGAGGTGAGGACCTACCTCGGCCGCCCCTGGCGCTCGTTCGCCCGCACCGTCTTCCTGGGCACCGACATGTCGGAGGTCGTCCGGCCGGAGGGCTGGCACAACTGGAACCGGCCCGAGCGCGAGAAGACGGCCCGCTACGCCGAGCACGGATCGACGGGCCCGGGAGCGAATCCCGGCGCCCGGGTCCCCTGGGCGCGGGCCCTCACGGCGCAGGAGGCCGCGGCCCTGACCTCGGCCGCGGTGCTCGGCGGCGCGGACGGCTGGGACCCGGCCTCGCAGGGCAGCGTCGCCGCGGCGGCGGAGAAGGCGAGGCCGCCGGCCGACGCCCCCGCGCCCCCGTGCCCGCCGCCGGCCCGGTTCGAGCGGGACGTGGAGTACGCACGGCCCGGCGGCGAGAGCCTGCGGCTCGACGCGTGCCTCCCTGCCGGCAAGGGACCGTTCCCGGCTGCGATCCTCGTCCACGGGGGCGGCTGGATCGGCGGCGACCGCACGCAGGCCGCTCGAGCCCTCCTCCAGCCACTCACGAAGGCCGGCATCGCGTGGCTGGCGGTGAGCTACCGCCTCGCGCCCCGGCACACCTACCCGGCGCCGGTCGAGGACGTCCTCGCCGCCCTGCTCTGGACGCGGAAGAACGCGCGGCGGCTCCGCCTGGACCCGCGACGGCTCGCCCTCGTGGGCGAGTCGGCGGGGGGCCACCTCGTCGCCGACGCCGCCGTGCGGATGACCGAGGGCTCGCGGGTGGCGGCAATCGTGCCCTTCTTCGCGCCGGTCGACCTCGAGTCCGACACCGACCGGCGCGGCGGCCTGAGCCGCTCGATGCGCGCTCTCTTCGGCCGGACGGACTTCGACGAGGCCGCCCGCCAGGCCCTGCGCGACGGCTCCCCCCTCCGCCGCGTCCACCCCGGCCTCCCGCCCTTCCTGCTCGTCCACGGCACGGCGGACATGAGCGTCCCGTACGAGCAGTCGGTCAGGATGCAGAAGGCCCTTCGTGAAGCGGGCGTGTCCTGCGACCTGATCAGCGTGCCCGACGGCACGCACGGCACTCGGGAGTGGGACGAGCGGCTCCCCGGCTGGGCAGACCAGGTCGTGGCCTGGCTCGTCGAGAGGATCGAGCGATGACGCTGCGGCCTTGCTCCCTCGCCATCGTGTCCCTGCTGCTCGCCGCGCCCCTGGCGGCCCAGGACCGCCGCCAGGTCACGGAGCCGGTGCCTCCCCCCGCCTGCGCCACCCTCGAGGCGCGGCTCACGGCTCCCGGCGGCCTCCTGTCCGAGGCCGACGAGGCCCGGCCCGACACCGCCAGGATCCAGGCCGCGATCGACACCTGCCCGGCCGGACGGGCCGTGAGGCTCGCCCGGCAGGGGGCCTCGAACATCTTCCTGAGCGGCCCGCTCCGGCTGAAGGCCGGCGTCACGCTCGTCATCGACGCCCACACCGCCCTCTTCGGCTCCCGCGACCCGCGCGACTACGACGTCGCCCCCGGCAGCTGCGGGGTCCTGTCGGAGATGGGCCAGCGGGGCCCGGGCTGCAAGCCGCTCCTCCTGGCCGAGGACGCCCCCGGGAGCGGTGTCATGGGCCGGGGCGCGATCGACGGCCGCGGCGGCGCGGTGATGCGCGGCCAGGACCTGACGTGGTGGGAGCTCGCCAAGAAGGCGAAGGTCCTCGACCTGCAGCAGACCTGCCCCCGGATCCTGGTCGTGCGCCGCTCGAACGGCTTCACCCTCGCCGGCCTCACCCTGCGCCACTCGGCGAACTTCCACGTGGTCGCGGAGAGAACGGACGGCTTCACCGCCTGGGGCGTGAAGATCCAGACGCCGAAGACCGCCCGCAACTCGGACGGCATCGACCCGTCCTCCTCGACGAACGTCACGATCGCCCACTGCCTGATCGACACCGGCGACGACAACGTGGCGATCAAGGCAGGCGGCGCCGGGCCCACCACCCACGTGACGATCGCCCACAACCGCTTCTGGAACGGGCACGGGATGTCGATCGGCAGCAACACGAACGGCGGCGTGCGGGCCGTCCGCGTCACCGACCTCACGATCGACGGGGCCGACAACGGCCTGCGCATCAAGTCCGACCGCAGCCGCGGCGGCCTCGTGGAGGACGTGAGCTACGAAGACGTCTGCATGCGGAATGTCCCGAACCCGATCGTCCTCACCTCGATGTACACGACGTTCCCCGGCACGCTCCTCCCGGTCTACCGCGACATCCGGCTGAAGGACGTCCGCAGCGTGACCGGGGGCTGGACGACCCTCCTCGGCCTCGATGCCGAGCACCGGATGAGCGTCTTGCTCGACAACGTGCACGTCGACGGCCAGCGCTCCGAGCAGGCAGTGGCCGCCCACGCCGACGTGCGCATCGGGCCCCGGCGCGGGAGCTTCGTGCCGAGCGGCGACACGGTCACGGTGAACGACCAGGGCGCCGCCGCGGGCGAGCCCCCGGCGTGCGAGGGCCGCTTCGCCCCCTTCCCCGACCTCCCCGAGGCGCCGGCCGCGGCGGTCAAGGTCCCCGAGGAGGACCCGACGCTCTACGTCGCGGCGAGCGGCAACGGCGACTACTGGTCGATCCAGCGGGCGATCGACGTGGCCCCGGCCGAGGGGGCCGTGATCTCGGTGGCCCCCGGCACCTACCGCGAGAGGCTCGTGGTCACGAAGCCGAACATCCGCATCCGCAGCCCGTACGCGGACGCGAGCCGGACCGTGATCGCGCCGTCCGTCGACGTGCGGGCGCCCGGCTTCCAGCTCGAGAACGTCACGGTGGGTCCCGGCGCGGCCTCGAGCGGCTCCGCGAGCGCGGACCCCTGCCAGGCGAAGGCGGGCGAGACCTGGGCCCGCGGCTTCGAGGGCCAGCGAAGGGCCGACCTCGGCGACGGCTGCTACCTCAACCCGATCCTCGCCGGCGACCACCCGGACCCGTCGATTCTCAAGGACGGCGCCGACTACTACATGACGTTCTCGTCCTTCGACGCCTACCCCGGCCTCGTCGTCTGGCGCTCGCGCGACCTCGTGAGCTGGCAGCCGATCGGCCCCGCGCTCTTCAAGAACGTCGGCTCGGTCTGGGCTCCCGATCTCGTCAAGCACGGCGGCCGCTACTTCATCTACTTCCCCGCCCGGACCGCGGATTACCGGTCGAACTACGTGGTCTGGGCCGACCGCATCGAGGGGCCCTGGAGCGAGCCGATCGACCTGAAGCTGCCCGCTCATCGACCCCGGCCACGCGGTCGGCGAGGACGGGAAGCGCTACCTCTTCCTCTCGGGCGGCCGCTACGTGCCGCTCGCCGACGACGGCCTCTCGACCGCGGGCGAGGTGAAGCACGCGTACGAGGGCTGGAAGTACCCCGACGACTGGATCGTCGAGAGCTTCTCGCAGGAGGGCCCGAAGATCCTGAAGCACGGCGAGTACTTCCACATGATCCTGGCCGAGGGCGGAACGGCGGGCCCGCCCACCGGGCACATGATCGTCTCCGCGCGCTCGAAGTCGATCCACGGGCCCTGGGAGAACTCGCCCCACAACCCGATCGCGCGGGCGCTCTCGGCCGAGGAACGCTGGTGGTCGAAGGGGCACGGCACGCTGGTCGAGGGGCCGGACGGGCGCTGGTTCATCGTCTACCACGCGTACGAGAAGGGCTTCCTCACGCTGGGCCGGCAGGCGCTCCTCGAGCCCGTGGAGTGGACGGCCGACGGCTGGGTGAAGCTCGCCGGGCGCGACCCCGCGCGGCCGATCCGCAAGCCCATCGACGAGACGGGCGCGGTCCACGGCTTCCCGTTCTCGGGCGACTTCACCCCGGGCCGGATGGGCGTCCAGTGGAGCTTCTACGACGGCGGCCAGGACGACGCCGCGCGCTACCGGATCGAGGACGGCACGCTCGTCCTGAAGGGGAAGGGCACCTCCCCGAGGGACGCCTCGCCGCTGTGGTTCGTGGCGGGCGACCCGGCCTACGAGATCGAGGTCGGAGGTCGAGACGGACGGCAAGGCCACGGCGGGGCTGCTCGTCTTCTACAGCCGCCGGCTCTACGGCGGGCTCGCCTTCGACGACGAGAGCCTCGTCCTCCACCGCTACGGCCTCGACCGCCGCGGCCCGAAGCCGAAGGACCTGGGGCGGCGGGTCTTCCTGCGCCTCGTCAACGACCGCCACCTCGTCTCGCTCTACTACAGCGCGGACGGCCGCGACTGGAAGCGCTACGACACCGCATGGACGTCTCCGGCTACCACCACAACACCGCCTACGACTTCCTGAGCCTGCGCCCGGCGCTCTACGTCTCGGGCGACGGCGAGGCCCGCTTCCGGGGCTTCCGCTACCGCGCCCTGCCCTGAGGTCGCACGAACACAACAGGAGGAACCACGATGCCCCGATGGCCAGCCGCGCTGGCGACCCTCGTCCTGGCCGCCGCGACCCTTCCCGGCCCGCTCCCGGCCCAGGAGAAGCAAGCGCCGCTCCAGCTCCGGACCGTCCCGATCCGGCACTACCGCTTCAGCGACGTCGACAAGGACGCCCACTTCTGGAGCGCGCTCTACGTCGCGTCGAACGGCAAGATCTTCGTGGGCCTGTGCACCCACGCCGACGCGGCCACGGTCTACGAGTTCGACCCCCGGACCGAGAGGATGCGCAAGCTCGCCAACCTGACCGAGCTCCTCGGCGAGCGCGGACGGGGCATCTGGACGAACGGCAAGATCCACGTGCAGATGCAGGAGCTCGACGGGTGGGTCTACTTCGGCTCGCTGTCCGAGGACAACGGGCCGCCCGCGATCGACGCCGCGAGCTACGAGGGGCCGCGCTGGTTCCGCGTCGACATCGAGTCGGGGAAGGTCGAGGCCCTGGGGCGCATCAACGCGTTCTGGGGCCTGCTCGGCCAGGCCATGGACAAGAAGCGGCGGATCATCTACGGCCTCGCCGAGAACGGCCACCTCTACCGCTACTTCATCGACCAGGACCGCACCGAGGACATGGGGCGCGTGGACGACTGGGACATCTGCCGGACGATCGTGATCGACGACGACGGCAACGTCTACGGCACCTACGCGCCGGGCATGGTCTGGAAGTACGACGTGGCGAAGGACCGCATCCTCGACCTCGAGCACGTGCGGCTGCCGGTCGTCAACCAGTCGCGCTCGATGGCGAACCCGATGCTGGACCGGAAGCCCCAGTGGCGCATCGCCGAGTGGGACCCGGTCGACAAGGCCATCTACGGCGTCGTCGGGGGCAGCAACCTGCTCTTCCGGTACGACCCCCGCCAGGGAGAGGAGGGCGCCTTCACCTCCCTCGCCCAGATCTGCCCTCCGATGTTCCGCGGGGGCGACCCGATGAGCGTGCCCTACGCGACGCTCTCGATGACGCTGTCGCAGAAGGAGCGGCGCATCTACTACATCCCGGTCGTCTCCAGGGACTTCGACTACGGGACGGTGTCCCTCGACGTCGTGGACAAGACGAAGCTCGGCGCGCTCGGGCCCGGGAAGGTCCCCCAGCTCAGCTTCATGACGTCCTACGACCTCGGCACCGGGCGCGTGGAGGACATCGGGCTCCTCCGTGCCCCGGACGGCCGCTACGCCTACGGCACGCAGGGGGCCAAGACGGACGCGGACGGGCGCGTCTGGTTCGTGGGCGCCTTCGAGGAGCCGGACCCGAGGCTCGCCGCCAACCCCGGCGGCGCGAGCCCCTACAGCCTGGGCCTCGGCTGCTACGACCCGCGGGCCGCCCGGTAGGAAGGGAGAAGACACCATGCACGCACTCCGCAGGACCCTCGCGACCGCCTGTCTCCTGGGCGCGATCGCCGCTCCCGCCCTCGGCCAGCAGTGGGTCAACCCCGGGTTCGACCCGCACCGGCTCGACTACCGCGACCTCGGCTACCCGACGCAGAACCTGATCCCGGCCGACGAGAGCCGGATCACCGCCCTCCTGTCCCACTCGAACGGGTTCGTCTACGGCGCGACGAGCGGGCGGACACAGTCGTACCTCTTCTTCTTCAACCGCTTCATCGGCAAGGTCCGCCCGCTCGGGCGGATCGCCCAGGCCCGGGGCGTCCACCACGCGCTGCTGGAGGGCAAGGACGGCTCGATCTACATCGGCACCGGCCTCAACGTGCTCGCCCCCGTGAAGCTGACCCGGCAGTTCCCCGTCGCGATCGAGGCCATCGAGCACCAGCTCTGGAAGGACATCCAGGCGGTGTACCAGGGCTACGAGGGCGGCCACATCTACCGCTACGACCCGAAGACCGGCGACACCCGGACCTACACGAACGACGACCCGAGCCCGCTCGAGGACCTCGGCATCCCGGTGCCCGGGAACACGGTCTACGCCATGACCTGGAACCCGGACAAGACCGTGCTCTACGGGCTGAGCTACCCGGACGCCCGGCTCTTCATCTTCGACCTCGCGACGCGGAAGACGCGCGACCTCGGCGACGTCGTGAAGAAGAAGGTCTTCAGCGGTCCCGAGCGGGACTGGCGCACCGTGCCCCGAGCCCTCTACTGCGACCCGGGCACCGGCCGGGTCTACTCCTCGGGCGAGAACGGTCTCGTCTGGCGCTACGACCCGGCCACGGACCGGATCGAGGAGACGAACATGCGCCTCCCGGGCGAGTACTACGAGTCGCTGAAGTCGATCGACTTCCCGGTCTTCGAGTGCTTCGACACCGACGGCGAGGGCCGGGTCTACGCCGGCACCAACGACGGCTTCCTGGTTCGGCTGGACCTCGAGCAGGAGAAGCTCGTCGTGCTCGGCAAGCCGCGCCTCCATGCGCCGCATGCGGGCCATGAAGGTCGCCCTCGACGGCCGGATCTACATGCTCACCGGGGAGCTCGACCGCATCTGCAAGCTGCACAGCTACGACCTCTCGGGCAAGGAGGGATTCCTCGAGCTGGGCGTCCTGCGCCGTCGACCGCAGCCCCTACTACGCCAAGCGCGCCTACTCGTTCGACGCGATGGCGATCGGGGCGGACGGCTCGGTCTTCCTGGGAGAGAGCGACCGCCGCGGCAAGCTCTTCATCTACATCCCGGGCCCCGGCCCGTTCGAGGGCGGGCTCAACCCGACGAACCCCGTGGTCGAGAGGATGCGCAAGGGCACCCCGGGCCTGATCCCGGAAGACCTGTGAGGCCCGCGGAGAGGGTCGTGAGCATGAACGGAACGCTTCGGGCCACGGTCGCCTTCTCGTCGATGGCCGCCCTCGCGGGGGCGGCGCCGCCGGCGCGGGACTTCTCGGCCTACGCCCGCCCGGTCCCCGCTCACGTGATGGCGGACCTGCCGTTCGCCATGACGGCGCCGCTCCCGCCCGTCTTCGCGGACCGCGTCTTCAGCATCGCCGACTACGGGGCCGTGCCCGACGGCGTGACGCTCAACACGAAGGCGTTCGCAGCGGCGATCGCCGACTGCGTCAAGGCCGGGGGCGGGCACGTGATCGTGCCTCCTGGGGTGTGGCGCACCGGGCCGATCGAGCTCGAGAGCGGGGTCGACCTGCACCTCGACCGCGGGGCGCTCGTGTCGTTCAGCCGCCGCTTCGAGGACTTCCCGGTCGTCCCGCGCTACCCCGGCTCGCGCGAGCACCGCGTGATGTCCCCGATCACCGCCCACGGCAAGAGGGGCTCTCGCGATCACCGGCAAGGGTGTCTTCGACGGCTCCGGCGACGCGTGGGTCTTCGCGAAGAAGGACAAGCTCGCCCCGGCCGAGTGGCGGCGGCTCCTCGCCCGGGGCGGCGTCGTCTCGGCGGACGGGAGCGAGTGGTGGCCCTCGCGCGAGGCGATGGAGGGAGCGGCCCTCGTGGCCGCGCTCCGGGAGCGCACAGACGCGACGGCTGCGGACTGGGCCAGGGCGCGAGAGTACCTGCGCGCCGACATGGTGAACATCTCCGACAGCCGCGACATCCTGATCGACGGTCCGACGTTCCGCAACTCGCCGCACTTCACGATCCACCCCGTCGAAGTCGAGAACCTGATCATCCGCGACGTGGCCGTCCGCAACCCCTGGAACACCCAGAACGCCGACGGGATCGACATCGGGCCCTGCCGCAACGTCGTCGTCTACGACACCCTGGTCGACACCGGCGACGACGGCATCTGCATGAAGCCGGGGCGGCCCCGCGTGCGCACGGAGTGGACCGTCGCCTCCGAGAACGTGGTCGTCGCGGACTCGACCGTCTTCCGGGCGCACGGCGGCTTCGTCATCGGGTCCGAGACCTCGGGCGGGATGCGCCACGTGATGGTGCGCAACGTGACCTTCGTCGAGACCGACATCGGCCTGCGCTTCAAGTCGGCACGCGGCCGGGGCGGGGTGATCGAGAAGATCCACGTGCGGGACGTCGCCCTGAAGGACATCGCGACCGGCGCGGTGGTGTTCCAGACGTCCTACGGGGGTGCGGCACCGGCAGAAGAGCCCGAGGGCGGCGCGCCGCGGCCGGCGTCCCCGGCCTCGAGCGGGAGCCCGTCTCCCGCCCGCGGGATCCCGCAGTTCCAGGACTTCGTCATCGAGAACCTGGCCTGCGACGGGGCCCGCGAGGCCATGACGATCGAGGGCCTTCCCGAGGCGCCGATCCGCCGGATCGTCTTTCGGAACGTCACCATCGGCGCGCAGAAGGGAGCGCGGCTGGTCGAGACCGAGGGGATCCGGATGCAGGACGTGCGCATCCTGCCGGCCGGCGGCGAGGCGTTGACGCAGTCGCACACGCGCGACCTGGTCGTGGAGTAGCCTGCGGCCAGTCGAGAGAGGGTGAGGATGAAGCTCGAGCACGTCGCATTGCTGGTCGCGGATCCGGAGGCGGTCGCCGGGTGGTACGAGGCGCACCTCGGGATGCGCGTGGTACGCAAGGGGGACCCGCCCGGGAACGCCCGCTTTCTGGCCGACGAGGCGGGCGCGAGCGTGCTCGAGGTCTACGGGGGGACGCTGCCCCTGCCGGACTACGCGGCGATGGACCCGTTGCTCCTGCACGTCGCGTTCGCGGCCCCCGACGTGGAGGCGACGCGCGCGCGGCTGATCGCGGCGGGAGCCATGCCGGTCGGCGAGGTGACCGTGACGCCCGCGGGCGACCGCTTCGCGATGCTGCGCGATCCGTGGGGCCTCGCTCTCCAGCTCGCCGGGCGCGCCCGACCGCTCGTCTGATCTAGGGCCCTCGCTCCACCGGGCCCGCGAGCTCGTGGAGGTACGCCTCGAGGTTCGTGTACCCGTCGGCGCCCGGTCGCGCGCCGTCCGCCGGGTCGGCCGGGTCGAGCCCGTGGGCCCTTTCCCAGCCATCGGCCATCCCGTCGGCGTCGGCGTCGGGCGACGGCGTCCCGGTCTCGTAGGCGGGCCACCCCCCCACGTGGTAGCTCACGGCCGCGCTGTCGGTGAGGACGATGACCCCGCGCCTCGTGTCGCTGGAGGGCCCGGGCCGAACGTAGTTCGCGACGTAGTTCGCGCGCAGCCGGTCCCCCGTCATGCCGCTCGCGATCCCGCCGTAGTCGTAGACGACGTTGTTGCGGACGTCGAAGAGCGGGAACGGCGGGGGTCGAGGCACCGAAGCCCTCGGCGCCCGGGAAGGCGGGCGGCGATCCCAGGGCGACACAGGGTGGGAAGAGAGCGCAGCCGACGATCCCGGCGCGCACCGCGGCGCGCCCTGGATT
Organism: uncultured Acidobacteriota bacterium; assembly: GCA_963818355.1. Taxonomy (GTDB): domain Bacteria; phylum Acidobacteriota; class Vicinamibacteria; order Fen-336; family Fen-336; genus DATBSL01. The sequence continues at coordinate 1,357 of CAWFSB010000039.1, read as the reverse complement.
GGTAAGACTAACTATTGACATCGTGCCACTTCGTATCACAGACTCTAGGCGGCGTCGAGGCCCGCCGGAACCTCCCCAATCCTCGTCAATGGCTAGAATAGCCCACTCGCAGAGCGCGACCCGAGCAGGCGTGGCCTCCTTCTCTTCAGCCTTCTTGGTCAGACCAGTAGGGCGCCGGCCCGCGTGGAGCAACTACCGATGCGAATGATCGTCACCCTCGGACCCCTCGTCCTCGCCGCCGCGTCCGCCGCCGCCGCGGGGCCCCACATCCTCGTGCGGGTCACGAACCCGCTCGACGCGCCCCGGCCGATGGAGACGGTCGAGGTGGCCGCGGCCGCCCTCGCCCCCGGCGTCCCGGCCGCCGACCTTCCCCGCCTCGTCGTCACCGAGGGGCGCAGCGGCCGCGAGGTGCTCTCGCAGGCCGTGGACGAGGACGGGGACGGGGCCTTCGACCGTCTCGTCTTCCAGTCGGACTTCGCCCCGGGCGAGACACGGGAGTTCACCCTGGTCCTCGGCGAGGCCCGCAAGCCGCGGCTCGCCGACTACCGCGTCTACGGCCGCTTCGTGCGGGAGCGCCACGACGACTTCGCCTGGGAGAACGACCGGGTGGCCTTCCGGATCTACGGCCAGGCCCTCGAGACGTTCGAGAAGGAGCCGCTCACGAGCAGCACGGTCGACGCGTGGAGCAAGCGTACGCGGCGGCTGGTCCTCAACGACTGGTACCTCGTCGACGACTACCACCGCGACCACGGCGAGGGTGGCGACTTCTACTCCGCCGGCAGGTCGCGCGGGTGCGGCGGCAGTGGCCTCATGGTCGACGGGGCGCTCGCCGTCTCGAAGAACTTCCGTTCCTCGCGCGTGCTCGCGAGCGGGCCCCTCCGGGTCGTCTTCGAGGCCTCCTACCCCGAGTGGGAGAAGCCGGGGCTGGGGGTGACCGAGGTGAAGCGCGTCACCCTCGACGCCGGCAGCCACTTCAACCGGTTCGAGAGCTTCTACCGGACGGAGGGCGACGTCACGTGGGCCGCCGGCATCCGCAAGGCCAAGGACGTCGTGCCGCGCGTCGACCGCGAGCGCGGCGTCGTGCGGACGTGGGAGCACCTGACGAACTACGGCGACAACGGCTGGCTCGGCTGCGGCCTCGTGATCGACCCGGGCACGGTCGTGGACGTGGTCGAGCAGGGAGGCAACCAGCTCGTCGTGGCGCGGACCCCGAAAGGTCGGCCCGCCACCTGGTACGCGGGCTCCGGCTGGGACCGGAGCGGGTACTTCCCGGACGTGGCCGCGTGGGACCGCCACCTCGACGCCTTCGCCGCGCGCCTGCGCTCGCCTCTGAAGGTGGAGGTCGTGCCGTGATACT